>NZ_JBVKDO010000024.1:0-134289 GCF_055633805.1 Amycolatopsis sp. NPDC114478 | reverse complement strand
CAACTCGTCGGGCACCAGCCGCCGCGACAACTCGTCCATCACGAATCATGATCTTGCCCGCACCGCAGCCAAGATCCAAGTGAGACACGCTCTTACTCCGACAGTCGGATATCACTGGCAGAGTGTGAGGTGACCGACGCCAGAGCGGATCCCGGCGTCGGGCTCCTCGACCGAACGGCATCGCGATGCGGATCGCCAACCTCGCCGGGGTTCACTGACCCCCGTCGGCGAACATGGCGACCAGGCTGTGTGGGGCGCCCTCGCCGAAGAGCAGCTCGTGCAGCTCGTCGCCGTCGGCGGCCGCCGCCGCGCTCCGGGGGAACATGGCCCGCTCGAACTCCGCCAGCGCCGTCTCGACGTCGTCGTGCCCGGCCAGGGCCAAGGCCAGCTCGGCGCCGTCGAGCATGGCGAGGTTCGCGCCTTCGCCGTTCGGGGCCGCGAGGTGGGCGGCGTCGCCGACCAGCGTCACGCCCGGCACGCGGTCCCACCGGTGCTCGACCGGCAGGGTGTGGAGCGGACGCAGGACCGGCGCGGCGTCGGCGTCGGTGATCAGCGCGGTGAGTTCGGGGGCCCAGCCCTCGAACTCCCGCGCGGTCCGCTCGACGGCTGCGGCCGCGTCGGTGAAGTCGCCGAACCACTCGATCGGGTGGGTCAGCGCGACGTAGGTGTGCAGGGTGCCGTCCTTCTCGCGGTGGGCCTGGATCCCCTTGCCCGGCGCGAGCGCGAGCATGGCCCCGGCGCCGACCGCCTTCGCGGCGGCCGGGTGCCGGGTGTCGCTGTCGTACAGGAAGGTCTCGACGTACGACCGGCCGATGTACTCGGGCGTGGCCGCGGAGAGCAGCGGGCGGACCTTCGACCAAGCGCCGTCCGCGCCGACCAGCAGGGTCGTGGTGACGGTGGCGCCGCCGGCGAAGGCCACCTCGTGCCGGCCGTCGCCCAGCGCGCGGACGCCGGTGACCTTGTGTCCCCAGTGGACGGTGCCCGCAGGCAGCGAGTCGAGCAGGAGCTGCCGCAGCTCCCCGCGGGGCACTTCGGGGCGTCCCCCGGTGCCGTCGTCGGGCTCGTCGTGGACGACCGAGCCGTCGCGGCCGAGGACCCGGGTGGCCTCGTGACCCTCCAGGACCAGCCCTCGGAACTCCTCGGTCAGCCCGGCCGCTTCGAGGGCGACCTGGCCGGTGCCGACGTGGATGTCGAGCAGCCCGCCCTGCTTGCGGGCGGCGGGGGACGGTTCGGCCTCGTAGACGGTGGCCGCGATGCCGTGGACGTGCAGGACGCGGGCGAGGACGAGACCGCCGAGCTCGGCGCCGATGATCGTGACGTTCATGGTGACTCCTTCGTTCTGGAATGTCATTCCATCTTGGAACAGCGTTCCAGATATGTCAAGATGAGGGCATGGCACCCCGCACCCGCCGCCGCACGGAGGCCCTCAGCCGCGACCGCATCGTCGAAGCCGCGGTCGAGCTCCTCGACACGACCGGCGAGGCCGGGCTGACCTTCCGGACGCTGACCGAACGCCTCGAAACGGGGGCAGGCGCGATCTACTGGCACGTCGCGAACAAGGGCGAGCTGCTCGACGCGGCGACCGACGGGGTGATCGCCGCCGCGCTGGCCGTCGGCTCCCCCGGCTCGCCGCGCGAGGAGATCCGCGCGGTCGCGCTCGGGTTGTTCGACGCCATCGAGCGGCACCCGTGGCTCGCCACACAGCTGGCGCTGCAGCTCTCGCGCAGCCCATGGGGGTCGGTGACGCCCCGGATCTTCGAAGGCATCGGCCGCCAGGTCCGCGCGCTGGGCGTGTCGGACGGCCACCTGTTCACGACGACCTCGGCCCTGGTGAGCTACATCTTCGGCGCCGCCGGCCAGAACGCCGCGAACAACGCGGGCGCCCCGCCCGAAGGGGACCGCGCGGAGTTCCTCGACGCCGTCTCGACCGCGTGGGAGGAGCTGGACCCGGAGGAGTACCCGTTCACCCGCGCGGTGGCGGCCGAGGTGCGCGGGCACGACGACCGCGAGCAGTTCCTCGCCGGGCTCGACCTCGTCCTCGCCGGCATCGCCGCCGTCCACCTGTCCGGAGCCGGGTGATACAGCAACGGAAAAAGGCCCGACCGCGAAATTCACGGCTGAATTTTCCGTCGGCCTGATCCGGGGAAATCGGCCGCACCATCGCGGGCTGGGCGCTCAGGAGCAGCAAGCACCCGCCCGTCCGCACCACGCCGGAAGCGTTGAACAGGTTTTCGCCGTTTCTTTCGCGGGACGGTCCGTCAGCCTGACGTTTTTCCGCTTCGCCACGAATCGAGTGCAGACCTCGATTCGGCGGACATGGCACTCAGTGCCACTACGGGCGGCGGAGGACCTCCCCCACCTGGGCGACGACCTCGTGCAGCGGCGCCGACGTCGTCATCACGGCGACGACCGTGGCCGGTTCTTCGCGCGGCGCCCGGAATGCGGCGACCACCAGCGCGAACGCCTCGGCCGCGCGGATCTTGATGTCGTCCTCGCCGCCGGTGCGCAGCCAGCGCCGCAGGACGTGGTTGTTGGCGGCGGCGATCGCCGCGGCGGCGACGGCCGCGCGCAGGCTCGCCGCCGGGTCGCCGCGCTGTTCGTAGCGCGCCTGCAGGTAGCGCGCGAGCACGCGCTGGTAGCGGTCGACCGTCGCGACCTCCTTGTCCCGCAGCGAAGGCACCGTGCGGGTCAGGGCGAAGCGCTTGAGCGACACGTCGAGTTCGCCGGCGTAGGAGTCGAGCACGAGGCCGACCGCGTCGCAGGCCACCTCGATCGGGTCGCGCGCCGGGTCGGCCGCGGCGAAGGCGTCTTCCATCTCGGCCACGATCTCGTCGTGGTTGGCGAAGAGGACGTCGTCCTTGGCGTCGAAGTACCGGAAGAACGTGCGCCGGCCGACGCCGGCCGCGGCCGCGATGTCGTCCACCGTGGTGGCCTCGTAGCCGTTGGCGGCGAACAGGTCCACGGCCGCCGAGGCGAGGGCGCGGCGCAGCTGCCGCCGGCCCGCGGGGGTCGCCCCGACCCGGGTGGCCGGCGCGCGGCGCGGCGAATCGGTCATGGCCGGACGGTAGCAGCCGGGCTTGCTAGCGGCACTGAGTGCCGTTAGGCTGGCGGCCACTTCCCCACCGAGTGGAAAGGCGTCGCCGATGTCGCTCGACCAGCAGGTGCCCGTCGCGCCCCGGGATCCGGCGGGCGACCGGGTCGACGCCTTCTACGGCCGCCTCTTCGGCTGGCCGGTCAAATGGCGGGGAGTCCACCCGTTCCTCGCGCTGGAAAACGGGATCTGCGCGGTGACGCTGCCCAAGCTGAGCGCGGGCCCGGTCCTCTCGCGCCTCGCGGCGACGGGCTGCCAGGGCCCGGCGATGCACCTCCCCACTCAGCACGGCCCCCGCGTGGCGCTCCTCGCGGAGACCGACGGGCTGATCCCCCCGCGTGACGCGCTGCCGAGGAACGTCGAGGTGCTGGCCTGGGGAACGCTGCTGCCGCTCCCGGTCGGCCCGCGCCGGGTGGACCTGGCGACGGAATGGCTGTCGGCACCCGATCCGCAGCACCGGTGGCTGCCGAGCCTGAGCGCGGTGCTGGCGGGGATCCCCGAACGCTTCTAGGTTCCGAAAACGAGTCGACTCCCCGCCCGCGGCGGTGCCACAGTGGCCGATCATGGGGAACTCCGAGCTGCTGACCGCCGCGGACGTCGAGTCGATGCAGGAGCTGGCGCAGCGGGTCACCGCGCTGCGCCTGGACCTGGTGAACAGCGACGCGTCCTACGGCGAGCTGGCCTGGAACTTCGGCCGGGGCCACGCCGCCGCCGGCGCGACCTGGCCACGCCGGCTGTGGTTCTCCGGCGGTGAGCTGGTGGCGTGGGGCTGGGCCCAGCTGCCGCGCCGGGTGCGGCGCGACGACGGCTCGGTCAAGGACGTCACCGGCGCCTACCTCGCGTACCAGGTCCACCCGGCGCACGCCGCGCTGGTCGACGAGGTGATCGCCTGGTTCGACGCCACCGCGGGCGACGTCGAGCGCACGGTGCTGCCCAGCGCGGCCGACGAGTCCGGCTTGGCCCGCTGGGCCGCGCACGGCTACCGGCCCGACCCGGACGCGGCGGACTCCTGGACCCAGCTCACCGAACGCGACCTCACCGACCTCGAAGAACCGGTGCTGCCGCCGGGGTTCCGGTTCCGCACCGCGGCCGAGGCCGGGCCGGCCTCGGCGGTCCGGGCCCACGTCGCCGCGTGGACGCCCACGCCGTACGACGAAGAGGCCTACGAGGGCGTCCGGCGGACCTCGGCGTACCGCGGTGACCTGCACGTCCTCGTCGAGGCGCCGGACGGGACGATGGCGGCCTCGGCGATCCTGTGGCTCGACGAGGCGAACAAGACCGCCGAGTTCGAGCCCGTCGGCACGCACCCGGGCTACCGGCGGCTCGGCCTGGGCCGCGCGATGCTCCTGAACGGGCTGCGGCGGGCGCGGGACGCCGGAGCGACGCACGCGACCGTCGCCTGCCTCGGCGCGCCGAGCCACCCCGCCGCGCGCGAGCTGTACTACAGCGTCGGCTTCCGGGCGTTGTGCCGGGACGTTCCGCTCATCAAGACCGCGGGCTGAGGCCGCCCGGTCGTCCGTCCACAAAGGACTGATGTTTGGCCGGGGTGCCGGTGGGGTATTAACCACCCCCGCGAATCCACGCAGCCCCGTCGCCACCCGTCCGGGCGACGGCCGTGGTCGCCCGGCTTGGGCTGTGAGGCAACGATGAACCCTGACGGCACCGCCACGCCCCCGGTCCTCCGCCTGCCGTGGACGGCCTACGCCCTGCTCCTGGTCGTCGCCGCGGACCAGGTGACCAAGGCGTGGGCCTGGCGCGAAGTGCCGAGGACGCGCATCAACTTCGGCGGAAACCCGCTGGTCGGGCCGGTCGTCGGCGCGTGGTACGCCGGCCCGGTGACGGGCGCGGTGCTCGACCTCGCGGGGGCCGCGCTGCTGACGGCCGCGGTGCTGCTCCTGCTGCGCCGCCGGCACCCGGTGCTCCTGCGGGCACCGGCCGCGCTGGCGATCGGCGGCTGGACCAGCAACCTGCTCGACCGCCTCGGGCTGCACCACCTCACCGCGCCGGGCAGCGTCCGCGGCGCGATCGACTTCGTGCCCCTCGGCAAGTATTCGTTCAACGTCGCGGACTTCTTCATCATCGGGGCCACCCTCGTGTTTTCGCTCGCCCACGGCTACCGGTGGGCGACGGCGAGGCTGTCCGGCGTCGCCGCGGACGCCCCCTACTGCCGCCCGCGACCGGGCAGGCCGGCGCGCATCGTGACGGCGACCGGAGCGGTGGTGCTGGTGGCGGCCGTGACGCTCGGCGCCACCCACTACGGCGGGGCGACGCATCCCCCGCGCGTCCAGCGGACGTCCGCGAACCGGTGAGCCGGGCCGCGGCGCGCCCGGGCAGGACTTGGTGCTCAGTCCGCCGGCCGGTGCAGCCACGGGTTGCCCGCGGTGAGCCGCGCGGTGAAGCCCGTTTCGTCGCGGTACAGCGCCACCTGGCTGCAGATCTGGTGCGCGATCCACAGGCCGCGGCCGCCGATCCGGCGGTCGGCCGGGAGCAGGCCGGCGAACGGGTCGCCCGGGCCCTCGCCGGTGTCGTGCACCGTGACGACCAGGTGGTCGGGGTCCGCCCAGAGCCGCATCTCGACCGGCGGGCGGCCGTGGCGCAGCGCGTTGTCGACGATCTCGCTGACCGCCAGGACGAGGTCGTCGACCTCGGCGACGGGCAGGTCGGATTTTCCGAGGTCGAGCACTGCTCGGCGGGCGCCCGCCGGCTGCGGGTCGGTGAGCACGACGAGCGGGGCGGTGTGCTGGATCGGGAGCGGCGCCACCGGCCGGGGCCCGGCCAGGAAGGCGAGCGGGTCGACGTAGCCGGCGTTGCCGTGGCGGCCACCGGGCGTCGCGACGAAGGGGTGCGTGCGGGCGACGTCGTCGAGCACATGACGCGGGGTGGTCCGGGTGTCGTAGGCGCAGATGCTGCGCAAGGGGAACTCGTCGTAGGCGTGGTTGACCGCCGCCTCGTAGCGCGCCCACCCGTCCCACGACGTGTCGATCGCCGCGCGCGGGATCTCGCCGAAGATGCGGATCCCGGTGGCGCCGCCGGCGACCAGCCCGGCCATCATCGCCCGGTAGGACTTGATCGCGGCGGCCGGGCGCACGTAGAGCTCGTTCGTGGTCAGGTACCGCACGTCCGCCGACGGGAGGGCCTCGCGCACCAGCCCGGCCCGCGCCGGCTCCAGGGACACCATGGTCGGCTCGCCCGCGGTCAGCCCGCTCTCCAGGAACGGGACGGCGACGGCGAGCAGCTCGGCGTCGGAGCGGTAGTGGACTGCGGCGTGGTCGTAGCCTCGCGGCACGGTCTCCGCTTCGGCGGTCATGACTCCCCCTCCACGCGGACGCCGGCCAGGTCGAACAGCTCGAGCAGGCGTGCCGGCGTGGTCAGCCGCGTCCGCAGGACGACCGTCGTGTCGTGGCGCTCGGCGTAGTCGGCGACGTCGAACAGGCTGCGGTGGTCGATGAAGCCGAGGCGGTGGGCGTCGATCGCGATCGGCCCCGGGACCGCCCGCAGGTCGGCGCGTTCCAGGGCCAGCGGCCACAGCTCGCGTACGGCCGAGTCCAGTTCCCCCGCCAGCGCGGCGACGTTCCGGGAGCGCGCGTGGCCGTGCAGGTGGAACGGCGTCGCGCCCGCGTGAGCGACCGGGTGCATGCACGCCAGCTGCGCGACGACGTCGCCGCCCAGCTCGGTCAGGTCGTAGCCGCACATCGCCGACATCGGGTTTGCGGCCATGTAGCGGTCCACCAGGTGCTCGTAGCGGGCGAAAGCGTCCAGCTGCGCGGGCGTGCGCACCAGCGACGTCGCGTCCGCGACGACGCGCAGGCCGGTGAACCCGGCGGCGAGCGCCTCGTCGGTCGCGGCGGCGTAGAGCCGGACCTGGCCGGCGGGGTCGACGACGGTCCCGGTGGTGTAGGTCGAGTCGACGGACGAGACCTGAACCGCCCCGCGCAGCAGCCCCGCGTCGAACTGCCCGGTCTCCCGCAGCTGCGCGATCAGCAAGGCCTCGTCGCCTGGGGCGACGTAGAGCACCCGCTCCCCCGCGGCCAGTCCCGCGGCGAGGAAGTCCCGGGCGCGGGCGACGAACTCGGCCCACCGCCGGTACCCCCAGCACACGTGGCCGCGAGCCGGCCCGCGGTCCGGCTGTGTCGGCATCTGCACGGTGCGACAATACGCCGCCGCGCGCGAACGCCGGTTCACTCACTGGTGGACGCGGATCCGGAGGCAGCGACTTGCCGGCGAGGATCCGCCCGCGGGCGACCAAAACGCGAGCCCCACGGCGGCGCAGTCCGCATGGCCGCCAAAACGCAGCCCGCGGCGGCCTAAATCGACCCCACGGCAGCGCGGTCCGCCGCGACCGACTGCTCGCGAAAGCACCGGCTCAGCTGCCCACGACCGCCGCGACGAGCGCGTGCACTGCGGTGTCGACCTCGGCTTGCGTGCTCCAGCGACCCAGCGACAGCCGGATCGCCGCCGAGGCTCGGCCCGCGTCGAACCCCATCGCCGTCAGCACCGGCGATGGCGACTCGATCCCGCTGTGGCACGCCGATCCGGTGGCCGCCGCGATCGCCCGCGCGGCGGCCAGCACGCGGTCGCCGCGGGTTCCGGCGATGCTCACGTTGAGCGTGTTCGGCAGCCGCCGCCCCTCCTCCGCGGGGCCGTTGAGGCGGACGCGGCCCGGCAGCGCCTCGGCGAGCCGCCGGTGCAGGTCGTCGCGCAGCGCGGTGATCCGCCGCGCGGCGCCCGCGGCGAGGTCGTCGGCGGCGAGCCGGGCGGCGGTCCCGAGCGCCACCGCCAGCGCGACGTTCTCGGTGCCTGCCCGCAATCCGCGTTCCTGCCCGCCGCCGTAGGCGACCGGCTCCAGCGCGACGCCGTCGCGCACGAACAACGCGGCCGCGCCGCGCGGGGCGTACATCTTGTGCCCCACCACCGTCAGCAGGTCGACGCCGAGCGCGCCGACGTCGACCGGGATCTTCCCGCACGCCTGCGCGGCGTCGCAGTGCACGAGCGCGCCGCGGGAGTGCGCCAGGGCAGCCAACTCCGCGACCGGCTGGATCGCGCCGGTCTCGTTGTTCGCCGCCATGATCGACACGACCGCGCGGCCCGCGCCGGTCCGCAAAGCCGCTTCCAGCGCGTCGAGGGAGACCAGCCCGTGGTGGTCGACGGGCAGCACCGTGACCCGGGTGCCGTGCAGCCGGGCGAGCGCGCGGGCCGTCTCCAGCACGGCGGGGTGTTCGGTCGCCTGGACGACGAGGTGCGCGCCGGCGGCGAGCACCGCGCCGCGCAGGGCCAGCAGGTCCGCCTCCGACCCGGACCCGGTGAACACGATCTCGCCCGGCCGCGCGCCGACCAGCTCCGCCACCGCCGCCCGCGCGGCGGCCAGCGCCCGGCGCGGTTCGCCGCCGTAGGCGTGCTCGCTCGACGGGTTCCCGAAGAACTCCGTCCAGTACGGCAGCGCGGCTTCGGTGACCCGCGGGTCGACCGGCGTCGTGGCGTTGTAGTCGAGGTAGACCGGCCCGGTCGCCAGGCCCGGCGGCCGGGGGCACGTCACTTCGGTCGTCCGTCCGCTCATCCGGAGTCCTCCCTTTGCCGGAACGCGCGTCCAGCATGCCCCGCGCCGGGCGCCCGCGCCGGTTGCAACGTGGCATGCCACGTCACAAACTGAGCCGTCCGATCCGTCCCCACCAGGAGGTCCAGGTGACCGACTTCGATCGACGTGACGTACTGCGCGCCCTCACCGCGCTGGGGGTGACCGGGGCGGCCGCGGGCCTGCTCGGCGGGACCGCCGAAGCCGCCGGCACCGACCCGCTCTCCCTGAAGTTCTCCGTGGCCGAACAGTTCCGGCCCTTCGCCCTGATCGCCCCGAAGTTCGTCCAGGTCGACACCGCGGCGCGGCCCGGCGCCCTCGTCAAGACCGGGGTCCGGCCGAAGGCGCCCTACGGGACCGTGACCGTCGACGTGCTCGACGCCGGCGCTCCCGTGGTTGCCGGGCTCGCCGGGAACGGCGTTTCGGTGCTCGGCACGTACGACCCCGCGGCAGGGCAGACCGGCATCGAAATCACCACCGCGAGCGGCACCGCCGTCGTCAAGACAGCGGCGGCGAGCCTGCCGAGAGCGTTCGGCTTCGCCGTGGTGGTCAACGAAAACGCCGTGACGGTGCTGGCCGACACCGGCGGCGGCTGGCGGCCGCTGCTGACCGGGCGCGACCAGGTCCGCGCGCGGATCGACCTGCGCGACCCGGCCGTGCTGGGCGAGCTCGGCTACGCGTACGGCAGCCGCGGCCCGGCGCGGCTGGGCCGGGTGCGGGCCGGCTACTTCGGCCAGGCGGGCGTGCGCGACCCGCACGTCGTGCAGTACGCCGACGGCCGGCCCTACGTCCGCGACGGCAAGCTCTACCTGACGATGACCAACGCCGGCCTCGGCTTCTTCCAGCAGGCGCACTGGGGAGTGTGGACGCTCGACCTCGCCGACCCGACGAAGCTGGAGCAGGTCGCGGCGCTGTTCTTCGCGCGCGACGGCGTCGTGCTCGGCGACCACGCCGGCCAGATCGTCATCGATGACGACCGGTTCATCCTGCTGATGAGCTCCTGGGGCGACTTTTCCTTCACCGGCGTCCACGTGCGGCACACCGTCACCCGCGAGAACGTGCTCTCCGGCGTGCACGTCCTGCCGACGCGACAGCTCCCGCTGCCGACCACCGTCAGCTCGTGGGACCCGGCGCTGACCCGGATCGACGGCCGGTGGCACATCGCGTTCGTCGAAAGCCCCGCGCAGCAGCCGGCTTTCGTGTTCCACCCCGCGCTGGCGGCCGCGCCGCGCGGTGCCGACTACGACCACGGCCTGACGCTGCTGGGCGCCGACACGTCGGTCGGCCAGACCGAAGGCACGATCCTGCAGCGGGTGGGCGGGCGGTGGTACCTGTTCGCCAGCGACGGCGACGCGCGCGAGTACCCGGTGTACGACCTCCGGCTGCGCAAGCTGGGCACGCTGAACGCGCCGTACGGCACGAACATCCCGCACCCGATGCTGGTGCGGATCGGGAACCGGTGGTGGCTCCCGACGTTCGACGGCACCCAGTACGCCGAGGACGTCCTCGGCTACGGCGGCCACGGGGACTTCATCCTGATGCGGGCCTGAACCGCGTCGCCGCTGTCGTGGGTCGAGGTGCGGCGGAGGGGGAAGCACGCGTTCGACAAGCCGGCGGCCGCGCTAGCGCAGCCACGCCCAGAACCGCACCGCGACGACCTACCTGCGCAAGCACCGCGCCGGCGTCTACACCGCGCTCGCCGGCCGGCTCTGGCACAGGATGTCGCGGGTCAGCTCGAGCTGGCCGTGGTGCTGGGCCAGCTCCTCGTACACGTGCTGCAGCGCCCCGCCTTGTGTCCGGCCCGCCGGGGTGTCCGCGTACTTCGGCGGCGCCGGCACGCGCAGCGGTGCCTCCGGTTCGGCGACCGCGAGGTCGGCGCGCAGCTGCTCCTTGGCCGCCGCGACCCGCGACACCAGCCCGGCGACCGGCCCCGACGCCGTGAACTCGGCGGCCCGGTCGCGCTCCACCGCGCGGCCGGCCACCAGGGCGCCGACCCAGAACTCGAGCACGCCCAGGCAGTGCGTCACGATCGCGTAGGGCGTGTTGGTTCCCGGCAGCGGGGGCCGGCGGTTGGCCCGCTCGTCGCCGAGGTCCGTGAGGATCGCCGTCATCCCGTCGAGGGCGCGGCCGGCGAACCACAGGTAGTCGTCTTCGCTGATCCGCATGCCCGTCACTTTGCCACGGCGCTCAGGGCGACACCTCCATTTCCAGGCCCATGACCCGGACGGTGCGCCGCCGGCGCAGCCAGCCGCGGGCGGGCGCCCCGTCCGGCAGTTCGTCGAGGAACGCCTTGCGCTGCGCCGAGGTCGTCGACCGCCAGCGCATCGCCAGCACCGGGCGGACCGGCGCGATGAAGGGCCGTACCCGTTCGTGCGCCCCCGCGAGCCGGATCTCGTACTCGCGGTCCGGCCGATAGCCGAGGTCGAGGTCGATCAGCGGCTCGGCGCCGCCGGCGCGGCGGTGGCAGCGCGACAGCACCCGCGCGAGCTCGTCCATCGCGACCTGCAGCGTGCAGGGCACCTGGTCCTGCCAGCGGCCGAGGCGCGGGGCGTTCACCGACGCCGCCGTGACCTCGTCCGCGAGCACGACGAGGGCCCGGACCGGCGAACCGGCCAGTTCGACGCGGATCCGCCGCCGGTCCCCGTCGACGTGGAAGCGGAGCACGCGGTCGGCGACGACGGCACCCGACCGCAACCGGACCCACTCCTCGACGGCGTCGGGCGAGGGGCAGGACGACACGAAGGTGAACGCCAGTTCTTCGCCGGCGAGGGTCATCGCCACCGGGAACAGGGAACCGAGGTCGTGCATCAACGCCGAGCCGATGACGAGTGCGGCTCGGGAGCCGCCTCCGGTCATCGTCTCCTCCTCCCCCGAGCTACACCTGCAGGTCGGCTTCGATGCGCTTCAGGTAGTGGCGGGCCAGGGCCAGGTTCGCGCGTTCCCGGTCCAGCACCAGGTACAGGAACAGGGAGTTCCGCGACGAGTTCATCAGCCGGATCAGGTGGTACTGGCGGTGCAACGTGATCAGGATGTCCTCGATGCTGTCGTTGAGCGCGAGCGAGGACATCACCCGCAGCTTCGACCGCACGACCTCCGTGTTGCCGGCGGCGGCGACCTCCAGGTCGAGCCAGTCGCCACCCCCGCTGGTGCCGAGCGACATCCCGCTTTCGTAGTCGACCAGCGCGACGCCGACGGCGCCGGTGATCGACATGGCTTCCTTCAACGCGGTGTCGATGTTCATCATGGTGCTGCAACCTTTCCGTTGTGACAGCCTTGTGCGCTACGCGGCCAGGATCGTGCCGATCCGGTCGACGACCGGGCGGGACTCGAAGAGCAGGCGCCCGACGTTCAGGCCCTTGTCCCCCAGCACCACCATCAACGCCAGCCGGCCGACGGCGTAGACGGCCATGTAGCCGTCGCTGCCGAACACCACGGTCTGGCTCAGCGTGCCCTTCCCGGTCATTTCGGCGGCCTGGCGCGCGATTCCGAGATCGGCGGCGGCGAGCGCGGAGATCTTCGCCGGGTCGATGTAGTCGTCCGCGTCGGCGATGATGGGTATCCCGTCGACCGCGGCGAGCACCGTGCCGGTCACCCCGGCGACGCTGTCCCGGAGATTGCGCAGCTCAGCGGCCAGTGCGTCGAAATCCAATTCCTCTTTGCTTTCTTTCGGCAGCGACCGATCGGCCCGGAGGGCAGCGATCAGCCGTTCGAGTTGCCTTGTCGCCGGCGACCCTACCGCCATCATCACTGCCCGCCTATCCGCGCGGGATGGTCGCCCGCGCATTTACACGATCGGGTGAAGCAGGATGGTTGGTGTAACCGAAATAAATTCACCGGCGAAATGACCGTTCATTGATCACGGTCGACGGACGGTCGGTTGTCCGGAATTTTCGACGGGACGTTTGAAATGCGGTTATGACATTTCCGCGGTGCCGGCCGCGGCGGTTTCCCTGAGTGATCGGCAGGTACCATTCACCCGTTCACCGGAATCGGGCATCATGCGGGTATGACGGAACACGTCCTTCGCGCGGCCGCCGGGAGCGTCACCGGCGAGCGGTACCCGGCCAACTTCGACGTCGTGCACCTCGACGAGGAGCCGCTGCTCGCGGTGCTGGCCGACAGCATGGGCGACGGCGAAGGCAGCCGCGTGGCGGGCCGGACGGCCGTCGAGGTGTTCGTGGACCGGATCCGCCCGGTCCGGGGCGCCGTCGATCCCCCGCTGCTGCGCGCGGCGGTCGCCGAAGCCCAGGCGCGGGTCGGCGCGGCCGGCAAACGGATCGGCGGCTTGACGGGCTGCACCCTGACCGCGCTGGTGGCGTCCGGCGCCGGACTGTGGCTCATGCAGATAGGCGACTCCCGCGGCTACCGCCTGCGCGACGGGCTGCTGGAACAGCTGACGACCGACCACACCATGGCGTGGCTCGGCGCGGTCAACGGCTGGTACCCGTTTGACTCCCCGGAAGCGCACGCGGCCCGCTACCAGCTGACCCGCTACGTCGGCCACTCCGTGCACCCGGAGCCGGACGTCCTCAACGTCGCGCCGCGCCCGGGCGACGTCCTGCTGCTGTGCACCGACGGTGTCACCGACCAGGTGCCCTACCAGCGGGTGCGGGAAGTCCTCGCCGGACCGGCGTCGCCCGCCCGGAAGGTCGCCCGGCTCCTGGCCGACACCGAAGAAGCGGGCGGCCGGGACAACGCGACCGCGGTGGTCGTGCACGTCGTCCCGGTCTGAGCGGCTACGACGCGTATTCGTCGTGCAGGCCGAACTTCGTGATGTGCGCCTGCCGGCCCAGCGGGGTCAGGTCGAGGTAGGTGTACGTCGTCACGAGCTGGTCGAGACCGCGTTCGTACGTCGAGTACGTGTGGTGGACGTCGTCGCCGTCGCGGAGGAAGACGCTCAGGCCCTGCCACTCCCCCTCGGCGTACCACGGCGTGCCCTTCGCCAGCAACGTCGCCTTGTCCTTGTAGTTGTACTCGACCGGCGCGACGGACTCGTCGTTCGCGACGTGGTAGTCGAAGTTGAAGTCGCTGCCGAGCGAGGAGTACCACGGGATCGTCCAGCCCATCCGCTCCCGGAACGCCGTCAGCCGGCCGATCGGCGCGCGGGACACGAGCGCGACCGTCGTGTCGAGGGCGTGCAGGTGCTCCTCGTGCGCGATGTTGTCCACCAGCAGCGCGCAGCTGTTGTGGCCCACGGTGTCGTCCGGGCCGAACATGAAGTGGTACACGACGAGCTGGCGGCGGCCCTCGAACAGGTCGAGCAGCCGGGCTTTGCCGGCTGCCCCTTCGAAGACGTAGTCCTTGTCCACCTTGACCATCGGCAGTTCGCGCCGCCGGGCGCTGAGCGCGTCACGGCGCAGGGTCACCTCCTTCTCCTCCTGGAGGAGCTCCTTGCGGGCGGTCAGCCACTCGTCCCGCGAAACGATTCGGGGCAGGTTCATCGGTCGTTCTCCGTCATCCGGGGTCTGGGTCATCCGGTTCGACAAGGCGCGCGGCCGGAATGCACCGGCCCGCCCCAGCCAGAACGCGCCGGACACCGCGAAAACCAGCGTCAGCAGGACAGCCACGGGCGTCGAGGCGCTTCCGGGGGACAGCATCCAGACCATCGCGGCCGCCATCAGGGCGTGGTGGGCGTCGTGCCCGCGCCGGCCGGCCAGGGACCGGGCCGCGAACCACAGCCCGGCGAAGCCGAAGAGCACGACCTGCGAGAACGTGCACGCCATCGCGACCATGCCCGCGCCGAGGGCCACCTGCAGCACGCCGTCGACGGCGGTGAGGGCCCGGCGCCGGGCCGGTGCGGGAATCACTTCGCGGTTCCGGGTGTCATGACCGGGTGGACCGGGCACGGCGGGCGAACGCACCGGTGCATCCGGGGCCGCTCGGTTGTCCGCACCGGTATGGACAGGGAGGACCCGATGTCTGACGAGGACTTCTGGCGGCTGGCGGATCCGCACCGCCGCGAGCTGCTCGCCCACTGCTACCGGCTGCTGGGCTCGTTCCAGGACGCCGAAGACCTGGTGCAGGACACGATGCTGCGCGCGTGGCAGGCTTTCGACGGCTTCGAAGGACGCTCGTCGGTGCGCACCTGGCTGTACCGGATCGCCACGAACGCGTGCCTGAACGTGCTGAAGAGCGCGCGGCGGCGGGTGCTGCCGTCCGGGCTCGGCGCGGGGACGGAGACCGCCGGAGCGCTGCCCCGGATCGACACGGTGTCCTGGCTGGAGCCGCTGCCGACGGCCGGCGACGACCCCGCCGAGCTGGCCGCCCTGCGCGACAGCACGCGCCTAGCGGTGGTGGCGGCGTTCCAGCGGCTGCCGGCGCGGCAGCGGGCGGTGCTGATGCTCGTCGAGGTGGCGGGGTTCGCGGTGTCGGAGGCGGCCGCGACGCTGGGGATGACGACGACGGCGGCCCGCAGCGCGTTGCAGCGCGCCCGCGCGACGCTGGCGGCCGACCAGCCGGTCGAGAACGAGGTGCGGCCGGACCCGGCCCTGGACGACGAAGTCCTGCGGCGCTACCTGAAGGCGTTCGAGGACGCGGACACGGCGGGTCTGGCGGCGTTGCTGCGCTCGGACGTCGAGTACCAGATGCCCCCGATCGCGGTGTGGTTCCACGGCCGCGACGCGGTCCTGGAGCACCACACGCGCCGGGTCTTCACCTCCCCCCGCCGGGCGCTGCCGACGAGCGCGAACGGGTTCCCGGCGGTCGGCAGCTACACGAGACGCGCGGACGGCTCGTTCGCCGGGCACGGGATCCACGTCCTGGAGGCCGAGGGCGGGGTCATCGGCCGGATCGTGGTGTTCCTGGACGAGAAGCTGTTCCCGGTGTTCGGGCTCCCCGAGACACTGCCGGGCTGAACCGGACCGGCGTTCAGCCCGGGTTCCGGCCTTCCGGCAGCGACCGGGGCAGGCCGAACGCCGGGAGCACGCTGTTCTCGAAGCGGGTCAGGGCGCTGATCCGGTCCCCCGCCAACGTCAGCACGTACAACCCCGTTCCGTGCCGGATGCCGGACGGCGCGCACAGGTACGCGCCGAACGCCGGCTGGCCGTTGGCGCGCGTCGGGACGAGGGCGAACCGGCGGCCCGCGCCGAACAAGCCCGCGCAGAGCCGGCCCACCACGTCCCGGCCCTCGTATTCGAGCGGCAGCGGCGGCATCGACACGAACACGTCGTCGGTCAGCAGGGCCACCAGCGCGTCGATGTCGGCGGTTTCCCACGCCCGCGCGAAGTTCGCCACGACCGCCTGCTCGGCGGGTGAGCCAGGCGCGGGCGCCGGTTCGCCCGCCGGCCGGCGCCGCAGCCCGGCCCGGGCCCGCTTGAGGGCGCTCTTCACCGAGTCGACCGTCGTGTCGAGCATGGTGGCGACCTCGCCCGCCGGGAACCCGAGGACGTCGCGCAGCACCAGCACCGCCAGCTGGCGCGGCGGCAGGACCTGCAACGCCGTCACGAACGCCAGCGAGACCGATTCGCGCTGCTCGTACCACGCCTCCGGACTCGGCGGCGCGGGAAGGAGCGCGTCGGGAAAGGGCTCGAGCCAGACGACTTCGCCGAGCCGCGTCGGTTCGGGCGGTTCGATGCCGGGGATGTCCCACGCCTTCGCCGGGCGCCTCCCGGCCGCGCGCAGCGCGCTGAGGCAGCGGTTGGTGGCGATCCGGTACAGCCAGGTGCGGATCGACGCGCGGCCGTCGAACCCTCCGAGGGCCCGCCACGCCGACAGCAGCGTGTCCTGGAGGGCGTCTTCGGCGTCCTGGTACGAGCCGAGCATCCGGTAGCAGTGCACCTGCAGCTCCCGGCGGTGCGGCTCGGTCAGCACCCGGAACGCCTCGCCGTCCCCGGCCCGCGCCCGCCCGATCAGTTCGGTTCCCATCCGGCCTCGTCTCCCTGCTCGCGCTTCCATCCTGTACGGACGCCGCGCGGGACGGGAAGGGGGCGCCGCCCCCTTCCCGGCCGTCCCGGCGTCAGTCCCGGCATGGGAAAAATCATCATCAGCGAAAACGTCACGCTCGACGGAGTCATCGAAGACACCCGCGGGGACGACGGGGCCGTCAGCTGGTTCACCGGGATCGGCGACGACGACCGCGCGGCCTGGGCCGAAGCCGAGTACGCGGAGGCCGTCGGCGCCGCGGCCCTCCTCATGGGCAGGAAGACCCACGCGTACTTCCTGAACCGGGGCTGGGCGTCCCGCACCGGCGACTGGGCGGACCGGTTGCGCGCCCTGCCGAAGTACGTCGTCTCCTCCTCCGCCGTCGACGACGCCGGCTGGGGCGAGACGGCGGTCCTGGCGGGCGACGTCGTCAAGGAGGTCGCGAAGCTGAAGGAGGAGGTGAGCGGGGAGATCGTCGTGTACGGCAGCGGAAAGCTGGTCCGCACGCTGATCGAGCACGACCTGGCCGACGAGCTGCGGCTGATGACCTACCCGTTCGTCGTCGGCGCGGGCGCCCGGCTCTTCCCGGAGGCCGGCGTCAAGCCCGCGCGGCTGCTCGGCGCGCGTCCGGTCGGGACGGCCTTGGTCCTGCTGACCTACGAGCTGATCCACCCCTGACCTCGACGTCGACCTCGACCTCGGCCTCGGCGTCGGCGTCGACCTCGGCCTCGGCCTCGGCCGAAAGGACGAGATCCGCTGTCCCTTCGGCCGAGGTGGTGGCCGGCACCGGCGGCCTAGCTTGATCGTCATGGACTTCACAGCCAGGAGGATCGGGGTCCTCTCGGCCGCCGCCGGGGCCGCGGTGGTGGCGATCGGGGCCACCGTCCTCGCCACCGCCGCCGACCCCGTCGCGCCCGAGGTCCTGAGCGCGACCCCGGCCGAAGCCGGGCACGAGGGCCAGGGCAAGTACACCGCCGGGGACTACGTGCTGACCGTGCACGAGCTGAACGACGACGGCGAAGGCATGGCCACGACGATCGGCCCGCACACCGCGTACTACTCGAAGGTCCTCCACGGCACCGGCTCGTGGCAGCCGACGGTCATCAAGTTCTCCGCCGGCCGCGAAAGCGACGCGCCGACCGTCTTCACCTACCCCGTTCCCGGGCCGGGCAAGGGGGTCGACTGCGTCGCGTCCGGGACCGAGGCCGCCCCGCGGGTGCGGTGCGAAACGAAGGTCGGCAGCCGACCGTGAAGTGCCGGTCCGCAGCCGACCATGCCGGCGGCGCCCACTACGGCGATCTTCACCGGGACTGTCCTTTCCGGACGGACGGGGCGGGGAGCTGGCCGGCGACGAGCGCGGCCAGGGCGAGCGCGAACCCGGCCAGCTGGACCACGCCGAGGGTCTGGTGCAGGACGGCCGCGCCGAGGACGGCCGCGACCAGCGGGGACAGCAGCCCCAGCACGGCCACCGAGGCGACCGGCAGCGTCGTGACGCCGCGGAACCACAGCGTGTAGGTCAACAGGCCGCCGATCAGGCCGAGCCAGAGGTAGCCGAGCGCGGCGCGGCCGTCGATCGACGGTGGCGCGCCCTCGAAGACGGCCGTGAGCGGCAGCAGGAAGAGGCCGCCCGCGGTGAGCTGCCAGCCGGCGAACGCCGCCGGGCCGACGCCTTCCGGGCGTCCCCAGCGCTTGGTCAGCGTCACGCCGAGCGCCATCGTGGCCGCGCCGACCAGGCCGGCCGCGATGCCGACACCGTCGAAAGTGGCCGCCGGGCCGAGCACGACCAGGCCGACGCCCGCCATGCCCGCCACGCCCCAGCCGAGCCGCCACCCCGACAAGCGCTGGCGCAGCAGGGGCACCGAAAGGACGGCGACGACGAGCGGCTGCCCGGCGCCCAGCGTCGCGGCGACGCCCCCGGGCAGGCGCTGCGCGGCGACGAACAGCAGCGGCAGGAAGACGCCGATGTTGAGCACGCCGAGCGCGGCGGCCTTGCCCCACCAGGCGCCGCGCGGCAGCGTCCGGGTGAAGGCGAGCGCGATGAGCCCGGCGGGCAGCGCGCGCAGGAGGCCGGCGAAGAGCGGGTGGCCGGCGGGGAGGAACTCGGTGGTGACGAGGTAGGTGGTGCCCCACACGGCGGGGGCCGCCGCGGTGAGCGCGATGCGGGGCAGGTCGACGCGGCGGGTGTCGCCGGGGTCCGTCCGCAGGAGCTGGCTGGTCATACCGAAATCCCACCGGACGGCGATCGATGAGTCCAACACATGTTCGTCACCGCAGCGATCGTGGTTCAAGATGGATGCGTGGAACTCCAGCAGCTGCGGTACGTCGTAGCGATCGCCGAAACGAACAGCTTCACCCGGGCCGCCGAGCGGTGCCTGGTCGTCCAGTCGGCACTCAGCCACCAGGTCGCGCGGCTCGAGCGCGAGCTCGGCGCGCGGCTGTTCGAGCGGACGAGCCGCCGGGTGCGGCTGACCCCGGCGGGCGAGGCGTTCCTGCCGTCGGCGCGCCAGTGCCTGGCCGCGGCGGAGCGGGCGGCGGCCGAGGTCGCGGCGGCGGTGGGCGAGGTGCGCGGACGGCTGGCGGTCGGCCTGATCCCGACGGTCACCGCGGCCGACGTCCCGGCCACGATCCGCGAGTTCCACGACCGGTACGCGCAGGTGCGCATCAGCCTGCGGGTGGGCGCGAGCGACGACCTGATCGAGCAGGTCCGCGACGGCAGCCTCGACGTGGCGTTCCTCGGCCTGCCCACGACGGCGAGCCCGCGCGGCGTCGCGGTCCGCGAGCTGGCCCGCGGTCACCTGATCGCGGTGGTGGCCCCGGACCACCCGCTCGCCGGGGAACCGACGGTCAGCCTGAAGCGCTTGGCCGCGGAGGTGTTCGTCGACCTGCCGCCGGGCACGGCCGGGCGCGCGCAGTCCGACCAAGCGTTCGCGGCGGCGGGCCTCGACCGCGAGGTGGCGTACGAGGTGACGAGCGCGGACTACGTGCCGCGCCTGGTCGGCCCGGGGCTGGGAGTGGCGATGCTGCCGTCGGGGTACGCGCCGCAGCTGACGGGCGTGGTGACGATCGAGATCACCGACGCCCCGGCCCGCGTGGAGTACGTGATCTGGGCGGCGGCGAACCCGACCCCGGCGGCGACTGCTTTCGTTGCCCTGCTGGACATCGACGCCGGGGCGGGCTGACGCTCGCGCGTCACATCTTCGCCGCTCCCGCCTTCACCGCCTCGCGGATGCGCGCGTAGGTCCCGCAGCGGCAGATGTTGCGGATCTCGTCCAGGTCCGCGTCCGTGATCTCGTGGCCCGCCGCGCGGGCCTGGCGGACCTTCGCCACCGCCGCCATGATCTGGCCCGGCTGGCAGTAGCCGCACTGGGCCACGTCGAACTCCAGCCACGCCTCCTGCATCGGGTGCAGGTCCTGGCCCACCGTCGCCGGCAGGCCCTCGATCGTCGTGATCTCGTCGGACTCCGCGATGTCGGCCACGCGGACCGAGCACGGGTTGAACGCCTTGCCGTTGATGTGGCTGGTGCACGCCTTGCAGACGTCGAGCCCGCAGCCGTACTTCGGGCCCTTGATGCCCAGCAGGTCGCGCAGGACCCACAGCAGCCGCAGGTCGTCGTCGGCGTCGACCGTGACCACCTTGCCGTTGATCTTCAGGGTGTGTTGCGGCACTGCGGTCTCCTAGTAGGCGTGGTCGAGGCCGTCGGTCGGCGACGGCGGCGTGGACGGCTGCACCGGCAGCGGCTCGAAGGAGAGCGTGCCGTGGTTGATCGGGAAGGAGGTCGGCATCTTGCCGACCGCGCGCGCGTACGCGCAGGCCACCGCGGCGAACGACGGCGCCACCGCCAGCTCGCCCGCGCCACTGGGGCTGGACGAGGTGTTCGGCATGATGACGACCTGCGTCTCGGGCGGGGTGTTCCACTCGCGCGTGTAGAAGTAGTTGTCCCAGCTGCCTTCCAGCGGGAGCCCGTCCTTGATGTGGATGCTGGAGGTCAGGCACATCGCGATGCCGTCGTTGAGGCCGCCGATCATCTGGGCTTCCAGGCCACGCGGGTTGATCGCGAAGCCGGGGTCGACGACGACCAGGGCCTTCGTCACGCGCGGGCCGGTGACGCCGTCGCGCACCTTGCGGTTGACCGTTTCCGGCCGGCAGTCGATCTCGACCAGCACCGCGACCGCGCCGCGGTACTCCGAGTGCAGCGCGATCCCCTGCGCCACCCCGGCGGGCAGCGAGCGGCCCCAGTTCCCGACCTGTACGGCCTTGTCCAGCACCGCGCGCAGCCGGTCGTCCTTGAGGAACTCGCGGCGGAACGCGACCGGGTCCTTGCCGAACTTCTTCGCCAGCTGGTCGACGACGAGCTCCTCGGCGGTGACCACGTTGGGCGAGTAGATGTTGCGCATGCTGCCGGTGTTGAACTTCAGCGGGATCTCGTTGAGCAGCTGGGTCGTGACGCCGAATTTGTACGGCGAGGACTGGCTCAGCAGGAAGATCGACTCGGCGAAGCTGAGGTTGCCGCCGATCGGCAGCTTCGCGGCGGTCGCTGTGATCATCTCGCCCAGCCCGTGGCTGAACTCGGTCTGCACGCTCGTGTGGCGCTGTTCGAAGCTGACGACGTTGCCGAGCAGGTAGGTCGCCCGTACGCGCGACACGCACATCGGGTGGATGCGGCCCTGCCGGAAGTCGTCGGTGCGCGACCACATCAGCTTGACCGGCTTGCCCATCTTCTGCGACGCCTCCGCCGCTTCGGCGGCCGCGTCGTGGAACAGGTGCCGGCCGAACGACCCGCCGCCCTGGGTGACGTGCACGGTGACCGCGTCCTGCGGCATGCCCAGCAGCTTCGCGATCTCTTCCTGCGCGACGATCGGCACCTTCAGGCAGGACCAGATCTCCGCGCGGTCGGCGCGGACGTCGGCGATCGCGGCGCCCGTTTCGAGCGGGCTGTTGCTGGCGGCGGCGAAGGTGAATTCGGCATCGATGTACTGGTCGAGCAGGCCCGGCACGGTCATCGGCAGCTGGGCGGCCTTGAGCTTCTTGAACACGGTGGCGTCGGACTCGCCGTCGACCGTGCCCGCGCCCCAGGTCACCTTGAGCGCGCGGATCGCGTCGATGCACTGGCCGAACGTGCGGCCGCGCACCGCGACGCCGTGCGAGATCGCGGCGACGTCGGTGATCCCCGGCATCGCCTTGACCTCGGCGGCGTTGAGGATCGAGCGCGGGGTGCCGTTGATCGTCGGCGGCCGGGCGACCATCGTCGGCAGCGCGCCCGGGACGTCCAGGTCGAGGGTGAACTGCTTGGTCCCGGTGACCGACGCGTGCGCGTCGAGGCGGTTCTGCGGGGTGCCGAGGACCTTGAACTCCGAGCGCGGCTTGAGCGTCGCGGCCACGCTGATCGTCGTCGCGGACGCGGCGGCCTTCGCCAGCGAGCCGTAGCTCGCCGTGCGGCCGGAGGAATCGTGCACGACGCCGCCGGACGTCGTCAGCTGCGACGCCGGCACGCCCCACTTCGCGGCGGCCGCGGCCAGCAGCCGCTGCCGGGCGATCGCCGACGCCGTCCGGACCGGCGTGTAGATGCTGCGCATCGAGTTGGAGCCGCCGGTCAGCTGGTTCATCAGCAGCTCGGGCCGGGCGTCGGCGAGCGTGACGTCGATCTTGTCCAGCGGGAGGTCGAGCTCTTCGGCGATCATCATCGCCACCGCGGTGGTCATGCCCTGGCCGACCTCGGTGCGCGGCACGGCGAACGCGGCCCGGCCATCGGCGCTGACCTGGACGCTGATCAAGCCCGACGTCGGCAGCGCGGCGAGGTTCTGCAGGTCGCCGAGGTCGAAGATGTCTTCGGGCTGGGGCAGGGACGGGATCGCCGCGTCGGCTTCGCGGGGGGCCAGTTCGGAGCCGCCGATCTGGGCGGCGACGGCGAGCGTGGGCGCGGCCAGCACGAAGCCGAGGAACCGGCGGCGGGCCATCGAGCGCGGCTCGGGCCCGGGTGGTGGGACGGCGGGGTCGTGTTCGGGCATGAGCGGCTGGGACCTCTCGAACGACGGTGTGGGAGAGCGCGGGCCGGAGCACCGCCGGCCGGAGTGTTGCACAGATCACGCCGCCGAATGAAGGACCTGGGTGCCTACATTTGGCCTAGTGTCGTTGTGCACTGTGCACAGGGGGTACCGGTCAGGGCACGCGCGGTGGCGGGAGGAACGGCAACGCGCGGACGACCAAGGCCAGCTCCAGGGCCAGTTCCCCGCCGGTCAGCGACCGGCCGGTCAGCTCCTCGAGCCGGTGGATCCGGTTGAGCACGGTGTTGCGGTGGCAGTGCAGCGCCTGCGCCGAGCGGGTCGCCGAGCCGCCGGTCCGCACCCACGTCGCCAGGGTTTCCAGCAGCGGCCCGCGCTCGGCGGTCCGCAGGTCCAGCAGGCCACCCAGCCAGTCCTGCTGCAGCGACTCGGTCAGCTCCGGTGAGGAGAGCAGCAGGGCTTCGGGCAGCCGTTCGGCCAGGCAGACGACATCGACGCGCCCCGGCGGGACCGTCCGCATGGCCAGCACCGCCTGCCGGTAGGCCGTGTGCACGGCCGCCAGCCCGTCGACGACCAGCGACACCCCGGCCGGCACGGTGAGCACGGACCCGATCGCGCCGACGACGCCGGTCACCTCCCGGCCCGGCAGGGACACGAGCCCGACGAGCACGTCCGCGCGCGACTGCCAGGCCGACGCCGAGCCGAGGTCCTCCAGGGCGGAGCCGAGCGGCTCGGCGAAGGCGCCATCGCCGGGCCCCGCGGCCGCGACGACGACGTAGGGTCCCGAAATCGGCAGGCGCAGCACCCGGCCGGCCTCGTAGACGAACCCCGCGTCGGCGGCCCGGCCCTGCAGCAGCCCCTCCCACAGCGACGCGCGCCGCTGCTCGTCCGCGCGGACGAAACTGCGTTCCGCCGCGTGGTAGGCCAGCGCGACTTGGGCCGAGGTGGCGTCGACGACCTCCCAGACGCGGGTCGCGAGGT
Organism: Amycolatopsis sp. NPDC114478; assembly: GCF_055633805.1. Taxonomy (NCBI): domain Bacteria; kingdom Bacillati; phylum Actinomycetota; class Actinomycetes; order Pseudonocardiales; family Pseudonocardiaceae; genus Amycolatopsis; species Amycolatopsis sp. NPDC114478. Next base: position 110,788 of record NZ_JBVKDO010000024.1, on the reverse strand, counting down.
CCAGCATGGCCTCGTTGTTCACCGACCCGGTCGCCCGGGCCTGCGCGGTGAGGGCCTGCCAGACCAGCCGGCCGCCGATGCGGAACGACCGCAGCACGTCGTCGAGCGGGAGCTGCTGCTCGGCGCGGCGCCGGCCGGTCGCCTTCGCCGCGTCGTAGAGGTCTTCGCCGCTGCCGGTGCCCCGGCCGATCAGCTGCAGGACCCGGCGGAGGTTGTCGTGGCAGGAGCGCCAGAGGTCGTCATCGGGCACGACGTCGACCACGCGGTAGCCGGGGTTCTGCTCGCCGATGACGGCGACCAGGGCGCCGGTGAGCTCGTCCAGCTCGTCCAGCACCCGGGCCGCCAGTGACCACGCGGTGTCCCGGGCGTCCGCCCGCGCCTCGCCCATCCGCACCACCACTGTCGCGCTCTCCTCGGCGCGTCAGCCTACGTCGGCGGTTGCGTTCCCGCTCACCTCGCGAGCGCGAAGCCCGGGTGCGGCGGCCGGTTGTAGGCGGTGTTCTGCCACGCGACGGCCTCCCGGTACTCGCGCTGGGCGTCACCGTCCCACCAGATGACGACCACGAGTCGGCGCCGGGGCTGCCCGCGTAGATGTCGTCGGACACGCCGCGGCCGTTGTCGCGGCCGGCTTCGCCGTGTCTTCGTCCACTTTGAACTCTTCGATCCCGGCCCAGCCCGGGATCAGGTCACCGACGTGCATGGCGTCGCCGTGGCTGAGCCGGGTGTTCCACAGTGGAGCGCCGTCGTCGTCGATCGCCATGGCGCCGACGACGATCTCGTCGCGGCCGTCGCCGTCGGTGTCCGCGATGGCCAGCTGGTGGTCGCCCTGGCCGGTGTACTGCGAGCCGGCCGAGTTCGAGTCGAACTTCCACCGCTCGGTCAGCGCGCCCACGCCGCGATCACGGTCCGGGTGTAGTAGGCGCGGGACACGATCAGGCTCGGGCGCGAGCCGTCCAGGTAGGCCGTCCCGGCGAGGAACCGGTCCACCCGGTTGCCGTAGCTGTCACCCCACGAGGACACCGTGCCGCGCGGCGGGTCGTAGTTCACCGTCGACATCGCCGCGCCGGTCCGGCCGTCGAACATCGTGAGGTACTCCGGCCCGGAGAGGATGTAACCGCTCGAGTTGCGGTAGTCGACGCCGGAGCTGCCGATGACCTGGCCGGTGCCGGAGCGCGTGCCGTCCGCGGTCTTCATCGCAACCTCGGCGCGGCCGTCGCCGTCGTAGTCGAAGACCTGGAACTGCGTGTAGTGCGCGCCGGCGCGGATGTTGCGGCCCAGGTCGATCCGCCACAGCCGGGTGCCGTCCAGTGTCGGCGACCTACGCGCGGCCGTCGAAGATGCCGAACTACAACAACGAAGGCTTCGCGATCGCCCCGCAGTCGACGTGCTCGTCGGGCCGCAAGGCTGTCGTGTGGGCCGACGACTCCGACGACGGCGGCCACGCCCTGCGCGCGGGGACGCTGTCCTGCTGAGCCCGGTTGCTCCGGATGTACCAACGAAACACCAGGTCGTGTGGTTTGCGACGGCTTTGGGTAAGTGGTCACCATGGTTGTCAGAGCCTTGGAGCGACCCACCGCGACGCTCACCCCCGCGCCTCGGCGGACCAACCAGTTCGCCCATTGCGCTCCGCTGTTCGACGAACGCAGCGAGCTCACCCCCGGGGATCCCCGGCACGCCGAACTGCGTGCCCGACTGATCACCGAGCACCTCGCCCTGGCCGAGAACATCGCCAAGCGCTTCGGCGGCCGCGGCGAGTCCTTCGACGACCTCGTGCAGGTCGCGCGGACCGGCCTGATCCACGCGGTCGACCGCTTCGACCCGGGCCGCGGCCGGGACTTCCTGTCCTTCGCGGTGCCGACGATCATGGGCGAGGTCCGCCGCCACTTCCGCGACAGCGCGTGGTCGATGCGCGTGCCCCGGGCGTTGAAGGAGCTGCAGCAAAACCTCGTCAAGGCGACCGGCGAGCTGGCCCACGACCTGGGCCGCTCCCCCACGCCGAGCGAGCTCGCGGCACACATGGACATCGACGTCGAGACCGTCCGGGAAGGACTGTTGGCGGCGGAGGCGTACAAGCCGGCCTCATTGGACGCCCCGGCCCGCGGCGGCGGCGACACCGGCACGATCGGCGACCAGCTGGCCGACCGCGAATCCCCGTACGCCAAGGCCGACGACCACCTCACGCTGGAAGCGGCGATGGCCGACCTCCCGCCCCGCGAGCGCGCGATCATCGAGATGCGGTTCGTGGAGGAGCTGACCCAGAGCCAGATCGCCGAGCGGATCGGGGTGTCCCAGATGCAGGTGTCCCGGCTGCTGGCGAAAACGCTCGAACAGCTGCGCCACCGGGTGGTTCCCGGCTAGCCGGACGGCGGCCGCGTACTCCCGGGCTTCGGCCTCACCCGTCGGCCAGTCGCTGGATCGTCTCGCCCAGCCACGTCTCGAGCTCGGCCGGGTCGCCGAGTTCGGCGCGCAGGACGCGGCGCCGGGTCGAGACGCCGAGCACGAACGCGTCGATCGCGGCGGCCCGGGCGCGGGCTTGCGCGTCGTCCAGACCACTGTCGCGCAGGTAGCCGTGCAACGGCTCCAGGGAGTTCGCGTCGAGGAACGCGGCGAGCGCCTCCGCCGCCTCGGGGCGTTCGCCGGACGCGCGTTGCAGCACCAGCAGCGGGTCCTCCCCCGGGTCGCCGAACCAGCGGCGGACGATGCTCGCCGCCAGCCGCGACCCCAGCGTGGCACGGTCGCCGTCGAACGAGTCCGCGACCGGGATCTCCACCCGCGTCGCGGCGAGGAACAGGCCGTCCTTGCCGCCGAAGTAGCGCGTGATGAGGTTGGGCGACACGCCGGCCGCGTCGGCCACGCCCTTGACCGTGATCGCCGTGTACCCGTGCCGGGCGAACTGGCGTTTCGCGTGCTCCAGGATCCGTTGCCGGGTGGCCGCCGCGTTGCGCGAAGTCATGTGTACGAGCATACACATCATGTGTACGGTGATACACATGAGCGACGAACTACGCGACAGACTCCGGCGCACGCGGCGCGTCCCCACCCCGTGGAGCGACGACCCGGCCCGCGGCATCGGCCGCGCCCGCCTCGACGAGCTGCTCGACCACTGGGCGAACGGCTACGACTGGGCCGTGCACGAGCGCCGCATCGACGCGCTTCCGTGGACGACCGCGGGGGCGCTGCGGGTGATCCACCAGCGAGCCGCGGATCCGGCCGCCCCCGTCGTCGTGCTGCTGCACGGCTGGCCGGACTCCGTGCTGCGGTTCGAACGCGTCCTGCCCCTGCTCGAGGACCTGCACGTGGTGGTTCCCGCGCTGCCGGGCTTCCCGTTCGCGGCTCCGCTCACCGAGCCCGGCATGTCCGCCGGCCGGATCGCGGGCCTCGTCGCGGATGCCCTCGCCGAACTCGGCTACCCGCGCTACACGGTGTCCGGCGGCGACATCGGCGGAACCGTCGCGGAGATCCTCGCGAGCGAACACCCGGACCGGGTGACCGCCCTGCACCTGACGAACGTCGCTCCGCAGCGCGCACTCACCGCCGACCCGGCGACGCTGGCCCCGGACGCGGCGGCCTACCTCGGCCGGGCGGCGCGGTGGTTCCGCAGCGAGGGCGGGTACATCGCCGAGCAGTCGACGCGGCCGAACACCCTCGCCGTCGCCCTCGGCGACTCCCCCGCCGGGCTCGCCGCCTGGCTCGCCGAGAAGCTCGATTCCTGGTCGGACGCCTCGGCTTTCACCCCGGACGAGCTCCTCACGTGGATCACGGCGTATTGGGTCACCGGCACGATCGGCACGTCGTTCGCCACGTACGCCGAACCGGTCACGCTGCCCGGCCGGGTCGAGACGCCGACCGTGCTGTCGGTGTTCCCCCGCGACACCAAGCCGGAGCCGCGCAGCTACGCCGAGGCGTTCCTGAACATCCGCGAGTACGTGGAACACCCGGCCGGCGGCCACTTCGCGGCCTGGGAACGCCCCGAGGCCTACGCGGGCGACGTGCGGCGGGCGGTGGAACTGGGCGCCTGAGCCAGTCTCAGCCCGGTTTCCACGAGGACCCACCCGAGGCGCTGCCGTCGCGTTCCCTCGCGCCGGACGCGGACCGCCGCCCGCCTCAGGTCCGCTTCGCGCTCGCGGACGAGGTCCTCGGCCAGCAAGAAGTGCACCATCAATTCCCCCTCAGTCGGATTCTTCAGTCGGATTCTTCGGGCCGCGCTTGCCGCGGGAACGCCGACCAGTGCGCGAGCACGTCGTGGTCGCCCGCTCGCGCGTCCCGGCGGTAGCGGTCGATCACGGCGTCGACCTCGGCGCTCATCGCGGCCGCTTCCTCGGGCGTCAGGCTCAGCCGGACGTCGCTGAAAACGGCCTTGTCGTGCCACTGGTCGATCCACCGCGGCAGTTCACTGACGAACCGCGACTCGGCTTCGTACCGGTGCTCGATCACCGAGCGCAGGTAGATGTCCAGCGGCGCCGCGAGGTCCGGGTCGCCGATGAAGTCGGCGGCCCGCATCCGCGTCGACTTCTGGACGGACTTCCACCACCGTTCGCGCTTGTTGCCGCGTTCGCTGTCCTCTTCGACCAGACCGGCCTCGGCGAGCAGCCGCAGGTGCCAGCTGGTCGTGCCGGAGCTCTCCCCGACCCGCTTGCCCAGCCCGGTCGCGGTGGCCGGGCCGTCCGCCTGCAGCAGCCGCGGCGGCTCGTCCCCCCGTTGCCCGCCCGAGCCAGGGATCACCGGATTTTCGGGCAACCCGAACCTTCGCCGTGGTGGCGCTGCTACGTTCACCGGAAGCTCTTTGAAAGTTTGACGAATGTTCGCCGTGACGTCAGGAAGGTCGCGTTGTGGGCAACCCGCTGGTCGCGGAGACCAAAGACTCCACCAAGGCGTACTCGGGCATTTCGCTGCTGGAGTCGGCGAACGACCTGAAGTCCGCGATCGAAAGCGGCGACTGGGCGTCGGTCGCCCTCGGCGCCGTCGGCACCGCCCTCGACGCCCTCTCCATGGCCATGGACCCCTTCGGCGCCATCCTCGCCGCCGGCGTCGGCTGGCTCATCGAACACGTCGGCCCGCTCAAAGAAGCGCTCAACGCTTTGACCGGCAACGCCGATGAGATCGCCGCCCAGTCCGAGACCTGGAAGAACGTCGCCACCGAACTCGGCAGCGTCGGCCAAGACCTCACCGGCATGGTCAAGACGGACATCTCGTCGTGGACGGGCAATGCCGGGGACGCCTACCGGCAGCGCGCCCAGGACACGGTCACCCTGCTCGAAACGGCGCAAAAGGGATGCGAGGGCGCCTCCAGCGGTGTCAAGACCGCCGGCGAAGTCGTCGCCGCGGTGCGTGCCCTCGTCCGCGACATCATCGCCGAACTCGTCGGCCACCTCATCAGCTGGGCGCTACAAGTGGTGTTCACGCTCGGCATCGGGATGACGTGGGTCGTCCCGCAGGTGATCACCGCGGTCGCGAAGACCACCTCGAAGATCGCCGATCTCACCAAGCGCCTCGTCAAAGCACTGCAGGCGCTCATCCCGCTGCTCAAGCGCGCCGGCGACTTGTTCGGCGACGCCGCGAAGGCGCTGAAGAACATCAAGCCCGGCAAAGCCGCACCCCCGCCGAAGCACGCCGACATCAACGGCAACCCCAAGGACCTCGGCGGCCCCAAGGGCAAGGGCGACCCCGACGCGCCGCCGCCGAAGACCGACCCGCCGCCCAAGGGCGACGACAGCACCAGCACGTCGGGCGCGAAGGGCGACCCGCCACCGAAGAGCGATCCGCCACCCAAGACCGACCCGCCACCGAAGAGCGACCCGCCGGCCGAGGGCCCGCCGCCGAAGGCCGACCCGCCCGGGGGCACTCCGAAAGGCAGCCCGGACGGCGGTGGCAAGCCGAAGGGCGACCCCAAGGGCGACGGCCCGCGCGACCGCGCGGTGCCGGACGACAAGAAGGTCTGCGTCTCCGACCCGGTCGACGTCGCCACCGGCGAAGTGGTGCTGACGCAGGTCGACCTGACCCTGCCCGGCGACGCGGGCGACCTCGTGCTGTCGCGCACGCACCTGTCGGCCTACCGCGCGGGCCGGTGGTTCGGCCGCTCCTGGGCGTCCACTTTGGACCAGCGGCTGGAGGTCGGCCGCGACCAGGTGCGGTTCTACGCCGAGGACGGCATGGTCCTGGTGTACCCGCTGCCCGGCGGCGACCGGCCCGTGCTGCCGATCGAAGGACCGCGCCACCCGCTGCGCCGGACCGCCGAGGGTTACCGGCTCTCGACCGGCACCAGCGACCTCGGGTTCGCCGACGGGCCGGGCCCGGTGCGGCCGCTGACGCTGATCGAGCAGGGCGGCTCCCGCACCACGATCGACCACGACGGCAGCGGCGCCCCGCGGCTGCTGCGCCGGGACGACGGCACCGAAATCAACGTCGAGTCGGGCGGCGGCCGGGTCACCGCGCTCGGCGTGCCCGGCGGCGCGCCGGTCGTCCGGTACGGCTACAACCGGCTCGGCCAGCTGACCCAGATCGCCGGGTTCACCGGGCGCCCGGTGAACCTCGACTACGACGTCGACGACCGGATCGTCGGCTGGCAGGACCGCACCGGCACCTGGTACCGGTACGTCTACGACGCCGCGGGCCGCTGCGTCCGCAGCGTCGGCGCCGAGCGCTACCTCAACGGCACCTTCGCCTACGACACCGAAACCCGGACCACCCGGCACACCGACGCCCTGGGCCACACCTGGACCTACCGGATGAACGAGGCCGGGCAGCTCGTCGAGCGGACCGACCCGCTCGGCCACACGCGCCGCTACTCGTGGACCCGCTACGACGACCTGCTGTCGCAAGCCGACGAGCTCGGGCGGATCACGTTCTACGGCTACGAAAACGGCGTACTGGCGACCGTGACGCGGCCGGACGGTTCCGTCGTGCGGCTGACGCCGGCCGAGACGGGCGAGGTGGAGCTGCGGGCCGGCGACGCGCGGGTGGTGGCCGCGGCGGCCGATCCGTACGCCGCCCTGCCGGGCGTCTCCACCCGGTTGCGCGTCGACGGCCCGGCCGACGTCCTCGGCGACGAACCCGTGCTCACCGCGGCGGTGCGGCCGGGTGACCGCGACCCGTTCGGCCGGCCGCGGCTGGTGCACACCGCGTCCGGCGGCGCGGCCCGGCTGGGCTGGACGGCCGAAGGGCAGTGCTCCTGGCGGGTCGGCCCCCACGGTGAGCGGGAGAGCTGGCGCCACGACGGCGAAGGGCGCGTCGTCGAGCACCGCGACGCCGCCGGGCGGACGACGCGGCGCGCGTACGGCCCGTTCGGCCTGCCGGTCGAGGAGTTCGACGCCGCCGGCGCGCGCACGGCGTACGGCTACGACGCCGAGCTGCGCCTGGTCGCGGTGACCAACCCGCGCGGCCAGACCTGGCACTACACCTACGACCCGGCCGGGCGGCTCGTCGAGGAGACCGACTTCGACGGCCGCCAGCTGACCTACGCCTACGACGAAGCCGGGCAGCTGCGGAGGATGACCAACGGCCTCGACGAGGTCACCGAGTACGCCTACGACCAGCTCGGCAACGTCGTCGAACGCCGCACGGCCACCGGCGTCACCGGGTACGCCTACGACGCGCTGGGCCGGCTCGAGTACGCGATCAACGCCGACTCGGTCTTGCAGATCGTGCGCGACGAGCGCGGACGGGTGCGCGAGGAGACCGTCAACGGGGTCGGCGTGCGCTGGACGTACGACGCCGCGGGCGTCCACCGCACCACACTGTCCGGTGTGGACAGTGAGTGGCGTTACCACGGCGAACTGCCGGTGTCGCTGCGCGTCGCGGGCCGCGAAATCGCGTTCGAGTACGACGAAGCCGGTCGCGAAGTCCGCCGCGCGGTCGACGGCGCGGAGGTCCAGCGTCAGGTCTTCGACGCCGCGGACCGGCTCGGCGAGCAGGTGATCACCGGACTGGGCCGGCGCACCTACACCTACACGCCGGACGGCCGGCTCGCCGCGATCGGCGACGCGCGGCCGGTCCGGTTCGGGTTCGACCCTGCCGGGCGGGTCGCGGAAGTGCTCACGCCCGACGGCGTCGAACGCTTCGCCTACGACGCGGCGGGCCGGCTCACGTCCGCCGGGACGCGGTACGGCCACGACCCGCAGGGCCGGGTGACCAGCCGGGTGCACGCGGGCGCCGAGTGGCGGTTCGTCTGGGACGAGCTGGACCGGCTGATCACCGTCATCGCCCCGGACGAGTCGTTCTGGACGTACCTCTACGACGCGCTCGGCCGGCGGTTCGCCAAGCGGCGCTGGGAGCTCGGCGACGACGGCGCGCCGCGGCAGACCGCCGAGACGTGGTTCGTCTGGAGCGGCGCCGAGCTCGTCGAGGAGATCGAGCTGACCGACGACGGGCGCTCGCGCGTGCTGACCTGGGAGCGTCATCCCGACGACGGTCGGCCGGTGGTGCAGGTCGAGCAGCGGGGAGCCGAGGTGCGGTTCCACACGGTGGTGACGTCCCCGGCGGGCACGCCGACCGAGCTCGTCGGCGCGGACGGGACGATCGGCTGGCAGGCGCGCACGAGCTTCTGGGGCGAGCTGCTGCCGTCGACGTCCGGCACCGCGCCGATGCCGCTGGCCTTCCCGGGCCAGTACCGCGACGCCGAGACCGGGCTGCACTACAACGTCTACCGCTACTACGACCCGCAGACGGGCCGGTACCTGAGCCAGGACCCGCTCGGCCTGGCCGCGGCGCCCGACCCGGTGGGCTACGTCGAGCAGCCGCACCTGCAGAGCGACCCGCTCGGCCTGGTGCAGAGCCCGTGCGGCAAGACGGGCGGCCCGAAGGCCCCGGACAACCCGGCGGGCGGCGGCGACGCGGCGAAGCTCCCGCCGGGGTCGAAGAAACCGGACGGCCTCGACGAGTTCCGCGACCCGGACGGCAAGATCCGGCCGCACAACATGACCGACGAGCAGTACGCCAAGTTCTCGAAGAAGTGGGACGAGATGATGGCGCCGGGCAAGGACAAGTCGTGGTTCTGGTCGGGCGGCCACATCAAGGACTCGGTCGTCGACCCCGCGACCGGCAAGCCCCTCTCCGAGTCGAAGTACCACGGCTCGATCGAGAACCCGGCGATCGACCTGGCCAAGAAGAACGGCGGCAACACCCTCGAAGGCCTCCTGAAGGACAACGGCGTCGAGATGCCGAAGTTCTCGGACAACCACCCGAACGGCGAGAAGGTGTGGAAGGACGCGTCGAAGGCCCTGGCGCACAACGCGGAGGGCGACGTCCACATCGCCCTGCCGAACACCCCGGGCAAGTCGAGCGGCTGGCCCGGTCAAGGCGACGAGCTGGGTTCCCGGCGGCCGAACAACGTGTTCGACATGGACGAGTTCCCGATCCTGCGCCACAACCCGAACGTGGACAAGGTCATCGCCCACGACACCGACTACCCGGACGCGCCGCCGGTGGTCATCTGGGACAAGAACAAGCGCTGACCCTCAACCGGCGGCGGTGTTCGGGCGTGAGAGGGACGTCCGCACCGCCTACCGGAAGAGGATTCGCATGGACACCCTGCCGGAAGACCCGCTCGGCCCGCCGCTGCTCGACCGGGCGGCGCCGCACGTCTCCGCCCGCAACCAGGCACTGACCGGCCACCACGCCCGCAAGGACGGCCTCGCCACGCTCAGCACCTGGCCGACCATCAGCCTGCACCCCGAGGACAGCTGATCCGAGGCCCGCCGGAGTCGGAAGGTCGCGCCGGCTCAGTCCGGGTCGCGCCGGTGGCGGAACACCGCCCGGTACTCCCGCGGTGACGTGCCGAGGTGCCGGTGGAACGCCGCCCGCACGGTCGCCGTGCTGCCCAGGCCCGTGTGCCGGCCGAGGTGCTCCACCGGGAGGTCCGTCGTCTCCAGCAGCTCGCGCGCCCGGTCCAGCCGCGCGCCGGTCAGCCAGGCCATCGGGGACGTGCCCGTCTCCTCGCGGAACCGCCGCAGGAACGTGCGCCGCGACAGGTGGACGCGGGCGGCGAGCGCGTCGACGTCCACCTGGCGCGTGAGGTCGGCCAGCAGCCAGTCGCGCAGCGGGCCGAGCCGGTCGCCCGTCGCCTCCGGGCGCAGGCGCTCGATGTACTGCGCCTGGCCGCCCGCGCGGTGCGGCGGGGCGACCAGCTGGCGGGCCTGGGCGTTGGCCGCCGCGGCGCCGGCGTCGGTGCGGATCAGGTGCAGGCACAGGTCGATCCCCGCGGTCACGCCCGCCGACGTCAGGATGTCGCCGTCGTCGACGTAGAGCCGGTTGGGCAGCACCCGCACGCGCGGGAAGCGGGTGCGCAGGTCGGCGGTGAACCGCCAGTGCGTGGTCGCCGGCCGCTCGTCCAGCAGACCGGCCTCGGCGAGGGCGAACGCCCCCGTGCAGATCGAGACGATCCTCGCGCCTCGCGCGTGCGCGGCCCGAAGCGCGTCCAGGACCGCGGCGGGCGGCGGCGTGTCGATGTCGTCGTAGCCGGGGACGATCACCGTGCCGGCACCGTCCAGGGCCTCGAGCCCGGCGTCCGCGGCGATCGTCAGGCCGCCGCCGGAGACCGGGACGGGGCGCCGGTCCGCGCACACCGTCAGCTCGTAGTGCGGGTCCGAGCCGAAGACCTGCACCGGGATCCCGACGTCCAGAGCGAGCACGCCCGGGAGCGCCAGCACCGTGACACCGTGGCGTTCCATGGCACGATCCTAGCGGTGAAGGGTCTCGGGGCCACTGTCGCCGGGCGTCGACGGCTTCTAGCGTCGACGGGGTGACCGACTTCCTCGCCCTGCCCACCGGGCCGCTCGCCGACACGATCCTCGCCACCGTGCGGAGTACGGAAAGCCCGGCGGTGGCCAACCACAGCGTCCGGAGCTTCCTGTTCGCGCGCCTGCTCGCCGAGCACGAAGCCTTCCTGGACGACGCGGCCTACGACGCCGGGCTGCTCTTCGCGGCCACCGTCCTGCACGACCTCGGCGTGGGCACGCTGGCGCCCGGCAAGACGCGCTTCGAGGTCGAAGGCGCCGATCTCGCCGCCGAGCTGCTGACCGAGAACGGCGTGGGCGCGCCGCAGGTCGACCTCGTGTGGGAGGCGATCGCGCTGCACACCTCGCCCGGCATCGCCGAACGCCGCGGCCTGCTGGCCTACCTGACCCGCGAAGGGGTCGGCACCGACTTCGGCCGCAACGCCCACGTCGTCACCGGCCGGCACGAGCGCATCCACGAAGAGCACCCGCGGCTGTCGATGGTCCCGTCGCTGGTCGACGCGATCGTCGAGCACGCGGCCCGCGCGGAAGAAGCCACGGCACCACGCTATTCGATCGCGGGCGAACTGCTGCGCGAGCGCCGGGAAGCCGGCGTCACCGGGCTGGAGCGGGCGACCGCCGGCACACCCTGGGAGTGACCGGCAAATCGTCCACAGTGGACAAGTGCGCTACCCGGCGATCGTCTCCGTCACGTGCGTCCGGATGTTCTCCCGGGTTTCGTCGTCCATCGGGTGGAAGCACTCGATGCGCAGCTCCTGGAGCGTCACGTCCTGGGGCGTGCCCAGCGTCGTCACCGTCGAGAAGAAGGCGAACCGCACGCCGTCGCGGGTGTAGCGGATCGGGACGATCGGCAGCTGCGGGCCCGTCACGTCCAGGGTCCGCAAGCCGGCCGGCACGCCGGGGTAGCCGAGCACCTCGTCGAGGATCTCCCGGGCGCGTTCGTCGGTCACGCCACCCAGCGCTTCCCGGCGCACGCGCCCGACCAGGGCTTCGGCCACCTCCGGCCAGTTCGTCACGTGCGGGCGGACGCCGTCCGGGTGGAACATCCGCCGGAGCACGTTCGGCGGTCCGGGCGGCTCCGTCGGGCGTCCACTGTGGAGGAAGGCGAAGAACCGCCGCGCGGCGCCGTTGGCGTGGCGGATGTCCCAGCCGCGGTCCATCACCAGCGCCGGATACGGTTCCTGCTGCGCGAGGATCGCGTCGAGCGCGGCCCGCACCGCCGCCAGCGCCGGAGCGTCCAAAGGGGACTCGGCGTACTCGGGCGCGAACCCGGCGCTGAGCAGCAGGGTGTTGCGGTCCCGCAACGGCACGTCGAGGACGTCGGCGAGCTTCAGCACCATGGCGCGGCTCGGCTTCGCACGCCCGGTCTCGAGGAAGCTCAAGTGCCGCAACGAAACATCTGCCTCCGCGGCGAGCGACACCTGGCTCAGCCGCCGGGCGGCGCGCCAGTGCTTCAGCAGCGGGCCGACGTCAGGCACTCGCGGTCCACGCGTGCGGTTCGACCGCCGGTTCCAGCGGCGGACGGGCGACGTTCGCGGAGTAGTTCGTCATCGCCGAGATGGCCACCCCGGTGACGACCTCGAACAGCTGCTCCTCGCCGAAGCCCGCCGAAGTGAACGCGTGCACGTCCTTCTCGTCGAGGTGCCCGCGCTTCTCGATGTAGGCGATGGTCAGACCGGACAACGCCGCCAGCCGCGGATCGCCGGGCAGCTCGCCGCGGCGCACCGCCTCGACCGCTTCGGGCGGGACGCCGTCGGCCAGCGCTTCGAGGGTGTGGAAGGCGACCGCCCATTCGCTGGTGTTCGCGACGGCGTTGGAGAGCAGCAGCACCTGGCGCTCCGCCGGGGTGAACGTGCCGCCGCCGCGGAAGTGGCCGAAGGCCGAGAAGAACGAGTCGAGCAGCGCCGGCGAGTTCGCCATCACGGCGGCCGCGCCGGGAACGAACCCGAACGTCTCGCGCAGAACGCCCAGCGGCGCCTTCGCCTCGGCCGGTGCGGTGTCGAGGGTGTGCATCGGATAACTGGTCATGACGGAAGCATGGCCCGGCCGGGACACGGAAACAATTCCCTCCGAGGTAAGCATCCGGCTCAGCGCAGCTGCCGCCAGGCCTCCCTGCGGCGGCGCTGCGCCTCGGGGTCCGCCACCGGCGCGGCCGACAGCAGGCGCTGCGTGTACGGGTGCGCCGGGGCCGTGAGGACGTCCTTCGTCGGGCCCTGCTCGACGACGTGCCCGCGGTGCATCACCGCCACCCGGTCGGCCAGCTGCTCGATCACCGCCAGGTCATGGCTGATGAACAGGCACGCGAAGCCGAACTCGTGGCGCAGGTCGCGCAGGAGGTCGAGGACCTTCGCCTGGATCGTGACGTCGAGCGCGCTCGTCGGCTCGTCGGCCACCAGCAGGTCCGGGTTCAGCGCCAGGGCGCGGGCGATGCACGCCCGCTGGCGCTGCCCGCCCGACAGCTCGTGCGGGTAGCGCCCGGCCAGCGACGGCGAAAGCTGGACCGAGTCCAGCAGCTCCGCCACCCGTCCGTCCACTTCGGACGGCCGGACCGCCTTGTGCAGCCGCACCGGGGTCGCGACGCTCTCCCCCACCGTCGTGCGGGGGTTCAACGAGGACAACGGGTCCTGGAACACCATGCCGATCCGGCGCCGCAACGCCTTCGCGGCCCGGCCGCGCACCCGGCTGATGTCGGTGTCTCCGATGTGGACGGACCCGCCGGTCGGCGCGAGCAGCCCCGTGACGGCGCGCGCGACCGTGCTCTTGCCGGAGCCGGATTCGCCGACCAGGCCGAGCACCTCCCCCGGCTCCACGTGCAGGTTCACCCCTGACGCGGCGCGGACGGCGATCGCGCGGAACCGGCCGCGGTAGGTCACCGACAGGTCCGTCACCCGCAGCAGCGGCGCCTGGGCGGGCACGTCCGGGACCGACGCCACCGCCGGGTGCTCCGCCGCGGCGACGTGGCCCGGGCCGACCGAAAGGTCCGCCGTCAACGCGCGTTCGAGCCCCGTCGTGGCCGTCGCCGACAGCGAGACGACCGAGCCGAGCAGCTGGCGCGTGTACTCCTCCGCTGGCGCGGTGAAGATCGCGCCCGCGGCCCCCTGCTCGACGACCCGGCCGTCGTGCATCACCACCACGCGGTCGGCCAGGTCGGCGACCACGCCCATGTCGTGCGTGATCAGCAGGATCGCCGTCCCCAGCCGCGAGCGCAGGTCCCGCAGCAGCTCCAGGATCTCGGCCTGGACGGTGACGTCCAACGCGGTCGTCGGCTCGTCGGCGATCAGCAGCTTCGGCTCGTTCCCCACCGCCATGGCGATCACGACACGCTGCAGCTGCCCGCCGGACAGCTCGTGCGGGTAGGACCGGAACCGTTCGCGGGGAGCGGGCAACCCGACCAGGTCGAGCAGTTCGACCGCGCGGTCGCGCGCCGCCGAGGCGGTCAGGTCCCGGTGGGTCCGGATCGCCTCGACGAGCTGGTCGCCGACGGTGAACACCGGGTTCAGCGCGCTCATCGGCTCCTGGAACACCATGCCGACCTCGCCGCCGCGCACCGCGCGCAGCTCGGCCGGGGTCATCGCGTAGAGGTCCCGCCCGGCCAGCTCCGCGCGGCCCGTCACGCGGGCCGTGGGCGGGAGCAGGCCGAGCAGGGACATCGCGGTGACCGTCTTGCCCGAGCCGGACTCCCCGACCACCGCGACGACTTCGCCCGCGTGGACCTCGTAGCCGACCCCGCGGACGGCTTCGACGTCCCCGAACGAGACCGCGACGTCGTGCAGCCGCAGGAGTCCGGCCCCGGTCACTGGATGATCCCGAACTTGCGGTAGTCGACGTAGGCCGGGAAGCGCCCGATCTCGACGCCGCCGACCTGCGACCCGTGCAGGAACGAGTTGCGGGTGTAGATCAGCGGCACGACCGGCGAGTCGGCGAGGATCTTCTTGTCCAGCGCCGCCCACTTCTTGCCAGCCTCGGCCGGGTCCACAGTGGCCTGTGCCTCCCCGATCAGCTTGTCGACCTCGGGGTTGTTGTACCGCGACTCGTTGTACCCGCCGTTGCCGATCTCGGTGGACTGGAACAGCGGCTGGATGTTCGCGTTGGCCGACGGGATGTCCGGCTGCCACGAGGTGAGCGTCAGGTCGTAGTCCGACAGGCCCTTGGTGTCCACTTCGGACGTGTAGGTGTCCTCGTCGAGCGGCTTGATGGTGACCTTGATGTTCGCCCGCGCGAGCGACGCCTGGATCGCCGCGGCCTTCTCCGGGAAGCCGCGTTCGTTGTGGGTGGCCAGGACCAGACCGTCGAGCCCGTTCGGGAAGCCCGCCTCGGCGAGCAGCTGCTTGGCCTTCGCCACGTCACCGGACGGCGGCGCCGGGTACAGGTCGTACTGCTCGCGGCCCTGCAGACCCGGGGTGATGAGCGTGGTGGCGACGTCCCCGGCCAGCTGGGCGCTGCCCGCGCTCGCGACCTGGTAGGCGGCCTTGTCCACGGCGTACTGGAACGCCTGGCGCACCTTGGGGTTGGTGAGGTTGCCGCGCTGGGTGTTGAGCGAAAGGTAGGCCAGCGCCCCGGATTCCGACGTCACCAGCCGCGACTGGGCCGACGCGTTGCCCTGGATCTGGGCCAGCTGGGCGGGCGAGGCGAACGACATGCCGAAGGCGGCGCGGTCCTTGCCCGTGTCGTCGACCAGGCGCTTGGAGATCACGCCGGTGTCCTGGCCGAGCTCGAACTCGATGGTGTCGGGGTTGGCGAGGCGCGTCTTGTCCTCGTCCCGGCTCCAGTTCGGGTTGCGCGTCAGCTTCGCCGACTTGCCGCGTTCGTAGCTCGCCAGCTGGTACGGCCCCGACGCGACCGGGTGGTCACCGTAGTTCGCCTCGGCGCCCTTGCCCTTCGGCACCGGCGAGAACGCCGGCGTGCTCGCGACCCAGTTGAAGTCGCCGTAGGCGCGGGCGAGGTGGAAGACGATGGTCTTCGGATCCGGCGTCTGGATGGTGTCGAGCTCCTTGCCGTCGAACGGGCCCTTGTACGCCAGCCCCGGCGAGAGCAGGTCCTTGTGGTAGGCCAGGCCGCCGGAGAACGCGGGCGCGAACGAGCGTTCCAGGCCCCACTTGACGTCCGCCGCGGTGATGGCGGTGCCGTCGGCGTACTTCAGGCCGTCCTTGAGGGTGAACGTCCACGTCTTGCCGCCGTCGGTGGCCTTCCCGGTGTCGGTGGCCAGGTCGGGCACGATCGTGGTGTCCTTGCCCGGCGCGACGTCCCACGACGTCAGCCGCCGGTGGATCAGCCCGAGCGTCGTGATGACGAGGTTCGAGCTCTTAGCCGGGTCCCAGGTGATCGACGGCGCGTCGTTGAGCAGGACGAGGTTCCCGCCTGGCTTGACGGTGCCGCCCTGCCCGGCCGGTGTGTCGTTGGCCCCGCACGCCGTCAGCAGCGTGAGGGCGGCCAGCACCCCCGCGGCGAACCGCAGCTTCTTCATCGTTTCCCCTTCAGACGAGGCGGGCCCGCGGATCGAGCGCGCCGTAGCAGAGATCGACCAGGAAGTTCAGGACCGTGACCAGCAGGGCCGAGAACAGCGTCACGCCCAGCAGGACCGGCAGGTTGAGCGACGCGATCGCGTCGACGAGCAACCGCCCGACGCCGGCCATGCCGAAGATCCGCTCGGTGATCACCGTCCCGGCCAGCAGGCCGCCGAGGTCGACGCCGAAGACCGTGATGACCGGCAGCAGGACGTTGCGCAGCGCGTGCCGGCCCACGACCTTCCGCTCGGTGAGGCCCTTCGCCCGCGCGGTGCGGATGTAGTCCTCGCCGAGGGTTTCGAGCATCTGGCCGCGGGTCAGCCGCGCGTAGATCGCGGCGTGCAGGAACGCCAGCACGAACCACGGCAGGACGAGGTGCCACGCCCACTGCGCCGGGTCCTCGGTCAGCGGCACGTACCCGGACTTCGGGACGACGTCGAGCGCGAACGCGAAGATCGTGATGCCGATCATCCCGGCCAGGTAGGCGGGCATGGACACCCCGGTCATCGCGGCGGCCATGGTGATCCGGTCGACGGCGGTTCCGCGCCGCAGCGCCGAAAGCACGCCGAGGCCGACGCCGAGGACGATCCAGATCGCGGCCGCGCCCAGCGCGACCGAGAAGCTGACCTCGATCCGGCCGCCGATTTCGGCGAGCACGTCGACGTTGTTCTGGAAGTCCCAGCCGAAGCAGGGCGCGGTGCAGTGGACCGCGGCGGCACCGGTGCCGAACGTGCGGCCGCCGAAGATGCCGCCGAGGAAGTCGAGGAACTGGCGGTACCACGGGACGTCGTAGCCCATGAACTCCCGCGCGAGCTGCAGGCCCTCGGGCGAGCACGGGCGGCCGCAGGCCAGCCGCGCCGGGTCGGCGGGCAGGACGTAGAACACCACGAACGTCACGAAGGCGACGACGAACAGGACCAGCAGCATCCCGGCGAAGCGGGTGGCGACGAACCGCGCGGTGCGCATCAGGCGGCACCGCCGGTCCGCGGGTCGAGCGCGTCGCGGATCGCGTCGCCGACGACGTTGAACGCCAGCGTGATCAGGAACAGCATCGCGCCGGGGAAGACCAGGTACATGGGGTCCGTCTCGAAGAAGTCGATGGCCGCGCTGATGGTGCGGCCCCAGCTGGGGGTCGGCGGCAGGACGCCGACGCCGAGGAACGAGAGCGCGGCCTCGTTGCCGATCATCGACGGGATGGACAGGCTGGCGACGACGATGATCGGCGCCCAGAGGTTCGGCAGCAGTTCTTTGGTGAAGACGTGCCACGGGCCGCCGCCGACGACCCGGGCCGCGGCGACGAAGTCGCGCTTCGCGAGCGTCAGCGTCTGGGCCCGCACGATGCGCGCGATGCGCGGCCAGCCGAAGAGCCCGAGGACGACGACGAGCGTGAGCTGCCGGGGGAAGTCCACCGGCAGCACCGCGCCGAGCGCGATCATGAAGATCAGGTAGGGGAAGCCGAGGATGACGTCGGCGGTCCAGGTGACCAGCCGGTCCCACCAGCCGCCGAGGTAGCCGGCGCTGACTCCGATCACGACACCGAGCACGGTCCCCAGCACGGTGGCGCCCAGTCCGACGAGCAGCGAGGTCCGGGCGCCGTGGGCGACGAGCGCGAAGAGGTCGACGCCGGTGAGCGGCTCGACGCCGAACCAGTGCGCGCCGCTCACGCCGCCGAGCGCGCCGGCGGGCAGCCCGGTCGGGCCGAGGGTGGTGATGTCGGGGGCGAGGCTCTGCCCTTCGGCCAGGACGAACAGATCGGCCCCGGCGGCGAGCAGCAGGATGCCGGCGACCAGCACCGCGCAGAGGGGCGTCCACCGCCCGGTCCGGACGGCACGCCACACCGCGGCGGGCAGGGAGCGCGCCGCGAGCGGCGGGAGGGAGGAGGCGGGCACGGCACCTTCAAGAGTCGGAATTCAGCCGATCGAGTGACGATCGGGAACTCTATGGAGGTGCCGGTGATCATTCAACTGTCCCAGTATGCGGACGGGAAGTAACGCGCGCACGGGTGTTTGGTCCGAGTTGTGGGGGTTTGTTCGCACGATGCGGACGGTTCGGGAGCCGCGAGGGGGGACGAGCGGGTACCGCGGGTGCGGGCGGGCGAGCGGCGGGCGCGGGCGTGGGTGCAGGCAGGCGGGGCGCCGAGGGTGGGCGCGGGGCGGGCGCGGGCAGGCGGCCGACAGAGGGCGAGCACGAGTGGGAGGCGGCCGCCGGGGGGCGGGCACCGGGAGGGCGAGCGCGGCCGGGCGGCCAAGGCACACGCGGGCAAGCGACAGTGGGCGCGGGGCGGGCTTCGGCGGGCGCGAGCGGCTTCCGCGGCCACGAGCGGCTTCGGCGGGCGCGGGCGGTTACGGCGGCCACGAGCAGCTTCGGCGGGCACGAGCAGCTTCCGCGGGCGCGGGCGCTCGAGGCCGCCGGCGGCACGGCCTCGAGCGCCCGGGGCGGGATCACGTGTACCAGGTCGGCTCCGGCAGCTCGCCGCGCAGTGCGTGAACACCCACCTCGCGGCGCTTGTACGCCACCGGGTCGTGCAGCGAATGCGTCCGCAGGTTGCGCCAGAACCGGTCCAGGCCGTGCTTCGACGCGCTCGCCCGGGCGCCGGTCAGCTCGAAGATCTTCGTGCCGATCTCCAAGCCCGTGTCGATCACCCGCTGCTTGGCCGCGGCGATCAGCACCGCCAGCTCACCGCGGACCTCCGGCGTCAGCTCCTCGCGCGGGGCGTGCAGCACCCGGGAAATCGCCGTGCCCGCCTTGTCGGTGAGCGCCTCGGCCGCCCACAGCTTCGCTTGCAGGTCGCCGTAGCCGTCGAGGATGTACCACTCCTCCGCGGCGGCTTCCTTGTCGTCGCCACCGTAGGGCCACGGGCGGGTGCGCTCGCGCGTGTACGCCAGGCCGGCGTCGAGGGCACCTTGCGCGATGCCGAGGTAGAAGTTCGTGAACACCAGCTGGATCGCCGGGACGTTGAGCGTGTTGTAGGTGAGCGGGCGGAACTTGCGGTCGACGTAGCCGGCGGCGCTCGCCCACGGCACCCGCACGTCGGTGATCGTCACGCTGCCGGATTCGGTGAGCCGCTGGCCGATGTTGTCCCAGTCGTCATGGAAGACGATGCCTTCCTGGGCCGAGGGCACGATCGCGAAGATGTGTTCTTCGGTGCCCGCGAGGACGCCTTCGAGGACGGTCAGGTCGGACACCTTGCTCCCCGTCGAGAACGACTTATGTCCATTGTAGACGAGCTCGTCACCGTCCTCGGTGATGGTCAGATCGGAGTCGCGGGGGTTGACCGCGCCGCCGAAGAAGAAGTTGTTGGTGGTGTAGAGCTCTTCGACGGCGGCGATCTGCTCGTCCGTCGCGACGAGCCGCGCGGCCCACGCCCACAGGTAGTGGTAGCCGAGCAGCTGGCCGATCGAACCGTCGGCGCGGGCGATCTCGCGGGTGACGCGGTAGGCGGTCTCCCACGTCTGCCCGCCCCCGCCGTGCTCGGGCGGCCCGAGGAGGGTCACCAGGCCGGCTTCCTTGAGCAGCCGGATCTCTTCGTACGGCGTGGTATTGCGGCGGTCGCGCTCGACGGCGTCGACGGCGAGCTTCGCGGCGACGTCCTGCGCGGTCGCGATCCAGTTCTCGGTGGTCGTCACGGGTTTCCCTTTCGCTGCGCGGGCATGCCGAAGCAGCCCCGGTGCGGGGCTGCTTCGGGCGAGGATGGTCCGGCGGAGCACCGCCGTTCATGATCCCGAGTACACCGGCGCCCCGGCGACGTCGTCAAGTCGTTCCACCGGCCGGGCGGATTTCGCCGTTCCGGCTACCGGTTCGAGAGTTCCGCCCCCGTCCCGCCCACCTGAACCCGTTCGCGCTCCGCCCACCGCACCACCGCCGGCACCGCCAACCCCGTCACCGCGAACAGACCACCGACCACCCACCGGCCCGGGGTCCCCCACGTGATGCACAGCGCGATCAGCACCGCCGGCCCGAGCGTCACGCCCAGGCCGAGCCCCATGCCGAACAACCCCTGGTACTGCCCGACCGCGTGCGGTGGGGCGAGCGTGAACGACAGCTCGAACCCGCCCGCCGCCTGCCAGATCTCGCCGATCGTGTGCACCACCACCGCCGCCAGCAGCAGCACCAGCGCCAGCCACGTCGGCGCGCCCGCCATCGCCGCGATCGCCACGCACGCCGCGAAGAACGCGAACCCGGCCCGGCGGAACGCCAGCGCACCCGCCTTCGTCGAAGCTGCGGGACGCCGGGGTCACCGTCCGCGAGTACGACGTCTTCCGGCTGCTGGCCCACCGCCTCGGCAACACCGACATCGCCCGGCGCCTGCTGATTTCCCCGAAGACCGTGGAAAAGCACGTGTCCAGCCTGATGGTGAAGACGAAGCTGCCCGACCGCGTCACCCTGTTCGACTACGCCGCGGCGCTCGGCCCGTGAGTCCCGCCATCCACGTGACCAGGGCGCCGAAGGCCGCTGCCGCGCCGAGAACGGCCGAGGCCGGCCAGCCCGCCACGTCGTACACCGCCGTCGTCGCGGCGGCGCCGGTCGCCGAGCCGAGGGAGTAGAAGACCATGTACTCGCCGATCACCGTGCTGGTGCGGCCGGGGAACGCGGTCGTCAGCACGTGCTGGTTGGCGACGTGCACGACCTGGACGGCGAAGTCGAGCAGCAGCACACCGAAACCCAGCAGCGGCAACGACCAGCCCAGCTGCCCGATGGCGAGCCACGACCCGAGCAGCAGCAAGAGCGCGACGCCGGTGACGCGGCCGGCGTGTCCCGCGTCGCCCCAGCGGCCGGCCCGGGCGGCGCCCAGGGCGCCCGCGAGCCCGGCGACGCCGAACAGCCCGATCTGCGTCTCGCTCAACCGCCACGGTTCGCCGGCCAGGGGCAGCGCCATTCCGCTCCACAATGTACCGAAGGACGCGAAGAGGAAGAACCCGATCAGACCCCGGCGGAGGAACAGCGGCCGAGTGAAAAGCCCGGCCAGCGAACGGAGTATCCGCCCGTAGGACTCCGTACCGGTCCGGACGTCCGCGGGCAGCGCCACGAGGCACGTCACGCCGAGAGCGGCGGCGAGAACCGCCAGCGCCAGGTAGCTGCCGCGCCAGCCACCCACGTCGGCCAAGGCGCCGGTGAGCACGCGGGCGCCGAGGATGCCGGTTACCACGCCGGACGTGACGACGCCCAGCGTGCGCCCGCGTTCGGCGGGCGGCGCGATCGACGCGGCATACGCGACCGTAGTCTGCACCACCACCGCGAAGAGCCCCGCGACGGCGAGACCGCCGAACGCCACCCAGGCGACCGGCGCGGCCGCGGTGCCCGCCAGACCGGCCGCCACCAGGGCGAGGTGGGCCGCGATCAGGCGACGCCGGTCGAGCCGGTCGCCGAGCGGCACCAGCAGCACCAGCCCGGCGAGGTAGCCGAGCTGCCCGGCGGCCACGAACCAGCCGACGGAGTCCCGAGGCACGCCGAGGTCGTCGCCCATCGGGCCCAGCACCGGCTGCCCGGCGTACACCCCGGCGACCGCGACGCCGCACACAACGGCCAGGAGCAGCCTCGTCCCGCGTCCCACGGCACCTCCAATTGGTTGCGATTTGCAACTCTTCGGAGAGTAGGCGAGAATGGTTTCATTACGCAACTCATGGGAGACGCGATGTGGACGGACCCAACCTGCCCGGTCGCGCGGGCGGCGGACGTGATCGGCGACCGGTGGAGCCTGCTGATCATCCGCGACGCGATGGACGGCGCCCGCTCGTTCACCGACTTCCAGCAGCGCACGGGCATCGCCCGCAACATCCTCACCGACCGGCTGCGCAAGCTCACCGGGCACGGCCTGCTCGTCCAGGTGGAGGCTCCGTCGGGCAAGCGGCGGCAGTACGCGCTCACCGAGGCGGGCCAGGACCTGTTCGCCGTGATCGTGACGCTGCGCCAGTGGGGTGAGCGGCACGCGTTCGAAGCGGGCGAGCCGCATTCGGTCCTGGTGGACGAGCACGGCGCGGTCGTCCCGCCTCTAGTGCCCACCGCACCCGACGGCGCACCGCTGACCTGCGCCACGACGTCGGTGCTGAAGGTCGATCAGCCGTAGCGCTTGCCCAGCCACTCGACGATCTCGGCGGCCGCGAGTTCGTTCCCCGTGGGCTCGCCCTCGGCGATGGCGCCGCCGAAGTGCAGGCCTCGCACTGTCGTCGCGGTCAGGTCCGCGGCGCCGAGCGAGGCGATCATGCGGCGGGAGTCCGCCGGGAACGCCGCTTGGTCGCCCGTCAGCTCGATGAACAACGTCGGGATCGTGACACCCGGTCCACACCGGACGAAGTCGGCGCGGGAACTAAGGCCGGACCACGTCGACAGCCACGCTTCCGGCGTCGCGAGCCGGCCGAACCCGACCAGCCCGTAGTCGATCAGGTCGGGGCGCTTGCCGAACAGCGAGCCGTACGGGCGTTCACTGGGGTCGAGGCTCAGGTCGACCGTGCGCGGGTCGGCGTCGGTGCGGAACACCGTGAGCACGCGCGGCGCCAGCGAACGGCGGCGGTCCTCGGCTCGGCCGCTCGTTTTGAACGCTGTACGCGCCGCCGCGGTGTCGGCCAGGTGCGCGCGGGCCACCGCGTCGATGCGGGCGACGCGGGCACGTTGCGCCGCGCGGTAGCGGTCCAGGAATTCCCTTGTATAGCAGGAACTTTCCGGCGGTTCGGCGAAGCCGTTGGCCGGGGAGAACGGGTCGAGTTCAGGGACCACCGACATCGGGTCCGTCTCGTCGGCCACGGACGGGTCGATGCACGCGAGCAGCAGCTTGCCCTGGCCGGGGTGCGGCGCCAGGAAGACGACGCCGTCGGGCACCGGCATGTCCGCTTCGGCCAGCCGCGTCGGGCGCCCGCCCGGCGTGGTCTCGACGCGGTCGGTGAGCGCGGCCTGCTCGCAGTAGTACGCGAAGAGCGTGCCGCCGCCCGAGTGCCCGAGCACGACGACCGCGTCGAACCCCTGCTGCCGCAGGAAAACCTGCCCGGCGGCGACGTCGAGGAGCGCTTGTTCGTGGACGAGGTTCAGGTCGTTGTTGACCGAGCGGGTGTGCTGGGTCCAGACCGCGAACCCGGCCCGCAGCAGCAGCGGGACGAGCGGGTGGTGCGTCAGGTCCTGCCGCGGGTGCATCAGTGCCACGACGGTCCGCGCACCGGCCACAGTGGACAGTACGCCGCGCACGGTGGCACCGTCCACAGTGGTCAGCTCGTGCACGGTGGACGCGGGCCGCTCCCCCGCGGCGAGGTACCGGCCGGCGCCCAGGCGGCCGCTCACACCGGCTCCACGCGCAGGGCGTCCTTGTCGTGCTGGGTGATCAGGCTGTCGCGCGCCACGCCGCCGACGCACGAGTACCAGACGGCGTGCCGGCAGCCGGTCGCGCGGCGGTCGACCACGATCGGCCCGGCGGCGCTGATCTCGAAGTACGGCCCGATCCGCCCGACGGTCACCGCGGAGTCCTCGGCGGCGATCTTCGCGACCGCGGTGTTTTCCGGGACGTCGAGGACGTAGAAGGCCGTCATCGCACCGGTTCCCAGTCCGCCGCGCGCTCGACGATCAGCTCCGCCTTGCGCGCGAGGAGCTTCCCGAAGGTCGGCTCCGGCTCGCCGACGACGTCGAGGAGCGCGTCGATCGTCAGGGTGGCGTCGAGATCCTCCTGCGGCGTGACGGGCCGCATCGCGCGGGTGATCTCGAACATGTAGCCGTTGGGGTCGTGGGTGTAGATCGACTCGATGGTCTCGTGCTGGATCTGCATTTCGACGGGCCAGTCGCTCGCATCGAGCCGGCGGCGGTACTCCAGCAGGTCGGCTTCGTCGTTCACGTGGATCGCGAGGTGCCGCGACCGCACGAAGTACTCGGGGACGTCCGCGCCGAACCGCGCGTAGACATCGCCCTTGACGCCTTCGGGACCGCCGACTTCGGGGCCGGCGCCGAAGTAGTAGAAGAACGCGATCCGGTCGTCGTTGCCGATGTCGAAGAAGAAGTGGATGAAGTCGGGGTGGTTCTCCGGACCCCAGCCCGCCGCGCAGATCGAGTGCACGACGGGGAACCCGAGCACATCCCGGTAGAACCGCACGGTGGCGGCGGGGTCGAAGGTGGGGAAGGCGACGTGGTCGACGCCCCGCACCCGGTGGTCCAGCTCGGTCATGGTTGCCTCCCGCGTGATCTCGTGAGCTTCACGGTACGCGGGAGTCGACGAGTGCGTCAATATTCTGACGCCTGTGCTGAACGACACGAGGCTGAGGGAATCTGCGGACATCGCGAGGGTGACCGGTGTGCACGACGGTGGGTACCGCGCCGGCGCATCCGTCCGACGCGAGGAACGAGACCGGCCTTGAGCGGGCGGATGGCCGGGCGTGTCGAGCTGGTCGCTGACACCGGACAAAGGTGGCCCGGCCCAAGCAACCCGGTTCGGCCGAACAGGCCCGGAAGACCATCGAAGCCGCCGGTTTCGAAGTCCGGGCGTTCGGCCCGCCACAACGGACCTCGGCGGGTCGTGAACGCCACTCAGACGTCGAGGATGCGTTCCAAGTGATCGAGGTCCTGACGCAGCATCTTCAACGCCGCAGCCGGCCCTTCACCATCGAGAACGTGCTGGTCAGCCCGCTGCAAAGCACCCACAGCCATATCAGCCAGCTGTTCGACAACCGCCTCAGCGGTATCCCGGCCCCCCGGGTGGAACCACCACGCCACCCAGTTGCACATACCCAGCACACCCAGCGCCGCGACACGACCGTCGACCGGCCGGAACCGGCCCGCTCGCACGCCCTCGTCGATGACCCCCGCGATCGTCTTCAGCACCGCCCGGCGGCCCTCGTCGTACGCCTCCGTCAGCTCGGCCGGCAGCTCGGCCTCCGACCGGATCAGCAGCCGGAACCGCTCCGGCTGCCGCGCGCGGCGGCCGACGATGATCTCCACGATCCCGCGCAGCTTCGCCACCGGGTTCAGGTCGCGCGCCACCAACTCGGTCAGCTCCTCCAGCGGCCCGTTGGTGACCTCCGTGACGAGCTTGGCCAGCAGCTCTTCCTTGCTCTTGACGTAGTAGTAGAGCGCCGGCCGCGTGATCCCCAAAGCGTCCGCGATGTCCTGCAGGCTCGTGCCGGCGAAGCCGCGCTCGGCGAAGAGCCGGGTGGCGTGCTCGTAGAGCTCGTTCTCCACCAGTTCCCGCCGGGCGGTGGTCCCCTTTTCGCGGGACCCGCCCCGCGGTGTGCTGCCGCTCATCCTCGTGATGGTAGAGGTCCCGCGAGCAGCCGACCGGCTCCCGACAGCCGCGGCGCCAGGTTCAAGCCCTTCAAGAGCGCGTACGCACCGGCCGTGGCGGCCGACAGCACCGGCAGCCCGAACTCCTTTTCCGCGGGTTCGACCAGGTCGAGCGACGGCATCTGGACGCAGGCGGAGATCACCAAGGCGTCGGCGCGGGAGAGGTCCAGCCCGCGCGCGGCGGCCAGGACACGCGAGCCGGGGATGCAGCCCACCTCCGCGTTGTCCCCGACCTCCAAGGCGGCCCAGTCCACGACGTCGAAGCCCTCCGCGCGCAGGTAGGCGACCACTTCTTCGGCGAGTGGACGCAGGTACGGCGTCACGAGGGCGATCCGCCGGGCGCCGAGCGCGCGCAGCCCTTCGACGAGCGCTCCGGCGCTGGACAGCACCGCCGGGTGGGCGTCGCGCGCCGCCAGCTGTCCCACGACTGCCTTCTCCGTTCGCACGTGCTCGCCGGGGCCCTGCGCCATCACCGCGACGAGGCACGCGTAGAGCAGCGCGTCGACGCCGGCGTCGGCCAGCTCGTCCACGCAGCGTTCGCGCTGGGCGTTCATCGCGCGCAGCTCCTCCGGCGACACCCGGTGCATGCGCATCCGGCTGCTGTGGAAGGAAAACGCGGCGGAGGGGTGACGCGCCAGCAGCGCCGGGACCTCCGTCTCGACGGTGACGTTCGAGCTGGGGACGACGAGGCCGATGCGGTGCGGGGTCACGGGGTTTCTCCTTGCTCGGTGGCGATCTTCGCGGCGATTTCGGCCTGCAGGCGCTTCTTGTCCAGCTTCCCGACGAGGGTGCGCGGGATCTCCTCGACGACTTCGACGCGTTCCGGCCACTTGAACTTGGCCACGCCCAGCTCGGCGAAGTGCCGCTGGACTTCGGGCAGGTCCAGCGGCCCGCCGACCACGAACGCGCACGAGCGCTCCCCCAGGCGCAGGTCGGGCATGGCCACGACGGCGGCCGCGCTGACGCCCGGGTGGCGCAGCAGGAGCAGCTCGACCTCTTCGGCGTTGATCTTCTCGCCGCCGCGGTTGATCACGTCCTTGATCCGGCCTTCGATCGTCACGTACCGCTCGCCGTCGAGGACGCGGATCGCCGCGAGGTCGCCGGTGCGGTAGAAGCCGTCGGTGGTGAACGCGCGCGCGTTGTGCTCCTCGGCGTCGAAGTAGCCGCGCAGCGTGTACGGGCCGCGGCAGCACAGCTCGCCGATCTCGCCGTCCGGGACTTCGTCTTCGGTGCCCGGTTCGAGCACGCGTACCTCGTCCATTTCGGACAGTGGCGTCCCGACGGTCGTGGCACGCGCGGTCCGGGGCGCGCCCGGTCGGGTGGTGAGGAACAGGCCCTCCCCCATGCCGAACAGCTGCCCCGACCACAGCCCGCGCCGCTCGAGGTCGTCGAACAGCGCGGGCGGGACCTTGCTGCCCGACAGCACCACCTGCGTCAGCGCGGCCGAAGCGGCGGTGAACCCCGGGTGGGCGACGGCCCGGAAGTGACCGTGTCCCAGCAGGACGTGCGTGGCCGCTTCCCGCGCCAGCAACGGGAGCGACGCGTCCAGGTCGGCGGTGCCGAGGATCAGCGACGCGCCGACGCTGTGCGGGCCGTGCAGGGCGCACACGATTCCCGCGTTGTGCACGATCGGGATCAAGTGGGCGACGCGCGTCTCGGCGGTCCATCCCCAGGACCGGGCGTAGGCGAGGGCGTTGTACCAGTACTCGGCGTGCAGCCGCGGGATCACCTTCGGCACGCCGGTGGTGCCGCCGGACAGCTGGAAGACCGCGACGTCGTCCGGGCCGATGCCCGCCTGGATCTCCTCGACGGTCTTGCGCGCGGCCCCGGCGTCGAGGTCCCGCCCGAGCGCGTCGACGGCGATGCCGCGCGGGTCGTCGCCGAGCACCAGCACGTGCCGCAGCGTCGGGTGCCCGGCGGCCTGCTCGACCGCGAAGCCGACGAGGTCGAACCTGCCGGTCTCGACGAGGTGTGCGACGGCGCCGACGCGGCGGCTGACCTCGCCGATCTCGTGCCCGCGGTGCGCCGCGAGAGTGCACACCGGCACCAGGCCGGCCTTGAGCACGCCGTACCAGGCGAGCACCGTGCCGAGCCGGTTGGTCGCCTGGAACAGCACCGGGTCGCCGGGTTCGAGCCCGAGCCCGGCCAAGCCGGCGGCCAGCAGGTCGGTGCGCTCGTCCAGTTCGCGGAAGGT
Organism: Amycolatopsis sp. NPDC114478; assembly: GCF_055633805.1. Lineage (NCBI taxonomy): Bacteria > Bacillati > Actinomycetota > Actinomycetes > Pseudonocardiales > Pseudonocardiaceae > Amycolatopsis > Amycolatopsis sp. NPDC114478. Next base: position 83,111 of record NZ_JBVKDO010000024.1, on the reverse strand, counting down.
GACGCGGCCGTCGAGCGCGACGACGGCGTCGCGGTCCGGGTGGGCCAGCGCGATGTCGTGCAGCTGCGTGGCGATCGTGCGGGTCCCCCACAGCCCGCGGTCCCGGTAGGCGCGCACGACGTCCTCCGGGTAGGGGACGACCTTGTCACCCCGGCTCATGCGGTCTCCTCGATCAGGTCGGTGCGGGCGCCGACCAGGCCGGCGGCCAGGTCGCCGCGCAGCGCCGCGGGCCCTGCCACCAGCACGATGCCACCGGTTTCGAGCCGGACGCGCTCGGCGAGGTCCAGCCGGGTGAGCAGCGCGCCGCGGTCACCCGGTCCGGTGAACCAGAACCCCGCCGCGCCCCGCTCCCGGGCCTCCCGGGCGCGAGCCACGACCGCGTCCCCGGCGGGATTCCACGGATCTTCGACGACGTCGTCGATCGTGACGAGGCCGGCGGGCCGCGTCGGCTGCCGGTCGAGGACCCAGTCGACGAGCCCGTCCGCGGGTGGGGGCGTCCCGGCGTACTGGGTGAGCGCGGCGCCGACGACGTCCGGGCTGGTGGCGGCGAACCGATCCAGGGGGACGTTCCCGGCACGGGTCATGTAGGCGACCATCAGCCGCTCGACGGGCAGGTGCAGCCGCGCGGGGAACGACTCCCACCACAACTGGCTGCGCCGGGCCAGCTCCTGCAGCCGTTCGACGGCCGGCCGCCGCTCCGCCTCGTACCGCGCGAACGCCTCGGCCGTGTCAGGCGCGGACCGCAGCGCCTCGACCAGGCCGATCGCGTCCTCCATGGCGAGCTTCGTGCCGGAGCCGATGGAGAAGTGCGCGGTGTGCGCGGCGTCGCCCAGCAGGACGGTGTTACCGGCCGCCCACCGGGCACAGTGGACGGTCCGGAACCGCAGCCAGCGCGTGCGGTTGCCGATCAGCCGGTGTCCGCGCAGCGGTTCAGCGAAGGCGTCCTGCAGGTAACGCAAGGACATCTCGTCGGACACCGTCTCGTCGCCGGCCCGGTCGAATCCCGCCCGCCGCCACGTCGCCTCGTCGGTTTCGATGAGGAACGTGCTGCGGCCGCTGCCGTACGGGTAGGCGTGCGTGACGAAGACGCCGTGCTCGGTGCGCACCGGCTCGAACAGGGCGTCGTCCAGCGCGAAGTCCGCGCCGCACCACAGGTACAGCCCTCGTCCGGTGCCGATTCGCGCCCCGAAAGGTCCCTGCTCGCGCGTCGCGCTGCCGACGCCGTCGGCGGCGATCACCAGGTCGGCGTCGAGGTCGTCGGCCACGCGGCGGACGCCGAAGTTCAGCTCCACCCCGGCCTTTTCCGCGTGGCGCTGCAGGATGGCCAGCAGTTCGGTGCGGGCGACGCCGACCAGGCGGTCGTTGCGGACCCGGGCGACGCGCCCGTCGACCCGCAGGGTCATGTCGTGCCGGCAGCCCGCGGCGACGACGTCGCGCAGGGTGTCGGGGTCGGCCGCGGCCAGCTTGCGCTGGGTGCCCGCGGCCAGCCCGACACCGAACCCGAAGGTCGTGTCCGGCTCGCCCTGCTCGTGCACCGCGACTTCGCAGGACGGAAACGCGAGCTTGAGCAGACGGGCGGCGTAGAGCCCGCCCGGCCCGCCGCCCAGCACCGCGACCCGACGTGGCTGCATCTCCGACCTCCTTGTTTGACAACTACGTCGACTATTTGACGTCAACGACCAGTCACCGTCAAGAGGGTTGACTCTTGTCACATGCGTTGAATAGTCTACGCCGCAGTTAGCAGCTTTCTCCGCGCAAAGGAGCGTGAGTCATGGCCTATGTCATCGGCGTGGACGTGGGCGGCACGTTCACCGACGCCGTTCTCGACGACGACGCCGGGACCGTGCTCGCCGCGAAGTCCCCCTCGACCCCGCCCGACTACTCCCAGGGCGTGCTCGACGTGCTCCGGCTGCTCGCCGAGCAGCTGGGCAAGACGCTGCCGGAGCTGCTGGCCGACACCCACCACATCGCCCACGGGACGACGTCGTCGCTCAACGCGCTGGTGACCGGCAACGTGCCGCCGGTCGGCTTCCTCACCACCAAGGGCCACCGCGACTCGATCTTCATCATGAACGTCGAGGGCCGCTACCTCGGGCGCTCGCCGCACGAGCTGCAGAACGTGCTGGGGCAGAAGAAGGACCACGGGCTGCTGCCGAAACGGCTCGCCCAGGAGGTGACCGAACGCGTCGACCGCGACGGCACCGTCGTCGTCCGGCTCGACGAGGACGAGGCTCGCGCGAAGATCCGCGGGCTACTGGCCGACGGCGTCCGCGCGATCGCCGTCTCGCTGCTGTGGTCGTTCCGCAACCCGGCGCACGAGCAGCGGATCCGCGAACTGATCGCCGAAGAGGACCCGGACGTCTTCGTGGCGCTGTCGTCGGAGGTGAGCCCGCGCATCCGCGAGTTCGCCCGCAACGCCACCACGATCATGAGCACGCAGATCGGCCCCGGCCTGCGCGACTACCTCAGCACGCTCGAGGACACCCTGCGCGAGAACCGGCTTTCCGGGCCACTGCTGGTGATGCAGAGCAACGGCGGCGCGGTGGCCGCGAAGGAGGCGCCGGCCGCGGCGATCAGCACCGTCGGGTCCGTGCTCACCGGCGGGGTGATCGGCTCGGTCGCGCTGGGGCGCCAGCTCGGGCACCGCAACATCATCTCCACCGACGTCGGCGGCACGACGTTCCTCGCCGGGCTGGTGGTCGACGGCGAACCGGTGCGCGACACCACGACCGTCATCAACCACCACCCCATCAACGTGCCGACGCTGCGGGTCGACGCGATCGGCTCCGGCGGCGGCGCGATCGCCTGGCTCGACGCCGGCGGCAACCTGCGCATCGGGCCGCACAGCGCCCAGGCCGTGCCCGGCCCCGCCTGCTACGGCAACGGCGGCACCGAGCCGACCAACACCGACGCCAACCTGGTCCTCGGCATCCTGCCCGAGCGCGGCCTGCTCGGCGGCCGCAAGCCGCTGTCGCTGGAACTGGCGCGCGAAGCCATCGACACGCACATCGCCAAGCCGCTGGGCCTCACCGTCGAGCAAGCCGCGGCCGCGATCTACACCGTGCAGAACGCGCAGACCGGCGACCTGCTGCGCAAGACCGTCGTCGAGGCCGGGCACGACCCGCGCGGGTTCGTGCTCTACGCGTTCGGCGGCGCCGGTCCGGCGCACTGCGCGGGCTACGCGGCCGAAGTCGGGTGCACCGAGGTCGTCGTCCCGCTCGGGCCGGTCGCGTCGGCGTTCTCCGCCTTCGGGCTCGCGTCGTCGGACATCGTGCTGGCGGCCGAGCTGTCCGATCCGCTGAACGTCCCCTTCGATCCCCAGCGCGCCGAACGCAACTTCGCCCAGTTGGAACAGCGCGTCCAGGAAGGTCTGGATCGGCAGGGCCTGAAGTTCGAAAAGGTCGAGCTGTACCGGGAAATCGACATGCGCTACTCGATGCAGCTCGCCGAAGTCACGACCCCCGTCGTCCAGGGACCTCTGGACACGGCGGCGATCGAAGAGGCCGCCGCCGGGTTCGAAGAGCGTTATGCCGCCCTCTACGGCAAGGACGCCGGGTTCCGCGAAGCCGGGATCCAGGCCATCACGTTCCGCGTGCGCGGCGTCGGCATCCTGCCGTTCAGCCCGGAACTGCCGGAAGTCCCGGTCGCGGACTCCCCCGCCGCGCGGGCCGGCACCCGGCCCGTCTGCCTGAACGCGGCGCTCGGTTACGTCGACACCGCCGTCTACGACTACCGCGAGCTGCGCAGCGGCCACGTGCTGACCGGTCCGGCCATCGTCGAAGTCCCGACCACGACGGTCGTGGTGCCCGCCGGCTCCACCGGCACCGTCGACCACCTCGGCAACCTCACGATCAGGAGCGCCGCATGAGCATGCCCATCCCGGGCTCGGAGCAGTTCTCGAGCCGTCCCGTCGACCTCGGTGAGCTCCGGCGGTCGCTGCCGTCCACTTTGGCCGTCCACAGTGTCACCGAGGAGCAGATCGACGCCCTCGACCCGCTGACCTACGAGGTCATCCGGCACCGGCTGTGGTCGGTGACCGACGAGATGGGCGAGGCGCTCAAGCGCATGTCCGGCTCGCCGATCGTCACCGACGCCAACGACTTCGACTTCGCCATCTCCGACGAGCTCGGCCAGGAGGTCCAGGTCGGGCTCTACAACACGATGCTCGTCGGCGCGGTCGACCTCGCGATCTACTGGACGCTGCGCAACCGCGCGGCCAACCCGGGCATCGAAGCCGGCGACATGTTCCTCTGCAACGACCCGTGGGTCGGCGGCGGGCTGCACCAGAACGACGTCATCGTCTACCAGCCGGTGTTCCACGACGGCGAGCTGTTCGCCTGGACCAGCGCCATCGCCCACCAGCCCGATCTCGGCGGCGTCGGCCTCGGCTCTTTCTCCCCCGCCGCCGAAGACGTCTTCTCCGAGTCGCTGCCGACGCCGCCGGTGAAGGTCGTCCGCGACGGGCGGCTGCAGCGTGACGTCGCCGACCTGTGGGTGCGCCGCTCGCGCGTCCCGATGCTCGTCGGACTCGACCTGCGCGCGAAGATCGGCGCGAACAACGTCGGCGCCGAACGCCTGCACGCGCTGATCGAGCAGTACGGCCCGGACACCGTCAAGGCCGTCATGAAGCGGATGATGTCCGACGCCGAAAGCCGGTTGCGGGACAAGCTTTCCGCGCTCCCGGACGGCACCTGGACGGCGACCGGCTACCAGGACCAGTCCCACGAGGGCGACCGGAACCTGCACAAGATCACGGTCACCACCACCAAGACCGGCGACCACCTGACGTTCGACTTCACCGGCACCGACCCGCAGGCCGGCGTCATCAACTGCACGTACGCGGGCATGCGCGGCGGCGTGATGCTGGCGCTGCTGCCGATCCTCGCGGGCGACATCCCGTGGTCGGCGGGCGGGCTGATGCGCTGCTTCGACCTCGTCACCGAGGAGGGGACGCTCAACAACGCGACGTTCCCGGCGGCGGTCGGCCGCGGCCCGATCGGCCCGGCCTGGCTCACCGGCAACCTCATCGCCGAGTGCCTGGCGCAGATGCTCGACCGGGACCTCGAGCTCGGGAAGAGCGTCCAGGCGACGTGCTGCGGCACCTGGGACACCGCGGTGATCGCGGGTCTCGACGAACGCGGCGAGGCGCCGGCGCCGTTCCTCAGCATCATCATGGAACCGATGGCCGGCGGCTACGGCGCGCGTCCCGACGCGGACGGCATCGACACCGGCGGGCTGTTCTGCATCCCGATGGGCCGCGTTCCGGACGTCGAGATGACGGAGTTCCTCTACCCGGTCCTGACGTTGTGGCGGCGGGAAGTCCCCGATTCGGGCGGGCCGGGACGCCACCGCGGCGGGCTCGGCGCGTCGATCGCGATGACGCCGCACGGCACGAGCGTCCCGATGGGGCTGGTGCTGGCGTCGGCGGGCAAGGCGATCGCGCAGAACGGCGGGCTCGCGGGCGGGCACCCGGGCAACAGCGGCCTCGACGTCGTGGCGCGGCAGAGCCCGGTGGCTTCGCTGCTCGCGTCCGGGCGGATGCCGTCCACAATGGACGAACTGGGGTCCGCTTTGGAGCCCGGGCAGAACTACGCGTCGAGCTACCTCGCGCCGGGCGAGGTGTTCGCGATGACGTGGCAGGGTGGCGGCGGCTACGGCGATCCGCTGCTGCGGGATCCCGCGGCCGTGGCACGGGACCTGCGCGAAGCCAAGGTCACCCCGGAGGCGGCGCTCGAGGTCTACGGCGTGGTGGTCCGCGACGGCGTGGTGGATCCGGCCGAGACTTCGGCCGAGCGTTCCCGGCAGCGTTCGGCGCGTCGCTCGCGCTCGGCGGTGCCGGGATCTTCCCTCGGCAAGGCGAGCTTGTCCGGCGCCCGCCGCCTCGACGACAACCTGGTCGAGCCTTCCGGCGGCGGCCTGGCCTGCGGCCACTGCGGCGAAGTCCTGCGCACGGTGGAGGGCGAACCGGCGGTGGCGGTGTACGAGGGCCCGCCGACGGACGCGGGCCCCCAGATCATCGCGACGGCGGCCGACTACGTGGACGCGGAAGTAGTGTTCCGCCAGTACTGCTGCCCATCCTGCTGGACGGCGGTGTACTCGGGCGTGGTCCCGGCCGACCACCCGGACTCGTTGCGCACCCTCGGGCACCGCACTACGGCGCCGGTCGCCTGAGCCGAGCGGTCCGCCGTGCCTTCACCCGGGTACGGCGAGGCGCTCGGGGGGCCGGCCCGACCACTGTTCCCCGGCCTCAGCCGGGCACGGCGGGCCGCTCGCGTGCGCGGCACGACCACACCACTCCCCAGGCGCGGCGGGCCGGTCGCGCTCGCGCGCCGCCCGGCTCCCCGACCTCAGCCCGCGACAGCGGGCCGCGACTCTGCGCGCGCCAGCAAGCCTGAAATCGTGACTTCCAGGGTCCTACTCACCAGCTCGGTGAAGTCGACCCGCATAGCCGCCACCGCCGGATCCAGCGCGTAGGCCGCCTTCAATGCCTCCGACGGCCGGCTGTGCGGCCATGCCGCCGCCGTGACCAGGCTGGCCGTCGCCACCAGCTCGTACGCGGCCCGGTCGTCGAACTCGGGCAGGTGGCGGCGGACCACCGCGGTCAGCGACTCCACCGCCCGCAGGAGCGCGCGCTTGTGCTCGAGCGCCACCTCGGTCGAGACGTTGTGCTCCAGCACCGCCGCCTGGGAACTGAAAAGGTCGCACAGCACCGGCCGCCGCGCCAGCGACTCGGCCAGCACCGCCGCCAGCCGGTCGCCGCGTTCTCGGGGCGAACCTTCCTCGACGGAAGAGCCCGCCAGCTCGGCGATCCAGTCGCGCACGTGCCGGTCGAGCAGTTCCAGCAGGACCGCCTCGCGCGACTCGACGTACCGCACGATGTTCGCCTTGGCCAGGCACACCCGGCGGCTCAGCTCGTTGAAGCTCAGCTTGGCGACCGGCATCTCGGTCAGCATCTCGTCGGCGGTGGCCAGGATCGCGCGCCGCCGCTCGGCTCGTTGCTCGTCGGTGCGGGCGCGCTTGAAGTTCACCTCTCCCATCTTACGTACCCCCGGTACGTTGTCAACGAACCGCCGGTACGTTATCGTGGGTGTCGTAACGTACCAGCGGTACTTAGAGAGGTGTGCCATGTACCAGGTCCCTGACCAGCACGGAAAGCTCGCCGTCGTCACCGGCGCCAACAGCGGGACCGGCAAGGAAGCCGCCAAGCGCCTGGCCGCGGCCGGCGCGGACGTGATCCTCGCCGTCCGGACGCCCGCGAAAGGCGAGCAGGCCCGCCGCGACATCCTCGCCGAGCACCCCGGCGCCCGGCTCGAGGTCCGGCGGATCGACCTCGCCGACCTGGCCTCGGTCCGCGAGTTCGCCGACGGGCTGATCGCCGACGGCCGGCCCCTCGACCTACTCGTCAACAACGCCGGCGTGATGACGCCGCCCCAGCGGGTCGAGACCGCCGACGGCTTCGAGCTGCAGCTGGGCAGCAACTACCTCGGCCCGTTCGCGCTGACCGTGCGCCTGCTCCCGCTGCTGCTCGCCGCACCGGCCCCGCGGGTGGCGACGATGAGCAGCGGCATGGCCAACGCCGGCCGGATCGGCTTCGACGACCTGCAGTGGGAACGCGAGTACAGCCCGAACCGGGCCTACGCCCAGTCGAAGCTGGCCGACCTGATGCTGACGCTGCGGCTGGCGGACATCGCGGCCGAGCGCGGCTGGCCGCTCCTCTCGACCGGCGCGCACCCCGGCTACACGCGCACCAACCTGCAGACTTCGGGCCCGCAGCTGGACGGCAGCAGCCCCGGCCCGCTCGCCTCGCTGGCCTTCAAACTCGTTCCGTCCCAAGGGGTCGAGCAGGGCGCGGAACCCCTGCTGTACGCGGCGACGAGCCCGGACGCCGTGCCCGGCGGCTACTACGGCCCCCGCTGGGGACTGGTCGGCCCGGTGAAGACCGCCAAGCCGACGCGCCGCGCGCTCGACAAGGCGGTGGCCGAGCGGCTGTGGACCGAGTCCGAACGCCTCACCGGCGTCTCCCTGCCCGCCCACGCCTGAGGCGTCACCCGCGCAGCGACGGTCCGATCCACCGCCGGACGAGCGCCCGGATCCCGTCGTCGGTGAGCGGCGGGGTCGACGGGTACCGCAGGTACGACAGGAACAGGCGCATCAGGATTTCGGCCAGCCCCGCGAAGTCCTCGTCGGTGGTGACGCCGGCGGCCGTCCAGTCGACCGGCACGTTCCGGAGAATCGTTGCGCCGTAGGAGAAAGCCATCGGCGACAGCACGCCTTCGGTGAAGAATTCGGCCGCGCCCGCCTGCAGGAGCAGCCCCAGGTGGGGCTCACCGGGCAGCGTCCGGACCGCGAACAGCACCGATTCCACGGCGACCTCGACCGGGCTGCCGAACGACGTCAGGTGGCGTTCCATCCGCCCGGCGAACTCCTCGACGCCGGCCAGGGCGACCGCGCGCAGGATGTCATTGAGGCTAGGGAAGTAGCGGTAGACGGTCTGCCGCGTCACCCCGGCCTCGGCGGCGACGTCGGACAGGCTGGTCTTGACGAGGCCGACGCGGTCGAGGCACGCCGTCGCCGCGTCGGTGATCCGGCGGCGTGCCTCGTCTTCGGTGCCGGGTGGGTTGCCCCGCCAGCCGTGGTGCCCCATGCGTCCCATCTTCCCCGACCGGACGGCGTCAGCCGGGAACGGGGGCCCGCTCGTTCCGGTACAGCGCGACCAGCACGAGCCCGGCCGCGGCGAAGCAGGCGAGCACGTAAAGGACGCTCCCGGCCGGGCCGCCGCCGTCCGCCGCGAGCCAGAACACCGCGAGCCCGCCCAGGTAGGCAGCGGGATAGACCCGCGCGAAGGCGGACGCGGGCGGACGGTCCGCCCGGCTCGTGGCGATGAGCCAGGCGCCCGCCACCCAGACCAGGGCCAGCTCGGCGCCGAGGATCCAGGCCTGCGCGCCTGCGTTGCCGTCGAAGAGGCTCGACGGGATCCCGGCGACCGCCATCGCCGGCGGGGCGAGCACCCCGGCCACGACCGTGCGCCAGACCAGCGACCACCCGCGTCGCGGACCACCGGCGAGCCGCACCACCAGGTAGGTCAGCGCGCCGAAGGACACCGACGCGAAGAGCAGCATGCTGGTCATCGGCACCGAAGCCAGCGCCGGCTGGTTGACGATCCGGTTGCCCGGGTTCCACGCCCACCACTTCAGCCGCGGGCCGAGCTGGTCGAAGACCTCGTAGAAGACCTGGCAGACGAAGGCGACCGCCACCGACCCGGCGAGCGGGCCGCGGCCCCGGAAGATCCCGAGTGCCCGCACCACCTCGTAGGCGAGCTGGCTGAACGCCGGGTAGAACGCCACGATGTAGAGCGGCAGCCGGTCCGCCATGAACTGCACGGTGAACTCGTTGTGGGCGAAGATGAAGCCGTACAGCTTGTCGAGGCCGAACCACTCCGGGAAGTACAGCGGTGGCTCGGTGACGAAGAGGTAGACCAGGGAAGCCCACCACAGCGCGAGGTTGACCGGGTCGCCCGCGCGGTAGCGGCGGACGGCGTGCACCAGCGCGAAGACGGCACCGGCGACGACGAGCAGTTCGAGCAACGGCATCGTCCAGTGGGCCAGGTCCCAGGGGAAGCGGACCGAGGCGACCGGCGAGACGTCGTGGCAGTCGAAGCCGAGCCCGCGGGTGACGGCTTCGGCGTCCGGCCCGCACGCCGTGCTCATCGCGCGGTCGCCGTCGAATAGTCCGTGGCGGGCGGCTCGGCCTGGGCGTCGAACCCGAACGGCACCCGATGCCGGCCGAGCGCCGCGCGGACGCGGTAGCGCACCAACCCGGCGAGCACACGCGGGTTGCGCAGCATGTCCCCCAGCGACTCGTCGAGGTTGAACACCTTGGCGAAGTGCTCGTCGACGACTTCGTCCTCCCGCGCGGCCCCGACGATGAGGCTGAACGCCGGGGCGGAGACGGCGGCGAGGATCCGGCGCTTCCACTCGGGCGGCTTCTCGGTGCCCTCCGCGCATTCGTACCCCTGGTCCCGCGCCATCGCGAGGCGCCAGGGCACGTTCAGCAGTTTCCGTTGCGCGGCAAGGAACTTCGCGGAGAACGCGGTGTCGATCCGGTCGGCGCGGGCGAGGTGTTCGCGCAGCAGCAGGGCCGAACCGGCGGCGGAGCTGATGCCCTGGGCGTAGAAGGGGTTGAACGCGCAGATCGAGTCGCCGACGAACGCCAAGCCCTTCGGCGGGGTGCGCAGGCGGTCGTAGCGCCGCCACTTGTTGCCCGTCGAGCGGGTCAGGTGGACTTCCGAAGTGGGCTCGCACCGGTCCATCGCGGCCGCGAACAGCGGCGTCCGAACCCGGCGGGCCGTCTCGACGAACGCGTCGGTGGTGCGCGGCATCGGCAGGCCCCACGACCCCATGCAGGCGATGACCCGGTCGCCCTCGACCGGGAAGAAGTTGACCAGGTAGTCGTGTTCGTCGGGGTGCTCGCCCTTGTCCGGGGTGGGCATGATCACCAGGTGCCGCCACCACCAGGACGCCGGCCGCGGCGCCGGGAGGTCGTACCAGCGCGAGGTGTAGGTGACCTTGGCGTCGAGCGTCCTGGTCTCCGGTTCGGGCCAGCCGGCCGCCGCCAGCCAGGCACCGACGGAGGAGCCGCGGCCCAGGGCGTCCACGACGAAGTCGGCGTCGAGGTCGCCGCCGTCGGTGCCGACGCCGGTGATCCCGCCGTCCCGCGCGGTCAGGCCGGTGACCACGACACCCTCGCGGATGACGACGTTGGACAGCTCGCGGACCTTGTCGCGCAGGACGCGTTCGATGAGGATCCGCGAGCTGTAGACCATGGTCATCGCGCTGCGCTTGCGGGCGGACCAGCCGACGCCGTCGAGGTAGGCGGCGTCCATGGACGGCATGAGGTGCAGCCCGCCGGCGGCGATGAGGTCGGCTTCGAAGCCGGGGAAGAGCGCCCCGATCGCGCGGCGGCCCGAGTTCAGCAGGAAGTGCGGGTGCTTGCTCTGCGGCACCCCGCGGCGGTGCTCGGCTCCGGCGGGCAGCTCATCGCGTTCCAGGACGACCACGCGGTCGAAGTAGGGCGCGAGCGCGCCGGCGGAGCAGAGCCCGGCGGCACTGCCCCCGAGGACGACGGCGGTCTTGCCGAGCCGCATGCGGACCAACTCCCCACGTCGGATCATACAAAGTGACGACGAATGTATGAATGGGTGGGCGTGGGTGTCAAGGGGCCCGGGTGGCTGGGGCCTGTCCTGACAGTCAGAGGAGCAAGGTGGCCAGGTCATCACGCTCCGGTCGGAGGTCGCGGTCTTGTCGAACCGGGCGGCGATGGCGCGGAACTGTCTGAGGCGGTTGAAGCAACGTTCGACGATGTCGCGGCGTCCGTAGGCGGCGCGGCGCCGGACGACCTGGGGCCGACCGGCGGATTCGACACCCCTTCGTGCCGGACACCGGAAGTAACGGTTCGTTCGCCTGCCACTGCTCATCAGTCAGCTCATGCCTGCGCACCACGGCCCAAGATCAAAGCAGGTGGCCGTCACCCACTTCGAGGACAGGCTCTAGGACGCCGGCGGTGAGCTGACCCGCAGGACGTTCCCGTCCGGGTCGAGCAGGCGCATTTCGTACATCCCCCACGGCCGCACGAACGGCGGCTCCGCGACCGTCACGCCGCGCTCGCGCCACTCCCGGAACAGCCGGTCGACCTGCGCGGCCGCGTGGACGTCGAGGTGCAGGCGGGTCGTGTGCGCGCCCGGGACCTGGGTCAGCATGAGCTGGACGTTGTCCCGGGCGACCAGCGCGGTACCCGGCTCGTGCGGCTCGCCATCGTGCAGGAACCGGCCCTGGCGGTCCGACCAGCGCCAGCCCACATCGAAGCCCAGCGCGTCCGCGTAGAAGCCGAGGCTGGCGACGACGTCGGCCACGAGGAGGTTGGGCCGGCAGGCGAAGATCGCCGGCCCGGGCGCGGCGCCTTTCCAGTCCTCGGCCAGCAGGCCGAACAGCAGGTCGTCGGTCCACTCGCCCTTGAGCCACGTGTGCCGGCGGCGGAAGCCTTCCCGGGTGAACCCGAGCCGTTCCAGCAGCCGCGCGGACGCGGTGTTGCGCGCGTCGCACTCCGCCGAGACGCGGCGGACTCCGGCGGCGAACACCCGGTCCAGCACGCACCGCACGGCTTCGGTCGCGTAGCCGCGCCGCTGGTGCGCGCGGGCGATGGTGAACCCCAGGTCGGCCTGCATCCGGTTGTCCGCCAGGCAGACGCCGACGTCTCCGACCAGCACCCCTCCGGCTTCGACGGCGTACTGGAACCAGCCGGGCGCGCCCTCTTCGGCGGCCGCGAACTCGGCGACGAGCTGCCGGGCGTCCGCTTCCGGCACCGGCGCGTCCCAGCCCTGGTACCGGGCGACGTCGAGATCCGAGCGGTACGCGGTGAAATCGGCCACATCCGCGGCAGTGAACCGCCGCACGACCGCCTGCCCGGCCGACACCGGTAGTCCGCTCACCTTTCCGGGCTAGCGCGCGGAACCGTGGGAGCCGCGGATGCGCAGCCCGTCCGCCTCGATGATCAGCTCGGTCGGGCAGTCGTTCACGCCGACGCCCGCGAACCGGATCGGCTCGCGGCCGGCGCCCACCAGGGTAGTGGTGCCGTTCTTCTCCTCGAGCCGCACCGTCCGGGGCCCCGATCGGGTGTCGAAGACGTGCAGGCTGCCGAAGGCGGCCTCGTGGTCCGGCCAAACCGCCTCGCGCGGACCGTCCAAGACGACGGACGGCAGCTGCTGCGGCTCGCCGTCCAGGAGGACCTCCATCTTCGCGGTCTCGCCCGTGTCGATCCGGAGGCCGGTCTGTTCCTCGTTGTCGAGGGTGAGCTCGACGTACCCGCCGCGCGGAGCGGTCTCGCGGATTTCGAGCTCGCCGCCGGGGCGCACCAGGAACTCCGCCGAGCACCGGGCCACGACGGCCAGGAGCGGGTGGCGCAGGCCGTTGACGATGCGGATCGTTTTCACCCGCTGCGCTAGTGATTCAGTCAACGGACAGGCCTTTCGAAGTAGCTGCGAATCGGCCGATCGTACCTCCGCCCGCCGGGTCCTCCGAGCTACCCCAGGGGTATCTAAGGGGTGGTCCAGTCCTGCGGCGCCGACCGGCCTTCGCGGAGGTGGACGTGCAGCAGGGCGCCCGGGTTCCGCCGGTGGTGCGGCTTCCAGGGGCCGAGCCCGATCTCCGCGCACCAGTGGACACCCGCGTCGAGCTGGGCCGGGCCGTCCTCGGCGAGGGAACGGACCTGTTCGCCGGCGAGCTCGAAGGCGCGCCGGCTGCCGATGAGGAACAGCGTGTCCGCGGCGAAGGCGTACCTCAGGTGGTCGTGGAAGTCCTGGTGGAAGAACCGGTCGTGGTCCGCACGCTCGAAGACGGGGAACGGCCGCGGCGGCAGTGTGACGGTGGTCGCGGCGGGCGGGGACAGCCGGGCTCGCAACCGCTTCCAGTTCGCCACGCGGAACCCGAGGCGGTGGTGCAGGAGCACCAGGTCGAGCGGCCGGCCCTCCGGCGTGGGCGTGCGCAGGGGCAGGTGGACGAGGCTGTGCGGCGACCGCGCGGCCAGCCACCAGGCGGCGGCGAAGTCGACGGCCGCGGCCTTGCCGACCGCGAACTCCGCCCCGAACCGGTGCTCCTCCAGGAGGGCGTCCCGGATCGGCCGCCACGGGCGGACGACCCGGTAGCCGGCGCCGTCCAGCCGCGCTGTGCTGACCGACGCCCGCCACCGCACCCCGGCGAGCCGCATGTCGTTTCCCCTCCACCTTTCGGCTGACGGCGAAACGATAGGCGCGGGACGGTGGCGGGAACCACCGGTTTACCGGTGAACCGGGGGCGCTCCCGACCGGCGGCGAGCGCGGCGGTTGGTCACCGCATGCGTTCCGGAGTGGTGTCCAGGGTCTTCAGCAGCCGCACCGCGAGCGCCTCGCAGGCGGTGTCGGACAGCTTCGTGTCCTCCTTCAGCACGTCCCGCACCGCTTTGACCCGCAGGTCGTATCGGGAGACAAAAGCCGCTTGCGTGGTCATGGTCGTTCCTTCACCGGTTGGCGTGCGTGAGGGTGGGAGTGCGGCGAAAACCGGTGTCAGCGGCGGCCGGACGATCATGGGCCACCGAGCCGGACCGCCGTTGCGGGCCGGGCGCACCGTCGGAAGACGGCGCCGGGGTGTACACGGGCTGGCGGAACAGGCCGCCGTACCGGACGTCCTGGGGTGTGGTGAGCGTGCCGGGCCGGGGCTCTTCGGCGATGGGGTGGCTGAACAGCGAACTGTCCAAAGTGGAAGCAGTGATCGGGCGATCCCTTCGTGGACGCCACCGGAGGTGGCGTGGTTCAGGTGGGCTGCGGCACTCGGCCGCCCCGTGGGGCGAGCAGGTGCGCGCTGTCGTCGGTGTTGTCTTCGCTCGCGGCGGTCGCGAGGACGTGCTCCGCGGTCTCGGAGCCGGTCTCCGGCGGGACTACCACCAGCGTCAACCGGTGGCGGTCCCAGCCGACCACCGTCAGCGTGCCGGTGGCCTGGGACCGGAATCCCTCGAGCCGCACGACCTGGTCGTCGACGGAGATCCGGCGGGGCGCCCCCGGCCATTCACCGAGGTGGTAGGTGACCCGGTCGATCCGTCCCAGCCGGGCCGCCACCGCCGTGAGCAGCGGGGGAAGCTCGGCGGACAGGTCCTGGGTCTTGGGCCACCACGCGCCGTCGACGTGTCCCGTGGCGGGCCCCGCCGGCTTCAGCCGCAAGCGTCGTCCGGTGGCAAGTGATGGGGTGTTCGAGCCCGACGACATGTCGGTGCTCCCGTCCCCGGCTGTCGAAATCGGCCGGATTGGGGCCGAGGGCGGCGCAGGTTCGACCACTCGCGCTCGAAATGCTCTCGGACACCACCCAGCGTACACGAGGCCCTCGCGGAGTGTGTCAGGACTGGGTCCTGGCAAAGGCGCCGACGAACACTTGGCGGCCACTGCGCACGCGCGAGCAGCTCATCGCCGGGTACGACGTCGTGTTGCCGGCCAAGCCGATTCGCGAAGACCGCGCCGTGCTGCGGGCCGTGGTGATCGGCTTCGGGGACGTCGACATCCTCACCGCGCGCGGCCTCAGCGCGGGCTTCAGCTGGGCCCGGCCCACGACGTTCGCCCGGCCGATGGAACTCGGCGACCTGGGAGATCGGCGAAGCCCTGCTGCCACTGTTGCCGACGGTCCTTTCCGGCCAGTCCACTTAGGACTATGGCGAAACCGTCCGGCGCGCCGTGGAGATCCGGGACGGCACGATCCGCAACCCCGCGATCCTCGCCTTCCAGCACCGCGCACCGGACTACCCGCACGACCGGGCTCACGCACCCCCGTTCGCCAGGGCACGCACTCGTGCCCGGGGCCGGGTTCACCGCGGTGGGCCGGCTGTCCATCGCGCCAAGCGTGAGGTGGTCCTGCGGCTGGCCGCTGCCGAGGACACGGCCGGCGTAGTCGAGCCGCGCGGCCGGTGACCCATTCGCAGGCGGTCGGGACGTCAGCCGGAGAGCGCGTCCGCGCGGGTGCCGGTGACCGCCAGTGCCTCGGTCAAGCCGGTCAGCTCCAGGGCCCGGCCCACGGTGCTGCGCCCGGGCGCCACGACCCGCAGCTTGGTGCTGCTGCCGGCGTCGCGGTGCGCCTTGAGCAGGACCGTCATGCCGACGGAGGCGAGGAAGGACACCCCGGTCAGGTCGATGACGAGCAGCGCCGGCTCGCGGGCGACGGCCGCGACGAGCCCGTCGTCCAGGACCTGAACGCTGAGCAGGTCGACTTCGCCGGCCACTTCGAGCACCTCGGTCCCGCCGTCGGGTCGGTGCACCGTCACGTGCAGCAGGTCCTGGGGCCGGACCCGGCCTCCGTCAGCGGTCACCTTCACCTCCGGTCGCTCGCCTTCCCCTGCGCCTACCCACTTCTCCGGCGGCTCAAACTCCCACCGCGCTGACGTTCCCGCGACGTCCTGGTGACGGCCGGCTGCGACGCTGTCCGAGGGTTCCCGCCGCGGGAGGAGAGCCGGCCCATGCCACCGCCGCCACCGAGGGATCGAGCGAAGCTCCCCGCGGTGACGACGGCGCCGGCCACGACTACGCCGGTGGCGCTGAAGGACCGGCCTTCGCGGCCGAAGCCGCCCCCGCTGCCGCTGCCGCCGTCCAACGCCGCGGCCCTGGCGGCGCTGCGAGCCGGTGACAAGAAGCCGCCGGTCGACCCGTCGCGCAAGGAGTCGCAGGACAAGGTCGGCAACGGCGCGGTGGCGGCGGGCCTGGCGCGGGGCCCGGCCACGGACCCGAAGTTCGCGGTGCTGAAGAAGGACGTCGCGCACAAGAAGCACACGGTCGCGCGGTCGCACCCGTCGGCGGGCAAGGAAGCGACGTCGCCGCAGGACGCGTTCGTCAAGGCCGTCGAGAAGGCCATCGCCGAGAAGGCGCCGAAGAACCTCGAAGAGGCCGACGAGTTCGCGGACTCGGGCAAGCCCGCCGAGGTCAAGGCCGAGGTGCAGGGCCAGGTCGGCGAGGGCAAGACGGACTCGGCCGTCGGACAACGAGTGGGTGCTCATCGAGCAGGAGCAGTACCACCAGCTGCGGCTGTACGCGTTGGAGGCCATGGCGAAGCGGCTCACCACGGCGGGCCGCCACGGCGAGGCGGTGGCGGCCGGCCTGGCGGCGGTGCGCGCGGAACCGTTGCGGGAGAGCGCGCACCGCGTGCTGATCGACGCCCACCTCGCGGCCGGCAACCGCGCGGCGGCCCAGCACCAGTACGAGCAGTGCCGCGGGACGTTGCGCGAGGAACTGGGACTGGAACCGTCGGAGTCCCTCCGTCACCTCCTGCCGCACATGACCACGCACTGACGGTGGTTTCCGGGAATGGTCCGGCGAATCATCCGGCGGTTCTTCGCCGAATCACGGTGAATTCGCACGGAATCGGCTCGGCGCTGACGGGATTCGCATTGAATGGGTCTCCACGGCACTCCTCCCTCGTTCGGTGAACCCGTCCACGGTGGCAGCGCACCGGCCGCGGTTCCATCGCTCGCGGGGTGACGGAAACCGCGCGCGGCCTCATCGCGCGGGCGCACCGGGAGGATGATGGCCGGGTGCCACCTGACGACCCGGACGAGCGGGCCCGGCTGCGGGTCGACGCCGAGACGACGCTGATCCTGCGGGAGGCGTTCCACAAGATCGACGCCAACTACCGCGGCGACCACTACGGTCTCTACGACTACGCCCGGGCCGTGATGAGCAAGATCGTTCCGGTGGACCACTTCTACGTCGGCTTCTTCCACGGCGCGAACCGCGTCCGCTACCCGTACGGCTACGACGGCGGCATGTACACCGATCCGGAGTCGCACATCTACGGCCCGCACGGCCAGGCCGCCTGGCTCCTCAAGCACCGCCAGACCTACCGGATGCAGTACGACAACGGCGCCGCGCTCAACGCCGGCGTCGCGTCCGGCGACACCAGCCGCGCGTCGGCCGACGCCGTCACCACGCCGCTGTTCCGCCGCGGCCGCACGGGCGAGCCGGTGGTCTTCGGCATGATGTCCATGCAGAGCTACCGGCCGGACACCTTCGACGACAACTCCGTCCGCGCGTTCGAATGGCTGGCCGATCTGGTCGCCCGCGTGCTGACGACGGAAGCCGAAAACCTCGACGCGCTGCGGCGGCTGCCCGCCGACGCCGCCGGCGTGCCGCCGCTCGTCACCGCCGACCACGTCGTCGAGTTCCTGTCGTCGCGGGTGGCCGACGTCCGGCAGCGGGCCCAGGACGCCCTCGCGAAGCCGGACGCGGACGCGCTGCGCGAGGCCTTGCGGCGCATCGTCACCGACTGCCAGCAGCTGCAGTCGGACCTCGTCGAGCTGACGCTCAACATCGACAACGGGCCCGAGGAACGGTTCCGGTCGCTCACCGCCGCCGAACAGGGCGTCGCGGTGCTGCTCGGCAGCGACCTGCCGAACGAGCGGATCGCCCGCGAGCTGGGCGTCAGTCCGCACACCGTCAAGACGCACGTGCGCAACATCCTGGCCAAGTACCGGATGAGCGGCCGCGCCGCCGTGGCCGAGGACGTCCGCAAGCACCTGGCCCGCTGATCGGGCACGGCCGGTTCCCCCGCGCACCCCCGGTGCCGCCGCGATCTTGCCGCCCGGGCGCGCCGGGCGTTATCCAGGATGTCCCCCGTCGACCGAGGAGCGGCTCGTGAAGAAGATGCTCGCCATCGTCGCCGTCGTCCTGCTCGCGCTCGCCGTCCCCGCGTCCGCGGCCACCGGCAAGAAGGGCGTCAGCGCCAACCCGTACCCCGGTGCCGCCACCGCGCTCGCGGACGTCGGGGCCCGCTGGTTCTACACGTGGGCCGCCGACCCGCAGGGCATCGCGGTCCCGTCCGGCACCGAGTTCGTGCCGATGATCTGGGGCCCGGACTCGGTCACGCAGGACCAGCTCGACCGCGCGAAAGCCGCGGGCAGCACGCTGCTGGCCTTCAACGAACCCGACCTGGCGGGCCAGGCGAGCATGTCCGTGGAGACGGCGCTCGACCTGTGGCCGCGGCTGCAGTCCACCGGCCTGAGGCTGGGCGCGCCCGCGGTGGCGTACGGCGGCGACGTCGCGGGCGGCTGGCTCGACCGCTTCCTGAGCGGCGCGGCCGCGCGCGGCTACCGCGTCGACTTCATCCCGCTGCACTGGTACGGCGGCGACTTCTCGACGGCGGCGACCGGGCAGCTGCAGTCGTACCTGCAGCGGGTGCACGACCGCTACCACCTCCCGATCTGGCTGACCGAGTACGCGCTGATCGACTTCTCCGGCTCGGCCCCGCGCTACCCGTCGTCGGCGCAGCAGACGGACTTCATCACCCGCTCCACGGCGATGCTGGAAGGGCAGTCGTACGTCGAGCGGTACGCGTGGTTCTCGCTGTCGACGTCGACGTCCCCGACCGGGCTGTACTCGGGGACGACACCGAACGCGAGCGGCGTCGCCTACCGGGCGAGGTGACCGCGTTCCTGGACGGTCCACGTGTTGCCGTCCGGGTCGGCGAAGGCGAAGAAGCTCGCGTAGTCGCGCCGGTCCGGATCGACGCCGGGCGCGAAATCCCCTTGCCAGTCCACGGACTTCTTGTGCCGCAGCGCGCCCACCGGCACGCCGCGACCGGCCAGTTCGTCGTGGGCCGCCTCGATGTCGGCGACCACCAGGTAGTGGTCCCGCGCCGAGCCGGGGGCCGCGGCGGTCAGGCCGACGCCGAGCTGGACCGACGCCGCCGACCCCGGCGGGGTCAGCTGGACGACCCGGAAACCCGCGTGCGGCGCGTAGTCGACGTCGAGGCCGAAGCCCACCTGCCCGGTGTAGAACCGCACGGCCCGGTCGACGTCGGCGACCGGCAGCGTGAGCACTTCCAAGCTGAACTCAGACAAGGGGCTCACCCCCGTCGACGCCGAGCGAGACCCCGGTCAAGAACGTACTGCCGAGCGCGAAGACGACGGCTTCGGCGATCTCTTCGGGCCGGCCGACGCGCCGCGCGGGGCTCGTGGCCGCACGCGCGGCGAACAACGCCGCCTTCTTCTCGGCTCCGAGCGCGTCGTAGGCGCCGGTGTCGATCGTGCCGGGCGACACCGCGTTCACCCGGATCGGCGCCAGCTCCACCGCGAGCCCCCGGGTCAGCGCGTCGACCGCGGCGTTCGTCGCCCCGACGGCGAGCATGCCGACGGCGGGCTTGCGCGCCGACGATCCCGAGAAGAACACGAACGAGCCGTCTTCGGGCAGCCGGGGCGCGAAGTGCTTGGCCAGCAACAGCGGACCGAGCACCTTGACGTCGAACGACCGGAGCACGACGTCGTGGGCGAGCTCGCCCACCGCGCCGCGGGCCCGGGCCGACGCCGTCGAGACGACGTGGTCGACCCGGCCGAGCCGCTCGGCCAGCGCGGCGACCGAAGCTTCGTCGGTCAGGTCGACGGTGGCCGCCGTGACGCCCGGATCGTCGTAAGCCGCGGCCAGGGCCGTCTCGTCGCGCCCCGCGACCACGACCGCGGCCCCGGCCTCGCGGACGGCGAGCGTCACCGCGCGGGCGATGCCGCTGCCTCGGCCGACGACCAGCACCGTGCGGTCCTTCAACGCATCCATCTCAGTTCCCCTTCCGGAGCAGCAGCTCGTCCGGGTCCAGGCCGCGGTCGACGCCGTGCGGGGTGACGGTCTGACCCGGCTCGAGGGCCAGCTTGCGGCCGTCGAGGGTCACGTCGACGACGTCCGGCTCGAACGACACGAACCCGGACACCCGCCCGACCTCGGGCCACGCTTCGGGGTACGACCAGGCCGCGCGCTTGCCGGAGCCGATGTCGAAGTAGCCGGCCAGTCCCTTGTACGGGCAGAACGTCTCGCCCTCGACCGGCGTCAGCGCCGTCATGTCGATGTCCTCGCGCGGCACGTACCAGCGGGGCGCGAAGCCGGACTCGTAGAGCACGACCGGGCGCCGGGTCTCGGCGACGACGCGGTCGCCGTCGCGGACGACGAGGTGGCGCGAGGTCTGGCGGATGTCGATGCGGTGGTACGGGTCGGCCGCGTGCCCGACGATCCGCTCGTCCTCCTCGTAGAAGGCGTCCATCGCCCGCCAGGCGAAGGCGACGCGGTCGCGCAGCACGTCCGCGTGCCCGGGGAGGCCGGTGTACCGCCACGCCGCGCGCGGCGCCTGCCGGTCGCCCGCGTGGACGGTGAACCACTCGGCCGGCCCGAGCTCGCGGTGCGTCGTCGTCCGGTTCTCCGCGGCGAGCACGTCGGCGCGGACGTCGGCGAGCGGGAAGTACGCCACCGGGTAGCGGCCGGGCTCGTGCAGCAGGACGACGTCCTCGCTGTCGGCCACCCACTCGTCGCCGAACCGCACGCGCATCCGGCGCCGCAGCGGTTCGGCGAAGAGCAGCCGCTCGGGCAGCGGCTGTTCGACCAGGAAGTGCCCCACCGCTCGCGTGGCCAGTGGTCCTTGCTGCCAGGCCAGTCCCATCTGCCTAACCTTTCTACTCGACTTTGATGGTTAGACATGCAAGCACCGGTGCTGTAACCTGTCAAGGGTGAGTTTGGAGGTTAGGCAGAAGATGACCGACGAGATGCTGCTCCTGGACCTGCTCAACACGACCCCGGTGCGCGACGGCGTCCCCGAGGACGACCTGGCCGACCCGGCGGCGGCCCGGGAGTGGCTCGCCGCCCACGGGCAGCCGGCCACCGGCGACGAGCACCGCGCGCTGCTCGACGCGCGGGCCGCGCTGCAGGGGATCGTGCGCGGCCAGGAGGCGCCGGCGGCCGCGGCCCGGTTCGTCGACGACGTGACCTACCGGGCGGCTTTCGGTGACGACGGCGTCGAGTGGGTCCTCGACGTCCCGGCCGGGAGGTCCGCCGCCGCGCGGGCCGTCCTCGCGTGGGACGCGCTCGCCAAGTCGAGCCCCGGCCGGCTGCGCCCGTGCGCCAACCCGGAGTGCCGGCTGTTCCTGATCGACCACAGCAAGCCCAACAGCGCCCGCTGGTGTTCGATGGCCGTGTGCGGCAACCGGATGAAGGCCCGGCGCCACTACCAGCGCTCCCGCACCGCGGCGGACTGAAGGAGACGACCATGGCCCGGTTGGTGTCACTGAACGTCGGGATGCCGCGGGACGTGCCCTGGGAGGGGCGGACCGTCCACACGGGAATCTTCAAGTACCCGGTCGAGGGGCGCCGGATGGTGCGCCGGCTCAACGTCGACGGCGACGGCCAGGGCGACCTGGGCGGCCACGGCGGCGAGAACCGCGCGGTGCTCGTCTACCAGCGCCAGTCCTACGAACACTGGCGGGACTTCCTCGGCCGCGACGACCTCGAGGACGGCCAGTTCGGCGAGAACTTCACCGTCGACGGCCTGCCCGACGACGAGGTGCACATCGGCGACCGGTACCGGATCGGCGAAGCCGAGTTCGAGGTCACCCAGCCGCGGGTCACGTGCTTCCGCGTCGGCATGCGCCTGGGCGAGCCGCGGATGCCGTCGCTGCTGGTCGCGCACCACCGGCCCGGCTTCTACCTGCGCGTCATCACCGAAGGCCACGTCCGGGCGGGCGACGAGATCGTCCGCACCCGCACCGGCCGCCACGAACTGAGCGTCGCGGACATCGACGCCCTGCTCTACCTGCCGGGGCGCGACCACGACGCGCTCCGCAAGGCCGTCGACATCCCCGCGCTGAGCCCCGGCTGGCAGGCGTCGTTCCGCGACCTCCTCGCGGAGCGGGCCGCTGTCGCACCGAGCGGGTGGCGCGGGTTCCGGCAGCTGCGCGTGGCCCGGGTGGTGCCCGAGAGCACGACGGTCGCGTCGATCCACCTGGCCGCCGACGACGGCGAGCCGCTCCCCCGGCCCGAGCCGGGCCAGTACCTCACGCTGCGCGTCCCCGGCGCGGGCGACCCGGCACCGGTCCGCAGCTACTCGCTGTCGGCGACGCCGTCGGACCGCGAATACCGCATCAGCGTGAAGCGGGACGGCGTGGTCAGCAGCTACCTCCACGAGAAGCTGGCGCCGGGCGCGGTGGTGGAGGTCGCGGCGCCGCGCGGCGACTTCGTCCTGGCCGACGACGACCGGCCGGTGGTCCTGCTGTCGGCGGGCATCGGCGTGACGCCGGTGCTGGCGATGCTGCACGCGCTCGCGGCCGGCCGGAGCCCGCGGCAGGTCTGCTGGGTGCACACCACCCGCACGGCGGCCGAGCACGCGTTCGCGGCCGAGGCCCACCGGCTGGTGGCCAGCCTGCCCCACGGCCGTGAGCACGTCTTCTACACAGCGGAGAGCGGCCGCCTGACGCCCGACAAGCTGTCCACATTGGACCTTCCGGCCGACGGTACCGCCTACCTCTGCGGCCCGGACGCGTTCATGACGGCAATGCGGGAAGCCCTGGTGTCCCTGGGCTTCGACGCGGCCCGTGTCCACAGTGAACTGTTCGGCGGGGTGTCGGCGATCAACCCGGGGCTGACCGGGGTCGTCCGGAAGACGCCGCACGTGCCCGCGGGCGCGGCGGGGACCGGACCGGCGGTGACGTTCGCGCGCAGCGGGCTCACGGTGCCGTGGAGCGAGCGGTACCCGAGCCTGCTGGAGTTCGCGGAGGCGTGCGACGTGCCGACGCGCTGGTCGTGCCGCACCGGCGTGTGTCACACGTGCGTGACACCGGTGCTGTCCGGCCGGGTGGCGTACGCCCCCGAGCCCCTCGAAGCCCCGGCGGCGGGCGAAGCGCTCGTCTGCTGCTCCCGCCCGCGCGAGGACGTCGTCCTGGACCTGTAGAAGTCAGCGGAGGTCGAGCCGCATGAGCCAGCGGACCCGGCGGTCGGCGCGCGCGTCGGTCGGGCGGACGCGCTCGAAGCCCGCCGCCTCGAACAGCGTCGTCGTGCCGACGTGGGCCGCGCTCGACGAGATGCGCTCGCCCTCGGTGTCGACCGGGTAGCCCTCCACCGCCGGCGCACCGCACTCCCGCGCGTAGTCGACCGCGCCCGCGAGCAGGGCCGCGGACACCCCGCTTCGCCGGTAGGGCGCGCGGACCACGAAGCACACGACGCTCCAGACCGGCAGGTCGTCGAGCGGGGGCATCGTCCGCGACCGTTTCAGCCGTTCCATGGTCGAGCGCGGCGAGACACCGCACCACCCGGCGGGCGTCTCGCCGTCGTAGGCGAGCACGCCCGGCGCCGGCTCGTCCGCGCAGAGCCCGCGGACCCGCTCGGCCCGTTGCTCGCCGCGCAACGCGCTGTACTCGGCCGAGGTGATCCGGTAGGCGAGGCACCAGCAGGCGCGGTCGTTCCCGCTGGGGTTGAGGATCGCGGCGACGTCTTCGAAGCGCGTGGCAGGACGGATCGAGAGCATGCAGTCACCGTAGGATCGGATTTCCGACAACGCCACGTCGGTCAGGGGGACCCGCATGGACCGGCTCGTCGGCTCCGGCCGCTACCCCGGGATGACCAAGCTCCACCAGGCGTCCCGCTGGTCGAGCGCCAGCACGCGCTGATCGAGGAGATGCGCGCCCGGGCACCCCGGTTCGTCACCGGCCGGGCCCTGGCCGAGCGCACCGGGACGACGGTGCGCACGATCGAGCGCGACGTCACGCGCCTGCGCGCGGCGGGCATCCCGATCGAGGTCAAGCGCGGCACTGGCGGCGGCTACCGGCCCACGATGCCGACCCGGCTCCCGCCGATGAGCTTCACGCCGTTCGAGGTCGCCGCCCTCGGGCCCTACACCTCCGCGACCGCCTGCAGCGCGTTGGCCAAGCTCGTCACCGCGTTCGGCTGACGATTTGTCGACTCCCGTCACAGAGGCGGGCGGAGACCCGTCAAAGCGGTATGAGGACCCTCTCGACGGCCGCCACCGCCGCGTTCGCAGGTGGTGCGCTGGTCAGCCAGACCGTCATCGTGCCGTCTTGGCGGGCCGCGCCGCCGGAGGTGTTCCTGGCTCGCTTCGCAACTGAAGGGCCGATCACCGGCCTGACGGTCTTCCCGTTCGAACTGGCGTCCCTGATCCTCCTGGGCATCACCACGTACAGCGCCGCGAAGCACCACCGCCCGGCTCGTCTCTGGGCGGCGGCGACCGCGTGCCTCGCCGGGACCTTCGCGCTGCTGCTCTACTTCGTCCCCGCCAACTCCGCGATGCTCGACCCCGCGTTCCCACCCGGCGAAGTCGCCTCCGCGCTGGCGACGTGGAACGCGGTGAACTGGGTCCGCACCGGCCTGGCCCTCGCCGGCGCGACCCTGGCCGCCATCGCCCGACTCAGGTCGGATGTCCCCGGTGATCACCAGGCCTACTCTGGATCCAGCTGAACGGCACCGGGAGGCGTCGTGGACCTGGAACTGCGCCACCTGCGCGCCCTAGTGACCGTCGCCGACACACGAAGCCTCACCCGCGCCGCCCGCGTACTGCACGTCTCGCAACCCGCGCTGTCCGGGCTGCTGCGCCGCGTCGAACGGATCGTCGGCGGGGCGCTGTTCGTCCGCTCCCCCACCGGGTGCGTGCCCACCCGGCTCGGCGCCGACGTCGTCGCCGAGGCGCGGACCGTGCTCGCCGGCGTGTCCGCGCTGACCGAACGGCTCGGCGAACAGCGCGCGCCCACCGGGCCGCTGCGCGTCGGCGGCTACTGCGGCTTCTTGCACCTCGCCGTGTCGCGGTGGCTGCGCGACCGGCCGTGGAGCCACGGCGTGAGCGTCCAGGAAGACCAGGACGAGACGGCCACCCTGCACCGGCTCGCCACCGGCGCCCTCGACCTGGCGCTCGTCTACCTGCCGCCGCTCCCCGATCCCGTTGTGCCGGAGGGCGTCGAGAGCCTCGTCGTGCACCCGCGCGAACCGGTGTTCGTGATCCTCGCGCCCGACCACCCGCTCGCCGGCGCGCGGGAAGTCCCGTTCGCCGGCCTCGGCGAGCACCCGTGGGCCGACGACGCGCCGGGCACGACGCGCTGGTCGGCGTACCTGCAGCGCGTCTGCCGCCGCCACGGCGTCGCGCTCGACCAGCCGCACCGGCCGCAGTGCCTGGCGACGCTGCTGGACCTCGTCCGCGCGGGCATGGCCGTCGCGCCGGCGCTCGCGACGCGCGAAGACCGCCCGGCGAGCATCGCCGTGCGCGCGATCGAAGGCGCGCCGCTGTGGCAGGAGCTGCGGCTCTGCTACCGGCCGGGCACCCCGGTCGCGGCGCACGCCGAGGAGATCCACGCCGCCGTCGTCGCGAGCTACGCCGGCCGGCGGGGCTGCAGCGCCGCGTTCGACACCTGGTGGCACGAACGCGGCCGCGAGCTGCTGCTCACACAGTGACCCGCCAGGTGCTGTTTGGCGCCGGGACTTCGAAGCGCAGCGTCGAGCAGTCGTAGTCGGCCGGCCGCGGGTTCGCGGTCGGGCTCAGCGGCGAGTTGGTCGGCGACGCGTTCACCCAGTTCCCGGCGACGCGCAGCTGCAGCGAGCTGGACTCGAACACCGCGCCGCGGGCGTCGGAGCAGTAGTACGCGTTGCCCGTCGCGGGGTTGCGCGTCGAGTAGAGCTCGAAGATGTCCCAGCCTTCGTCCAGCGAGCTCTGGTCGCTGCCGCTCTGGGTGAACAGCGTGTCCCACGCGCCGGTCTTGACGTTGCGCAGCGACGCCGTCCAGCTGTTGGCCGTCGCGTTGGTCCGGACCTCCCGCACGGTGTAGGCGGGATGCCCGTCCACGGTGCTGGTGTAGGTGGCGAGGAAAGCGCTGTCGATCGGCACGACCTTGGCGGGTGACACCGAACGGCACCAGTCCCACGCCCAGACCTGCGCGGCCTCGCCGAGGCCGTAGGCGGTGACGACCTCGACGCACGAGTGCCCGGTGGGTTTCATCGTCGGCGCGTAGACGACGTCGTCGCTGTTCGAGATGCGCAGGGACGGCGTGACGCTCTGGGTGACGACCAGCCCGTCCGCGCTGGTGGCGAGCTGGGGTTCGGGACCCCAGAAGGTGTGCCGCTGCGCGACGGCTTTCCCTTGCCGCAGCTGGAGGAACCGGTCGGCCATCGGCCCGGCGGCGGCCTTCGCGGCGGCGCCGGTGAGGCCGGGCACGGTCCCCGCCGCGGACGCCGGCCCCGCCACCGCGGTCAGGGTCACGACGGCACAGCACAGGACGGCAAGCAGTTTCCGCATCGGCGCGTCTCCTCGTCCTCGGCGGACGAGGACCGCCCGCGGGACCCGGAGGCTAAGCCGCGATTTCCGTTGCCTGGCACCGACTTTCGGCGGGTGCCCGCGATCGCGGCAGGTCGGCGCGGGTATGCGATCCGCGGCACGGCGGTGTTATGCCGCCGTCCGGCCCAGGCGACCGCGAGCTCAGCAATCGACGAACGTGACGGTTTCCGCGAGCGGCGCGCGGCCGGTGCGGGAGCGGTCCGCCGCGGGGTCCTCGTACCCGATCGACATGCCGCAGAAGAGCAGGAGCTCCGCCGGCGGCGCCACGATCTCCGCGACGGTCCGGTGGAACTTGGCCCACGCCATCTGCGGGCAGCTGTGCAGCCCTTCGGCGCGCAGCAGCAGCATGACGGTCTGCAGGAACATGCCGGCGTCGGACCACTGGGGCCGGCACAGGCCGCGGTCGAGGTAGCAGAACAAGGCGGCGGGCGCGCCGAAGCCGTCCCAGTTCCCGGCCGCCGCCCGCTGGCGCGCCTCCAAGTCGTCACGCGCGATGCCGAGCGCGCCGTACCGCTGTTCACCGAAAGCGGCTCGGCGCTCGCGGTACGGGGACCGCAGCGCGGACGGGTACATCTCGTACTCCGGCTCGTCCCAGGGATCGCCGGCGGCCAGGCGCTCACCGGCCCGCTTCTTGAGGTCGGCCAGCGGCGCGCCGGTCACCACGAAAGCGTGCCAGGGCTGGAGGTTCGATCCCGACGGCGCGTGGACGGCCGCGGCCAGCACGCGCTCCAGCACCGCCCGCGGCACCGGCCGGTCGCTGAAGGACCGCACCGCCCGGCGGCTCATGACCGCTTCGTAGACGTCCAGCACCGTGCTCACCCCACTTCGTTACGAGTGAGAACGTATCATTCGATACTGTTGCCTGGCCACACGAATGTCGGCGAAGTCTCAGTGCGGGACTTCTCAGTCTCGGCCAGGATGGGCGAGCCGGGTCAGCAGATCCGTCAACCGGGCGGTTTCTTCGGCGTCCAGGTCGGCGACCAGCCGGTCGGCCACCGGCTCGGCCCGCAGGTGCGCCGCGTCGAAGAGTTCCACGCCCCGGGGGGTGATCTCGACGGCCCGCACCCGCCGGTCCCCCGGCACGGCCTTGCGCACGGCCAGCCCCAGCCGTTCCAGGTCGTCGACGACCCGCATGATCCCGGCCTTGTCGGAGCCGGCCGCGTCCGCGAGGTCCCGCTGCATGGTGGGCCCGCGGTCGGCCAGCACGATCAGCACGGCGAAGTGCCGCAGCTCGATCCCGAGCGGCCGCAGCGCCTCGGTCATCACGGCGGCGGCGCGCCAGTGCGCCCGGCGCAGCAGCAGGCCGAGCGCGAACGGCGAGACGTCCCCGGGGCGGTCGGTCGCCCGCGGGGCACTGGTCCTGCGAGGAGCGTCGGCCACGGGCCCACACTATCCGCCGCGGCGAACACCGGCGGTTATTGGCTGGTCCCGTCGCAGGTGCCCGGTCCGAAGCGCTTGATCGCGACGATGCGCGTCAGCGCGACCGGCACCGGCGGACCGGATCCGGTGAGCACCGTCGTATAGACCGTTATACGCGTCAACTGCACGAGTGGTGGCGTTCCGCAGACCGGCGTCGAGACGGCGGCGAGCGCCACGGGTTCGTCGGAAGTTCAGGTTCGCTGCCCCGCAGGGCAGCCGGCGCCTCCGATGCAGTGGACGTAGAGCAGTCCGGCGGCCCCCACCACGGCCAGCCGTCCGGTCATCGTCTTCGCGTGCTTCCTCGGAATGTGAACCGCCCCCTCGCCCATTCACATCAGTTGGTGAACTCGGCCGCGATCGTAAACTGACGTGACCGACGCGGTCAACGGTAGACTCGCGCCATGCCGGAGGAGATCGCCGTGGGGACGCTGTCGGCGAAGCTGAATCACCTGTTCGGGGTCGTGCGCCCCGCCGACGGTGACGAGTACACCTTCGACGAGGTCGCCGAATCGATCCGCGCGCAGGGCGGCCCCACGATTTCCGCGACCTACCTGTGGCAGCTGCGCAAGGGCCTGCGCGACAACCCGACCAAGCGGCACCTCGAAGCGCTCGCGGCGTTCTTCGGCGTGCCCCCGGCGTACTTCTTCGACGACGCGGAAGCGGAGCGCATCGACGCGGAGCTGACGCTGCTCAGCGCGCTGCGCGACGCACCGGTCCGGCAGATCGCCCTTCGCGCGCGCGGGTTGTCGGCGAAGAGCCTCGAAGCGATCAGCGACATGGTCGACCGGGTCCGCGAGCTCGAGGGCCTCCCCGAACCGGCGAGCGACGCCGAACGATGAGCTCGCGCGGGCGGCGCCGGCTGCGGCACCGGTTCACCGCGGTGCTGCGGGACCTGAACCTGCCGGCCACGTTCGACGTCCGGGAGCTGTGCGCGGCACTGGGCGAGCGACGCGGCCGCCCGATCCGGCTGCTGGCGCTGCCCGGGCTGTCGGAGGTGTGCGGCCTGTGGATCGCGACGCCGACGACGGACCTGATCGCGTACGAGAAGCACACGAGCGCACCGCACCAGGACCACATCGTGCTGCACGAGATCGGCCACCTGCTGTGCGACCACTACCCGGCGACGCTCACCCCGGCCGAGCAGGCCCACGTGCTGCTCCCGAGCCTGGACCCGGCGATGGTCCGGAGGGTCTTGGGGCGCGCGGGGTATTCGAGTGCGGAGGAGCGGGAGGCGGAGCTGTTCGCGTCGATGCTGGGCCAGCAAACGGGTTTCGCCCACCACGGCGACTCGGCGGCGGACAGGCTGCGCTCAGCCCTGGAAGACGGCGGCGACCGTGGGTGAAATCGTCCGCCGCTACGGCCCGGCCGTCCTTGCCTGGGCCCTCCTGCTCTGGCTTCGGCCGAGCCCCGCTCCCGGCCGCCGGCTCGTGCGGTTCTGCGTCTTCGGCCTCGCCGTCTCGCAAACCGCGCTCACCCCCGCCGTCCGCGGATTCACCCGCGCGGTCGGCGCGACCAACGTCGAACTGCTCGTCGCCCACCTCGCCATGGTCGGCGCGGTCTGGGCCGGCGCCCAGCTCCTGCTCACCGTGCACGGACTCCGCGAAAGCGCCCGCCGCCACACCGCCTGGGCCGCGACCGGCGGCGCCGTGATGACCACGTTCTTCGTCCTGGCGCCCAACATGATGCCGCAGTCGCCGTTCGTCATGGAGTACTGCATCGCCTACGCGGTCGCGCTCCTGCCCGAGCTCGCGGTCATCGCCGGGCTGTGCCTGCAGGACGCGCGCCGCACCGCCGACCGGATCGTGCGCGCCGGCTTCGGCCTGGTCGTCGCCGGAGTCGTCGCCGCGGCCGCCTACATGGTGATCCGGACCGTCATCGCCAGCACCGCCCGCGCTCCCTTCACCTTCGAGTACGGCCGGGGTTTCCTGCTGAGCAAGGCCCTCCCCACCGGGGCCCACGTGCTCGTGCTGGTCGGCGTCGGCATCCCCGCGGCCGTCGGCTGGCTGCGCCGCCACCGCCAGTACCGCCGGCTCGGCCCGCTCTGGCTCGCCCTCTACCGCGCCGAGCCGGAGATCGCGCTCGAACCGCCGCGCACCACGCTGTTCCCGACGCGGCTGCACCTCTACCGCCGGGTCATCGAGATCCGCGACGGCCTGCTCGCCATCCGCCCCTACCGCACCGGCTCCGCCACCGGCGAACACCAGGAGGCCGCCGAAATCGCCGCCGCCCTGCACGCCCGCGAAGAGGGCAAGCCACCGCGCGCGACCGACTCGACCGTCCAAGGTGGACAGGACCTCGGCAGCGACACCGAGTACCTCTGCCGCGTCGCCGACGCCTACCGCGAGCTCACGCGCTGATCACGCCACCGGCGGCGTCCCGTGCGTGTGGAACGACTCGATCGTCTTCAACCCCCACGCCTGCCCCTTCGCGCGCTCGGCCTCGGTCCAGGTGACCGGCTCCCAGTCCGGCGCGAAGATCAGCCGCCCGGTCGGGTTGCACAGCTCGATCCGGTTGCCGCCGGGTTCGTAGAGGTAGAGGAAGAACGTCTGCTGGATCGCGTGCTTGTGCGGCCCGGTCTCGATGTGGACGTCGTTGTCGAGCGCGATGTCCGCCGCGCGCAGGATGTCCTCGCGCGTGTCGGTCGCGAACGCGATGTGGTGCAGCCGGCCGTTCGACTTCGTCCAGTCGTTCGTGTAGACGAGGTCGTACGACTTCTGCGCGAAGTGCGTCCACTGCCCCGAAATCACGCCGCTGTCGAGCCGGATCTCTTCGGTGACCCGGCCACCCAGCGCGTCGCAGACGAACCGGCCGTTGACCTCGGCCTCCCGCGCCAGGTAGTTGACGTGGTCGAGGCGCCGGACGCCGACCCCGCGCCCCGGGTACGCCTGCGCCTGGTTCTTCAGCGCGGGCCGCAGGTGCTCGGGCGGCCGGTAGCGCTCGGTTTCCCAGTAGATCTCGAGCTCGTGGCCGTCCGGGTCGCGGAACAGGTAGGTCGCGCCGATCCCGGTGTCGCCGTCGACCCAGCCGACTCCGAGCCCGCGCTCCTCGAGGGCGACGACACGCCGCTTGAGGGCCTCTTCGCTGGACGTGCGCAACGCCGTCCGCCCGACCCCGGACGTCTTCGCCGCGGTCAGCTTCAGGCTGTGGTGCTCGTAGTCGTCCCAGGTGCGCAGGTAGACGGAGTCGCCGTCGGTGCCGTTCTCGGTGAGCCCGAGCACGCGGACGAAGAAGTCGAGGCTCTTCTCCGGCTCCGGGGTCAGCAGCTCGACGTGACCGAGGTGCGCGATTTCGTGACGCGGCGAGGGGTCGGACATGAGCGGGTCTCCTCAGGGGCGCGGGAAAACGGTGCCGTCGAACAGCTTCCGCGCGGTGCGGATCACGGTCGACCGGCGGACGCGGGAGCCGTCGAACTCGATCGCCACGGCGAGCTTGCCGCTCGGGTGCTCGATCTCGATGGGCTCGCCCGCCGCGGGTTTCCGGAGCAGCTCGGCCCCGACTGCGCCTTCGAGCAGCAACGCCGTCACGACGCTGACCCCGCCGAGCACGCCGATCGACGGGTGCTGCTTGACCGGGATGAACGTGCGGGTGGCGATGGCGCCGCCGTCGCGGGGCGCGGAAACCAGCGTCGTCTTGGGGACGGACGAGCCGCGGACGTCGCCGAGGCCCATGAGCTTCCCGGCTTCGATGCGCAAGGCGTCGATCCGGTCGGCGAGCCCCGGTTCCCCGCCGAGGTCTTCGGCACGCGCGACGACGACCGGCATCCCGTTGTCCACACAGGACACCGCGATGCCGCCGATGTCGTCGCGGACGTTGCCGGTGGGCAGCAGGCTGCCGCAGACGGACCCTTCCGTCTCGGTGAAGTCCAGTTCGACCGGCGCCGCGGTGCCGGGGACGCCAGAAATGGCCGTGTCGCCGCTGTAGTCGACTTCGCCGCCGGGGGTGGCGAACGTCGAGACGGCGATGGTGCCGGTGTTGACCAGCCGCACGCGCACGGTGGTGCGCTCGGGGCCGGCGGGCACGAGCCCGCGTTCGACGGCGAACTGCCCGACGCCGGCCAGCAGGTTGCCGCAGGTCTGCCGATCGGAGACGGTGGGCTCTTCGACGCCGAGCTGCAGGAACAGGTAGTCGATGTCGTGGTCCGGTCCGTCCGCTTCGGACACGATGGCGACCTTGCTGGTGACCGGCTGGGCCCCGCCGAGACCGTCGATCTGGCGCGGGTCGGGGGTGCCCATTATCCGCATCAGGAGGTCGTCGCGGGCCGACGGGTCCGCGGGGAGGTCCTCGGCGAGGAAGTAGGCGCCCTTGGAGGTGCCGCCCCGCAGGAGCATGCAGCGCACGCCGGTCATGACTGCTCCTTCTCGTACTCCTCGGCCGTCAGGTACCGGACGCCGAGGGCTTCGAGCTTCTCGCGCAGCCCGTAGCGGTCCAGGCCGAGCTGCCCCTGAGCGAACGCTTCCCGCGCGGCGGCCTCCTTTTCCAGCCGGGCCCGCGAGGCGTCGAGTCCGGTTTGGACATCCTCGCGGCGCACGCGCAGGACGCCGTCGTCGTCGGCGAGGACGGCGTCGCCCGGGCGGATGACCTGCCCGCCGATGACGACGGGAACGTTGACGGCGCCGGCGGTCGCCTTGACGGTGCCTTGCGCGCTGACGGAGGCCGACCAGACGGGGAAGCCGAGCGCGCGCAGGTCGCTGACGTCGCGGACGCCGGCGTTGATGACGAGGCCCCGCACGCCCCGGTAGCGCAGCGCAGTGGCGAAGAGTTCGCCGAAGAGCCCGTCACGGCAAGGGGAAGTGGTGGTGACGACGAGGACATCGCCTTCGCGGCACTGCTCGACGGCGGCGTGGATCATGAGGTTGTCCCCGGGCCAGCAGAGCGCGGTGACGGCGGTGCCGCCGATCCGGGCGCCGTCCTGGATCGGGCGGAGGTCCGGACCGAGCAGCCCGGAGCGCCCGAGAGCCTCGTGGACGGTGGCGACGCCGTAGTCGGCCAGCTGCGCGACTTGCCGCAGGTCGGCCCGCGGCGGATCGGTGACGATGACGGGCTTCATACGGCTTACGGTACGGTTCGGTAGACGAAATTGTCAACAATCTTGGCGCCAGTACCGGCTCGAAGGAAGAATCCATCCGCACGACCCGTCACGGCCGCAGGTGCGACACCTCCGCGGCATCGGCCGCCTTGAGCGCCTCGATCACGCTCGCCAGGTGCACCCGTGCCGCCTCCGCCGCCCGCTCCGCGTCGTGCGCGCAGATCGCGTCGATGATCGCCAGGTGCTCCGGGAGCGACACCTGCGGCCGTCCCGGGCGCATCGCCAACCTGAACTGGTGGCGGACACTCTGCCCCCGCAGCCGCTCCAGCACCTGCGCCGCCGTGTGCTGGCCGCTGATCTCGCGCACCCTGCGGTGCAGCCGCTGGTTGAGCCCCGAGTACCCCACCACGTCGCCGCCCGCCACCGCCTGGCGCATCAGCTCGCCGAGCTCTTTCAGCTCACCGACCTCGGCGTCCGAAACACGCTCCGCCGCCTTCGCCGCGCACAGCGACTCCAGCATCATGCGGACCTCGGAGATCTCGACGGCCTCCTCCAGCGACACCGCCCGCACGCGCGCGCCGCGGTTCTGCACCCGCTCGACGAGTCCCTCGTTCGTCAGCTCGATCAGGGCCGCGCGCACCGTCGCGCGGCTCGCGGCGAACTGGCCGGACAGGTCCGCCTCCACCAGCCGCTGGTTGGGCACGAACTCGCCGCGGACGATCGCGTCGCGGATGGCCGCCACCACGGAACGCTCCCCCGGCTGCCGGTCCGCAGCACTCTCGGTCATACCCCGACCCCGTCTGTCGACGACTTTTGTTGACAATTTTGTCTAGCACATCGTGTACTCGATCGTAGCTTGTGGAGAGGATTCTGCTATGCCCGGAACCATCGCGGTACTAGGCCTCGGCGAGGCGGGCAGCGCGCTCGCCCGCGATCTGGCCGCCGCCGGAGCCGTCGTACGGGGCTACGACCCGGTCGTTTCCGCCGTCGAGGGAGTCGTTGCCACGGGCTCGGAAGCCGAAGCCGCCGAGGGCGCCGACCTGGTGCTCAGCGTGAACAGCGCGCACGCGGCCGTCGACGCGCTCGAGGCCGGGCTGGGCGGCCTGAAGGCCGGCGCCGCCTGGGCCGACCTGAACACCGCCTCCCCCGGCACCAAGCGCGAGCTCGCCGGTATCGCGGCCGGACACGGCGTGCCGTTCGCCGACGTCGCGATCATGGCGCCGGTGCCGGGGCGCGGCCTGCGCGTCCCGATGCTCGCCACCGGTGTCGCCGCCGAGGCCGTCGCCGATGCACTGAACACGTTCGGCGCCGCGGTCGGGATCATGACCGGCGACGCCGGCCTCGCCGCCGAGCGCAAGCTGCTGCGCAGCGTGTTCTTCAAGGGCATGTCGGCCGCCGTGGTCGAAGCGCTCCAAGCCGCCCGCGCCGCGGGCTGCGAAGACTGGCTGCGCAAGATCATCGTCGACGAGCTCACCGCGGCGAACGCGGCCACCGTCGACCGGCTCGTCGACGGCTCGTACCGGCACGCCGTCCGCCGCACCGCCGAGATGGCGGCGGCCGCCGAGATGCTGGCCGAACTGGACGTGCGCAACGACGTCGCCGGCGCGGCTCGCGACCAGCTCGCACACCTGGCCCGGCGTGGCCGGAGCTGACGCTCGTCCAGTCGCCGGGCTGGCGCTCGGTGCACTGGATGAGGCGTGCGCGCCGGAGCCGGCCGCAGACCGGCGCGCATCTCGACTCGGTCAATCTCGTCGTAGATATTGTCAACAATTTCATCGACGATTAGTGTGCGAGTATCGAAGCCCGGAAGCGACGAGGAACCACGTTGATCATCGACTGCCACGGCCACTACACCACCGCCCCGCCCGCGCTCGCGGCGTGGCGCGACCAGCAGATCGCGGCCCTGACCGGCGACGCCGCCGCGCCCACGCCGGCGGACCTGCGGATCAGCGACGACGAACTGCGCGAGACGATCGAGCCGAACCAGCTGCGCCTGATGGACGAACGCGGCATCGACCTCACGATCTTCTCGCCGCGCGCGTCGTTCATGGCCCACCACGTCGGCGGTTTCGAGACCTCCGCCGAGTGGGCGGCGATCTGCAACGAGCTCTGCCACCGCGTCAGCACGCTCTACCCCGAGCGGTTCGCCCCCGCCGCGATGCTCCCGCAGTCGCCGGGCGTCGACCCCGCCACCTGCCTGCCCGAGCTGACCCGCTGCGTCGAGGAGTACGGCGCCGTCGCGCTGAACCTCAACCCCGACCCCAGCGGCGGCCACTGGACGGCGCCGCCGCTCACCGACCGGTCGTGGTACCCGGTCTACGAAAAGATGGTCGAGTACGACATCCCGGCCATGGTGCACGTCAGCACCAGCGTGAACCCGGCGTTCCACACCACCGGCGCGCACTACCTCAACGCCGACACGACCGCGTTCATGCAGCTCGTGCAGGGCGACCTGTTCACCGACTTCCCGACGCTGCGGCTGGTCATCCCGCACGGCGGCGGCGCGGTGCCCTACCACTGGGGCCGGTTCCGCGGCCTCGCGATGGCGCTCGGCAAGCCCGAGCTGGAAGACCACCTGCTGAACAACGTCTTCTTCGACACCTGCGTCTACCACCAGCCGGGGTCGGACCTGCTCTTCGACGTCATCCCGGCGCGCAACATCCTGTTCGCGTCCGAGATGATCGGCGCCGTCCGCAGCGTCGACCCGCGCACCGGCCACCACTTCGACGACACCCGGCGGTACGCCGAGTCCGCGAAACTGTCCGAAGAGGACTGGGCCGCGATCCGCGAGCACAACGCCCGCGCCGTCTACCCGCGCCTGGACACCCTCCTCAAAGGACAGGGCCGGTGACGGCGCCCCAGACGCCGGGCTGGCTGGACTGGTACGCCGGTCCGTCCACACCGGACTTCCGGCTGCCCGAGGGCACTGTGGACGCCCACTGCCACGTGTTCGGCCCGCAGAACGAGTTCCCGTTCGCGCCCGAACGCAAGTACACGCCGTGCGACGCAAGCAAGGACCAGCTGTTCGCTCTGCGGGACCACCTCGGCGTCACGCGGAACGTCATCGTGCAGGCCACCTGCCACGGCGCGGACAACTCGGCCATGGTCGACGCGGTGCGGGCGGCGGACGGCCGGGCGCGCGGGATCGCGACCGTCCGGCCCGACGTCGGCGACGGAGAACTGCGCCACCTCGACGCGGCCGGCGTGCGCGGAGTGCGGTTCAACTTCGTCAAACGGCTCGTCGACGCCTCGCCCAAAGAGGACCTGAGCACCATCGCGAAGAAGATCGCGCCGCTCGGCTGGCACGTGGTGCTCTACTTCGAAGCCGCCGACCTGCCCGAGCTCGAGGACTTCTTCGGCGAGCTGCCCGTGCCGCTGGTGATCGACCACATGGGACGCCCGGACGTCACGAAACCTGTGCACGGCCCCGAATTCGCACGCTTCCTGGCGTTCGCCGACCGCAACGACGTCCACGTGAAGGTGAGCTGCCCCGAGCGCCTCACCGTCACCGGCCCACCGGCCGTCGACGGCGAACGGCACGCGTACACCGACGTCGTGCCCTTCGCCCGCCGCGTGGTCACGGAGTTCCCGGACCGCGTGCTGTGGGGCACCGACTGGCCGCACCCGAACCTGAAGAACCACATGCCCGACGACGGCCTGCTCGTCGACTACGTCCCGCACATCGCGGAAACGCACGAGCTGCGGCGGAAGCTGCTCGTCGACAACCCGATGCGCCTCTACTGGCCCGGCGAAACCGCCTGAAACCCCCGAAGGGCATGCAATGCAGCACGCCAACGCGCTCAACCGGCTGAACCGACTGCCGATTTCGCGCTTCCACAAGGTCACCCTGCTGGCCGTCTCGTTCGCCTACTTCTTCGAGTTCGCGGACATCAACAGCTTCGCCACCACCGCGCCCAAGCTGATCAAGCTCTGGGGCGTGACGGTCGACCAGGTCGCCTACGTGACCTCGCTGTCGTTCGTCGGGATGTTCTTCGGCTCGGTCATCGCGAGCAAGCTCGCCGACCGCTGGGGCCGGAAGAACGCGCTGGTGTGGACCACCGTGTGGTTCGGCGTGTTCTCGTTCGCGGCGGTGTTCTCGTGGGACATCGTGTCGCTCGGGGTGTTCCGCATCCTGACCTCGGCCGGGCTCTCGGCGATGACCGTCGTCGCGGTCATCTACGTCAGCGAGCTGTACCCGGCGGCCAGCCGCGGCAAGTACCAGGCCTACGCGATCGTGATCGGCATCTGCGGCACGCCGGTGACCAACCTGATCGCGAGCGCGGTCGTGCCGATCAACTCCTGGTCGTGGCGGCTGGTGTACCTGTGGGGCGCGCTCGGCGTGCTGCTGGTGCTGTTCACGCGGCAGCTGAAGGAGTCGCCGCGCTGGTACGAAAGCCGCGGCGAGCACGCCAAGGCGGACGCGGTGCTGCGGGAGATCGAAGAGCGCGTCGCGGCGGAGAAGGGCCCGCTGCCCGAGCCGGCGCCGCCGATCGACGAGGCACCGGTGGCCAAGGCGCCGCTGCGGTTGCTGCTGAAGAAGAAGTACCTGATGCCGACGTTGCTGCTGACGGTCCTGTGGGTGACACAGACGATCGGCTTCTTCGGCTACTCGAGCTGGGCACCGACGCTGCTGGCGAAGGAGGGCTTCAGCGTCGAGAAGTCGGTGTTCTACGTGGCGCTGACGACGGTGGGCGCGCCGCTGGGCTCGTACCTGGCGGCCCTGGTGACGGACCGCTTCGAGCGCAAGTGGTGCCTGGTCGCGTTCGGCGCGGTGATCGCGCTGTGCGGCCTCTTCTACGGGCTGACGTTCAACCCGGTCCTCATCGTGGTGTTCGGCTTCCTGGTGAACCTGTTCGAGCGGGGCTACACGGCGCTGGGGTACGCGTACTCGCCGGAGCTGTTCGACACACGGGGCCGGTCACTGGGGACAGGCGTGTCGTACGGGCTCGGCCGGCTGTCCAACGCGGTGGGCCCGCTGATCGTGGCCGGCTTGTACAACGGGAGCGGGTACCAGAGCGTGTTCCTGTTCATCGCGGGGACGTGGCTGGTGGGCGCGGTGGTACTGGCGGTGTTCGGCCCGAAGACCCGCGCGGCGCGGCTGCAGGCGACTCCCGAGACCAGGCCGGCCGGAGTCTGAGCCTGGTCCATCAAACCTGTTTGATGTATTTTACGGGGATGACGCTGCCCGCGTTCGTCCGGCTGGCCGCCCACCCCCTGCGCTGGGCGCTGCTGAAAGCGCTGGCCGGGAGCGATCTCCGGGTGCGCGAACTGACCGAGCGGGTCGGGCAGCCGCAGAACCTGGTCTCCTACCACCTGCGGCTGCTGCGTGACGGCGGGCTCGTGACCGCCACGCGCAGCAGCTTCGACGGGCGGGACAGCTACTACCACCTCGACCTCGACGCCTGCGGGGCCGCGCTCGCCGAGACCGGTGCGGCGCTGCACGCCGCGTTGCGCCGGGAACCCGCCCCGGCGACCTACGAGCGGATCGCCGTGCTCTTCATCTGCACCGGCAACAGCGCCCGCTCCCCCATCGCCGAAGCCCTGCTTCGCCGGCGCACCGGCGGCAACATCACCGTCGCCAGCGCCGGTACGCGTCCGAAAGGCGCGCTGCACCCCGATACGCTCCGGGTGCTGCGCGACGACTTCGACCTCGACCTCGGCGGCCAGCGGCCCCGCTCCCTCGACGCTGTCGCCGGACGGCGGTTCGACCACGTCGTCACCTTGTGCGACAAGGCCCGCGAGGTCTTCCCCGAGTTCCCGAGCCGCCGCCACTGGAGCGTCGCCGAGCCCGCGGGGTACGCCGCGTTCCGGCGGACGGCGGCGGAGATCGACGTCCGCGTCCGGCACCTGCTGCCGGATCTCGTTGTGGCGCAAGGCAAGGAGGCCCAGCCGTGACCGAGGAGTACGCCAGCGTCCGGTACGTCGTCGACGACGTCCCGGCGGCCCTCGACTTCTATACCACCCACCTCGGCTTCACCGTCCGCATGAGCGCGGGGCCCGCGTTCGCCGACGTCGTCCGCGGGCCGCTGCGGCTGCTGCTCTCCGGGCCCGCCAGCTCCGGCGCCCGCGCCACCCCCGCCGACGCCGCGGCCGCCGGGCGCAACCGGATCCACCTCGTCGTCCCCGACCTCGACGCCGAAATCGCGCGGCTGAGCGAAGAAGGCCTCGCCTTCCGCGGCGACATCGTCGCCGGTCCCGGCGGGCGGCAGATCCTGCTGGCCGACCCCGCAGGCAACCTCGTCGAACTGTTCGAGTCCGCCCGTTAAGCCGTGAGCGCGGCGCGGCCGTCGTCGAAGCTGCGCAGCGCCGCACCGACCGCGGCGGCCACCGTGACCTCGAAGACCTCGTCCTCGCCGCACCCGGCGGCGAGCAGGCGCCGGACGTCGTCGTCACGCACCCGGTGGGACGCGTCGCGGACCAGCGCCACGTACTCGACCCACGGCGAGGGCAATCCCGAACCCGTGCCGGCCGCCCGCCGCAGCTCGGGACTCGTGTGGGCGGGCTGTTCGAAGACGCTCTCTCGGAGGTCGGCCGGGCCGTCGGCGAGCAGGAAGCCGGGGAACCGGTAGCCGGCGCGGTGCAGCGCCCGCGTCCCCGTCTTCAGCTGCCCCTCGAGCAACTCGAAGCCGAACGCGTTCGCGAGCCGGTTGACGATGTTCCACACCAGGTTGACGTCCAGCGCTTCCGAGACGGCGTGCGCGGGCAGGTCGCGCACCACCGCCGGGTCGAGGTCGGCGTCGCGCGAGACGTCCTCGACAAACCGCTGCACGGCAAGCAGTTCCGGCCGGGGTTCCAGTTCGCCGTCGCCCGCGATCCGCACCAGTTCCGCGTGCGTGACCACGCAGAACGGGCACTCGTGCACCCGCGCCGTGCTCATCGCGAGGTGTTCGCGCTCGGCCGCCGTCCAGTACGACTCGCCGCGCATCGCGGGCGCGGTCAGCTCCAGCAGCGGCCGGGTCAGGAACCCGGGCCGGTAGAGCAGCAGCTTGACGATGTCCGGGCTCGGGACGCCGGAGAGCTTGCCCGTGACGGCCATGAAGACCCGGGCCCGGCGCCGGTGGCCGGTGTCCAAGACGGACAGTCGCATCAGGACTCCAGTTCACGCAGGCGGCGGTCGAGGAAACGGTGGTCGGCCGGGGCTTCGGCCAGTTCGCGGGCCCGCCGGTACGCGGCGACGGCGTCCGCGGGACGGCCGAGGCGGCGCAGCAGGTCCGCGCGGGCGGCGTGCCAGAGGTGGTAGCGGTCGAGCCCGTCGATCGCCTCGACCAGTGCCAGGCCGGGCTCGGGACCGGACGCCATCGCGACGGCCACGGCGTGGTTGAGCGCGACCACGGGTGACGGCGCGAGCGTCCGCAGCTGGGCGTAGAGCGCGGCGATGCGCGTCCAGTCGGTGTCGGCCGCGACGCGGGCCTGCGCGTGCTGGGCCGCGATGGCCGCCTGCAGCTGGTACTGCCCGACCGTCCCGTGGCGCAGCGCCCGCCCGAGCACGCCGAGCGCCTCGGCGATCTCGGCGTGGTCCCACCGCGCGCGGTCCTGGTCTTCGAGCAGGACGACGTCGCCGTCGGGCGTGTAGCGGGCGGCCGAGCGCGAGTCCTGCAGCAGGAGCAGCGCGACCAGGCCGAGCGCCTCCGGCTCGTCGGGCATCAGCGCGGCCAGCAGTTTCGCCAGCCGGATCGCCTCGCGCCGCAGCTCGGCCGGCTCGTCCCGGCCGGACGGCGACGTGTAGCCCCGGGTGAAGACGAGGTAGATCACCGCGAGGACGCCGGCGAGGCGGTCCGGCAGCAGGTGGTCCGGCGGGACGCTCAGCGAGATGCCGGCGTCGCGGATCTTGCGTTTCGCCCGCACGAGCCGCTGCGCCAGCGCGGGCTCGGCGACGAGGAACAGCCGCGCGATCTGGGCGGCGGTCAGGCCCGCGACCGCCTGCAGCGTCAGCGCGACCCGGGCGTCTTCGGCCAGGGCCGGGTGGCAGCAGGTGAAGAGCAGGCTCAGCCGGTCGTCGCCGACCTCGGCGAGCCGGTCGTCAGGAAGGTGCACCGCGGTCACCCCGCTTTCCCCGGCCGCGACCTCGGCCAGCTTGGCCCTGCCGACGCGGGCCCGGCGGATCCGGTCGACGGCGCTGTTGCGCGCCGCGGTCAGCAGCCAGGCCGCGGGGTCGTCCGGGACCGTGGCGTCCCACGTCCGCAGCGCCCGCGCGACCGCGTCCTGCAGCGCGTCTTCGGCGAGCTCGAAGTCGCCGAGCACCCGGACCAGCGCGGCGAGCAGCCGGGCGCGGTCCGCGCGGTAGACGCGTTCGACGGCGTCCGCCGCCCGGTCAGCCACGGGCGGCGCGGTGGTCCAGCCCGGGCACGCCGGCGACCGGGCGGACCTCGATCGAGCCCTGCGCGGCCATCGGGCACAGCGCGGCCAGCTCGAGGGCTTCGTCGAGGTCGCGGCAGTCGAAGACGTACACGCCGCCGAGGTGCTCGTGGGTTTCGGCGAAGGGCCCGTCGGTGATGAGGGTCCGGCCCTCCTGCACGGTCACCGTCGTCGCGGTGTGCTCACCCTGCAGCGGGTGGCCGGAGACGAAGACCCCGCGGCGGCGGCATTCGTCGGCGAACGCGTTGACGGCGGCCAGCGCGTCCTCGAACCCGGGGTCGCCCGGCTCGGGCCGGTCGCAGTTGTAGATCAGCAGCATGTAGAGCACGCGCGCTCCTTCGTCCGGCGTCGGTCGAAGAGGATGACGAACAGGACGACGGTAACTCGACAGACCACGCGGGACCCGTCGAAAACCAGCCGCCGAAATTACCAAAGGTAAGTTCTGTCGCCATCTTGACTTTACCAATGGTCAGGAGGAGAGTCCTCGCCACCTGATTCGTCTAGACCAATCAGCGAGCTCCGGCGGACGGCCATCCTCAGGAGGAGACCCATGTCCCGCAGAACCCGGACCACCACAGCAGCACTGACGAGCGCGGCAGCCGTGGCCGCGACGGCCCTGATCCTCTCCGGCGGGGCCGCCGCGAGCCAGACCGCCGCGGCGGCCGACTGCGGGGTGCTGTTCGACGACTTCCATTACGCCTCCCCGACCGACTCCGCGTTCAGCAGCGCCGGCTGGACCACGCGCAACGACGTCGGCAGCCCCGGCGTCGCGGGCGCGCGGTGGCTCACCAGCAACGTCACCTTCCCGACGGTGAACGGCGAGCGCGTCGCCCAGCTCGCCGCGAGCACCGACGGGACCGCGGCCGGCACCACGCATTCCGAGATGTACCAGAACCAGCTGCGGTTCTTCGAGGGCACGTACGCGAGCCGGGTCCGCTTCACCGACGCGCCGGACAGCGGCACGGACGGCGACCACGTCAACGAAACGTACTTCACGATCTCGCCGCTGCGGTACGACCGCGACCCGCTCTACAGCGAGCTGGACTTTTCGGAATACCTGCCCAACGGCGGCTGGGGCGGCCCGACGGCCGACTACCAGACCAGCTGGTACACCTACTGGAACAACCCGACGTGGGACGGCCTGCGCACGTCCACCGCGCAGAACCGCAGCTTCGCCGGCTGGCACGACATCGTCACGCAGGTGTCGGGCGGGCACGTGAAGTACTACATCGACGGCGTGCTCACCGCCGACCACACGACCGACGCCCAAGGCGACCCGGTGACCCCGCGGACGCCGATGTCGATCAACTACAACATGTGGTTCATCGACACGGCCGGGCACACGAGCGGCAACAGTGTCTACACCGAACAGGTCGACTGGACGTACTACGCGGGCAACCAGGTGGTGTCGCCTTCGGACGCCGTCGCCCGCGCGGGTTCCTACCGGACGGCCGGGACGTCCCATGTGGACACCGTGAACGGGTGCACGACGCCGACCACCCCGCCGGCGACCACGACGACCACGCCGACGACGACGCCCACGACCCCGACCACGCCGACCACGCCGTCGCAGCCGGCCGACTGCTCGACGGCGCCGGAGTGGGACTGGGGCACGGTGTACCTCGGCGGCCAGCGGGTGAAGCACAACGCGCACCTCTGGCAGGCGAACTGGTGGACCCAGGGATCCGAACCCGGGCTCACCGCCCAGTGGGCCGACCTCGGCCACTGCTGAAGTCCGGCCGCGGCCCGGGTCACAGGGACCAACCCGGGCCGCGGCCCCTTCCCGCACACCCGCTCGTGAGCGGGAAACAGGGTCGGAACGCCGTTTCCCACTCACGACCGCCACTCCCCCACCGCCTCACTCCCCGGGAACTCCCATGCGCAGACGCACTTTCGCCGCCGCCCTGGCCGTCGCCGCCGTGACCGCCACCGCCGCCTGCGGTACCGACACCCCCGCCCCGTCCGCCCAGGGCGGCGGGCAGCTGACCGTCTGGCTGATGAACGGCGACCTGTCCGACAAGGCCACCGCGGCGATCGGCGCCGCGTTCGAGAAGGCCACCGGCGCGAAGGTCACCGTGCAGATCCAGGAGTGGGACAACATCAACACCAAGATCAGCACCGCCCTCGCGCAGGACAACACCCCCGACGTCATCGAGATCGGCAACACCGACGTCCCGCTCTTCGCCGCCAACGGCGCCCTCGCCGACCTCAACCCGCACCGCGACGAGCTCGCCGCCGGCCAGACCTGGCTGGACGGCCTGGCCGGACCGGCCACTGTGGACGGACACCTCTACGGCGCCCCGCTGTTCGCCGGCAACCGCGCGGTCATCTACGACAAGCGGGTCTGGGCCGACGCCGGGATCACCGCGCCCCCGAAGACGTTCCCGGAGCTCACCCAGGACCTCGACAAGATCAAGGCCAAGCACCCCGCCGCGGACTACTCCGCCTTCCACTTCCCCGGCAAGTACTGGTTCGGCGCGCTGCAGTTCGTCTGGGACGCCGGTGGCCGGATCGCCACGCAGAAGGACGGCAAGTGGGCCGGCGCGCTCGAAAGCCCCGAGGCGCAGAAGGGCCTGCACGCCTGGAAGGACTTCCAGAACGCCTACTCCTCCCCCGCCTCCCGCAACGTCGACACCAAGGCCCCCGACCAGGCCGCGATCTTCTCCTCCGGCGGCGCCGGCGCGATCCTCGACACGAGCGTCAACACCGTCGTCAAGAACAAGCCGGAGCTGAAGGACCACCTGGGCACCTTCCCGTTCCCCAGCGCCACGCCCGGCAAGACGCAGCCGGTGTTCCTCGGCGGGTCCGACCTCGCCGTCGCCGCCAAGAGCCGCAACCCCGACCTCGCCCTCGCCTACGTCAAGGCCGCGACCGACCCCGCCGTCCAGCGCGACGCGATCGTCGGCATCGACGGCTGGACCCCCGTCTCCACCCAGCTGATCGACCAGATCACGCCGACCCTGCCGCCGCTCAACGCCGCCTTCGCCACCGCCGCCAAGACGAGCGTCGCGACCCCGGCCGCGCCCGGCTGGGCGACCATCGAGAGCGACAAGTCGATCAACACCTTCTTCGCGGACATCGCCACCGGGCGCCGGCCGATCGCCGACGCCGCCAAGGACTTCGACGCTCACCTGACCGAGGCGCTGAACGCCCGCTGACCGGCGGGGTGGCCCGGCCGACTGCCGTCCCCAACCGGGCCACCCCGCCCCTTTTCCGCGAAGGAGTCCTCGTGCTGCTGGTGAAAGCGCCGCCCGAAGCCCCGCCGAGCCCGGCCACGCCGCGCCGGCGCCGTTCGCTGCTGCCCTACGGCCTGCTGCTGCCCGCGACCGTCCTGCTCGGACTCGTCCTGGGCTACCCCTTGGTGCGTCTGGTCGTCATCTCGACGCAGCGGTACGGCCTGCGGTCGCTGTTCACCGGCACGACGAGCTTCGCGGGCTGGGACAACTACGCCGCCGTCCTCGGCGACGACCAGCTCCTCCCGGTCCTCGCGCGCAGCATCGGGTTCTGCGCGGCCCTGGTGGT
Organism: Amycolatopsis sp. NPDC114478; assembly: GCF_055633805.1. Classification (NCBI taxonomy): domain Bacteria; kingdom Bacillati; phylum Actinomycetota; class Actinomycetes; order Pseudonocardiales; family Pseudonocardiaceae; genus Amycolatopsis; species Amycolatopsis sp. NPDC114478. Next base: position 38,156 of record NZ_JBVKDO010000024.1, on the reverse strand, counting down.
CGGCACGCTCGTCATCGGGTTCGGCGTCGCGCTGCTGCTGCAACGCCTGGGCCGCGGCATGCGCACGACCGTCACGCTCTGCCTGATCGCGGCGTGGGCGCTGCCGAACGTGGCGTCCACCCTGGTCTGGCAGTGGCTCTTCCAGCCCGGCTACGGCGTGGTCAACTGGCTGCTCACCCAGGTCGGCTTCGGCGACCTCACCCAGCGCGACTGGACGACGTCCCCGGCGTCGGCGTTCACGCTCGTCTGGCTGCTGGTCGTCTGGCAGTCCGTGCCGTTCGTCGCGCTCACGCTGTACGCGGGCCTGTCGCAGATCCCGCGTTCGTACTACGAAGCCGCCGCGCTCGACGGCGCCCGGCCGTGGCGGGTGCACCGCACCATCACCTTTCCGTTCCTGCAGCCGATCCTCGGCCTGGTCACCATCCTGTCGGTGATCTGGGACTTCACCGTGTTCAACCAGATCTGGATCCTGACCCAGGGCGGCCCGAACGACGGCACGACGACGCTCGGCATCTGGACGTTCACGAGGGCGTTCAGCGGCAACAACTTCGGGCAGGGCGCGGCGATCGCCGTCGTGTCGGTCGCGCTGCTCGTCGCGATGACGGCCGTGTACGTGCGGCGGCTCGTCCGCTCCGGGGAGGACCTGTGATCCGGCGGATCGGCCGCAACGCCACAGCCGTCCTCTTCTGCCTCGTGTGGATCTTCCCGGTCTACTGGATGGTGCTCACGGCGTTCAAGCCCGCGGGCAAGATCCTCCAGCCGACGCCGGAGTTCCTGCCGGTGGACATCACCCTGGACAACTTCGCCGACGCGCTCGCCAAGCCCGGGTTCGTGCAGGACCTGGTCAACAGCGTCGTGGTCGTCGTCGCGGTGGTCGCACTGTCCATTGTGGTCGCGTTCCTGGCCGCGACGGCGTTGACGCGCTTCCGGTTCTTCGGCCGCCGCAGCTTCCTCATCGGTGTGCTGGTGCTGCAGATGGTGCCGGTGCCCGCGCTGGTCATCCCGCTGTTCCTCGGCCTCAAGAGCGCGCACCTGCTCGACACGCTGTTCGGGCTGGTCCTGACGTACGTGGCGCTCGTGCTGCCGTTCACGATCTGGACGCTGCGCGGGTTCCTGCACGGCATCCCGGTCGAGCTCGAGGAGGCGGCGATGGTCGACGGCGCGACGCGCGGGCGGGTCATGCGCTCGGTCCTGCTGCCGCTGGTGCTGCCCGGGCTGATCGCGACCAGCGTGTTCGCGTTCATCACGGCGTGGAACGACTTCCTGTTCGCGTACGTGATCATGAAGGACAGTTCGGGCTACACGCTGCCGGTGTGGCTGGTGTCGTTCAGCACGAGCACGGGCACCGACTACGGCGGCCTGATCGCCGCGTCGACGCTGTTCGCGCTGCCCGTCGTCGTCTTCTTCGCGCTCGTGCAGCGCCACCTGGTCGAAGGCATGACCGCGGGCGCGGTGAAGGGCTGATGATCATCCCCCACCCCGCGCGGCTGACCCGCCGCGCCGGCTCGTTCGCGCCCGCCGGCGGGCTGCGCGTGCTGGCCGGCCGCGGCGCCGAACGCCCGGCGCGCCTGCTCGCCGGCTACCTGCCCCGGCCCACGATCCACAGTGGACCGGCGATCCGCCTCGACCTCGTGCGGGAGGGAAACCACGGACTGGAGGGTTACGAACTCGACGTCACGCCGACGGGTGCGCTGCTGACCGCGTCGACCGAAGCCGGGCTGCGCAACGGCGTGCAGTCCCTCCGCCAGCTGGTGCCGCTGCACGGGCCACCGCGGCTGCCCTGCCTGCACGTCCGCGACGCGCCCCGGCTGCCGTGGCGCGGGGTGCTGCTCGACGTCGCCCGGCACTTCATGCCGCCGGAGTTCCTGCGCGAGTTCGTCGACCTGCTGGCGCTGCACAAGTACAACGTGCTGCACCTGCACCTCACCGACGACCAAGGCTGGCGGATCGAGATCGACGGATGGCCGCGGCTCACCGAAGTCGGCGCCTGGCGCACGGAGTCGATGGTCGGCGCGGCCGGCAGCGACGTCTACGACGGCGTTCCCCACGGCGGCTTCTACACCCAGCGCGAGCTGCGGGAGCTCGTCGCGTTCGCGGCCGACCGCGGCGTGCGGATCGTGCCGGAGATCGACCTGCCCGGGCACGTGCGCGCGGCCTTGGCCGCCTACCCCGAGCTGGGCAACCGGCCGGAGGTGCGGCTGCCGGTGTGGACGGCGTGGGGCATCAGCCCGGACATCCTCGGCGTCCACGACGGCGCGTTCGCCTTCTTCCGGGAGGTGCTCACCCAGGTCGCGGACGTCTTCCCGGCGCGGCACCTGCACATCGGCGGCGACGAGTGCCCGACGACGCAGTGGGCGTCCAGCCCGGTCGCGCGCGCCAAAGCGGCCCAGCTCGAGCTGGGCGGCACCGCCGAGCTGCACCCGTGGTTCCTCGGCGAGCTGCACCGGTTCCTGGCGGACCTCGGCCGGCAAGCCGTCTGCTGGGACGAAACCGGCCACGCCGCGGGCCGGCTGCCACCGGACCTGGTCGTCACGGCCTGGCGCGACGCCGCGCACGGCGCCCTCGCCGTGGCCCGCGGGCACCAGGTGATCATGGCGCCGCACACGTCGACGTACTTCGACTACCGGCAGAGCGAGGAACCGGGCGAACCGCCGCGCGCGGACGTCACGACACTCCGGGACGTCTACCGCTTCGACCCCCTGGACGGCGGGCTCCCGGTCAGCGACGGGACCCGGCCCGGCGTGCTCGGCACGCAGGCCCAGCTGTGGACCGAGCACGCGCCGACGCCCGACCACGTCCGCCACCTGGCGTTCCCGCGGCTGTGCGCGCTGGCCGAGCGCGCGTGGTCGCCGCCGGAGCGCCGTTATGCTGAATTCCAGGAGCGCCTGGCCGGTCACCTCGAACGGCTGCGCGCCCTGGACGCCCTGCCCAAGGAGCGCGTCCGGTTCGCCGGCGCGGTCCCCCTATCCGGGAAGACGGTGCCTTGACCGCTGTATCACCCGGGGCTTCGCCCCGGGCCGGGGGCTCCGCCACCCGGAGCCCCCGAACAGAAGGTGAGGCATCCGGGGCTTCGCCCCAGGCCGGGGGCTCCGCCACCCGGAGCCCCCGAAACGAAGGTGGCGAGCCGGCGGACCGCCCGCCCACCGTGAAGCGCGACCGCGTCCGGCGGCACCTGCTCAAGGTGATCGAGAACGCCGGTCCCGGCACCGGGCTGGCGTCCGAACGCGACCTCGCCGCCGAGCTGGGCGTGTCCCGCCCGACCGTCCGGGCGGCGATCGACGAGCTGACCCGCACCGGGCTGCTGGTGCGCCAGCGCGGGCGCGGGACGTTCACGAGCCCGCAGAAGGTGACCCAGGAACTGGCGACGGGCCTCGCCGTCCCGCCCGCCGAGGGGCATTGGACGAGCCGGGTGGTCGCGTTCGCGGTCTCCCCGGCCCCGCGGTCCTTGGCCGCCGACCTGGAACTCGAACCGGGCACGCCGGTGCTGCGCGTCACCCGGGTCCGGTACGTCGACGACGAGCCGATCGCGATCGAGCAGCTGGCGCTGCCGGCGTCCCTGGTCCCCGGGCTCGCCGTGGCGGACCTGGAATCGGGCAACTTCTACCGGCTGCTGCGCGAGCGGTTCGGGATCGTGGTGTCGGACGCGGTGCAGACGATCGAGCCGGCGGTGACCAACCCGGAGCAGGCCGAGCTGCTCGAGATCGCGGTGTACGCGCCGATCCTCCACATCGAGCGGCTCACCCGCGACACGACGGGTCAAGCCGTCGAGCTGACGCGATCGGTGTACCGGGGCGACCGGTACCGCATCACGTCGAAACTCCGCTTCGACGCCGAATCCGGCTGAGCGCATCCGGAAAATAGATCATCACCACCGGAGAATCACGCCGGTTTTCGCGACCGGCCGTTACCCGATCGAGTGACGTCATGGCGGCATCCGGGTGAGCGGTCACCGGAAACCCCTTGCCACAGCGGGCGTTCATTGTTTCGCGTCGGTAACGAACTGCGCTGTTGGCATAGCCTTTCTGGCGCCCGGGTGAGTGCGCTTCAACGCACTCTCGGCACGGCATAGGATTTTCCTTCGGCCGGGAAAACGATTCCCGGAACCCACTCTCGCGAAAGAATCGAGGACCATTCATGCGAAGACGCATGCTGGGTGCCGCGCTGCCCCTCGTGCTCGTCGCGGCCTCCGCCGTCGCGCTGCCCGTGGCCGCCGAAGCCGCCGCCGTCTCGGGGCTCACGAAGTCCGTGCAGGGCACCGGATCCCCCGCCGACCACGGCGCCACCGCGAACTGGGTCATCGGCTACGACGACCAGGCGACCGGGTCCGGCGCCGCCACCATCACCGACGCCGTCGGCGCGGGCCAGGCGTTCCAGTCCGGCTCGCTGCACGCCCCGCCCGGCTGGACGCCGTCGTGGTCCACCGACGGCACCACGTTCACCGGCACCGAACCCGCGTCCGGCGTCACCGCCGTGCGGGCGACCGACCCGGACGCCGGGCCCGACGCGACCTCGCTGTCCGGTGCCCTCACCCCGCCCGTGCAGGCGGTCACGACGGCGACCGGCGGCGACGGCTTCAGCCCGATCCTGTACCGCCCGCCGGGCGGCACGCTGCAGGCCTGGAACATCTACCACCACCTGGGGGCCGCTTCGCCGAAGGTGGTCTGCACCGACCTCGCCACCGGGCAGCGCTGCCCGGGCGGCCCGTGGCCGAAGGTGCTCAACACCGCACCCGGCCCGCTCGGCACCCTGGGGGCCGGGGACATCGCCAGCACCATGGTCGAGCAGTACGTGCGCGACCCCGCCGCGCCCGCGAAGGTCTACTACCCCGCCGTCACCGCGTCCTCGACCGGCGTCGGCTGCCTCGACCTGGCCGCCGCGGCCAACTGCGGGTACTGGCCGCTGGCCGCGCTGGGCGGATCACCACCGGTGCGCAGCATCGGCGGCTTCGTGGAGAGCGCCGGCAACCTGTACGGCATCGTCACCTCCGGCGCCGTGGTGTGCTGGACCATCGCCACGCAGAGTGCCTGCGGCGGCCAGCCGTACGCGCCGATCGTGCCGGCGGCCAACCAGCCGTACGTCTACGGCGCGGTGACGGTCGTGGCGGGCAAGGTGCTCGCGTCGACGTCGAGCCCGGGCACCGGGCAGCAACCGTCGCTGGGCTGCTTCGACCCGGCGACGGCCACGGCGTGCGCGAACTGGGCGTCCTCGCGCCCGACCGGCCCCGCCGGCAACTACAACTACAACGACTACACGGCCTTCGACGCGAGCGGCGCCCCGGTGGGCGCGTGCGCGACGACGACCGGCGGGACGGACGTCACGACGTGCTACGCCCTCGACGGTTCCGCGCTCGCGGCCCCGCCGGGACCGGCCGCGCTGCCGGGCGGCGTGTACGCCTTCCCGCCGGAGGTCGTCACCGATCCCACCGGCCACAAGCGCAGCTACCTGCCGATCTGGAACGGCGGCTACGCGGGGGCGGCGCTCTGCCACGACTGGACGACGGGCACGGCGTGCGCGGGCCTGCCGGGGCCGATCACGCACCCGTCGGTGAACGGCGGGGCCACGCGGGACTACGGGTATTCGTACGACCCGCCGTCCGGCTGCCTGATCGGCCTGGGCGACGCGGGCGTGCTGTTCTCGATGGATCCCACGACCGGGGCCACGCCCTGCGTCCGTTCGGGTGGCCAGGTGACGCTGAAGCCGGGTGACTTCTACTGCGACGGCGGTTCGCACGTCCAGGGGTACACGGCGGCGCGGCTGACGGGCGTCGACCCGGCGAACGTCGACTTCGCGGCGTCGCGGGTCACCGTGGTCGACCAGGACGGCGCGACGGTGCCGACGCCGGGCTTCGCCCCGGACGGCTCGGTCGACCTCACCGGCGTCTCCGTGGCGGCGCACCCGTCGATCACGGTGACGACCACGCTGGTCCTGCACTCCGCGGCCGGGTTCGCCGGCCGGCTGGTGGTGGACTACGCGGGCGACGCGCCGCAGCTGTGCTTCCGCACGACGATCTCGGCGGACTGCGCGGTGTCGTCGGTGGCGAACACGGCGTCGGGCACGGATTCGACGGGCTCGTTCACGTCGAACACGGTGACGCTCCCGGTCGCGCCGGGCGCGTCGTGCACGCCGAAGGTCAAGGTGGAGAAGGAGATCTGCACGTCGTCGTCGGCTTCGAAGTGCGGCCCGGGTGGCACCGGACCGTGGGCGAAGCAGGCGGGGGTCGGGCTCCTGGGCCTGCTGAACGCGACGGCGTACTGGCGGATCACGGTCACCGACCTCGGCCCGGTCGGGATCACGTCCGCGCACGTGGTGGACAGCGTGGAGCCGTCCTGCCAGACGGCGGACTTCACGTTGGCGGCGGGTCAGTCGAAGCAGGTCTACTGCTCGACGTACGCGCTGCTGAGCCTGTTCCCGATCACGAACCAGGCGAAGGTGAGCTACCTGCCGGCGAACGTCCCGCCGGGGACGCCGCCGTCGCACACGGCGTGGTCGTCGGCGACCGCGTGTTCGCTGCTGTGCATCCTGTAGGGGGTTGAGGTGACGGCCCGCGGGGAGGTTCCCCGCGGGCCGTTTGCCACACTGGTGGCATGCGGTCGAACTCGCGGGCGTGGCCCGGTCGGTTCCACGAGGTCCCCTGGCGGGAGATCACCACCCGGTTCGACGCCATGGCCGCGAAACACGCGGAGCTGCGGCCGCTGGCCGACATCGCCGCCAGCGTGCTCGCGTGCGGCGGCGAGCGGCAGCTGGCGGGCTGATGTCGATGCACGACCTGGTGGTCGCGGCCCGCCCCCTGCCGGAGCACCCGCCGGTCCCGGTCGTGGTCGTCCGGTCCCCGTCGTCCGGTTACGTCGGCGCGGGCGGCGTGTTCATCGAGCACCGGTCGGTCACCGGCCACGACGACGGGATCTTCCGGCCCGGCTCCGAGGCGGTGCCGCTGTTCTGGCGGTTCGTGATCGAGAAGTTCGGAGTGGAGCCCGATCGGTCCACTTCGGACAGCCGGCCGGGGAAGGCGTGAGGGAACCGTGGCGGACCTCGAAGAGCGCTACCGCGCCTACCTCACCTGCCTGAACGAGCGGCGCTTCGCCGACCTCGGCGCGTTCGCGCACGACCCGGTCGTCCACAACGGCCGCACCCTGAGCGTCGCCGAGTTCCAGGACCTCCTGAAGCGCGACGCCACCGAGATCCCCGATCTCCACTACGCGATCGAACGCCTCGTCGTCCAGGGCGACCAGGTCGCGTGCCGCATCCGGTTCGACTGCACTCCCGTCAAGGTCTTTCGCGGCATTCCGCCGACCGGCGAGCGCATCTCCTTCGTCGAACACGTCTTCTACCGCTACGAAGACGGCAAGATCGCCGAGATCTGGTCGCTGCTCGACACCGACGCCATCCGCGAGCAGCTCACACCGTGACCGGCTGCGGCTCCTCGGCCTTCGGGGACACCGCCGGCGCCATCAGCACCGCGCACAGCGGCACCGCCATCGCGATCGCCGCCAGCACGAACACCGGGAACAGGAACGAGAACACCTCGACCCCGGCGGGGTCCGGAGCGTTCATGTCCATGTGCATCCGGACCGCCGCCATGCCCGTGTAGTGCATGCCCGTCACCGCCGCGCCCATCACGAACCCCGCCAGCAACCGCAGCGGCAGCCGGTCGAGGAACACCGCGAACCACAGCGCCGCCGTCGCGGCCACCACCGCGATCACCACCGACAGCGCCACCAGGGCGCCGTCGTAGCCGAAGTCGCCTTTCACCCGCAAGGCCGACATCCCCGTGTAGTGCATGACGTTCACCGCCAGGCCCGTGATCACGCCGCCGAGCGCGAGGCGCCACCAGCCGAACTTCGCGCGGCCGCCCACCACCAGCAGGCCCGCGAACACCGCCCCGACCGACAGGATCGCCGACAGCACCGTGCGGAAGATGTCGTAGCGGACCGGCATCCCCGGCGTGCTGAAGCCGAGCATCGCGACGAAGTGCATCAGCCAGATGCCGACGCCGCCGATCGAGACCGCCGCCAGCACGAGCCACCGCATGCGGTGGCGGGGGTTCGCCGCGTGGCGGGCCTGCACCGCGCACGCCAGCCCGAGCGCGCAGCCCACGACCGACGTCAGGTACGCGAGCACCAGCAGCCAGTGCCCCAGCGCGAAATGCTCCATCGCAGAGTCCTTCCTACAGGTCGCGCAGCCCGTGCAGCACGCGTTCCATCAGATCGTGGCGCTCGTCCCAGGTGGAGGTGTCCGACAGCGTGTCGCGAACGATCACCAGGTTGTCCTGCATCAGGTCCGACACGAGCACGCGGACCACGCCGAGCGGCAGCGACAGCAGTGCGGCGATCTCCATCAGCGACCGCGGCCGCAGGCACAGCTCGGTGACCTCCGCCAGCGCGCTCGACCCGGGGTAGCCGGCTTCGGCCCGGCCCGCCGCCGTGGTCTCGACCAGCGCTTCGACAGCGATCTCGACCGCCGGCGCCGTCCGGCCTTCCGTCCAGGCGTACGGGCGGGCCAGCGACGCGCTGCGCCGCGGCTCCTCCCCGTGCGGCCCGGGCGGCGGGTCGTCGATCACCGGCGGTCCTGGGCCACCGGCATCTCGCGCGCGGGCACGTCGACCTTCTGCCCCACCCGCTCGACCAGCATCGTCATCTCGTAGCCGACCAGCCCGATGTCGCAGCCGGTCGAGGCGAGCACGACGAGGTTCGAGCCGTCGCCGACGCTCATCAGCAGCAGGAACCCCTGCTCCATCTCGATCACCGACTGCACCACCCGCCCGGCGGTGAACAGCTCGGCGGTGCCCAGCGACAAGCTGGACAGGCCGGCGGCGATGGCCGCCAGCTGGTCGGCACGCTCGCGGGGCAGCGACTCGTCGGCGGCCACGAGCAGGCCGTCGGCGGAGACCAGCACGGCGTGCGCGACCCCCGACACGTCCTGGACGAACCCGTTGACCAGCCAGTTCAGCGTCGCCGTCCGTTCGGGCGGCGCGGCGGAACCGGGGAAGGCCAGCGTCCCGCTGAGGGACCGGGCCGACGGTTCGGTGCCGGTGCGGCGCGGCACGCCGGGAAGTTCCGTCATCGCGGATCCACTTCGTCCTTTCCGGATTCTTCGGCGCGGGCCGCGGTCTCCCGCCGGGCCGCGCGCATCCCCTGGTAATGGCGGGAGAGGCTGGTGCGGACGGCGGCGGCGTCGCGGAACGACCCGCCGTCCGGCTCGCGCACGCGCGGGGCGGCCGCGCCGGGGGCGAGCTGGGCGCCGGGCCGCCGGGTGGGCAGGCCGGCCTCGGTGAGCCGTTGCGCGGGGGCGGGCTTGAGAGCGCTTTCGGCGGCTTGCCGGGCGCGGTCGGCCGGGGTGTCCCACTCGCCGACGACGGGCTTTTCGGGCCGCGCGACGGGCTTTTCGACCGAGGTGAGCCAGTCCGTCGCGGAGATCGCCGAGTCCTCGGCCTGCGCAGTGGACGGCGTTGTTTCGGCGGCGGAACTCCGTTGTGCCACCGGAGCTTCGTCCTCTACCTTTGCCTCGGTGGGCGGCCAGTCCACTGTGGACTCCGACGGCGCCGGTTCCCTCTTTCCCACCGCCGCCCACTCCCCCGGCCCGGCCGAGCCGTTCCGGCAGACCACCGGCTTGGCCACCGGCTCGGTGAACCAGCTCGTCACGACCTGCTCGAAGATCGGCGTCGACCCCTGCGCCGGGACCACCGGGGGCCGGGTGTGGCCGTTGCGGTTCGCTCCCGCCGACACCAGCCTCCCGGCGCCGATCGGGCGGGCCAGGTCCGCGATCACCAGCGCGCCCGGGACGTGGACGCTCGCCGTCACACCCGCGTGGCGGGCGCCCGTGCCCGTCGCGCGCAGCCGGACCGTCACCCCGTGCAGCGCCGCGAGCCGGCCGACCACGAACAGCCCCATCCGGCGGGTCGTCTCCGGGCCGACCGTCCCGGCCGCCGCGAGGCGCTCGTTCACCGCCGCGAGCTCCGCCGGGGTCATGCCCAGCCCCTGGTCGACGACCTCGATGAGCAGCCCGCCGTCGGCACCGCGGTCGGCCGTCAGCGCCACCTTGTGCTCCGGCGGCGAATACCGCGTCGCGTTCTCCAGCAGCTCCGCGAGGATGTGCACGACGTCCGCGGCCGCCTCGGGCTGCACCGAGCTGCGCGGCGCGTTGCCCAGCGCCACCCGCCGGTAGTCCTTGACCTCCGACGTCGCCGCGCGCAGCAGGTCGCGCGTCGGCACGGGTTCGCGGCCGTGCCGGACCGGGCGCCCGCCCGCCAGGACGTGCAGGTTCTCGCCGTTGCGGCGCAGCCGGGTCGCGATGTGGTCGATCCGGAACAGCTCGTCGAGCCGCTTCGGGCTCTGCTCCCCCGCCTCGAGGTCTTCGATGATCGACAGCTGCTGCTCGACCAGCGACTGGCTCCGCCGCGACAGCGTCATGAACATCTCACTGACCTGCTTGCGCAGCTCGGCCTGCTCGACGGCGAGCCGGACCGCCTGCCGGTGCATGTCGTCGAACGCCCGGGCCAGCTGCCCGATCTCCTCCTCGGTCTTGACGCCGGAGTCGGGCACCGCGCGCCAGTCGACGTCGTGGCCCTCCCGGACCTGCCGGACGGTCTCCGGGAGCTGTTCGTTCGCCGCGCGCAGGGCGGCCGCGCGCAGCCGCCGCACCGGCGTCACCAGCGACCGCACCACCAGCAGCGCGATCGCGAGCGCGCCGAGCAGCGCGCCGAGGACCAGGGCCGTGTCGCGCAGCGAGTCGGACCGGGCCCGGTCGGCCGCGGCCGAGACGTCGCCCGCCAGCTTCGCCGAGACGTCGTTCAGCACGGCCGTCACGCCGGTCGTCTCGGCGGCGATCGAGGGGGCGAACGACGCGAGCGCCGCGGTGCCGCCGTTGCCGGAGTCCTGCAGCGTCTCGAGGCGGGCGTCGGCGGAGCTCGTCGCCGCCTTGAACCGGTTCAGCCGGTCGCCGGTGAGCTGGTGTCCGACCTGCTCGCCGAGCACCTCCTGCTCGGCGGCGGTCTGCACGACGGCCGGGCGCAGCGAGGCGTCGTCGGGGCTGTTCTGCGCCGCCCGCGCGAAGGTCTCTTCGGTGGCCAGCTCGGCGCGCAGGTGCACCAGCAGCCGGGTGGTTTCCGCGCCGGTCGCGGTTTCGGTGCCGGCGTCGGCAGGGACGAACGAAGGCACGAGGTCGCCGAGGGTGGCGATGATGTCGTTGTAGCCCGCCGCCTTGGTACGGACGTCGCCGCCGCCGGCGCCGGCCGCGCGGATCCCGGCGAGCTTGCCCAGCGCGGTGTTCAGCGCGCGGCCGGTGTCGGCGGGCAGCGGCGCGAAGCCGATGTCGCGCTGGACGGCGGCGACCTTCGCGTCGACGGCCGCGGTCAGCGTGTTCGGCGCGCCCGCCGGGACCGCCACCGCGGCGACCATCTCCTCACCCAGCGAACCGGTCAGGTCGATCGTGTCGTGCAGCACCGGCAGCCGGTCGCGGGCCGCGCTGAGCGCGGTCGCGCGGTCGAGCTCGCCCTGGATCCGGACTTCCGCGAGCGCCACCGCGACCAGGACCGGCAGCAGCAGGACGACGCTGATCTTGGTGCGGACGCTCCAGTGCGCCGGCCACCACGCGGCGTCCACCGGCAGGCGGGGCGTGGATCTGCTTTCGTGCATGGCGGAATCGCTCGATTCCCAGCCGCGCGCACGGCTGACGTCGAACTCGGACAGGACGAGGGCCCCAGGGCCGATCACGGACGTGGCGTTGATCGAGCCGACCAGCAGAGAACCCCACGTCCGGCATCCTTGTCAACCCTGAGCAGCGGCGTTTCGGAACGCGCTGATCGAATTGGCCACGATTCCCTTCGCCGGTTCACGCATCGTGTTCCGGCGATCGCTGCTTGCACACCGTACAAGCAGATTCGCGCAGCTCCAGGGCCTACCGAGCGGTAAACGCGCGCCTCGGTCGCATTGGCGGCAGAATTACCCACAGCAGTTGCCGGGACGAATTCCGCCCATTGTTCGAATGGTGTGTTAATAATTCCCCCGGCGCCCGGCCGTGGGTCCTCGCCACCGGCCCGGCAGAATCGCCGTCGTGACCGATGTGGACGAAACCGGCGGCGGCAAGCGGGTCGGCTGGGTCGAGCTGTACTTCGACCTGGTCTTCGTGTTCGCGGTGGGCCAGGTGGCGCACGGCGTCGTCGCGGACCCGCACTGGGCGCGGGTGGCCGCCGCGGGCGGCCTGTTCGCGACGCTGTGGTGGACGTGGATCGGCTTCGCCGTGCTGTACAACCGCCGCGGCGACGACAGCCGCGTCGCCGACCGGCTGTTCGTCCTCGCCGGCACGATCCCCTGCGGGATCGCCGCCACGCAGGCGCACCACGTCTTCGACGGGCACCCGGCGATCTTCGCGGCGGCCATGGCCGCCGTCCGCCTGATCCTCGCGGCCGCGCACCGCTGGCCGGCCCGCGACGGTCTGGACCAGCGGCGGATCAGCTGGGGCTACACGCTCTCGGCGGTCCTGTTCGGCGTGTCGGCGGTCATCCCGTACACGTGGGTGCTGTGGGTGGTCGCGCTGCTGCAGGAGGCGGGGTTCCTGCTGCTCGGCGACCGGCCGAAACGGCGTCGCGGCGAGCGGCGGGAACGGCCCACGCGAGAGGCGCGGTGGCGGAGCATGTGGGCGCCGCCGCGCGACCCGAACCTGGCGGTCGACTCGGCGCACCTGGCGGAGCGGTTCGGGCTGTTCATGATCCTGCTGCTCGGCGAGCTGGTGATCACGGTCGGCACGGCGGCGCTCGAGCGGCCGGCCGACGACCTCGCGTACTGGGCGTCCCTGGTCGCCGGGCTGGTGATGGCGGGCGCGCTGTGGTGGCTGTACTTCACGTCGGCCGCGTTGATCTACGAGCGCATGCTCGACCTCTCGGGCGGTAACCCGGCGCTCGCGTATTCGCTCTACGCGGGCGGCCACCTGTTCCCGGCGTTCGCGCTGCTGCTCATCGCGGCGGGGGTGAACCTGTCGCTGCACGAATCCCCGCCCCAGGCGGCGAGCTGGTACACGACCATCGGCCTGGCGCTGTACCTGGCGGGCACCCGGGTGTTCTCGTCCGGCCCGGCGGAGCGCTGGTACAGCGGCGCAGCCCAGGTCGCGGTGCTGGCCGCGACGGTGTGCTTGGCCTTCCTGGGCCGCGTGCTCCCGGCGCCCGCGGTGGTCGTGGTGGTCGCGGTGTGGGCGGTCGGCTCGACGCTGATCGCGGCGGGGATCCGCCACCGCGCGCTCGAGGAGTTCGGCTCGGACCCGGTGGCGTTCCTGCGCAGCATCGAGACGGCCCGGCTCAACGACCACGACCGGCCGCGGCAGCCCTGACCGGTCGGGAGCGGGTATCGCGATTCCACGGGCGCCATACGGGTAACCGGCCACCGGAAGCCCAGGACGCACAGGGAGTTACTCATGGCACAGACAGTCGGCGATTACCTGCTCCAACGCTTGCGCGAGTGGGGTGTCGAGCAGGTCTTCGCCTACCCCGGCGACGGGATCAACGGCCTCGTCGCCTCGTTCGGCAAAGCGGACAACCAGCCGCGGTTCGTGCAGGCGCGGCACGAGGAGATGGCCGCGTTCTCGGCGGTCGGCTACGCGAAGTTCAGCGGCCGCGTCGGGGTCTGCATGGCCACGTCCGGCCCGGGCGCGATCCACCTGCTCAACGGGCTCTACGACGCCAAGCTCGACCACGTCCCGGTCGTCGCGATCGTCGGGCAGACCGCACGCAGCGCGATGGGCGGCAGCTACCAGCAGGAAGTCGACCTGCAGGCGCTCTACAAGGACGTCGCGAGCGAATACCTCGTCGAGGTCAACGTCGCCGAGCAGCTGCCGAACGCGCTCGACCGCGCGATCCGCACGGCCGAAGCCGGCCGCTGCCCGACCGCGCTGATCATCCCCGCCGACCTGCAGGAAGAACCGTACGAAGCGCCGAAGCACGCGTTCAAGCAGGTGCCGTCCAGCCCGCCGAGCACGTCGTGGTCCGCGCCGGTCCCGCCCGAGCGGGACCTCGACGCGGCGGCCGAGGTGCTCAACGCCGGCGAGAAGGTCGCCGTCCTGGTCGGGCAGGGCGCGCGCGGCGCCGCCGAAGAAGTCCGGCAGCTCGCCGAGATCACCGGCGCCGGGGTCGCGAAAGCGTTGCTGGGCAAGGACGTCCTGTCCGACGAGCTGCCGTACGTGACCGGCGCGATCGGGCTGCTCGGCACCCGGCCGAGCTACGAGCTCATGCGCGACTGCGACACGCTGCTGATCGTCGGCTCGAACTTCCCGTACAGCCAGTTCCTGCCGGACTTCGGCCAGGCCCGGGCGGTGCAGATCGACCTGGACGGCCGGTTGATCGGGATGCGCTACCCGACCGAGGTCAACCTCGTCGGCGACAGCGCGGCCACGCTGCGCGCGCTGCTGCCCAAGCTGGCGGCCAAGCCGGACCGGTCGTGGCGCGAGACGATCGAGAAGAACGTCGCTTCCTGGTGGGAGACCGTCGAGAAGGAAGCCGCGGTCGACGCCGACCCGGTCAACCCGATGGCCGTCGTTTCCGAGCTGTCGAAGCGGATTCCGGACAACGCCATCGTCACCGCCGACTCCGGTTCGTCCACCAACTGGTACGCCCGCAACCTCCGGATCCGCGGCGAGATCCGCGGGTCGCTGTCGGGGACGCTGGCCACCATGGGGCCGGCCGTGCCGTACGCGATCGGCGCGAAGTTCGCCCACCCGGACCGGCCGGTGATCGCGCTCGTCGGCGACGGCGCCATGCAGATGAACGGCCTCGCCGAGCTGATCACCATCGCCCGTTACCAGCACCTGTGGAGCGACCCGCGCTGCGTGATCTGCGTGTTCCACAACAACGACCTGAACCAGGTCACCTGGGAGCTGCGCGCGATGGGCGGCGCGCCGAAGTTCGAGGAGTCCCAGAGCCTGCCGGACGTCGACTACGCCGGCTTCGCGCTCTCGCTGGGCCTGACCGCGGTCACCGTCGACAAGCCGGACCAGCTCGCGCCGGCGTGGGACACCGCGCTGTCCGCGGGGAAGCCGGCGGTGCTGGACGTCCGCTGCGACCCCGAGGTGCCGCCGATCCCGCCGCACGCGACGTTCGAGCAGGTGAAGTCGGCCGCGCAGGCGGTGCTGAAGGGGGACCCCGACGCGTTCCACCTTGTGGCGCAGGGGGTCAAGACGAAGCTGCAGGAGTTCCTGCCCGGGAAGAACCGCTGACGCCGGCGACCGGGCCGAGGCGGGGTTCCCCCGGACCGGTGAGGCCGGTCGCGCATACTAGAGGGCGTCCTCGGCAGATGGAGGAGGCAAGTTGAGCGCGCCCGCCGACCCCTTCGTGCACCCCGCGCTGTTCTACCGCGACGACGCCGAGTACGTGGCCGGGACCGTTCCGTTCGTCTGGGCCGGGCTCGCCGCCGGTGAACCGGTGGCCGTCGCCGTGCCGGGACCGAACCTCGACCTGCTGCGCCGCGAGCTCGGCGCGGACGCCGACCGCGTCCGGCTGCTGGACATGACCGAAGCCGGGCGCAACCCCGGGCGGATCATCCCGCGGGTCCTGCGCGCCTTCGCCGACAAGCACCCGGCCGGGCCGGTGCGGATCATCGGCGAGCCGATCTGGGCCGGGCGGTCGGCCGTCGAGTACCCGGCGTGCGTGCAGCACGAAGCGCTGATCAACCACGCGTTCGCCGGCCGGGACGTGACGATCCTGTGTCCGTACGACGTCGCGAGCCTCGACCCGGCCGCGCTGGCCGACGCCGAGGCGACGCACCCCGTCCTGATCGACGGCGCCGGCCACCGCGCGAGCGCCGCGTACGCGCCCGACGACGTCCTCGCCCGCTACAACCGGCCGCTGCCGCCGGGTCCCCCGCCGGAGCGGGTGGTGGAGCTGGCCGGCACGACCGACCTCTCGGCGGCCCGGGCCGCCGCCCACGTCCAGGCCAAGGCCGGCGGCCTGAACGCCGACCAGGTGGCCGACGTCGAGGTGGTGGTGACGGAGCTGCTGTCCAACTGCGTCGAACACGGCGGCGGCACGGGCACGGTCCGGCTGTGGAACGAAGCCGGCGAGTTCGTCTGCGAGGTCCAGGACAGCGGCACCCTGGCCGACCCGCTGGCCGGCCGCCACCCGGCGACGCCGGAGCAGACCCGGGGCCGCGGGCTGCTGCTGGTCAACTACCTGGCCGACCTGGTCCGCCTGCACACCGGCGGCCACGGCACGACGTTCCGCGCGTACTTCCGCGCCTGAGCCCGCGTCAGGGCAGGCCGGCGAGGCCGGCCAGCAGGGTCAGGTGGTGCTCGAAGTACTCCGCGCGCGCCTGGATCATGTCGTCGAGGCGGTGGAAGACCTCGAAGTTGACCTGGCCGAACAGGTGCGTCCAGGCGAGCAGGACTCGGTCCAGGCGCTCCTCCGAGAGGTCGCCCGCCTGCTCGTCGACCAGGCGGCGCAGGTCGGTGCGGACCGGGGCCGGCACCGGCGGCCCGGCCGGGCCGTCCGGCGCTTCGGCGACGATGGCCGCCAGCAGCAGGATCACCTTCGACGCCGGGCCGACCGTCTCCTGCGGCGCCGCGTAACCGGGGACGGGGTTGCCGTAGAGCAGGCCGTATTCGGCCGGGTGCGCGAGCGCCCACGACCGCACCGCGTGGCACGCCGCGAGCCACCGGCCGCGCAGGTCCTCCCGCGGGAGGGCGGCTTCGGCCTCGACCGCGGCGTCGCCCAGGCCGTCGTAGGCGTCGATGATCAACGCCGTCAGCAGCGCGTCGCGGCTCGGGAAGTACCGGTACAGCGCCGAAGCGACGATGCCCAGGTCGCGGGCCACGGCCCGCAGCGACAGGTTCGCGCCCTCCTCGGCCAGGCGCCGGCGGGCGACTTCCTTGATCTCCTGGTGCATCTCCGAGCGGACCCGGGCACGCAACGACGAGGCGGACACGGCCCCAGTGTCGCACAGCCGAGAACACTGTTCTTGACTCGACGACCCCGGAGCTCGTACGGTGTTCTCGTCCGAGAACAGTGTTCTCCTTGGGGGTTTTCCATGGCTCTGCACGTCATCGTCGGCGCCGGTCCGGTCGGTTCGGCCACCGCGCGCCTGCTCGCCGCCCGCGGCGACGAAGTCCGCCTGCTGAGCCGGCGCGGCACCGGCCCGGCCGTCGACGGCGTCCGGCTCGTGGCCGCGGACGCGACCGGCGCCGCCACGCTCGCGCGGCACACGGCCGGCGCGGCCGCGCTGTACAGCTGCGCCGGGCCGGCGTACCACCGCTGGCCCACCGACTGGCCGCCGCTGGGTGCGGCGCTGGTGCACGCGGCCGAGACGAGCGGCGCGGTGCTCGTCACGACCGGGAACCTGTACGCGTACGGCGCGGTCGACGGGCCGATGACCGAGCAGCTGCCGGCGCGCCCGAACTCGGTCAAGGGCGAGGTGCGGGCGAAGCTCTGGGCCGACGCGCTGGCGGCGCACGCCGCCGGCCGGATCCGCACCGCGGAGGTCCGCGGCTCGGACTACCTCGGCGCGGGCGCGCTGTCGGCGTTCACGGCGCTGGTGCTGCCGAAGGTCCTGGCGGGCAAGCGCGCGGCGGCCCCGGCCGACCTCGACGCGCCGCACAGCTGGACGTACGTCGGCGACGTCGCGCGCACGCTGGTCGCGGTCGCGGCGGACGAAGGGGCGTGGGGCCGGCCGTGGCACGCGCCGACGCCACCGCCGATGTCGGTGCGCAGCTTGGCGGCTCGCGCGGCGGAGCTGGCGGGAGCCCCGCCGGCCCGCGTGACGACGATGCCCCGGATCGCGTTGCGCCTGGCGGGGCTGTTCAACGCGACGGCGCGCGAGATGCCGGAGGTCGGGTACCAGCTGCGCGCGCCGTTCGTGCTGGACTCATCGGCGGCGACGGCGGCGTTCGGCATCGAGCCGACCCCGACGGACGACGCCCTGCGCGAGACGATCGAGGGGATCACCGGTCCGAAGCACGCCGGAAGGCACGACGCAGCAGCGCGGTGACGGCCGGCCGGTGCTGCACCGGCTCCCCCGCACTCGCGCCCGAGCGGACCGCGTCGGCCGCCGCACGAGCCGTGGGAGCCGGTGCCTGAAGCGTCGGCGAGCCAGGCTCGGCCGTCGCGCCGCGGCGGCACTGAACGCACGCGGTACCCGCAGAACGCCGTTCTGCGGGTACCGGAAGTCCCGCCTAGTTCGGGATCTCCGTCGCCCGCTCCCAGCCCGAGGGCAGCGGGCTCAGGTTCAGCGCGTGGTCGAGGCCGCTGCCGGCCAGCGCCCGGCGCACGACGCGGTTGTCGCCGGTGACGATCCGGAGGGTGGTGTTCTCGCGGACCGTCCGGACGTGGATGTCCGCGAGCACGGAAAGCCCGGCCGAGTCCAGGAAGTCGACCTCGGAGAGGTCGAGCACCAGCGTCGGGAACCGCCGGTGCGCCCAGGTGGCGAGGACCGAGCCGAGCTCGGCGGCGCTGTCCTCGTCGAGCGCGCCGCTGATCCGGACCATCACCGCACCGAAGTACGGCCGGATGACCTTGATGGCGGAGGAACTTCGTTCCACGCGGGGGGACGGCACGGGGATCGCCGTCGCGGGGTGCTGCACGACCAACATCTTCAGTACGCCTTCAGTCGCGGATGGCGTGCCGAGCGGTGTCCACTGCCCGCTCGAACGCCGGCAAGTCTGGGGGAGGGCGGCTGCTCCTGAACCGCACCCTCGCAGCCTAGTACTTGATCCAAACGGCGCAACCCCGCCAACGGCCGAACCGACGGTGAACCACTGTCGGCCGAAAGCACGTCTTCCCGGCGTAGGCACCAAAAACCCGCCGCCGGACGGCCCGCCCTTGACAGCCCGCGCAGGTGACAGTCAGACTCGAAGGCGTCTCAGGGTTCCTGATATAGCACCGGAGGTGCCCGCGTGCCCCGATCGCCGCACGGCCCGGCCGACTTCGGCCTCGGCAGCTGGCCCGCGCGCCGCGCCCGGATCTCCCCCGGGCGCACCGCGCTCGTCCAGCCCGGCCGCACGCGCACCTACGCGGAGCTCGCCGAGCGCGTCGAACGGCTGGCCGGCGCGCTGGCCCGGCTCGGCGTCCGGCCGGGCGACCGCGTCGCCTACCTCGGCGTCAACGATGTCACCGTCTTCGAAACGCTCTTCGCCACCGCCCGCTTGGGCGCGCTCTTCGTGCCGCTGAACTACCGCCTCTCCCCCGCCGAGATCCGCTACATGCTCGACGACAGCGGCGCTTCGGTGCTGGTGCACAGCCCGGACACCGACGACCTCGTGGCCGGCCCGCTGCCGGTGACGCTGCGGCACGTCGTCGCGACGGACCCGGCGTCGTGCCCGGCGGGCGGGCTGGACTACGAGGCCGAACTCGCTGCCGGCGACGATCCGCCGGCCACCGGCGTGCGGCTCGAGGACCCCTGCCTGCTGCTCTACACCTCCGGCACCACGGGCCGGCCGAAGGCGGCGGTCCTCACCCACGGGAACCTCACCTGGAACACCGTCAACCAGCTCGCCCACCTCGACGTCCTGGGCACCGACAAGGCGCTGTGCATCGCGCCGCTGTTCCACTGCGTCGGGCTGGGCCAGATCACGCTGCCGACGCTGTTCAAGGGCGGGAGCGTGGAACCGGTCGCGAAGGTCGACCCCGGCACGATCCTCGCCCGGATCGGCGAGGCCGGCATCACGAGCTTCTCCGCCGTCCCGACGATGCTGGAAATGCTGTGCCGCCACGAAGACTGGGACCGCACGGACCTGAGCTCGCTCACGTGCGTGCTCTACGGCGGCTCGCCGGTCGCCGAGCGCGTCGCCCGCGCGTGGCTCGACCGCGGCGTGAAACTCCTCCAGGGCTACGGCATGACCGAGGCCGCTCCCGGTGTCTCGATGGCCACCCACGAAGGGACGCTCGACCACCCGGTCGCCGCCGGCGTCCCGCACTTCTTCACCGACGTGGCCGCCCTCGGCCCCGAGCTCACGCCCGAGCCGCTCTCCTCCACGCCCGCGGAGCTGCTGGTGCGCGGCCCGCACGTCTTCGGCGGCTACTGGAACCGGCCCGAGGAGTCGAAGGCGAGCTTCGTCGACGACGACTGGTTCCGGACCGGCGACGTCGTCAAGGTCGACGACGACGGCTGGGCCCACGTCGTCGACCGCGTCAAGGACATGATCATCTCCGGCGGCGAGAACGTGTACCCGGCCGAGATCGAGGCCGTCGCGGTCCGGCTCGACGCGGTCGACGACTGCGCCGTCGTCGGCGTGGCCGACGAGCGCTGGGGCGAGGTCGGCGCCGCCTTCGTCGTCCGCCGGGCCGGTGCCGAGCTCGACGAAGCCGGCTTCCGCGCCCACCTCGAACAGCACCTCGCCCGCTACAAGATCCCGAAGCACATCCGGTTCACCGACGCCCTGCCCCGCAACGCCACCGGCAAGATCCGCCGCGTCGAACTCCGCGCGCGGGCCGCCGAAGCCTTCCCGAACGGACCCGCATGACCACCGCTCTCCTGCCCCCGTCCCTGCGCCTGGAGCTGCACGACGACATCGCCGTGCTGCGGCTCGCGCGCCCGGAGAAGCGCAACGCTCTCGACGACACCACCGTGCTCGGCCTCGAAGCGTTCTTCGGCGCCCCGCCCCGCGGGGTCAAGGCCGTCGTGCTGGACGCCGTGGGCGAGCACTTCTCCGCCGGGCTCGACCTGTCCGAGCTGACCGAGCGCGACACGTTCGAAGGCCTGGAGCACTCGATGATGTGGCACCGCGCCTTCGAGCGGCTCGAACGCGGGCGCGTCCCGGTCGTCGCCGTGCTGCGCGGCGCGGTCGTCGGCGGCGGCCTGGAACTGGCGGCGGCCGCGCACATCCGCGTCGCCGAGCCCTCGGCGTTCTACGCGCTGCCCGAAGGCCAGCGCGGCCTGTTCGTCGGCGGCGGCGCGTCGGTGCGGGTGCCGCGGCTGATCGGCGCGCACCGGATGACCGACATGATGCTCACCGGCCGCGTCCTCGACGCCGGCGAGGGCCACGCCGCCGGGCTGTCGCACTACCTCGTCGAAGACGGCTCGGCGCACGCGCTCGACCTGGCCCGCAAGATCGCCGCGAACTCCCCGGTCACGAACTTCGCCGTCCTGCAGGCGCTTCCCCGCATCGCCGAGGCCAACCCGGCCGAGGGCTACTTCCTCGAGGCGCTGATGGCCGCCGTCGCGAGCGGCAGCGCCGAGGCCAAGGAGCGGATGCAGGCGTTCCTGGACAAACGCGCCGGGAAGGTCGGCCGATGATCCTGCGCCCGGTCGCGCCCGACGTCCGCGAAACCACCGAGATCGGCCGGTACCTGACCTGGCTGGCCGAGCGCGGCCGCCCGTTCGACGACTACGCCGCGCTGCACCGCTGGTCGGTGACCGACCTCGACGGCTTCTGGACGTCGATCAAGGACTTCTTCGGTGTGCACTTCCACTCCCCGGAAAGTGCGGTCGTGCCGGACCGGCGGATGCCGGGCACCGAGTGGTTCCCCGGCGCGACCCTCAACTACGCCGAGCACGCCCTCGGCGGCCCCGCCGACGACGTCGCCGTCGTCGCCTACTCGCAGACGCGCGAGCGCACCGAACTGACGTGGGCCGAGCTGCGCGACCAGGTCGCGAAGGTCCGCGCGGGTTTGCGCCGGCTCGGCGTCGGACGCGGCGACCGCGTCGTCGCGTACCTGCCGAACATCCCCGAAACCGTGGTCGCCTACCTCGCGACCGCGAGCCTCGGCGCGGTCTGGGCGTCCTGCGCGCCCGAGTTCGGCGCCCGGTCGGTCGTCGACCGGTTCGGCCAGATCGAACCCCGCGTCCTGCTGACCGTGTCCGGCTACCGCTACGGCGCCAAGGACGTCGACCGCCGCGCCGAGGTGGCCGAGATCCGCGCCGGCCTGCCGACCGTCGAGCACGTCGTCCACGTCCCCTACGGCGACCACGACCTCCCGGACACCCTGGACTGGAGCGCCCTCCTCACCGAGAGCGCGCCCGGGTTCGAGCCGGTCGGCTTCGCGCACCCGCTGTGCGTGCTGTTCTCCTCCGGCACCACCGGCAAGCCGAAGGCGATCGTGCACGGCCACGGCGGGATCCTCCTGGAGCACCTCAAGAACCACGGCCTCAGCTGGGACCTGCGCCCCGGCGACCGGATCCTGTGGTTCTCCACCACCGCCTGGATGATGTGGAACGCGCTGGTCTCGGGGCTGCTCACCGGCGCGTCGATCGTGCTGGTCGACGGCAACCCGCTGCACCCCGACCTGGCGTGGCAGTGGCGGCTCGCCGCCGAGACCCGCGCGACGCTGATGGGCGCGAGCCCGGGCTTCCTGATGGCCTGCCGGAAGGCGGGGCTCGACCCGGCCGCGTCGTTCGACCTCTCCGCGGTGCGGCAAATCGGCGCGGCCGGCAGCCCGCTGCCCGCCGAGGGCTACCAGTGGGTGCGGGACGTCTTCGGCCCCGAAGTGCTGCTCAACGTCGGCAGCGGCGGCACGGACGTCTGCAGCGGGATCGTGCAGGGCGGCCCGCTGCAGCCCGTGCTGGCCGGGGAGATCTCCGGGCCCTGCCTGGGGGTCGACGCCAAGGCGTTCGACGAGCACGGCACCGAAGTCGCCGGCGAGCTGGGCGAACTCGTGATCACCGCGCCGATGCCCTCGATGCCGGTCGGGTTCTGGGGCGACGACACCGGTTCCCGCTACCGCGACACGTACTTCGACACCTACCCGGGTGTCTGGCGCCACGGCGACTGGATCCGGTTCGACCCCGGCGGCGGCTGCGTCATCGCCGGCCGCTCGGACGCCACCCTCAACCGCGGCGGCGTCCGGCTCGGCACCGCCGAGTTCTACGCGGTCGTCGAGGAGCTGCCGGAGGTCGACGACTCGCTCGTCGTGCACCTGGAAGACCCGGCGGGCGGCAACGGCGATCTCCGCCTCTACGTCGTCCTCCGGGATGCCGTCCTGGACGCGCCGCTGCGCACGAAGATCGCGACGGCGTTGAAGAGCGCGCTGTCGCCGCGGCACGTGCCGGACACGATCACCGCCGTCCCGGTGATCCCCCGCAACCGCACCGGGAAGAAACTGGAGCTGCCCGTGAAGAAACTCCTGCTCGGTGCCCGGCCGGACGACGTCGTCGGCCGGGACGTCCTGGCCGATCCCACCGCGCTGGACCACTTCGGGATCCCCTCGTGAGCACCGTCGCGGTCGTCGGCACCGGCGTGATCGGCGAGAGCTGGGCGAGGCTCTTCCTCGCCCACGGCCTCGACGTCGTCGCCACCGATCCCGCGCCCGGCGCCGAGGAGCGGCTGCGGGATGCGCTCGAAGACGCGCCGACGGATCGGCTGCGGTTCGTCGCCGACCCCGGCGAAGCGGCGGCCGCCGCGGACTTCATCCAGGAGAACGGGCCCGAGCGCGAGGACGTCAAGCACGCGCTGTTCGCCGTCCTCGACGAGGCCGCGCGGCCGGACGTGGTCCTGGCGAGCAGCTCGTCCGGGCTGCTGCCGAGCGTCATCGCGCGCGGCTGCCCGCACCACCCCGAGCGGGTCGTCGTCGGGCACCCGTTCAACCCGCCGCACCTGATCCCGCTCGTCGAGGTCGTGCCCGGCCGCGACACCGCGCCCGAGGTCGTCGACCGGGCCGTGGCGTTCTACACCTCGGTCGGGAAGCGGCCGATCCGGTTGGCGCGCGAAGTGCCCGGCCACGTCGCGAACCGGCTGCAGGCCGCGCTGTGGCAGGAGGCGTACTCGCTGGTGGAGCGCGGCATCGCGACGGTCGCCGACATCGACACCGCGATCGCCAACGGGCCCGGCCTGCGCTGGGCCGTGCTCGGCCCCTTCGTCAACCAGCACCTCTCCGGCGGCGCGGGCGGCCTCGCGCACGTCCTCGCGCACCTCGGCCCGCCGACCGAAGCGTGGTGGCGCGACCTCGGTCGCGTCCACCTGACCCCGGAGCTGGCCGAGACGCTCGTCGCCGGGGTCGACGCCGAACTGGCCGGCACCGACGACCGGTCCCTCGTCGCCGCGCGCGACGCCGTCCTGCACCACCTGCTGGCGGCCAAGGCCGCGCAGCCCGACCTGCCCTGAGCACCGGAGATTCCCGTGGACCTTTCCGCACTGACCGCCATCGACGTCCACACCCACGTCGAGCAGGACGGGCACGGCTGCTTCGCCCTCGACCAGGAACTGCTGGACGCGTCGGAGAAGTACTTCCACGCCGGCCAGGACCGCACCCCGACGGTGGCGTCGATCGCCGAGCACTACCGGGCACGGAACATGGCGGCCGTCGTCTTCACGGTCGAGGCGCCGGCCGCGACCGGGCACCCCGCGCTCTCGAGCGAGGAGATCGCCGACGCAGCGGCCGAGCACGCCGACGTGCTCATCCCGTTCGGCTCGGTCGACCCGCACGCCGGCAAGGCCGCCGTGCACCGCGCGCGGCGCCTGGTCACCGAGCACGGCGTCCGCGGCTTCAAGTTCCACCCGAGCCTGCAGGCCTTCGAGCCCAACGACGTCCGGTACTACCCGCTGTACGAGGCGATCCAGGAGCTGGGCGTCCCGGCGCTGTTCCACACCGGGCAGACCGGCATCGGCGCGGGCCTGCCGGGCGGGCACGGCATCAAGCTGCGCTATTCGAACCCGATGCTGCTCGACGACGTCGCCGCCGACTTCGCCGGCCTGACGATCATCCTGGCCCACCCGTCGGTGCCGTGGCAGGACGAGGCGATCTCGGTCGCGACGCACAAGGCGAACGTGTACATCGACCTGTCCGGCTGGTCGCCGAAGTACTTCCCGCCGCAGCTGGTCCGCGCGGCGAACTCGTTGCTGAAGCGCAAGGTGCTGTTCGGCTCGGACTTCCCGGTCATCACCCCGGACCGCTGGCTCGCCGACTTCGCCGCGCTCGACCTCAAGGACGAGGTGCGCCCGCTGATCCTCAAGGAGAACGCCGTCCGGGTACTCGGCTTGGCCTGAACGTTTGTCCGGTCCATCCCCGGGCACCCGCGAAGCCTGGTGCTTTGCGGACGGAGGCGGACGTCGTGGCCGAGGGTGACGTGCACACCTACTTCGAAGACGGACTGTGGAAGAACCGCGTCGAAGGCGGGAGCCGGGCGTCCAACACTTCGCCGCGCCGGACCGACGCCGTGCTGTCCGGCCGGCTGATCGCGAAGAAGCGGCGCGTCGGGCACGTGGTCCACACGCCGGAGGGCGACGTCGAGACCGAGCGCGACTACCGGCCGCGGGTGAAGCGTCCACAGTAGACGAAGACCCGCCCCCGCTCGGCGAAGGCTGGGGGTACCTGCGAGCGGGGGCGGGAGCCTGTACCCGTTACAACGCAGGGGAAGCGGCGGTGTTCCCGTACGTGACGCGGGCCTCAGCGGCGGGCCAGCACGGCCCACACGGTCTTGCCGCCGGACCGGCGCCGGCTGCTCCCCCAGATCTTCGAGACCTTGGCGACCATCCGCATGCCGAGGCCCGTCTCGGTGAGATCCAGCCCTTCGCGGACGAAGGCGGGGCGGGAACTTTCGTCGGCCACCTCGACGGCCAGCCGCCCGCGACGCAGCTCCAGCCGCAGCCGGGGCACCGAATCCGTGTGCCGCAGCGTGTTTTCGACGAGTTCGGTCACGATCAGCGCGGCGTCCTCGGCCAGTTCGGGCACGTGCCACTCGGCACAGGTCCGCCGGACGAACGCGCGGGCGGACGCGGAGGTGCGCGAAGACCGGACCAGCACCCGCCGCGCCCGTTTCGCCGCGGGACGGCGCAACGCGGCTTCGGCCGCGGCAGTGTCGGCGTACACGGGCACGTTCTGGCGGGCCAGCACCGCCCGCTGCTCGGGCCGCCCGGTCACGAGGGCGAACGGGACCGCGGGCCAGTCGCCGACCCGCAGCGCGACCAGCGCGAACACCCGCAGCAGCGCCGGATCCCGCAGGGCGAGGCGCTCGACGTCGACGAGCACGGCGTCCCGCGCGTCGGCGGCGAGCTCGAGCAAGCTGTCGCGCAGCCGCGGATAGGTCGTCCGGTCGAGCACGCCGACGACGGACGCGGTGGCGGCCGAACCGGCCGGGGAAACCAGCCGGACGGAATTGTGCCGGGCGAGCACCGGGACCACCTCCTGGTAAAGGACCTCAGGACCGGATAGCCGGTTACGCAGCACTCAAACGACGGGTTTCCGGTTGATCGCGGACCGGCGCGCGCCGCGGCGCTCCCCGCTTCCGCCGATCGGGCGAAACCCGGACACACCGGCGACCGGTGCGGCGGCCCGGGTTTGCCGGGCCCGGCGCCGGGCATGCCGCCCCGGCGCGGCCCCCGGCCGAGGGCCCGTCCCATCCGAATCGGAGGAACCACCATGGCATCGACGGAGACCGCCGTCCGGCGGACCCCGCGCCAGTTGCTCGCGGCGATCGTGGGAGTGGTTTTCCTGCTGGTCGGCGTGCTGGGGTTCATCCCCGGCGTGACGACGAACTACGACATGCTCACCGGTGCCGGGCACCACTCCGGGGCGTTGCTGCTCGGGATCTTCACCGTCTCGATCCTGCACAACATCGTGCACCTGGCGTTCGGCGTCGCGGGGCTCGCGCTGGCCCGGACTCCGGGCGGCGCCAAGGCGTTCCTCGTCGGCGGCGGTGTGGTCTACCTGGTGCTGTGGCTCTACGGCCTGCTGATCGACCAGGACAGCGCGGCCAACTTCGTGCCGGTCAACACGGCCGACAACTGGCTGCACTTCGGCCTCGGCGTCGGCATGATCGCGCTCGGCCTGATCCCGCTCGGCGCCACGCGCGGTCCGATCGCCGACTCGCGCTGAGCCGCCCGGGCCGGGCGGCCCTTCACGGCCGCCCGGCCCGGCTCCCCGCGTAAGCCTTTTCCCGCACCTGCGCCAGCCACCCGGGAGCCAGTTCCATACCGTCCGGGCGGTACCGCACCGGATCGAACGCCGGCGCGTCACCCCCGACGTCCGGCAGGGTCAGCTCCGCGCTGTCGCACCAGCGCCCGTCCTCCCGGCCGGTCCGCAGCACGAACCCCAGGCCGCCCGCCGCCAGAACCGACTCGAGCGACGCGTCCAGCCGCGGCGACTCCGGCGATGCCCACGCCGCCAGCCAGATCAGCCGATCCGCGCGGCGGTAGGGCACCAGGCTGCTGTACGCCCCGCCGGTCCACGTCGCCGCCGGACGGGGCAGCATCCGGCCGACGTGCCCGCTGCCCGCCGTCGTCAAGGTGAGGTCCCACGGCCCGCCGTCGCGGCCCGCGCCGGGGATCCGCACCGCCAAGCCGAGCGCGTCCGGCAGCCGGCCCGGCGTGCCGGCACCCTTGGACAGCCGCGCGACGACCGGCGTCGGCCCGGACGGCCACGGCAGGTCGTCGTCGACCGGCCGCAGCTCGCCGCGCAGCACCAGCCCGGCCGGGTGGAACGCGCGGGCGCGGCGCACGGCCGCCAGCCCGCGGAAGCCGACCGCCACCAGCCCGGTCACCGGCGTCGTCATGTGTAGGTCCTCTCGCGTCGGGTACCCGGGCGATACCCGTCCGGAGCCCGCAGAAAACCCGAGGAGACCACCATCGCCACCGCGGTCCTGTTCGACGTCGACGGCACGCTCGTCGACTCCAACTACCTCCACGTCCACGCCTGGCGGCGCGCTTTCCACGAGCTGGACCGGAAGGTCGACTCCTGGCGCGTGCACCGCGCGATCGGCAAGGGCTCCGGCAAGCTGCTGAGCACCCTGCTGGGCGACGAGGACGCCGAGCGCGTCGGCGACGAAGCCAACGAGCTGCACAGCCGCTACTACCTGGAGACGGCGGAGCTGCTGCGGCCGTTCGCCCAGGCTCCGGAGCTGGTGCGGGCGCTGGCCGCGAAGGGCGTGCGGGTCGTCCTGGCGACGTCGGCGGGTCCCGACGAGCTGGACGTGCTGCGCAAGACCCTCGGCATCGACGACGTCGTGCGGGACATCGTCGCCGGCTCGGACGTCGAGGCGACGAAACCGGACCCGGAACCGGTGCGGGTGGCCCTCGAGAAGGCGGGCACGGCCCCGGAAGACACGATCTTCGTCGGCGACGCGGTCTGGGACGTCCGGGCCGCGACGAAGGCCGGCGTGCGCACGATCGGCGTGCTGTCGGGCGGCGTCAGCGCGGCGGAGCTGACGGAGGCGGGCGCGATCGCGACCTACGACGACGTCGCCGCGCTGCTGGCTGACCTCGAGGACAGCCCGTTGGCGGAGCTGTTCAGCTGACCTTCCGGGCCACCAGCCGCTCGACCAGCCCCAGCTTGAACCGCTCGCGCCGCTCGATCGGCATCCCGAGCGCCTCCACCAGCTTGAGCGGGCGGCGCCGGAAGTGCTCGCCGGCCAGCGGGACGCTCGCCAGCTCGAGCAGCCACTGCGCCGCGCGGACGACGACCGACGAGCCCGCCACGTGGTCCACCAGGATCAACCGCCCGTCCGGGCGCAGGACGCGGTGCATCTGCGTCACGGCCGCCGCGGGGTCCGGGATCGCGCAGAGGCCGAACGTGCACACCACCGTGTCGAACGACGCGTCCGCGAACGGCAGCTCGTGCGCGCTGCCCTCCCGCAGGGTCACCTCGCGGCCGAGTTCGCGGGCGCGCGTGCGGGCGATCTCCAGCATCCCGCTGCTCAGGTCCAGGCCGGTCAGCCGCACCCCGGCCGGGTACCAGGGCAGGTTGAGCCCGGTGCCGACGGCGACCTCCAGCACCTCGCCGGTCGCCTGCCCGCACGCCCACTCCCGCGAGTCGCCGAAGAGGCGGCGGTCCCAGACGCCCATCTCCGCGTCGTAGGTCGCCGACTTGCGGTCCCAGTACCGGTTCCACCGCTGCGCCTTCGCCATGCCCCCAGCGAACCACGAACCGGTCAGCCGAACATGCCGGGCTCGTAAGCCCCGCCCCGCTGGTGCAGGATCACGGCGAGCCGGTTGGCCGAGTTCATCTGGGCCACCAGCGCGACCAGCGCCGCGGTCCGATCGTCGTCGAAGTGCTTGCGCACGCTCTCCCAGGTGTCGTCGGAGACGCCCGGAGCGGCGTCGGCGAGCCGGGTGCCCTCCTCGGCCAGCGCCAGCGCGGCCCGCTCGGCCTCGGTGTACACCGTGGCTTCGCGCCAGGCCGCGACGAGGTTGATCCGGACCGCGGACTCCCCGGCGGCGGCCAGCTCCTTCGTGTGGATGTCGACGCACCAGCCGCAGCCGTTGATCTGGCTGACGCGCAGCGACACCAGCTCCTGCGTGATCTTCGCTAGCGGCGACTGGACGATCGCCAGGCTCGCGGTGCCGAACCGCTTGGCGAACTTCGCGCCGATTTCGTTGTCGGTCAAGGCGAAACGGGGTTCCATGGTTCCTCACTCCCGGTCGTGGGACGGTCGACCAGGAGATGCCGGGCCACCCGGACCCGTGACAGTGACCACCGTCACGGTCACAACGGGAGCGCGGCCGGCATCCGGTGGGAAAGACCGCTCGACGCCGAAAGAGGAGCCACCCATGGCCGACCCCGCGACCGAGGCGTTCCTCGCCCACCGGAACCTGCTGTTCACCGTCGCCTACCAGATGCTCGGCTCGGCCGCCGACGCCGAAGACGTCCTGCAGGAGACGTGGCTGCGGTGGGCGGGCGTGGACCGCGCCGTCGTGCGCGACGAGCGCGCGTACCTGGTCCGGATCACCACGCGCCTGGCGCTGATGCGGCTGCGGACCCAGGCCCGGCGCAGGGAGTCCTACGTCGGCCCGTGGCTGCCCGAGCCGTTGCTGACCGCGCCGGACGTCGCCGAGGACGTCGAGCTGGCCGACAGCGTCTCGATGGCGATGCTGCTGGTGCTGGAGACGCTGACGCCGGCCGAGCGCGCGGTGTTCGTGCTGCGCGAGGTGTTCGCCCTGGACTACGACGAGATCGCCGAAGCCGTCGGCAAGACCCCTTCGACCTGCCGCCAGATCGCCCACCGCGCCCGGTCCCACGTCGCCGCGCGCCGGCCCCGCGGCGACGTGTCCCCCGCGACGTCCCGCGACGCGCTGGAGGCGTTCCGGCGCGCGGTCGAGACGGGCGACCTGCGCGAGCTGCTGGACATCCTCGCCCCGGACGTGGTGTTTTTCGGCGACGGCGGCGGGGTCGTGCGGGCCGTCCTCGAACCGGTCGTCGGGTCCTCGGCGGTGGCCGGCTTGCTCACCGCCGGCCTGGGCAACTTCGCGCGCGGATCCCTGGCGGCGGCCCAGGTCAACGGCCACCCGGCGCTGGTCCTCCGCCGCGACGGCGAGGTGGACACGGTTCTGGCGTTGCGCATCGACGACGGGCTCGTCACGGGCCTGTACGCGGTGCGCAACCCCGAGAAACTGTCGCGTTTGGACGAAGAGACCCCCCTGCGGCGGTGAGTCGATCAGCCGAGGGTCACTCGGCCGCGGCCGCCACGATCACCTCGGCGACGACGCCGGGCTGGGACACCGCGACGGCGTGGGAGGCGTCGATCCGCCGGACCGTCGAGGACGCGCGCTCGGCCATGAACTCCTGGGCCGCGGCCGGGATGGCGTTGTCCTGGTTGGCGATCAGCGTCCACGACGGGAGCTTCGTCCACGCCGGGGTGCCCTCGAACGGCGCGGCCAGGGCCTGCTGGGCCACCGGGCGCTGGGTGACGGCCAGGATCGCGGCCGTCTCCGCGGGGACGTCGGCCGCGAAGACCTCGGCGAAGTCTTCCGGCTTGATCGACAGCTCCGGCGTTTCCTCGTGGACCAGGACGTTCGTGGTCTCCGGGCCGAGCTTCGCGCCCGGGTAGCGGCCGGACAGCTCGAAGACGCTCTCCCCCGCGTCGGGCTGGAACGCGGCGATGTAGACCAGGGCGCGGACGTTCGGCGTCTCGGTGGCCGCGCGGGTGATCAGGGCGCCGCCGTAGGAGTGGCCGGCGAGGACCACGGGACCTTCGATGCCCTTGACGACGTCGGCGACGTACGCCGCGTCGGACTCGACGCCGCGCAGCGGGTTCGCCACCGCGACGACCGGGAAGCCCTGCTCCTGCAGCTTCGCGACGACACCCGTCCAGCTCGACGAGTCGGCGAAAGCGCCGTGGACCAGGACGATGGTGGGCTTGCTCATGACTGGCTCCTCAGAGAGAACGACTGGTCTTTCTGTCTCCACACTCTGGCCGTTCGGGGATGACTTGGCAATGTGACGTAGCCGATCTGGCAGAACGACTGGTCTTTCTCTATGGTGGACCGATGACGACTGCCGACGTGCACCCGAAGGACCGGCTGCTGGCGACCGCGTCGCGGCTCTTCTACGCGGAGGGCATCCACGCGGTCGGGGTCGAGCGGCTGGTGTCCGAGGCATCGGTGACGCGGGCGACGTTCTACCGGCACTACCCCACGAAAGACGACCTGGTGGCGGCGTACCTGGCGGAGACGAGCCGCCGAATCCGCGAAGCGGTCGACGCGGCGCGGGCGGGGAAGCCGCCACGCGAGGCGTTGGCGGCGGCGCTGGCGGTGGTGGGAGAGGCGACGTGCGGAGAGGACTTCCGCGGCTGCCAGTTCCTCAACGCGGCGGCCGAGTACCCGGACGCGGACCACCTGGTCCGCCAGGTGATCGAGGACCACCGCAAGTGGTTCTTCGAGGTACTGCGCACCGAGGCCGCGGCGGCCGGCCACCCGGAGCCCGACCATGCGGCGCGGGTCTTGGTGCTCCTCCGCGATGGGGCGTTGCACGGCGGCGAGCTGGACGACGCGGAGACGGTGCGCGCGACGCTGCGGCGAGCGGTGGAGGACTTCTTCCCGGCCTGATCGAACTCGCCGCGGCTCTGCTGGACAAGACTTGGCGGACTCGCACGCCCCGGCACTTGCCCTCGCGAGCCGTCGCACGCGCCAGGAACCCATGGCGCCGGGCCATCCCGCAACGCCGGCCGTCCCGCGTGCCGTCTGCTGCTGCGCCACCGCCGACCGCACCGAAACCCTGCGCAAGCTCGCCGCCGCCGGGGCCCCCTCGGAGCGACCCACCTCACCCCAGCACACGGTTCACTCCGACCCACCCCACCCCGCGTGCTGAAATGAAAGCCGTGCTGCCCGAGGATCCACTCCCCCGCATCGCCCGCCCGCGGGCCCTGCTCTTCGCCCTCCCCGCCGCCGGGCGCCGGTGGAGCGCCGGGCTTCGGGCCGCCGGCGCCGTCCTCCTGCCCGGCGTCATCGTCGTCCTCACCGGACACCCCGGCCAAGCGCTCTTCGTCACCTTCGGCGCCTTCGCCGTCCTCTACGGCGAAGGCCGCCCCTACCGCGTCCGCGCCCGCGTGGTCCTCACCGCCGCTGCCGCCCTGCTGCTCGCCGCCGCGCTCGGTGCCGCCGTCGGCTCCGTTGGCGGCAAAGCCGCCGTCGTCATCGTCGTCACCGCTGTCGCCGTCCTCGCCGTCTACACAGTGGACGCCCTCCGGCTCGGGCCGCCCGGCGCGCTCTTCTTCGCCATCGTCTGCGGCGGCGCCTTCGTCGCCACCGAAGCCGGCGCCGATCCGCCGGCCCTGCTCCTCTGCACCGCGCTCGGCGGCGTGTCCTCCGCCGTCGTGTCCATGGCCGGCGCCCTCGCCGACCGGGAAAAGCCGGAACGCACCGCCGTCCACCGAGCCGTCCGGGCCGTCGATGCCTTCCTGGACACCGAAAACCCGAACGCCGCCCTCCGGCACGCCGCGGGCTCGGCTCTCTCGGCCGCCCGGAACGCCGTCCACGACGCGGGCCACGAGCCGAAATCCGCCCTGGCCACCACCCTCATCGCCGCCCACCGGCGCTTCACCGCCGCAACCGACGACGACGCCGGGCCGCTCCCCCTCCCCCGCCCCAGCGTCGGTTACCGGCTGCGACGGTCCGCGAGCCTCCGGTCCCACGCCACGGTGACGGCGCTGCGCGTCGGCGGCACCTGCCTGCTCGCCGGCACCCTCAGCGCGACGCTCGGCCTGGCCCGTCCGCACTGGGCCGTCCTCAGCGCGCTCGTCGTCCTGCAGCAGGGCACCGACCGCCTCCACGCCAACGTCCGGGGCCTGCAGCGCTTCGCCGGGACCGCCGTCGGCCTGGCCCTCTTCGCCGCGCTCTCCCTGCTCGCGCCCACCGGGATCGCGCTGGTCGCCGTGATCGCCGTGCTGCAGTTCTGCACCGAGCTGTTCGTCCCGCGCAACTACGCCGTGGCCGCCGTCTTCATCACGCCGGTCGCGCTCCTGGCCGGCGGCGTCGCGGCGTCCGGCGCGATCGGCCCCGCCGTCCGCGACCGCCTCGTGGAGACGCTGATCGGCGTCGCGCTCGCGGTCCTCGCCCAGTACCTGCTCGCCCCGAACGCCCATCGCACGACGTTCCACTGGACCGAGTCCCGCGTCCGCACCGCCGCGCGGACGCTGCTCGCGACCGGTCCCGCGGCGGTGGACCACCGTCGCGACCTGCAGTTCGAGCTGGAAGGCACGACGCGCGCGGCGATCGACTCGGCCCACAACGACCTCGCCTGGACGCGCCGGCACTGGGCCGCGCACGTGGAGCTCGTCCACCGCGGCTACGACCTGCTGGCCGCGTGCTGGACGACGTCGGGCGAACTGCGGGCCGAAGAATGGGAACAAGCGTTCCGGTAGCTTTCACCTGCACAAACCCAGCACGGCTAGGCCGAACGGGTTACCTTCGGGGAACACACACGGAGGTTCGGCATGGCTGGTCACGACGGAGTCCCCGCGTGGGTCGAGCCGATGCTGGCCAAGGCCGACGGCGGCCGGCTGCGCAGCGGCGCCGAATGGGCGTACGAGTACAAACTGGACGGTTACCGCGCCGCCATGCGGATCGCCCCGGACGGCACCACCGTGCTCACCAGCCGCAACAACATCGACTTCACACCCGAGTTCGCCGACCTCGCCGGCGTGCTCGCCCCGGCGCTCGACGGCCAGGCCGCCTACCTCGACGGCGAGGTCGTCGTCTACGGCGAAGACGGCCGGATCGACTTCGAGCTCATGCAGGAACGCCGCGGCCGCTGGGTCCGGCACCAGAGCGGGCCCCAGGGCCGGCCGTTCAACGACGTCCCGGTCCGGTTCCTCGCCTTCGACCTCCTGCGGCTCGGCGACCGCGACCTGCTGAAGGAGCCCTACGACGAACGCCGCCGCCTGCTGGCCGCGCTGCCGATGCCCGATCCCTACCGCGTCTCGGTGGTCCGCGCGGTCACCTTCGACGAGCTCGCCGCCGACCGCCGCACCCCGGCGGACTTCCTGGACCACGCGGCGTCCGCCGGCTACGAGGGCGTCGTCGCGAAGCTGCGCAGCTCCGCGTACGTGCCCGGGCAGCGGCCGGACTCGTGGCTCAAGCACCCGCTGATCCGCACGCAGGAGGTGATCATCTGCGGCTGGCGCCCCGGGCAGCGCAGCTTCACCGGCACCCTCGGCGGCCTCCTGCTCGGCGCGCACGACCCCGGCACCGGCGACCTCGTGTACATCGGTGACGTCGGCACCGGCTTCAGCCAGGCCGCCCGCGCCGACCTGATGGCGCGGCTGCAGCCGCTCGAACGCCGCACCCACCCGTTCGCGACGCCGCCGCCGCGCGAGGACACCGTCCGCGCGCGCTGGGTCGAGCCGCGGCTGGTCGGGGAGATCGTCTACCGGCAGTTCACGCGCGGCGGCCGCGTCCGCCACACCGCGTGGCGCGGCCTGCGGGCCGACAAGAAACCGGCGGACGTCCTCGCCCCGCGGGCGGCCGAGCCCGTCGCCGCTCCTCCCCCGCCGCCCGAGCCGGTGGGGCAGCGGATCACCGTGCAGGCCGGGAACCGGCGGCTCACGCTGTCCAATTTGGACAAGGTGCTGTACCCGGCGGACGGGTTCACCAAGGGCGAAGTGATCAACTACTATTCGCGGATCGCGCCGGTCCTGCTGCCGCACCTCGCCGGCCGGCCGGTGACGTTCATCCGCTACCCGCACGGCGTCGGCGGCGAGAAGTGGTTCGAGAAGAACGTCCCGAACGGCGCGCCGTCGTGGTTGCGCACGGTCCGCCTGCCGAGCACGGGGTCCCGCGGCAGCGGTGACACGATCGACTACCCGCTCCTGGACGACCTCCCGGCACTGGTCTGGTCGGCGAACATGGCGGCGCTCGAGCTGCACGTTCCACAGTGGACGGTCGGGTCGGACGCGAGCCGGCAGCCGCCCGACCGCCTGGTGTTCGACCTCGACCCCGGCCCGGGCACGACGGTCGTCGACTGCGCCCGCGTCGCCGAACGCCTCCACGACGTCCTCGTCGCCGACGGCCTGACCCCGTACGCGAAGACGTCCGGCTCGAAGGGAATGCAGCTGTACTGCGGCATCCGCACCGACGACCCGGCGGCGCCGTCGGCGTACGCCAAGCGTCTCGCGCAGCAGCTCGCGCGGGAGACGCCCGATGCGGTGACCGCGGTGATGGCCAAGGCACAGCGCGCCGGCCGGGTGTTCATCGACTGGAGCCAGAACAACCCGGCCAAGACGACGATCGCCCCGTACTCCCTGCGCGGCCGCGACCACCCGACGGTGTCGACCCCGGTGACGTGGGACGAGGTCCGCGCGTGCGGGCACGTGAACCACTTGACGTTCACGGCGGACGAGGTCCTCGACCGCGTCGACGAGCACGGCGATCTGCTCGCCGGTCTGGCCGAGAGCCGGGCGCCACTGTGGACCTGAGACTGCACCGAAACTCCAGGCGCAGCCTCCGACTCAGCGTGAACCCGAGGCCGCGGCGCGCACTCCTTCGGGGGTGACCTCACCGGCTACCGCACCTACCCCGTCAACCACGAAATGGGTCACGCCCTCGGCTACGGGCACGTCGGCTGCCCGGCGCCCCCGCGCCCGTCATGATGCAACAGACCTTCGGCCTCTCGAACACCTACCTCGCCGAGCTGAACCGCTCCGAGCCCGGGGCCGCCACGCCCGTCGAGCCGGACGGTGCCGTCTGCCGGCCCAGGCGGCGACCCACGGTCGCACCTCGTCAACCGGACGAGTCACGCCGGGTCTCTAAAGGGTTCCTCCGCGGCCGCCGCCCACCACCGCCCGCAGGGCCGTCACTGGGCCAGACGGACCACACCCGGGCAGCGGGAGTGAAGCTCCTTGTCGCCGCGGATCTTCCGCCACTAGCGTCGACGAGGAGGGGACGACACCGGGCTGTCCGGAGAGTTCCTTGCACACCAAGGAAAAACGCGAACGAGGAGTTTCTCGATGACGGCTCTCGACCAGCCCGTGACCCGCACCGCGTACCAGCAGTCGGTCGCCGACTACTGGAACGCGGAGAAGGACCCGGTGAACCTCCGGCTGGGCGATGTCGACGGTCTCTACCACCACCACTACGGCCTCGGCGACTACGACCCGGCCGTGCTCGAAGTCCCGGAGCCCCAGCGCGACCAGGCGATCATCGCCGAGATGCACCGGCTCGAGACCGCGCAGGCCGACGTTCTCCTCGACCACCTCGGCCCGATCGGGCCCGCCGACCGGCTGCTCGACGCCGG
Source organism: Amycolatopsis sp. NPDC114478 (assembly GCF_055633805.1). Taxonomy (NCBI): domain Bacteria; kingdom Bacillati; phylum Actinomycetota; class Actinomycetes; order Pseudonocardiales; family Pseudonocardiaceae; genus Amycolatopsis; species Amycolatopsis sp. NPDC114478. The sequence continues at coordinate 1,816 of NZ_JBVKDO010000024.1, read as the reverse complement.
CTGCGGCCGGGGCGGCACGAGCGTCATGGCCCACCAGCGCTTCGGCTGCCAGGTCGACGGGATCTCGATCTCCGAGCAGCAGGTCGCGTTCGCCAACGAGCACGTGCGGCAGCGCGGGATCGACGGCTCGGTCCGCTACCACCTGCGCAACATGCTCGACACCGGCTTCGAATCCGGGGTGTTCCAGGGCATCTGGAACAACGAGAGCACGATGTACGTCGACCTGCACGAGCTGTTCGCCGAGCACGCGCGGCAGCTGAAGCCCGGCGGCCGGTACGTGACGATCACCGGGTGCTACAACGACGTGACCGGCGGCCGGTCGCGGGCGGTGAGCCAGATCGACCAGCACTACATCTGCAACATCCACGCCCGCGGCGACTACTTCAAGGCGTTGTCGGACAACGGGTTCGTGCCGATCAACGTCGTCGACCTGACGGCCGCGACGATCCCCTACTGGGAGCTGCGGGAGCAGTCGTCGGTCGCCACCGGCGTCGAGAAGCCGTTCCTGACCGCCTACCGCGAGGGCAGCTTCCACTACCTGCTCATCGCCGCCGACCGCGTCTGAGGCGGCCGGCGACGAGGGAGAGCACCATGACGACCGGCACCGAGTGTCCACAATGGACGAACGGAGGTACCGCGAGCCTGCTCGCGGGCCCGTTCGGCCTCGGCACCGCGGCGGCCCGGATCGCGACGCAGTTCGCGCCGGCGCCCGGGCAGGACCCGGCTTACGCCTATTTGCCGTGGGGAGACGGCAGCGGGCCACCGTTGTACTGCCCGGTCGCCGGCCGCGTCGACGACGCCCTCGCCGGGGAGGTCGACCGGCGGCTGGTCGCCTGGGCCGAGGAGTGCGGGTTCACCGGCGCGGGCCTCGACCAGATCGCCCACGCCGGCTTCGGCAGGCTGGCGATGCTCGCCCACCCCGACTGCGACGACCCGGACCGGCTGCTCGTCGCGGCGCAGCTGAACGCGGTCTGGTGGGCGGCCGACGACTACTACGCCGACGACAGCACGCTGGGCGCGGCGCCGACCGAACTGCCGCCACGCCTGGCGCTCGTCATGGCGGCCATGGACCCGGTCGCGCCGGCCGGGGAGTTCTCGGCGCCCCTCGAAGAAGCGCTGCGCGCGGACCCGATTCTCGTCGGGCTGCACTCGGCGGTCGGTCACCTGGGCCGGCACGGCTCCCCCGTGCTGGTCCAGCGCGTCTGCTACGCGACGTTCTCGATGTTCGTCAGCTGGGACGCCTACGCGGCGTGGCGCCACACGGGCCGCTACCCCCCGGCGTGGGAGTACCTGGCGGCCCGCCAGCACGACAGCTTCTACACGTCGATGACCCTCGTCGACGCCGTCGGCGGCTACGAGCTGGCCGCGCCGTTCTACTACGACCCGCGTGTGCGGGAGGCGATGATGCGGGCCGGGACGGCGTCGGTGCTGGTCAACGACCTGCACTCGGTGGCCAAGGACGCGGCCGACGAGAAGCCGGTCTGCAACATGGTCCTGCAGATCGCCGCCGACCGGGGGTGCTCGGTCGAGGAGGCGGTCGAGGCGACCGTCGAGCTGCACAACAAGATCGTCCACGAGTTCGAGGACGGCCACCGGGAGCTGATGGCGGTCCCGTCGCCGGAGCTGCAGCGGTTCCTCGTGGGCGTCCGTTCCTGGATGGGCGGCGGCTTCACCTGGCACGCCACCAACCTCCGTTACCGATCTTGACCTACGAATCGATTGGGTGGTTTTCGCTGTGACCGTCACCGACCCGGTGGACACCGACCAGGCACCACAGAGCCTCGGCCGGGCCGCGGCCCGCACCCTGGCCACCACG
>NZ_JBVKDO010000023.1:0-160289 GCF_055633805.1 Amycolatopsis sp. NPDC114478 | reverse complement strand
TCTCCGCCCAGTCCTCCACGTTCAGCACCCTCCTACCTCAGAGGGGGTCAACTTTCGGAAGACTCCTGGGGGTCAGTTTTCACGAAGCGACGACAACTGCCTAGAACTGCGTTACACGACCTGGATCGCCCGGCGACCGCCAGCACGCTCTTCGGCATGAGAGTGCGAGGCGTCGATGGAATACTCCGGTGGTGAACGATTTTCCGGCGGACGTGGAGGCGCACTGCCGCCGTCTGGCGGGGCAACGTCACTGGCCGCCGGAGACGGAGGCGGCGTTCCGGGCGACCGTCGCGTGGTACCGGGCTTTGGACGAGGGCGCCGAACCTCGTCAGTACTTCGAGTATGTCGATCACGAAGGCCGGGTCGACAAGGGAGCTCGCTGGCTGTGGGAGGCCGTGGTCGTCAACGGCGAGACAGTGGCCATCAGACAGATCGAGATGGGTTCGTCCGGGGCCGCTCACTGCTACTGGTGGCGGCACCTGGAGGATGATGTCGGCGGACTCACCGATCAGGCGCTTGACCTCACCGAACCCGGCCTCACCGCAGTGCCCCGCTCTGCGTTCCGTGCGCTGTGGAAGAGCGTGCTGAGCGCATCTCGCTGAGCATGCTCGGCGGCAGAAAGAGTGAGCCCTGCGCGAACACGCATGCAGTATCACCTGGGCCACGTGTTGTCTTGACGGTGTGTCGATTTGGCCGCTCCGGCGCGCCGGAAGGGACAGGCATGGAAGATGACGACGCGGTGACAGAGTTGATGACGGCTCGGCGCTTGTCTTTCGGCGGCCAGGGCTTTGCGGGAAACCTCGATTCGAGCACGGTCGCTTACCTGCACGTGCAACAACTCGGCGTGCACGTGTTGCCACTGCTGGAACGAGTGATCGAGGAAGGGACACCGGCAGGACGCGCCTACGCGGCGACTTTGGTCGGACAGCTGGATGAACAGATGGGCCGTACGGTGTGGGGGCGGCTGATCGACGAACCCGGCCGGATCCGGTACTCCGTGGGCTGTGTGAGTTACGAGTTGTCGCTCGGCGAGTATGCCCGCAGCAGTCTCGAAGGCCACCCGGGAAGGGTGAGCGGCAGGCCGACGGCGCCGGACCTGAGCACCTGGACGATCGACCGGCTCGAACACTATATGGCCACACTGACAGACGGTAGGGAACTCGACCGCGCCCGGTGGGTGGCCCACGAGCACGCCTGTAGGCCGGGCGAGTACGGGGGCGACGTTCGCCGGCGATGGGCCAAGCTGGCCTCAGCCGCCGATGTGGGGCTGCCCGGCGACAATCTCTGGGATTTGGATCGGCGGGCACAGTTGGGCTTCTCTCTGCGTATGTGGATCATCGAACAGTTTGGCCCGGATGGCGATCGGTTCTGGGATACCGATGCTCTGGCGGCCGACACACTCGCGGCGCTCACCCTTGACGCCGACCAAGCCACCGCGATGGCCGCGAATTGGCGAGATCTTCAAAGGGAGCAGATCCGCGACCTTTACCGGCACCGGGATCTGACCTGCCATGTCGACCAGCTCGTTGGCCACCTGCAGGCTGGACTGGTCAGGGAACGCCTGATTGGTTGGGTCGGATTCGGCCGGCACCTCCGGTGAAGCCAGCTGCCGAGCAGCGGGCGAACACGAGCGCGCGTTGCGGCAGCGCGGTCAGCGGCACGAGAGTGCGTTGACGCACAGTGACACGGCTTGCCTGTCTGACCAGTCTCAAACGGCCGACGCCCAGTAGATGTCGGTCCCGCGGGACTCCCAGACGTCGTAGAGCGCTGCGGGGTCGTCATCGTGTTCGCGCACGAAGTCGAACTCGCTGAGGGTGCAGGGGAGCAGGGTGGCGAAACGTAGCGCGGGTTCGCTTCGATCGTCGTGGTAGAGGTCGTACGCCTCGCCGGCGATGGCCGGGAGCCGTGCCTCGGTGTCTTCGGAGATCGCGATCCCGAGCGGGGGACGCGCCAGGAGCTGCTCGAGCAGCGGCACCACTTCCAGGTCCTCTGCCAGCTTGGCGACCACGAAGAGATCGTGGATCTTGCGGCCCAGGAACTCGTCGTACCGTTTCAGATCGGTCTTGTCGACGGCCAGGCGCGCAGCCATCCGGAAGAACCGTTCGAACCGCGCCGACGAACCGAACGGCTCGAATGGATTTTGCGGACGATGTCGCGGTGGCGATCCTCGGTCGCTCGAAGTCGATCACACGGTGGGAGCCGGCTAGCAGGACAAGCCGTCACCGGCCGGCGCCCAGCGGTGCCACGACGAACCTCGTGGGACCGGTGGGGGAGGTCCCGAGATCGTCTGATCGCCTTCAAGCCAGCTTCGACGCCAGCACATCGAGCTGCGCGACGTCGGGCGGCTTCGCGAACAGTTCGTCGGCCCTCTCGCCGAGGGCTTGGCCGACCTTGCCCTGCAGATGGGCTGTGCGGCCGGCGTCGTCGGGAAAGAAGTCCACGATCGCATACGTCGTCGGTCCGAGCTTGACGGCGAACCACGGGTAAGTGGCCGGCTCGTCCTCGACCAGCGAGCGACCGGCGTTGAGGAACTCCTCGACGTCGGCCTCCTTGCCCGGCCGCGCCTCCAGTGTCACCAGCAGTCCCACCGTGACGGACATGTCTACCTCCTGCAGTTCGTTCGATCTCTGCGGAGGTCAGCATCGGGCAGTGTGAGCGGGCGGCGCATCAGCCCGCCAGGCCCGATATCGATCGTGGTTGTTGACCTGTTGGGCCAGGCCTCAGCCGAAGCTGAGGGCTCCCGCCCCGTCGACGCCGGGCACGAGGACAGGGACCGCGAAACGGTAACGGAGGGTTACACCAAGTTCGCCGGGGGCAGGTAGTACGGGTTCTCCGGCAGCACTCCGCACGTCAGCACCTGCGTGTGTCACCAACGTGCCTCAGCCCCGAGGCTCAGCGAGACGACTCCGGCCCAGGTGCGCCTGTGCTACCGGGTTCGGTGTGACGGTGTTGTTCTTGGTTTCCTTGTCAGAGGCCGGGGAGAGACACTCGTCGTCCTTCGGCGGCGGACTGGGCGATCGCGTCCAGGAGCCGGTGGCGTTTGACGGCGTGGGTGAAGTCCGGGGCGGTCGCGGTGCCGTGGGTGAGATCGTTGCGGATCGCCGCGTAGGCGTGCGCCAGGGTGTGCATCGGTGTTCCGGCCAGCTGAGGGTAGTCGTCGTAGCCGTCGGGCAAGGTCAGGTCCGACAGCCCGGCACGACCGCGCGAGCCGCGGACCGTGACGGGGCCGAGGTGCGGGTACCCGGTGGCGGCGGTGACCTCGAGGGTTCCCTCGGTGCCGTCGACGAGAAGGGAGAAGCCAGGTCCCGACAGCGTCCCGCCGCGGTGGTGGGCGGAGAGAACGGCTCCGCCCGGCAACGTGCCCGAGACGGCGATCTGGTCCTCGGCCGTCATCGGGACCGTCCGGCCGGTGCCGCTCAACGGGACGAGCGGTCGCCGGACCGCTGTCGAAGCGACTACGTCCTGCGACTCGCCGACGATCATGGACACCAGGTCGATGGCGTGCCCGAAGGCGATGGTGAGCATCGTGGCCCCGAGTGCGCGCTCGAGCGTGTACCGCATGCGCTCGGAGACGGGGGTGCCCCACTCGACCGATGCCGCCAGCACCGTCGCGGACAGCACCTTTCCCACGTATCCGCCGGCGACGAGGTCGGCCAGCCAGCGGGCGGTGGGTGAGGAACGCCCTTGGAGCCCGATGAAGGTACGCGTCCCGCGGGCGGCTCGGTGCAGTTCTTCGGCCTCGGCCAGATCGACGGCGAACGGCCACTCGCTGAGCACCGGCTCTCCCGCCGCCAGCACGGGCAAGATCAGCTCGCGATGCCTGGGCACCTGGACCGCGACGACCACCAGGTCGACGTTCTCGTCCTCGGCGAGCTGCTGGACCGATGCGTAGCCGGGCACCCCGAACGCGGCGCCGGCCGCGACCGCCGAGGCTTCGGAGCTCGTCGCCAGAGCGGTCAGTTCCAGGCCGTCGACGGCCGAAAGCGCGGGCAGGTGTGCTCCGGACGCCCATCCTCCCGACGCGCTCAGGCCCACGATCCCGACACCGGTCGGCCGTTTTCCGGGCTCTCCCATCGCCTTCCTTCGCTTCAGCTTCGCCGGCTATGACGTGCGGGGGTGCTCACCCGGCCAGGCGAGCAGTGCGGTGGCGGCGATCTCATCGAGTTCGGCGGTCCCCAGGCCGTTCGCGGCCTGGACCGCGATGCCGAAGCCCATCGTCATGACGAACCGGGCGAGACGCCTCGGATCGGCGTCCGGCCCGAGGTCGCCCTCGTCGACCGCCCGCCGGAAGCGCTCCTCGAGCCGCACGCCCGCGTCGTTGCGCCAGTCGACGAGCACATCGTGCGCCGGGCGGCCCTGCTCGCTCAGCGCCAGTGCGCCCTGAACGGACAGGCACCCGGCGGGGGCGCCGGGCGACGTCGTGGTCCGGACGGCTCCGCGAAGGAACGCCTCGGCCACCCCTCGTGCCGTGGGCTCGTGCAGGGCGCGCGTCGCGTAGGAGGCGGGGCCCTCGGCGTAGCGCTTCACTGCCTTGCGGAAGAGCTGCTCCTTGTTGCCGAACGCGGCGTACATGCTCGACTTGGTGATCCCCATGGCACCGGTCAGATCCGTCAGGCTCGTACCGTCGTAGCCCCGAGCCCAGAACACCTGCATGGCGCGCTCCAGCGCCTCGTCGATGTCGAACTCCCTGGGGCGACCGAACGCTGTGCTCCGCGAACCATTCATAGGGGCATCCTCCTCGCAGCAGACTTTAGTACCGAACGGTCCTGATGTGCTAGCGTTCTGTACCGATCGGAACTTAAAGCGGCCGACCTCACGTCAGAAAAGGACATCAGGATGAAAACCACCTCGCTCGGAGGGCTGGAGATCTCCCGCATCGGTCTCGGCGCGATGGGGATGTCGGACTTCTACACCGGAGCCGGCCGGCTGGACGATCAGTCGATCCGCACGATCCGGCACGCCCTGGACCTCGGCGTCACCCACCTCGACACCGCCGAGGTTTACGGCCCCTTCGTCAACGAAGAGCTGGTCGGCCGAGCCATCAAGGGGCGCCGGGACGAAGTCGTGCTGGCCACCAAGTTCGGCCTCGTCTCGCACACCGGGCGCCCCGGCCCGGACAGCAGCCCGGCCGGCATCCGGGTCGCCGTCGAGGGATCGCTGCGGCGCCTGGGCACCGACCACATCGACCTCTACTACCAGCACCGCGTCGATCAGGACACCCCCATCGAGGACACCGTCGGAGCCCTGGCCGAGCTGGTTGCCGAGGGCAAGGTCCGCCACATCGGCCTGTCCGAGGCGGGCACCACGACGATCCGGCGCGCGCACGCCGTGCACCCGCTCGCCGCGGTGCAGTCCGAGTACTCGCTGTGGACCCGCGACCCCGAAGCGGAGGTTCTGCCGGTCCTGCGAGAGCTCGGCGTGGGCCTGGTCCCGTACTCGCCGCTCGGCCACGGGTTCCTCACCGGCAACATCCGCTCCCTGGACGGCCTCGACGCCGACGATTGGCGCCGCACCAACCCGCGATTCACCGGCGGCAACCTCGAATTCAACCTGCGCATCGTCGACGAGGTCACCGCCGTCGCCGCCGAAGCCGGGGCCACCCCCGCACAGGTCGCCCTCGCCTGGCTGCTCGCCCAGGGCGACGACATCGCCCCCATCCCCGGCACCACACGCATCGACCGGCTGGAGGAAAACACCGCCGCCGACGGCATCGAACTCACCGAGGCCCAGGTCGCCCGGCTGAACGACCTGGAGTCGGCCGCCGGTGACCGCTACGACGAAGCCAACATGGCCGCCGTCAACCGCTGACCGACGATCACACTTTCAGGGGAACACATGAGAAAGAAAATGACGGTCCTGACCAGAACAGTCGTCGCCGCCATCACTGTGGCCACCGCTGTCGTGGGGACCGGCCTGGTCTCGGCCGATGCCGCCGTGACCGCAAGGCCGGAGTCGGCTGCCGTGTCGAGCGCCGCCACCCGGACCACCGAACCGTCGCACCGGCCGCCGATCGGTTACCAGTCGAACTACGCGTGGGTGAACGGTTTCCGGATGCACTACCTCCGTGGAGGCAGCGGCTCACCTGTCGTTCTCCTGCACGGTTTTCCGCAGACGTCCGCCGAGTGGGAGCCGCAACTTCAGGCCCTCGCCAAGAACCACACCGTGATCGCTGTCGACCTTCGTGGAACCGGTGACTCCTCGGTTCCGGAGACCGGCTACGACACGACACAATTGGCTGACGACGTCCACACGCTGCTCGCCCACCTCGACCTCGACAAGGGCATCCAGATCGTGGCCCACGACATCGGCGCGTGGATTGCCTACCCGTACGCCGCGATGTGGCCCACCGAGGTCAGCAGGATGGTGGTGATGGAGGGGCCCATCCCCGACCGGTCCCTCTACACGTTTCCCGCGTTCCCTGCCGAGGGTGAGCTTTCGACGTGGCACCTGGGATTCTTCCAGAAGGACTTCGCCCAGGATCTGGTCCGTGGGCACGAGCTCGACCTGGTCAAGGGGTTCATCGAGCAGTACCTGGCCGTGGACGGTGCGTTTGGCGCCGGCGACTACGAGTTCTACGCCCGATACCTTCGCGAGCCCGGCCGGTTCAAGGCGTGGATGGACATGTACCAAGCGCTGCACACCGACATCGCCCAGAACGAGAAGTTCCGTGGGGCGGGGCTGCTGAAGATGCCGGTCCTGGCCGTCGGTGGCGAAAAGGCGTTGAGCGGTGCCGTCGGTACGCAGTGGAAGGGCTACGCCTCGAACGTCGAGACCCGGGTAATGGCCGACACCGGCCACTGGCTCACCGAAGAACGACCGCGGGAGCTCACTGCGCTGCTGCTCGAGTTCCTGCGCTGACGGCTGGAAACGCTGATACCAACCGTCTTCGCTTCGATGAACCGCTGACACCAGCGGCCGAGTGAGTCCCGGTGACCCGACACCGGGACTCACTCACCTCGGCATGACCCCGCGCGTCCGCCCGTGACAGAGTTGCTGCCGTGCCATCCGGGCTGACGCAAGGACACGAGGTTGTGCTCGAGACAAGCCGCCTGCTGCTCCGGCCGTGGCGGTGGCCGAGGCTGTCATCCAGCGCGAGCTTTGGGCCGAACGCGATCCACGGGTGCCGCCGCACCGCCGGATCGACGCCGACGGACACCCCACGGTCGAGGAACTCGAGAAATGGATCCGCACCGACCAGCCATCGTCCCTCGGTTTGCTGGCGGTCGAGCGGAAGGCCGTTGGTGACGTCATCGGCCACTGCGGCCTGGTCAACGGCGGACGAGTGCCTGATGGAGAGCCAGAACTGGCGTTCGAGCTGCTACGCCGGGTCTGGCGTCAGGGATACGCGACGGAAGCCTCATCGGCAGTCCTGGACTGGGCGAGATCGTCCGGCCACCGGCGGCTGTGGGCCACGGTCTGGGACTGGAACACCGCTTCTCGCCGTGTGCTGGCCAAGCTCGGGTTCACCGAGACCGAGCGGACGGAAGTGGATCCGGTCCGCGGGACCACCCTGTTCACCGCGAGATGGCTCTGACACGGGCCCTCGCCATTTGTCGCCGACCCGGTGAGCGAGCCCGGCCGGGAGGGGCCGCGCGCTGCTGGTCACTGCGGCTCGCCGAACCAGTGGCCGAGCGCCGGTTCGAGGTCGTCCGGGTTGCCTGCCCAGCACACGTAGCCGTCCGGCCGGATGAGCATCGGTTCGGCGTCAGCGCCCTGACCCGCGCGGTTCACGCGGTCCGGCCAGAGGGCGGCGACCTTGGCGAACCGGTCGGCCGGGTCGATCAGGACGCCGCGTCCGCGCCGCAGCAGCTCGTGCGACCGGATGGGGCCGAGCGCCAGGTCCGGCGCGGGCAGGCCGACCAGCGGCTCGCCCTCGGTGCCCGGCATGGGGTAGCGGATGCCCATCCCGGACAACGTGTCGTCGAGGTGGTACTGCACCGCACGCAGTCGCGTCAGGTCCGCGAACAGCTCCTTGGCCGCGGCCAGGTCCGGGTTGCCGGTGCTTTCCTGGTCCATCAGCAGGCTCTGCGCCTGAACGTTGCGCAGCACGGCGGCCGCGACGGGGTGGCGTTCGGTGTGGTAGGTGTCGAGCAGGTGTTCCGGGGCCCAGCCGTGCACGGCGGCACCGAGTTTCCACCCGAGGTTGAGCGCGTCCTGGATCCCGGTGTTCATGCCCTGCGCGCCGATCGGGAGGTGGACGTGCGCGGCGTCGCCGGCCAGGAACACCCGCCCGTGCCGGTACCGGGCGGCCTGCCGGGCCGCGTTGGTGATGCGGCGGGCGTAACGCAGTTCGAGCAGTTCCACCCGGGAGCCGAAGACCGCACGCAGCCCCTCGCGGATCTCGTCTTCGGTGACGGGGACCTCGCGGGGCAGCGACCGGCCGGGTCCGCCCAGCGAGAGCCGGCGCAGCGGCCTGCCCTGCGGATCGGTGCCGAGCGGGAACACCGCCGCCCAGTGCCCGGCTTCGCTGCGGGCGTGCGTCATCGCCTGGACGTCGCCGCCCAGCCGCACGTCGGCGGCGACGGTGGTCACCGTGCCCGGCCTGCCGGGGAACTCGGCCCCCAGCAACGACCGCACCGTGCTGCGGCCGCCGTCGGCGGCGACCAGGTACCGGGAGCGGAGAACACCGCCGCCGGCGAACGTCGCGGTGACGCCGTTCTCGTCCTGGGTGAGGCCGGTCAGCTCGTGGTCGCGCCGGACGCGGATGCCTTGGGCCGCAAGGTGCTCCTCGAGGAATCCCTCGATCACCACCTGCGGGATGGACCGCCAGGGGTGGCGGTGCCGGCCGCGGGTGAGCGGGAGCGTGATGCCGGCGAAGTGGGCGATGCCGTCCGGGTGGTTCCCGGTGGCCAGCAACGGTTCCAGCAGCCCGCGCTGGTCGAATGCCTCCTGCGTGCGGGATTGCACGCCACCTGCCTTCGACAACGTGCTGCGCTGCGGCAGCTTGTCGACGAGCACGGCCGGCACCCCCGCCAGCCGCAGCTCGTTGGCCAGCGTCAGGCCGGTCGGTCCGGCGCCGACGACGAGCACATCGGTGTCCATGGTTTCTCCCCTGGTCGTGTCGATCGGGACGAGAGCAACGCTCCGCCCACCGACGCTGCCGCGCCAGAAAAGGGATCGAGTCCGTCGATATCCGACGCCAACTAGACTAGGACGGTGGAATCCGACTACGACGAGCTGGATCGCCGGCTCGCGCACGCTCTGCAGGTCAACGGCCGGGCCCCGTTCAGTACGATCGCCGAGGTGCTCGGCGTGTCGGATCGCACCATCGCCCGCCGGTACGCCCGGTTGCGGTCGGCGGGGGCGGTGCGGGTGCTCGGTGGGGTCGACCCGACGGCGCTGGGGGCGGTGCTGTGGTTCCTGCGGGTGCGGTGCGCGCCCGCCGCGTCGGTCCCGGTCGCCGAGGCGCTGGCCCGCCGCCCCGACACGTCCTGGGTGAGCATCACCTCCGGAGGCACGGAGATCACCTGCACGGTCCGCACCGAGAGCGAAGCCGACAGCGAGGCGCTGCTGCTGACCAAGCTTCCCCGCACCCCACGCGTGGAGGGGGTGACCGCCCACTCCGTGCTGCACGCGTACTACGGCGGCCCGGACAGCCTGATCGCCAAGCTCGGCGCGCTGGGCGAAGAGGCGATCGAGCGGCTGCGCCCGCCCCCGGTGCCACACCGACCGGGGCCGGTGCGGCTCGATGACGGCGACCGCAAGCTTCTCGCCGCGCTGGCCACCGACGGCCGGGCCGAGCTGGAGCAGCTCGCCGCGCTGACCGGCTGGTCACCGACGACGGTCCGGCGCCGGATGACCGAGCTGCGCGAACGCGGCGTGCTGTACCTGGACATCGACGTGGACGGAAACCTGTTCGGTGTCGGCCCGCGAACCATGCTCTGGCTCTCGGTCGCCCCCGCACACCTGGAGGAGGCCGGCACGGCACTGGCCGGGCACCCGGAGATCGCGTTCGCCGCCGCCACAACCGGGCCGACGAACCTGTACGCGAGTGTGGTGTGCGCGAACCAGCAGGAGCTGTACCGCTACCTGACCACCCGGGTGGCCGCGCTGCCCGCCATCACCCACATCGAGACCGCACCGGTGATCAAGACCGTCAAGCGGGCCGCCACCCGGACCTGAGGACTCGTCTTCGTCGAGGTCGCGAGGACGTCACCGCCGGCGAGTCAGCCGCCCCAAGCACACATCGAGCGGCGGCCGCCACTTCCGCATCGTCCAACTCACCCGCCCGGCTCGGCATCTTCGATCACCCTCGCTGGACAAGGTCACCTCGCCGACAGCGAGCGGGCACCAGGCCCTGGCCGACGGTGGCGCGAACAGCCGCTCATCGGCATGAGCGTGCGCGGTTACGCGGTCAGGTTGCTGACGGTGAGGGCGGCGATCTTCTTCGCGGCGCCGCAAGGGTCGTGCTGCCAAGGGCCGGCTTCGGACTCGTCAGCGGTGGCGGCGTTGATGTAGACAAGGGTGGTGTCGTCAGCGGCGAGTGCGAGAGTGCAACCGAGCGGGCCCTCGGCCTGCTTACTGGGGACGTTCTCCTCGATGGCGACGATAACCGCGGGGTAGATGGTCTCGACAGTGATCGGCTCCCAGTGATTACCGGTGTCGTGGCCCAATGCATGCTCCTGAAACAGGATGCGCAGGCTGTCACCTCGGTTCGAGGTGCTGACTCTGGCGACGGCACCGAACGTCGTGACGCATCGGTTCCCGTCGCGGCGGCGTTCACCGCCGGCGAAGCCGATGGCGGTGAGCTGCTCGACGGTGACCGCTGCGCACGGATCGGCGCGGAACCGCCCAGCCCCGCTCATCCCGACCCCGGGGATCGGCGGGACTGACACCGACGGCTCTGCCGGAGCCGGGGACCGACCGGGCGAGCAGCCGGCACCCAGGCCTAGACCCAGCACGGCGACGACAATGCAGAGAGTCCGGCGACCTTTCATGAGTGAGTAGCTCCAGGCTTGACCCGCCAGCGACCCGGGTCGTCGATCACCTCGTTGCTGTCCCCAACGTCGGGCAGCCTGGCGAAGGTGGCTTCGATCGTGGTCAACTGGAGGCGGTTACCAATCAGGTTGCCGATGTCGGTCATCAGCCCGCCGAGCAAGGCCAGGCAGTCGTTCCAGAATGTCGCGAACGCCGAGTTGATCGCGTCGGCCACGTCTCTGAACCCGATGATGGCCAGCGGCGGCAGAGCTGCCGATTCCACGACGGCGATACCGATCTTCCCGCCGAGCTGGGCCAGGTTGATCGCGCACTTGCCGATGGTCATGAGCAGCTGCTTGTAGGTGTCGATGATCGTCCCGGCAATCGAGGACATGGTGCTGGTCAGGGTGATCATCGAGCTCTGGTTCTTGTCCAGGGCAGTCACGGCCTTGCCGGCGTAGGCGTTGAACTGGTCGGCGGCGTCGCCGTGCCAGGCCTTCGCCAGGGTCAGCTGGGCGGCGTTGAGCTGTTCAGCCGCTTTGGTCAGGGACGTTTCAGTGGCGAACGTGTCGGCGAGGTGGAGGACCTTGCCGATGTCGCCGGCGATGAAGACACGTAGCTTGTCCAGCAAGGTGATGATGCCGTGTGCACCGATGAATTCGGCCCAGTAGCGGATCTTCGCGTCGGCTTCGGTGGGGTAAGGCATTTCAGCCTGCGGCGGCGTGACCGGTGTCGGAGGGCCGGCCGACCATGACGGGGGAAAGGCGCTCACGGGAGGCCTCCTTCGAGCTTCTTGAGCCGCTCGTACTCGGCGGCGTCCTGCTGTTCGTAGTAGGAGGCAGCGGTCTGCAGAGCGTGAGCCAGTTGGTGCAGTGTCTCTGCGTTCTCGCTCGAGATCCCGCGGATGGTCTCGATGGCCCGGTTGTACTGCTCGACCGTGCCCGCGCCGTTTTTGTTGGGCATGATCATGGTCAGTGTCCCGGGCAGCCCCAGGTCGAACTCGCCGAGCAGTGTCCCGGCCAGGTCCTGCTGGGCGAACGTGGTGACGAGCTCGGCGGCGGTGGTGACGTCGTCGGCGGCTTTGCGCAGCGATTCGGGGTAGACGCGGTAGCCGCGGCCGCTGATGTCTTTGGGGTCGAAGGTCATGCCAGCCCCGTCTCGGCCACCGCGGCGGCGATGGTGTCGGTGCGGCGGCGTTCGGCTTGTGCTTCGGCGTCCTGGATGGCGCGGAGCAGGGTGCGGGACAGGGCGTCGGCGGAGTATTGGTGCAGCTCGGTGCCCTCGAGGGTGACGGCGGTGAGCTCGCCGGCGCCGGAGACGGTGATCGATCCCAGGTCACCGGGTAGCGGTACCTGCAGCGGCTGGTGCTCGGCCTGCAGGGCGGTCTGGGCGACCGCCGCCGCGGCGGCGTCGATCTCGCGCGCCAGGTTGTACAGCTCGTCGTGGTAGTTCACCAGCGCCCCCGCTCTTCGTTCTCGCTGTCGTCGTCGGTCAAGAAATCCAGCTCGGCGAAGTCTTCCTCGGCGACGTCCTCCCGCGGCCGCGGTGCGGCGGCCGAGGGCGTCGCAGCCGGCGGTGGCGAGAAGCCGGAGACCGGCTGGGGCAGGTTCGGCTGCGCCGAGGCGGGTTCGGGCTGCCAGACCTGGTCGTCGTCCAGGACGGCGCGCATCTTCGCGACGGCCGGACCGGAGGCGGCGCGGCGGGCGGCCGTCACGGCCTCCACCACGTCGGGTCCGAGAGCCTCTGGATGCGCTCCGCGCATCACCGCCGCGCTGATCGTCAGATCGATCAGCCGTCCGTGACCGCTGACGACCGCGCTGACCGCACGGTCGCGAGATTGGCCGGTGAACCGGGCCTGCTGGAGCTCGGCGTCCAGCTCACTGGCCTGGCGCCGCATCATCTCGGCGTTGAACACCACGTCGGCATCGCCTCCCCACGCTTCCGACACACACCGCGAGTGTCACTACCTGCAGCGATCACTGACTGTCGCAGTGTGTAGTCAGCCTCGAAGGGAGCGTAGCCGATCGGCTGCTGCGCCGAGTCCCACTTGGTGGTGAGGTGATCAGTGGCACGCTCGGGTCCCGTCCGCGCACGTCGAGGCGGCATTCGATTTGCCGCACCTGGCGGACATGGCATGGCACGACTGTTACGGCCCGCACGAACCGGAAATACCTTCCCAGTCTTTCGCGGATGTGTTGCAACTGGCCGAGGGCGATCTCCGGACTCCCACGTTGCTATGCGTGGTTCGTCTCCAGCGCCAGTACCGTCATGTCCAGAAGTCGTTGGTAGTACTCGCGACCATGGGCATCGAGCCCGGGGATGACCCGATTGAGTCGCTGTTCGCATTCGGTGAGGACGGCCAATCCGCGGTCGTCCACGAGACCTTGTTGTTCCAGCCAGGCGGAGAGACAACCGGCTGCGGTTGCATCAAGCATCACCATGTCGATGCCTTCCACGTCGGCACCCCGCCACCGGCTCGGGAACGGCGCTTTGCGGTGGGCCTCGAAGAGCGTTGTGACTGCTGTCCGCCTATCCGTGAGATCCACCGGCTTCCCTCTCTGCTTTACGCGAAGCAATGGTACGGGCGCACGCTCTTCGGCGTGAGCGGACATCGCAGCGAGCGCGTCATGTGCCGCCTTCCCTGGCGTAGCGGGGTAGGCGCCTGAAATGTGACAAGCTTGCACCGCAGGCCCTTGCCACCCGCGGGCAATCGGCGCCGGGACCCGGGTTGCGATCGATCGACAGTGAGGCAGGCGATGGGCGAAGGCGAATCGGCCAGGCGGAACGGAAAGTACTTCGTCGGCACTTTCGTTCTGTTCCTCATCATCTCGTTCACAGGTGTCACCTTGATCCACCAGCAGGCACTCCGGACGTGGTGGCCTCTCGTGGCCGGTGCGCTGGCCGCCATCGTCGGGCTGGCGTGCCGGCGGCTTCTCGGTGGTCGGAGTGGCGACTGAGCCTGCCGATCAATGCTCTTGGTGGCCGAGCCGTTCGGTGAGGAAGTCCAGGATCTCGTCTCTGGCGCGCAGCGTGGGGTGTCCGTGCTGGTCGACGAGGTGGGCTGTGACGACGCTGTGAGCGCAGCCGACGACGTCACGGAAGAACGGGGGCGGCGCGGGGTTGGCTGTCTCGCCCGGGATGACGCGTCCGTCGAACGCGTCGCCCAGGAGCGCCCGGTAGGCGGCGAATCTCTGGCCGGTGCACCACCTGTCGTTGTCGAAACGGTAGGCGAGGACCTTCAGTCCGTCACGCTCGATGCGCTCGCGCACCATCGCAGCGTCCTCGTCGCTGATCTCCAGCCCGGCGGGGTCGTCCAGTGGCAGCGAGGGATGGTTGACCACGGGCGCGATGACAGCCGGTTCGAGTGTCATCGTGAGCGCGAAGTTGCCGGTGAAGCACAGGCCGATCGCGCCCACACCGGGCCCGCCGCACTCGGCCATCGCGGTCCTGGCCAATCCTCGAAGCCAGACCGTGATCGGGCTGGTGCCGCCACCGGCGAACGCGCGGAACTCGGCCCTGACGCAGGCACGGCGGACGACCTTCTCCCCGTCGGCGACGGTGGGGAACGCGCCGTCGACGCCGAACAGCGACGGCAGGTAGACCGTGAACCCCGCGTCTCGAATCCAGCGCGCCAATCGGACGACGTCCGGGCTGATGCCGGGCATCTCCGGCATCAGCACGACGGCCGGCCCGGACCCGCTGACGTAGACGGTTTTGCTGACGCCCTCGATGTCGACCAGCCGCTTCGAGAAGTCCGTGAGAGCGTCGTCCGGTCGCGGTTCAGTGATCGCCATAGCGGCATCGTCGGGCCCGGGTGGCCGGTCCGGCCAGTGGCGAGATCGCCACATGTCCGGGTAATCTCGCCACCATGGCGGCTCCGCTTCGTGTCGGCGTGCTCGCGTATCCAGGCTGCTTCGCGTCGGAAGTCTTCGGAGTTCCCGACCTCCTCACGATGGCCTCGCACATCGCCGCGGCCAGCGCGACCGGGAATCCGCTGTACGACGTGTCGATCCTGTCGCCGCGGCGGCGCGTGGTTGCGGCCGGCGGCGCGGCGATCACGGTCGTGCCGGTGCGGCAGGTCGATGTCCTTGTCGTGCCTGGGTTCGAGCTGCACCCCGGGCTCGACCTGGACGCGACCCTCACGTCGCTCAGGCCGGAGATCGAAACCATTCGATCCAGTTCGCAAGCGGGAGTCGCGCTGGTTTCGATCTGTGTCGGCGCGTTCCTGCTGGCGGAGGCCGGCCTGCTCGACGGGCGGGAGTCGACGACCTCGTGGCTGTTCGCCGACCGGCTGGCGGACCGGTGCCCCGGTACCGCCGTCAGGCCGGAGAAACTCGTGGTCACCGACCGTGGGGTGACGACGACCGGCGCGTTCAGCGCGATGTACGACTTCGCCCTCGGCCTCATCCGCGAGCACAACGGCAGCCGCGTCGCCCGCGCCACCGCGCGTGTCGCGCTGGTCGACGATGCGCGGTCCAGCCAGGCTCCGTACGTCGACAGGGAACTGTTGCCGGCCACCGGAAGCCAGTTCTCGCAAGGCGTCAAACGCTGGCTGGACCAGAACATGCGCGAGCGCTACGACCTCGGGCTGCTCTCCGCGACGTTCCACGTCAGCACGCGAACGCTCCTGCGGCGGTTCCGCGCCGAGACCGGCCAGACCCCGCTCGGCTACCTGCAGGCGGAGCGGGTGCGCAAGGCGAAACACCTGCTCGAGACCACCGAGCGGACAGTCGCCGGCATCGCCGCCGATGTCGGCTATCGCGATCCTGGGGCGTTCAGCACCATCTTCACTCGCCTGGCGGGGCAACGGCCACAGGACTACCGCGCGACGTTCAAGGCGCACGCCGAACCCTGGTGACCTGACGTTCACGGAAGCGGCCCGGCGCAAGTAGATCGTCGTGGCTACATGTCATCCGGGTCATCCAGTGAGTTCGCCAAGGGGCCGGGATGGGCGACCCCGTCCCCCGTCAACCGTGGCGTTCGCCCGGCCTTCATCGTTGTCTACTCCGTGAACATGGTCAGTGACCGAACTCGGTCGAAGCGCCGGGCGGCCAGGTCTTCGTGGCGGATCAGGAAGCGGCCGACGTGGACCTGGTCCGCCAACTGGAACTGGGCCAGCGGTATCCACTCACTCATCAGCCGGGTCGTCTCCTCCTCCACGAGCCGGTCGCGGTCCGGCACGTCGTGCGCGATCGAGTCCTCCGCCATGCCGTACTCGGCGTTTTCGCCGATGCCCAGCTCCATCGAATAGCCGCCGAGGTAGAGGTCGGCGCCCGTGGTCACCTGCGGCCAGAGCTCGTTGAACAAGGTGCGGAGGTCTTCGAGGTGGGCGGTGTCGCCAACCTGCAGCTGGACGACGTCCGACTCGAACTCGAGGTTCGCGGGTTCGTCGAACCAGCCCGGCATCTCCGGCTGGACCAGAGCGACGAGGTCGGACCGCGGCCGGAGGAAACCCGATTCGAACCAGTCGTCGTCGTGGGGCGGTGGCTGTTCGATCTGTTCGGTGGCGGTGCCGGCCGGAATGTGGACGACCCGGGCGAACTCGTGCTCGTCGTGCGCGTGCAGAGCGTGCTCGTGCGCCAAGAAGAACAGGAGCGACCCGTCCGCCGGGAGCTCGAGGCCGTCGGCCCGTGGCAGCTTCGCGCAGTCGAGCGAGGCGATGAACGGAAGCGGCAACCGGCCCAGGCCGCGGATGTCCGCGTGCGGCCATTCCGTGCCGGCCGGCAGGCGGGGGAGCCCGCCGTTCTGTCCGACCACGCCACCGTGCCGCTCGGCCGAGCCGATGCCGTACCGGTTGGCGTTGCACACCCAGATCGCCACACGGAGAAAGCGGCCGATCCGGTCGGCCGCTTCGGACGGGATGCCGCGCTCGATCGCCGTACTCCGAAGCTGTTCAAGATGGTTCATGGCCGAGCACTCTCGCACATCCGCCGGTGACCATCCGGACCCCGGTTCTGGAAGACTTAGCCGCGTGTGGAGTTCCTGAGAGCGATGTTGCATCGACGCGAAAGCATGTGCGATGAGTTCTTCCCCGGCTGTGACTACCAGCAGCAGATCCGTGAGCTGGCGGACGTGTGCGACAACCTCGTGTCCGGGTTGCGGCCGAATGGTCCACGCCGTCCGCGGGACGTGTTGCAGTTCACCTGGGACAGCCGAAGTCGGCACCAACAGGACTGGATCCGGCATTGCCTCGCCGCACGCGGGGTCCGCGTCGAAGACTTGATCTCGACAGCACCTGGTCGGCGTCGGGTGATGCCCGACTGAGCAGCCCGTGCCGCGTCGGCGTCCGCTCTTCGGCATGCGCGCGCATCCCCGTGAGTCACTGGCCGCCAGCAGGAAAGCGTGCGACAAAAGGTGTCTCTTTGCGACAATGCACCTGTGCGTGCCCTGGCAGCATTCACCGAT
Source organism: Amycolatopsis sp. NPDC114478 (assembly GCF_055633805.1). Classification (NCBI taxonomy): domain Bacteria; kingdom Bacillati; phylum Actinomycetota; class Actinomycetes; order Pseudonocardiales; family Pseudonocardiaceae; genus Amycolatopsis; species Amycolatopsis sp. NPDC114478. The sequence continues at coordinate 142,967 of NZ_JBVKDO010000023.1, read as the reverse complement.
CCGCCGGTGGTGGCCTGCGCCGACGACGAGAGGCGGTGCCGGCCGTGATCATCGTGCTGAACGGCACCTCCAGCGCCGGCAAGACCACGCTGGGCAAAGCTTTGCAGGACATCTTGCCCACGCCGTACCTGCTGATCGGCATCGACACTGTGGTGTTCGCACTGCCGCGCCGGTATGTCAACGAACTGTGGACGCGGGAGCTGTGCAGGTACGAGTACGACGGCGACCGAATCGTGAAGATCGTGCCGCTGCCCCGGTACCACGCGATGGTGCGTGGTCTGCACGCATCGGTCGCCTCGCTGGCCGGCGCCGGGCTCGATGTGATCATGGATCACTGCCTGGCCGAACCGGCCTGGGCTGAGGACCTCCTGACCACCTTCGCCGGACTGGACGTGCTGCGGGTCGGTGTGACCTGCCCGCTGGCCGTGGTGGAGGAGCGGGAACGGTCCCGGGGCGACCGAACCCTCGGCTGGGCTTCCGCCCACTACGACGTGATCCACCGGTACCTGCCCTACGACCTGACCGTGGACACGTCGCTGGCCGATCCGTCCGGGTGTGCCGAGGCGGTCGCCGCCGAGCTGGCAAGGAGATCCCGTTCGTCGGCCGGACCCACCATCGAATAAGCCGGCTACCGATCTCCCCGTCCTGCCGCGGCGCCGGCCGCGATGGAGACATGAGGAACCAGCCGCGCTGCCGAAGCCAACCACCAGCAGCAGCCCACGCTGGCAGCGAATCGAAACGCACGCTCATCGGCACGAGCGTGCATTGTGGTCGGTGGTGCGGTTGGTTCGGGCGAACTCACTCGGTTGCCGGACTGCCGGTCTCCTCAAGGCTCTTCAGCGCGTGGGCGTGGGCTATGAGGTCGCGCAGGGAGGCCGAGGCGACTCGGCGTGCCCGATCGGATTGCTCGGCCGGCTCGCCGGTCGGCGGACCAGGACGACCACGGCAGTGCGGCGAGCGTGTATTCGACAGTTTCGACAGCCGGTCCAATTCGGCGAATTCGATCACCGGGAGCCTGTCTCGTCGTGCATTGGCAAACTCGGCTTTACGCTGAGTGAGTGGTTGCGGCGAGTGGAGCAGTCTGTCTAGGCCATAGGCTAAAAGAGTGACGCGGATCACTCGCATGGGTGTTGATCGACCCCATTGTGAGCTGACTGTCATTTTCTCTACAGTGTGCCGCGTGACTCTGGGAAATGAGTCACTCACTCCCACCGGGTTCGGTTCACGAACCGCTACTTTCTCTTCAAGGAGCAGGCCTTGCTTGGAACCGCCGTGAGCAGTGGCCGGGGTCGTACTCGCCGCGCCGTGCTCGGGCTCGCCCTCACCGTCGCAGCCGCCACAGCCCTGACCGGCTGCAGCGCGCTCGGCACGGACAACTCGAGCGCCTCGTCGAACGGGGGTGGCCTGGAAAAGACGAAGATCAAGGTCGCCGTCTTGCCCACCGTCGACACCGCCCCTTTGTGGCTCGCTCAGGACAGCGGCTACTTCAAGGATGAGGGCCTCGAGGTCGAAGCCGTCGTGGCCGCGAGTGGTCAGGCGGCGATGACGAAGGCGATTTCCGGCGAGACCGACATCGCGATCTCGAGCTACATGCCTTTCTTCGTCGCGAAGAACACGGGCTCGGCCGACCTGCAGCTCGTCGCGGACGCGACTTCGATCAGCCCGAAGTCCATCGCGATCGTCACGGTGCCGAACTCGCCCGTGAAGACGGTCAACGACCTGGCCAACAAGCGGATCGCGATGACCGCCCGGAACACGGCGAGCGACCTGCTGGTCAAGTCCATCATGAAGGACCACGGCCTCGACATCACCAAGGTGAACTGGGTCCAGATCCCGTTCCCGAACGTCTCCGCCGCGCTGCAGCAGGGCCAGGTCGACGCGGCCTTGCTGCCCGAGCCGTTCATCTCGCAGGCCGCCAAGACCGCCGGCGCGATCCCGCTGATCGACGTCAACACCGGCGCCACGCAGGACTTCCCGCTTTCGGGCTACGGCGCGAACAAGAAGTGGGTGCAGGCGAACCCGAAGACCCTCGCCGCCTTCCAGCGCGCGCTGCAGCGGGCCACCAGTGAGACCAACAAGGACCGCTCCAAGATCGAGCCGCTGCTGGTCAAGTACGCCAAGATCGACGAGGACACCGCCAAGCTGCTCAGCCTGCCCAGCTTCGGCGTCAAGCTGGACGCCCGGCGTCTCCAGCGGGTCCCCGACCTGATGCTCCAGATGGGCGCGATCACGTCGTCCGTCGACGCCGCGGGGATGATCGCCCCGCAGGCGACCAGCTGACGCGGCGAAACGCTCCTCGACCGGGCCGGTCCGGTCGGCTTCCCCTCACTCCGAGAGGTTGCCGACCAGACCGGCCCGGTCGGTTTTCCCTTCTAGTACAACGACTTCTCCGACGACTTGACGCGGATGTGCACCAGCGTCGGGCGGTTGTCGGCCAAGGCCGCGGTCAACGCCGGGACCAGGCCGGCCGGCTCGCTGATCGTCACGCCCTGGCAGCCCATGCTCGACGCCAGCGCCGCGAAGTCGATGCCGCCCAGCTCGGTACCGGGGAGCTTGCCGCCGCCGATCGAGTCGCCGAAGATGCGGACCGCCGCGTACTCCGTGTTGTCGAGGATCAGGATGGTGACCGGGAGCTCCTGGCGCGCGGCCGTCCACAAAGCCTGGATGCCGTACATGCTGGACCCGTCGCCGACGACGCCGACGACCTTGCGGTCCGGGCGGGCGAGCGCCGCGCCGACCGCGCCCGGGACGCCGTAGCCCAGTGTGCCGCTGGCGACCGTCAGGAAACCCGTGTCAGTCGCCTTGATCGGCAGGAGGTCGTGCAGGACGCCGCGGTGGCTGGGTGCCTCTTCGACGACGATCGCGTTGTCCGGCAACAGGTCCGCGAGCGTCGCGTAGACGAACCCGCCGGTGAGCGTCTCCCCGCTCGGCTTCGCGGGCCGCTTCAGCGGCGCCGGCGCGGGCCGCTCACTCTCACCGACCGTGTTCAGCAGGGCGCGGACGCCGAGCTTCGGCGTGGCGCGGATGCCGGTGCCTTCGAAGGCCCGGGCGAGGAGCTGCTCGTCGTCGCTGACGATGAACAGCGGCGGCAGCGGCGCCTCCCCGCGTCCGCGGTCGACGTGGTAGGTGAAGGCGGGTGCCCCGAGCACGAGGACGAGGTCGTGCCCGGCGAGCTTGTCCGAGACGGCGCCGCGTTCAGGCTCGAGAAAGCCTTGGAACAGCGCGTGGTTCTCCGGGAAGGAGCAGCGCGACGACATCGGCGCGACGTACACGCCGGCCTTGAGGCGTTCGGCGAGCGCGACGGTTTCCGCGACCGCGGCGTCCTGGTCGACCGCGCTCCCGACGACGATCGCCGGACTCTCACTCGTTTCGAGGGCGGCGACGAGTTCGTCGATCGCCTCGGGATCCGGGGCGAACCCGCGGATGCGCGGACGGCTGATGATCGGGCGCTCGGTGGTCGCCGTCCAGTCGTCGGCCGGCACGGACACGAAGACCGGCCCGGACGGCGCCTGGGTCGCGACGTGGTAGGCCCTGGCCAGCGCGGCGGGAACGTCCTCGGCGGTGGCGGGTTCGATGGACCACTTGACGTAGGGCTTGGGGAAGTCAGGCGCGTCGATGGCGCCGAGGAAGGGGTCGTGGGGGAGGAGGTTCCGCGTCTGCTGCCCGGCGACGATGATCAGGGGCGTCCGGTTGCGGTAGGCGGTGTAGAGGCTGCCGAGGCCGTGTCCGACACCGCCGGCGGAGTGCAGGTTGACCAGCACAGCCGCGCGGGTGGCTTGCGAGTAGGCGTCGGCCATCGCGACGACGGCGGACTCCTGCAGGCCGAGGACGTAGTCGAAGTCGTCCGGCCAGTCGGTGAGGAAGGGGACTTCGGTGGTGCCGGGGTTGCCGAAAACCGTGGTGAGGCCTAGTTCGCGGAGGAGCTCGCGGGTGGCGTCCAAGACCGTGCGCTTGTTCATGACGTCAGACTAATGCTTAGTCTTGCGAAGGAAATCCCCCAAAAGGCCGCCCCGCCACAGTGGACAGAGGGGAAGCGCGACCTTCGCCGGGCCCGGGTCGGCTTGTTTCAGCGCGAACTCGTCGCCCGTTCGGTGGGGCGTGACAGGCGCCGGGCGACCGCGAAGCCGGTGCCGAGCAGGACCGCGCCACCGGAAATCCACGGCCAGAGCGGCATCGAGCTGCCGCCGGCCGAGCTCGTCGTCATCGCGGCCGCCGGCACCGCGGCACCCGATCCCGCGACCGTGAGCGCGAAGGGGACCGAACCCGAGACCGGGTGGCCGTCGGCGGAGGTGACGCGGTACCGGATCGCGTAAGTCCCGGCCGGGCCGAGCGGACGTAGCGGCGCGGAGACCCGCGCGTCCACAACGGATGCCGGCCCGGCTTCCCAGTGCGACTTGCCGTCGGGTCCGAGGATCGCGAGCTCGGTGAACGAATTCTCCACGGGCTCGTTGAAGACGAGCACCGCCTCGGCCGGGGACGTGGTGATCGCCGCGCCTGCGGCCGGTGAGCTGGAGACCAGGACGCTGTGCGCGGCCGCCGTGGGCGCGTACAGCAGGACCGCGCAGCCGGCGGCCGCGAGCACCGCGGCGATCCGGACGGGGAAAGACGAGCGGGCAGCCATGGTGTCCTCGCGTTCTCGGGAATTCGGGGAATACGCGAACCGTAGCGAGTGAGCGGCGGACGACAATCGGCGTCGTGAAACGGCTGCGTTAAGCAATTCTCACCGCCCACCCGAACCGTCGATGAAGAACCGGGCAAAACGGGCGGTTGCGCCACTGGTTCGCTGCCGCTTCCACCCGAACGGCTCAGTGAAGTCGCTGTCCGGCGTAGCAACTCACGGCGCCGGTGCGCCAGGCGGCCCAAAGACTTTACCTGGGCTTCATGTGAGGATCACGCCCGGAAACGTGCCGGCTGGTTTTCTGCTCCCCACATCCCGCTCCCGTTCCCTTGCTTGCGCATTCCGGTGGATCCCTTTTCCCGGCCCGCGAATTCCCGTTCTTTGGAGGACGAAACCGTGCGAGGACCCGCACTGCGCCGTGACCACGTCATCGCCGCGAGCCTGGCCGGCGCGGTCGTGGTCGTCGTCGGCTACGCATCCGGCATCGGCCTGCGCCCCGGCGGCTCCGCCGACGCGGCCACGCCGCCCGTGGTCGCGGACGGCGGACACCAGCCGGCCCCGGAGACCCCGGGCACGCAGCAACTCCCGTCCGCGCTGCCGCCGTCGGACGTCCCGGTTCCCCCGCTGCCCGCGGTCCCGGTCGGCGACCAGCCGGTCATGACGGCGCCGTCGATGCCCCCCGACGTGGTCGTGACGCCGACCTCGGATCCCGGGCCTCCCGAACCGACCTCCCCGCCGGAGCCGACGACGACCCCGCCGCTGCCGCCGCCCGGGGCCGAGGTCCCCGCCTGTCAACCCGGTGCGGCGCAACAGGTCCTGGACACCGTCGGCGGGCTGCCGCTCCTCGGCGCCGTGACCACCGGCCTCGGCGTCACCGGCCCGGACGGGGTCGGCGCGCTCGTCCTCGGCTACTGCCGCACCGCCGGCGGCGGCCTCGAACCCGCGATGGTCCCCGCCCGTTCCGTCGGGGTCGCGCCCGCCACCGTCGCGAGTGGACGGTGACGCGTGGACGAAGTCAAGGCGTGGTACGTGTTCGCGCGCACCGTCGACTACACCGGCCTGACCCTCTTTGCCGGCGGACTGCTGTTCGTGGCCGTGTTCTGGCCCGCGGGCGTCGGCCACCGCGGCGCCCGGTCGGTGCTGGTGACGGGCTGGCTGCTGGGCCTGCTCGGCACGCTCGCCGGGCTCGGCCTGCAGGCGGCGTGGGCCGCGCAACGGCCCGCCGGTGACTTCCTGGCCTGGGACCTGCTCGGCCAGGCTCTGGACAGCCAGTTCGGCCGGATCTGGTTCGCCCGGGCGCTGTTGTGGCTGCTCGGCGGCGTGGTGCTGGCCTGGGTGCTGCAACGCGGCCACGCCGCCGCGACGGCGTTGCCCTGGCGCGTCGGCGCCGGCGCCATCCTGCTCGGGTTGCTGCGCACGACCGGCCTCACCGGCCACGCCGTCGAGAGCACCTCGCCGTGGCTGACGCAGATCGCGGACTTCGCCCACCTCGCCGGAGCCTCCGCGTGGATCGGCGGCCTGGCTGTGCTGCTCTTCGGCGTCCTGGCCCGCCGCGACCCCGGCGAACTCGCCACGGTGATCCCGCGGTACTCGAAGCTCGCCATGAGCTCGGTCGCCGTGGTCGTCGCCGCGGGTGTCGTGCTCGCCTGGCAGACCGTCGGCAGCGTCGACCGGATCTTCGGCACCGCCTACGGCCGGACGCTGCTGGTCAAGCTCGGCGTGCTCGCCGTCGTGCTCCTCGCCGCCCAAGCCAGCCGCAGCTGGGTCGGCCGCCGCCTCGACTTCGCCGTCGTCCTGCGCGGGGACGCCGGCACCGTCCGCCCGTTCGTCTACTCCGTCGCCGCGGAGACCACCCTCGTCATCGTGGTCCTCCTCGCGGCGAGCTTCCTCGTCACGGCCAGCCCCGGCCGCTGATCACACCCCGCGAAAGGAGTCCTCAGTGGACAACCCCAGCCCCGCCACCCCCGAGCAGCCGGAGGCGGTGCGGCAACGACGGAACTGGCCCGTCGCCGTCGCGATCGTCGCCCTGGCGGCCGCCTTGTTCAGCATCGCCACGCTTCGCGGCGGGCAGAGCGAGCAGGCCGCACCGGCGGCGGCCACGAACGTCGACCTCGCCGCGCTGGCCAAGCAGAGCCCGCTGGCCGTCCCGCTCTACCAAGGCCTGTCCCAGGAACAGGCGGGAGGCGCCGCGGCCGCCGCGGCGCCGTCGACGAAGTCCGTCGAGGCGATGGGCTACAAGTTCAGCCCGGCGAGCCTGACCATCTCGGTCGGCGACACGGTCACCTGGACCAACCACGACACCGCGCCGCACAACATCGTCGTCACCGACGGCCCGGAGAAGTTCACGTCCCCGACGCTGCAGACCGGGCAGACCTTCAGCCACACCTTCACCCAGGCCGGGACCTACTCCTACTACTGCGCCATCCACCCGGACATGAAGGCCACCGTCACCGTCACCGGCGCGGCCCCGACCAGCGCCCCGCCGACGACGGCCCCGACGTCCGCGCCGACGTCGGAACCGACCCACTCGATGCCGATGCCCTCCACCCCGGCCGGGGGCGGCTCGTGCGTGCCGAAGGCGGTCCTGCAGCCGATCTTCGACCACATCAAGAGCGCGCACCTGGAAACCTCGCCGGGGCAGCAGGTGCAGGACATCCTCAACCTCGACCAGTACATCAAGACGCACACGGTGTGGCTGGAAACGGTGCTCGCCCCGGCGTTCGACGGGTCGGCGGACAAGGTCGTCACCGACACGCTCGCGCCGATCATCGCGCACATCAAGAGCGCGCACCTCGAGACGTCGCTGGGGCAGCAGGTGACCGACCTGCTCAACCTCGACCAGTACATCAAGACGCACACGGTGTGGCTCGAAACCGTGCTCACGCCGCTGCTGAACCAAGCCAGCTGCTGACCGACGCGGTGGCCCGCCCGACCGGGCGGGCCACCGCACCCCGGACGGAGACCCCATGCCCGACACCGAAGTCCTGCCCGCCGTCGGCGAGTCCCCGCCCGGCGCCGTGGCCTACACACTGCGTCGCGACCGCTGCGTCGTCGAGCCCTCGATCCGGCTGGCGCGCCTTCCCGTGCTCCGCGGCCGTCTCACCGCGACCGGCGGTTACCTCGACGTCGACGGTCGGCAGTTCGTACTCGTCCTCGACGCGACTTCGTTGCGGCCCAGCGCCAAGCTGCTGCGTCGCGCGCTCACCAGGGCCCTGCGCGCCGGCGACCACCCGGACATCACCTTCACCAGTGAGGACATCGAGATCGACCCCGCCATCGACATCACCGGCAAGCTCGACGTCGCCGGCGTCACCCGCGAACTGCATCTGCGAGGCGACCTGCGTCACGTCGACGACGACCGGATCGTGCTGTGGGCCAAGGGAATCCTTCCCGCGCCGCGCCGCAAGCCCCGCGGCCTCGGACCCGTCGCGCGGCTGCTCGCGGCCCGCCGGATCCACCTCGAGATCGCCGCCGAGCTCGTCCGATGAGGCGCGCCGTTTCGCTGGCCGCGGCCGGGCTGGTCGTCCTGCTCCACGGAGTGTTCGCCGCGCCACCGGCCCAGGCCGCCGCGCAGCAGGTGATGATGGCGGGTTACGCGTTCTCCCCGGCCGCGCTCACCGTCCACGTCGGCGACACGGTCACCTGGACGCAGCACGACCAGGCCCCGCACGACGCGACGACCACCAGCGCGCCGGTCTCGTTCCGCAGCCCGCAGCTGTCCCAGGGGCAGAGCTGGAGCTACACGTTCCGCACGCCCGGCACCTACGCGTACTACTGCTCGGTCCACCCCGACATGCGGGCTACGGTGACGGTGTTGGCCGCCGCGACGTCCGCTCCCGCTCCGAAACCCACGGCTGCGCAGAATCCGGTAAAGCAAAAACCGGCCCCGGCGACCAGGGGTAGTTCGACGGCGCCGACCACGTCGGCGGCGGCCGCACCGCCCAGCGTCGCCGAATCGTCGCCGGCGCCACCGGCGGTCGCCCAGCAGGCCGTCGCGGCGACCGGCCCCACGTTGGACCCGATGCTCCTCGTCGCCGGGCTGGTGACGGGAGTCGCGATCCTGTGCCTGCTGCTCCTCAGCTCCCGGCGCGCGTCATGACCGGGCCGCCGGGGGATGTTGTGGTTGAAGCGGAACACGCGGCTCGCGGTCGAACGCGCCGCCCAGTGCGCGGATCTCCACGCCCGGGAACGGGCAGTCCGGGCCCGTCAGCCGGACCGGGGCCGCGACAGTGCCGGTCGGCAGCTCGGCCAACTCGCCGTCGGCGGTGACGATCTCGATGCTCCGCACGTGGTCGGCCGCGTAGCCGTGCGCCCCGCCCAGCACCGGGCTCAGACCGGCGCCGTCCGGCGTCGCGGGTTCACCACCTGGTGCGAGGTGGTCTTCACGGCGATCGGCAGGGAGTTTCCCGGGCGAAGTCCGCCGCGACGACGACCGCGGGCGCCAGCGGCTCCCGGTTCGCGGCGCATTCCACAAAGGACTTCGGCACCACCGTTCCAGCGCGGCGTATACAGCCGATATACGCGCAGCGACGGCCCGGGACCCGGGCCCGGGACCGACCAGGGTGTCTCCCTGGGGCGAGCGGGGCCCGCCGGGGGCCACTCTGAACTCAGCGCGGCGAACCCCGCCGCCGGACACCGAGGAGTTCAGATCATGGACATGAAGCTCGAGGTCGTCGTCCTGCCCGTCACCGACGTCGACCGGACCAAGCACTTCTACAAGGCACTCGGCTGGCGCGAAGACGCCGACATCACCTTCGGCACCTCCCGCATCGTCCAGCTCACCCCACCGGGATCACCGACCTCGATCCACTTCGGCACCGGCATCACCGACGCCACCCCGGGCTCGGTACGCAACACCTACCTCGTCGTCGACGACATCGAAGCCGCCCGCAAAGAACTCACCGGCCACGGCGCCGACGTCAGCGAAGTCTTCCACCGCGACGGCACCGGCGCCTTCGCCCCCGGCGTGCACCCCGACCGCGGCACCTACTCCTCGTTCGCGTCCTTCAGCGACCCCGACGGCAACACCTGGCAGCTGCAGGAGGTCACGACCCGGCTGCCCGGACGCGTCGACGGCGTGACCTACGGCTCCACCCAGCGGCTCGAAGACGCGCTGCGCGAGGCCGCCACCGCGCACGGCGAACACGAAAAGGAAACCGGGAAGTACGACGAGCAGTGGCCGTCCTGGTACGCGAAGTACATGGCCGACCACCAGGACGCCTGAAACCACCGAGGAGAACGAAGAAGATGTCCACGATCCACCTCAGCCAGCTGACCACCGCGTCTCCCGAGCAGTTCCTCGCCGGGCTGACGGACTTCGGCCCGGAGCGCGCGAAGCTCTTCGGCCGCAGCGCGAACGAGTACCTGCGGGTGCACGACCAGGGCCCCGGCCACGCCGACGTCACCGAAGGCTCGGGCGGCGTCTGGGAGCGCCTGAGCTACGACTGGTCCGACCCGGCCCGCGTCGTGATGAAGACCACCGACTCCAACACCTGGGGCGGCGCTTCGGGCCACACCTACACCTTCACGCGGCTGGCGGACGGGACGACCCGGATCGACGCCGTGGTCGTGCGGGAAGGCAAGAACCTCAAAGGACGGCTGCTCGGGGGCCTGCTGGGGCTCGTGGGCAAGCGGGTCCTCGGCGGTGAACTGGCCAAGACCGCCAAGGCCGTCGAGGCGCGGCACGCGGGAGTCCGCGACGACGGGTGATCGCCCCGCGCTGCGCTATCGTTCGGGCAAAGGGCACGGTCGTCCCGCCGTCGCCGGGTCGGCCGTGGGAGGTTCGCATGCCGGGGCCCGGGCCGGCGCTGATCGGCCGGCACACCGAGCGCGCCACGCTCGACCGCCTCCTGGCCGACGCCCGGTCCGAGCAGGGCCGGGTGCTGGTCCTGCGGGGCGAGGCCGGGATCGGCAAGACCGCGCTCCTCGAGTACGCGCAGGCGCAGGCGAAGGGGTTCCGGGTCGCGCGCGCCGCGGGCGTCGAATCGGAGCAGGTGATGGCCTACGCCGGGCTGCACCAGCTGTGCGCGCCCTTCCTCGACCGGCTCGACCGCCTCCCCGAACCCCAGCGCGACGCGCTCGGCACGGCGTTCGGGCTGAGCTCCGGCGCCCGGCCGACCCGCTTCCTGGTCGGGCTGGCGGTGCTGACCCTGCTCGCCGACGTGGCCGAGGACCAGCTGCTGCTCTGCCTGATCGACGACACCCAGTGGCTCGACCGGATGTCCGAGGTGGTCCTCGCCTTCGTCGCCCGCCGGCTGCTCGCCGAGCGGATCGTGGTGGTCTTCGCGCTGCGCGAGACCGGCCGCGACCTCGACCTGGCCGGGCTGCCGGAGCTCCCGGTCGGCGGCCTGGGGGAGACCGAGTCGGAGGCACTGCTGGCCTCGGTGCTGAAGGGACCGGTGGACGGCCGCGTCCGCGACCGGATCATCGCCGAAACCCACGGCAACCCGCTGGCCCTGCTGGAGCTGCCCCGCGCGTGGACGGCCGCCGAGCTGGCCGACGGGGTCGGGCCGCCCGGCGCGGTGCCGCTCGCCGGGCGCATCGAGCAGTCGTTCGTCAAGCAGCTGGAGCCGCTGCCCGCCGACACGCGGCTGTTGCTGCTCATCGCCGCCGCCGAGCCGCTCGGCGACGCCACCCTGCTCTGGGGCGCGGCGGGCCGGCTCGGGCTCGGCGCCGACCCCGCGACCGCGGCCGAGGCGACCGGGCTGATCGAGTTCGGCCGCCGGATCCGGTTCCGCCACCCGCTGGTGCGGTCGGCGGTCTACCGGTCGGCGCCGGCGAAGGACCGGCAGGACGTGCACCGCGCCCTGGCGGACGTGACCGACCCGGACCGCGACCCCGACCGCCGGGCCTGGCACCGCGCGCAGGCGACCGTCTCCCCGGACGAGGACGTCGCGGCCGACCTCGAACGCTCGGCGGGACGGGCCCAGGCGCGCGGTGGCCTGGTCGCCGCGGCCGCGTTCTTCGAACAGGCGGCCCTTCTGACGCCGGACGCCGCCCGGCGCGCGGACCGCGAGCTCGCGGCGGCCGCGGTCAAACGCGACGCCGGCGCGCTCGACGAGGCACTCGGCCTCCTCGACTCGGTGGCCGCCGGGCCGTCGGACGCCGGGCGCGCCGCCGAAGCCGAGCACCTGCGCGGACAGATCGCGTTCGACCAGCGACGCGGCGGCGAGGCGGCCCGGCTCCTGCTGCGCGCGGCCGAGCGGCTCGGCCCGTTCGACGCGAACCGGGCGCGGGAAACGTACTTGGAAGCGCTGGCGGCAGCCCTGTGGGCCGGCGCGGACCGGACCGAGCTCGCCGCGGCGGCCGAGGCCGGCCGCGCCGCGCCCCCGGCACCCGTGCCGCCCCGCGCCGTAGACCTCGTCCTGGACGCCCTCGCCACCCGGGTCACCGACGGCTACCGGGCCGCGGCCCCGCTGCTGTCCGAGGCCTTGGCGGCCGTCCGCGGCCTGGACGTCGGCGCCGAAGACACCGGGCGCGTGCTCTGGCTGCTGGGCAACCGGGCCGGCGGCCTGATCGCCACGGAAGCGGCGGACTTCGCGGCGGCGCGGGCGTTCGCCGCGCGCCAGGTCCAGCTCGCCCGCGACGCCGGCGCCCTCGTGCAGCTGCAGTTCGCGCTCAACTTCCTTGCGGTCAACGAGCTGCTTGCGGGCGAGCTCACCGCGGCGGCGGCGTCGGCCGAAGAGGACCGCGCGATCGCCGACGTGACCGGCAACGCGCCGGTCGGCTACGCCGCGATGCTGCTCGAGGCGTTCCGCGGCCGGGAGGCTCAGGCGGTCGAGCTCTTCGACGACACCGCGCGCCAGGCGTCAGCGCGCGGCCAGCTCCGGCTGGTCACCTTCGCCGACTACGGGCGGGCGGTGCTGTACAACGGCCTCGGCCGCCACGACGCCGCGCTGGCCGCCGCCCGCCGCGTGTTCGACCACGACGTGGTGGGGTTCCAGGGCCTCGCCACCGCCGAACTGGCCGAGGCGGCTTCGCGCACCGGGGACGAGGAGCAGCTCCGGGCCGCGGCGGCCCGGTCGTCCGAGCGGGCGGAGGCGGCCGGCACCGCGGAAGCGCGGGGGATGGACGCCCGCGTGCGCGCGCTGGGCGGCAGCGGATCCGGCGCCGACCGGCTCTTCCGCGAGTCGATCGCGTTGCTCGAGGAGACGACGCTGCGGGTGGACCTCGCCCGCGGCCACCTGCTGTACGGCGAATGGCTGCGTCGCGAAGGCCGCCGCGTGGACGCCCGTGCGCACCTGCACACGGCCCACGAGCAGCTGGCCGGAATGGGGTTGACGGCGTTCGCCGACCGGGCCCGGCGGGAGCTGCTGGCCACGGGGGAGACCGCGCGGAAACGCACGGCGGAGCCGGCCGGCGAGCTGACCGCCCAGGAGTTCCAGATCGCCCGGCTGGCGGCCGAGGGCTATTCGAACCCCGAGATCGGCACCCGGTTGTTCCTCAGCCCGCGCACGGTCGAATGGCACCTGCGCAAGATCTTCACCAAGCTCGGGATCAGCTCACGCCGTCAGCTGCGCGACGCCTCGCTCGTCAGCGCGTGAGCCGCGCCGGGCGCCTGACGCGGGCCGTTTCTGCTTCACGCGTGAACTGACGTAGGGGTCGGTCTCGGTGAACCCATCAGCCGGCGGCGCTGACGAGGTGTCGAGCCCGCAGCTCTGCGGGGTGCTGGTGCCGACGCCGCGCGGGTCGAAGCCGATCAGGTCGTAGCCGTCCAGGACGGACTTGGGCAGCGCCGGACCGCCCGGGTTCAGCACCAGGACGCCGTGGCGCTTAGCCGGGTCGGTGGCGGCCAGTTTCGAGATCACCACCTCGATCGGCTTGCCGTCCGGCCGGCCGTAGTCGAGGGCGACCTTCACCTTCGCGCAGGTGACCCGGGGATCCCGGGCCGTGCCCGGCGCTGCGGCCGGTGGCGCGCTCGATGCGGGGTCTTCGTCGTCCGCGCTGTCGCAGGCGGCCACGCCGAGGACAGTCTCGGTCGTGACCGCCAAGGCTGCGGCGAACCAGTGGCCTCGTGGCTGGTGCATGGGTGCTCGCCCTCCGATTTCCGGCGCCGGCGGGCATTTCCGATCTCCGGCGCGTTACGGCTCATTCGTCCTCAGTGGACGGATCCTTACGGCCGGCGGTAGAGGGTGATGGAGTGGCCGACCTCGTCGATCGGGGTGCTGCCGGAGAGCAGCGCCGTCAGCCGGTCGTCCGCCTTGGCGACGGCGGAATCCGACACGGCGAGCAGTTCGTGCACCTCGTCCGGGGGCACCTCGCGCGGGTCGGCGGCGTCGATGCCGTAGGCGGACGGTACGCCACTTCCCTTGTAGACGAGCCAAACCCGCTCGCCGGGGTGGTGCCGCTCCAGCCGGTCGGCCAGGCGGCCCAGGTCCTGGCCCCAGTCGACGTTCGAGTCGTGCAGGAGCAGGTGGGTCCGCGTCGGACCGCCGAACGCCTCGTTCGAGTACGGCAGGTAGTAGGGGAACGTGCGCAGCGAACTGACCGCCGCGAAGACGACCAGGGCCGCCACCGCGGCGTGCGCCCACCGCGCGCGGACGACGACCAGGCCGGCCGCCGCGACCGCCAGGAACATCGGCACGAAGATCGCGTACCGGACGCCGAGGTCGCGGGTGCTGGTCATCGCCGCGGCCAACAGCACGACCGCGGGGACGAGCACGTAGGGCGCCGCCGGGCGCAGCCGGCGGACCGCCACCAGCGCGACCGCGCCGGCCGATCCCAGGGCCAGCGCGCCCAGTGGCAACTTCACCAGCAGCGCGACCGGGAGGTAGTACCACACCGCACCCGCGTGGTAGCTGCCGAGCAGGAAGGTGCTCCAGGCCTGGTCCTCGAAGCCGAACTGGACGCGCATCCCGTCGAGGTACGGCCGGGGCAGCGGCAGCAGATCGGCGAGTGCGCGCAGGCCGTGCGAGGCCGGCAGGCCCGCCGGCGCCGCCCAGCGCAGCCGCGGATCCACGGCGAGGTAGGCGGCCCACACCACGGCGATCGCGATCAGGGCCACGGCGACCGCCGCCGCCACCGCGAAGCCGAGCCGCCGGATCGTCCTTTGTGGACTACCGCTACCGCGGGCGTGCCACGCGGACAGCACGACCAGGAGCAGCAGCACCGGAACCGCGGCCAGCGCACTCATCTTCGTGGCCACGGCCGCGCCCAGGGCGAGCCCCGCCAGCGGGAGGTACCGGCCCGGGCGGCCCCGGGCCCGCCACAGCAGCCAGGCCGACGTCAGCACGAAGCCGGCCACCGGGACGTCGAGGGTGGCCAGGGACCCGTGCGCGATGAGATCAGGGGAGAACGCGTAGAGGGCGAGTGCCGTCACCCCGCCGAGCGGGCCGGTCAGGTCGCGCGCGAAGAGGAAGACGACCAGGCCGAAGAGCAGCGTCAGCACGATCACCGGCAAGCGCGCCAGGAGCAGCAGCCGGCTCGGGTCGTTGCCCGACTCGTACAGCACGTGCCGGCCCAGCTGCGTCTGGTCGCCGGTGAAGCCGGGGTCGAGGTGGACGTCGGCGAACGCCAGGCCGGTCGCGATGAGCAGCTTGCCCAGCGGCGGGTGTTCCGGGTTGTACCGCAGGCTGTGCTGCTCCAGGTAGACCACGGCGGTGCCCACGTAGACCGGCTCGTCGATCGTCGGCGACTGCGCGACGGCCGTGGTGATCATCGCGACCGCCATCTCCGCGAGCAGCGCGACCACGACGAGCGCGAGCGACCATCGGCGCAGGCGGTCCCGCGGGCGCCCGCGGAGTTCCGGCGGCACGTCCTCCGTGGTCACCGCGCTCGTGGTCGGCGGCGGGCTCGTGGAGAGGGACAACCCGCGGTTCCTTCCGGCCGGGGAGCGGGGTCACCTCATGGACGTCCGGCGGGCGCTCCGGTTCCCGCGTCCGGTCGTACCGCGTCGCCGTCCGGAGTGGACGGCGCGGCGGCGGGGGTGCGCAGCATCCGGGCCGCCAGCTCGGCGTAGGACTCGCCGAGGGC
This sequence comes from Amycolatopsis sp. NPDC114478, assembly GCF_055633805.1. Lineage (NCBI taxonomy): Bacteria > Bacillati > Actinomycetota > Actinomycetes > Pseudonocardiales > Pseudonocardiaceae > Amycolatopsis > Amycolatopsis sp. NPDC114478. Next base: position 127,378 of record NZ_JBVKDO010000023.1, on the reverse strand, counting down.
TTCGGGGGAGTCCGCGCCGTCGAGCCGGTACCAGCGCACCAGGTCGATGCCGAGCGACAGGATCGCGCGCACCGACCGGTCGATGTCGGGCACGTCGAACACGCCCTCGCGGGCTCCGCTCTCCACCGTAGTCCGCACCACCGCGGAAAACTGCTGCCGGAGTTCGAGGATCTCCTCGAGGTGCGCCGGCTCGAGCGCGGCCAACTCGTACTGGCACACCCTCGCCACGGTGTGGTGGCGCGCGTGCCACGACACGTGCGCGGCCACCAGCCGCCGGATGCGCCGCGCGGGGTCGCCGTCGTCGGGCTCGGCCGTCAACGCCGCGAGGGCGCGCTCGTGCCCGGTCCGCGCGATGTGGAACAGGACGGCCTCTTTGGAGGCGAAGTGCACGTACAGCGAGCCGGGGCTGAGGCCGACGACGGTGGTGATGTCGCGGGTGGTGGTCGCGTGGAAACCCTTGCGGGCGAAGCACTGCACGGCCGAGGACAGCAACGCGCGCGCCACCGGGGAGATGTGCTCTCCCCAGAACTCGTCCGGGACGGCTTCGGGGCCGAGCTCGGTCTTGAGCCGCGCCGCCGGGTGCGGTCCGCCGCCGCGCCGGCGCTCTTTCCCTGGCATCGCGAGCTCCCCTCGACTTGACACTTCCCGGTGCCGGAGTCATGGTAACTGGGCGCTCAGTCAGTCGACGAAGACCTGAGGAGAGCCGCGATGGGACAGAGCACGCCGACCGTCGTCCTCGACGGCTTCTCCTACCTCGAGTGCCCGAGGTGGCACGACGGCCGGTTGTGGGTCTCGGACTTCTACACCGAAAAGGTCGTGGCGATCGACGCCCGCGGTGGCGTCGAGGTCGTCGCCGAGGTCCCCGGGCAGCCGTCGGGCCTCGGGTTCCTGCCCGACGGGCGCCTGCTCGTCGTGTCGATGCGCGACCACCGCCTCCTCGTGCGCGACGAACCGGGGCGGCTGACCGAGCACGCCGACCTGTCCGGGGTGGTGTCCGGGGTGCTCAACGACATGGTCGTCGACGACGGTGGCCGCGCCTGGGTCGGCAACTTCGGCTTCGATCTCATGGGCGGCGCGCCCCTGCGCTACACCACGCTGACGCGCGTCGACCCGGACGGGAGCGTGGCCGTCGCCGCCGAGGACCTCGGGTTCCCCAACGGCATGGTGATCCTGCCCGGCGGCGTGCTGGTCGTCGCCGAGACCTTCGCCGGGCGGCTGACCGCCTTCGACATCGGCGAGGACGGCGAGCTGAGCGGGCGGCGCGTCTGGGCGCAGTTCGGGGAGACGCCGCGGACCGAAGACGTCGGCGAAGCGGTGGCAGCACTCGAAGTGGCGCCCGACGGCATCTGCGCCGACGCCGAGGGCGCGATCTGGGTGGCGGACGCCGTCCACAACCGCGTCCTGCGCGTCCGGGAGGGCGGCCGGATCGTCGACGAGATCGACGCCGGCACCGGGGTCTTCGCCTGCATGCTCGGCGGCGACGACGGGCGGACGCTGTACCTCTGCGCGGCGCCGTCCTTCGCCGAGCACGAACGGCGCCCGGTCCGCGAGGCCCAGTTGCTCGCGGTCGGGGTCGACGTCCCGCACGCCGGCCTCCCCTGAACCGACCGCCGAACCGGAGGGCCCGCATGGACGTCTCCTGCGCTTTCCCCACCGCACTGAACTCCCCGGACCACATCGCCGTGGCCGAAGAGCTGGGCTACGCGCGGGCGTGGGTCTACGACACCCCGCAGCAGAGCCCCGACGTGTGGATGACGCTCGCGCTGGCCGCCGAGCGGACCGAACGGATCGGCCTCGGCCCCGGCGTGCTGGTGCCCAGCCTGCGGCACCCGATGGTCAACGCCGCGGCGACCGCCACCCTTGCCGCGCTGGCGCCCGGCCGCGTCGCGGTCTCCTTCGGCACCGGCTTCACCGGCCGCCGCGCCATGGGCTACCGCGCGGTCACCTGGTCGTTCATGGACTCCTACATCCGGGCCTACCGCGGTCTGCTGCGGGGTGAGGTCGTCGAATGGGAGGGGGCCCGGATGCGGATGCTGCACCCCGGCGGCCACGCCCCCGCCCGGCCCGTCGACGTCCCCGTGCTGATCGGAGCGCTGGGACCGAAGGGACACCGGGTGGCCAGGGAACTCGGCGACGGGCTGTACGTGACGCTGCAGCTGCCCGAGTTCGCGACGGAGTACTCGTGGGTGCCCTACCTCGTCTGGGGCACGGTGCTCGACGAGGGGGAGGCCACCGACACCGAGCACGCGCGTCTCGCCGCCGGACCGGGCTGGGCACTGGCCTACCACGGCGCCTACGAGTTCGGTGGCCCCGCGGCCGTGGGCGAACTGCCGGGCGGCGCGGAGTGGCTGGCGGTGGTGGAGCGGACCCCGCCGGAGGAACGGCACCTCGCCGTCCACAGTGGACACTGTGTCGAACTCGGGGAGGCCGACCGAGCGGCCTGGCGGGCCGGCGGCCACAAGATGCTGCGGGACGTCACGATGACCGGCACGCGCGAACAGATCGGGGAGCGGCTGGCCGAGGCCGCCGCGAAGGGCGTCACCGAGATCGTGTTCCAGCCGACCGGGCCCGACGTCCGGGGCGAGCTGGAGCGGTTCCTCGACGCCGCGACCGCCGGACGCTAGCGCGGGCCGGCGGCGTGCTCGGCCAGCCCGGTCGCCATGTCCCGCATGAAGCGCTGGAGGTAGCGCTTGAGGAACCGGTGCATGCCGAAGCGCGCCGAATACGTGCCGTGCCAGCGGATCCGGGTCCCGCCGCCGGGCAGTTCCCGCAGCTCGACCGCCGCCCGGTAGCCGGTCAGCTGCGGGTTCTCGGCTCCCTCGTAGGCGAACCGTCGTTCCGGTTCAAGCGCGTCGCCTCCAAGGCGTCGACGCGATTCGGCGGTGACGTCGTAGGACTGCTGGATCATGACCGCAGGCTATGACCGGTGAGGGGCGCGGCCCAGGCGTGGAATTGCGGTGTGCCGGTCAGGAATTGCGGTAAGCCGACGGGCGGGCGCCGACGTACCGGACGAACGCGCGGTCGCGGCCCGGAACACCCGGACCAGGTGGTAGACCGACAGGTGCACCTCGCCAGCGAGATCGGCCAGCGTGACCGGCTCGGCCAGCCGCTCGCGCAGGAACGCCACCGCCGCGCGCATCCGGGCGTCCTCCCGTCCGGGAGAGCCGCAGCCGCCCGTGCCGGGTCAGCAGGTGCGTGGCCAGGAAGGCGGCCGCGGACTCGGCGTACCGCTCGTCCGCGCCGCCCGGCGACCCCAGCGCCCGGACGGCGGCTTCGAGCAGCGGGTTGCCGACGGCGACGGACGCGGCCATGGCCTCGAAGTCCGGTACGTCGCCACCCAGCCGCGTCACCGCCGAATCGACGGTGTCGCGCGGGATGTGCACCTGGACGCTGCGCATGTCCGCGTCCCCGCGGTAGCGGCGGACCACGGCCTGGTGCGGGAGGCCCAGCCGGACCCGGCCGGGCAGCCGGCGATCGCGGACGGCCCGGCCGCCGGCCCGCATCTCCAGCTCGGCCCGGCCCGACACCGGCAGCACCAGGTGCAGGTCGGCGGCCGCGGGCAGCGCCAGCTCCTCGGCGACCGGGACGTGCTCGAACCGCTGCACGAGCAACGACCGCCAGCCCGCGTCTTCCCAGCTGCAGAACGTCCGCCGCACGAAGCGATCCGTCTCGAAACCGGTGTACGGCTGCAGGTCGAACCGGGCCGAGTCGAAGACCATGGCGCCGAGGCTACCTACCCGGCCCCGCCGCGCACCCCGGCCGCGAGCCGGGCGGTGAGCCGCACGAGCTCGGTCTCGTCGGCGTTCAGCAGCGTGTTCACCAGGGCCGACCCGACGATCACGCCGTCGGCGAACCCCGCGACCTCGGCGGCCTGGCCGGCGTCCGAGATCCCCATGCCGACGCACACCGGCAGGTCGGTGACCGCGCGCAGCCGGCGGGTCAGGACGGCGGCGGCCTCGTCCACCGAGTCGCGCGTCCCGGTGACGCCCATCAGCGCCGACGCGTAGACGAACCCGGTGCCGGCCGCGGCGGTTTCCGCCAGCTGCGCGTCCGTGCTGCTCGGCGCGACCACGAACACCGTGGCCAGGTCGTGCGCCGCCGCGTGGCGCCGCCACTGGGCGGACTCGGCCACCGGCAGGTCCGGCAGCACGCAGCCCGAGCCGCCCGCGTCGGCCAGCTCGCGCGCGAACCGCTCGACGCCGTAGCGCGACACCGGGTTCCAGTAGGACATCACCAGCACCGGCTTGCCCGTGGCCGCGTGGACTTCGCGGACCGTGCGCAGGACGTCGGCGATCCGGACGCCGCCGCGCAACGCGATGTCGTCGGCCGTCTGGATGACCGGGCCGTCCAGCACCGGGTCGCTGTGGGGCAGGCCGACTTCGACGATGTCCGCGCCGGCGTCGAGGGTCGCCCGCAGGGCCGCGATCCCGCCGTCGACGGTGGGGAAGCCGGCGGGCAGGTACGCGATGAGCGCGGCCCGGCCGGCCTCCTTCGCCCGGGCGAGCGCGTCGGTGAGCAGCCGCCGGCTCATCGGGCACTCTCCAGTCCGAAGTGGACGGACGCGGTGTCCATGTCCTTGTCGCCGCGGCCGGAGAGGTTCACCAGCAGGAGGGCGTCCGGGCCGAGCTCGGCCCCGACCTGCAGGGTCCCGGCCAGGGCGTGCGCGCTTTCGATCGCGGGGACGATCCCCTCGGTCGAGGCGAGCAGCCGGAACGCGTGCATGGCTTCGTCATCGGTGACCGGGCGGTACGCGGCGCGGCCGGAGTCGTGCAGGTGCGCGTGTTCCGGGCCGACACCGGGGTAGTCGAGCCCGGCCGAGATCGACCAGGCTTCCCGGACCTGGCCTTCGTCGTCCTGCAGGACGTAGGAGCGGGAGCCGTGCAGGACACCGGGTTCGCCCGCCGACAGCGACGCCGCGTGCTCCCCGCTGTCCACGCCGTGCCCGGCCGCTTCGCAGCCGATCAGGCGCACCCCGGGGTCGTCGAGGAACGCGTGGAACAGCCCGATCGCGTTCGATCCGCCGCCCACGCACGCGATGGCGGCGTCGGGCAGCCGGCCGGTCCGCTCGAGGAGCTGGCGCCGGGCCTCGACGCCGATGACGCGCTGGAAGTCCCGGATCATCGCCGGGAACGGGTGCGGCCCGGCGACCGTGCCGAACAGGTAGTGCGTGTCCTCGACGTTGGCGACCCAGTCGCGGAACGTCTCGTTGATGGCGTCCTTGAGGGTGCGCGAGCCCGACGTCACCGGCACGACCCGGGCGCCGAGCAGTTCCATCCGTGCCACGTTGACCGCCTGGCGGCGGATGTCGGTCTCTCCCATGTAGACGGTGCAGGCGAGGCCGGTCAGCGCGCAGGCGGTGGCGGTCGCGACGCCGTGCGAGCCCGCGCCGGTCTCGGCGATCACGCGCGTCTTGCCCATCCGCTGGGCCAGCAACGCCTGGCCGAGCGCGTTGTTCACCTTGTGCGAGCCGGTGTGGTTGAGGTCTTCGCGTTTGAGGAATACCCGCGCGCCCCCGGCGTGCGCGGCGAAGCGCGGCACCTCGGTGAGGGCGCTCGGGCGCCCGACGTAGTGCGCGAGCAGGTCCTCGAACCGGGCGACGAAGGCGGGATCCGCTTTCGCCCGTTCGTATTCGGCGGCGACCTGGTCGACGGCGGCGACGAGCGCCTGCGGGACGAACTGGCCGCCGAAGGCACCGAAGTAGCCCTGGGCGTCGGGAAAGGTCCCCGGCGCGGCCGGGAAGAAGAAGTCCATGGTGGAGGTGCTCCTGACCCGGGAGGTCCCGGGTGGTTCGTGGCTGGTCGGGGATCACTGGAGCGCACGAACGCGCGGGCTCACGAAGTCGTCAGTGAGCCCGGGCGACGCGCGGCACGCGGTGCCATCGCATCCCGTCGACCTGGCCCGCCTCGGAGCCGATCGCGTACCGCACCCGGCGTCCGCGCACGCGCCGCGCGGGCGCCTGGCAGCCATGCTGCCGGCGGCCTCGGGCGAAGCGGACGGTGAGGGGCACGACCGCAGCTTAGCCCGCCGGAGCGCGGTTCCGGAAAGCGTTTTGCCGTGGGGCCGGTCACGACGCGAGGATCGCCACCAGCGCCGCGGTGAAGGGGGCGGGGTCGAGGTCGCCGCGGACGGCGAGCTGCTGGGTGTAGCCGTGGCAGAGGGCCAAGAAGGCTTCGGCGATCCGGGCCGCGTCCGCCGGCTCGCGCTCGGGCAGGAGCGCGGCGACCTCGGCGCGCAGGTCTTCGAGCTGCCGGTCGACGAGGGCCGCGAGGGGCGGGGAGACGGCGGCTTCGGCGTAGATCTGCGCGACCAGCCGGGCGTGGTCCTCCTCGCGGGCCAGGGTGCGGAGGTGCTCGAGGAACCCGCGCACGGACTCGGCCGTCAGCTCGGCGGGGAGCGCCTGGCTCGACTGCTCGCAGATCGCGGCGACGATCTCGTCCTTGCCCTTGAAGTACCGGTAGATCGCGCCGACCGACAGGCCGGACGCTTCGACGAGGTCGGTCATGGACGTCCGGGCGAAGCCGTGCGTGGCGAAGCGGGCGCGGGCGGCGTCGACGATCTGCCGGCGGCGGGCGTCGAGGTGGGCTTGGGTGACTCTCGGCATAAAAGAATGACCATTCGTTTTTTGTGCTAACGTCGCCACCATACCGGCTCGAGGAGGCTTGGGGTGCGTTACCGGACTTTCGGACGGCAGACCGGGTTGCGGGTTTCGGAGTACGTGCTGGGCACGGCCAACTTCGGCTCGGCGCCCACCGCGGCGGGCATCGACGGCGCGAAGGCGATCTTCGGCGCGTTCGTCGCGGCCGGCGGCACCACTTTCGACGTCTCGAACATCTACCAGGACGGCGAGGCCGAGACCGTCCTCGGCGAGCTCCTCGGCCGCGAGCGCGACGACTTCGTGCTGATCACCAAGTACGGCGGCAGCAGGCAGGCGGCCGTCCGTCCGGGCACCACCGGCAACAGCCGCAAGACGATGATCCGTTCCCTGGAGGAAAGCCTGCGCCGCCTGAAGACCGACTACGTCGACGTCTTCATGCCGCACTTCCCCGACGGCGTCACGCCGGTGCCGGAGATTCTGGCCGGCTTCGAGGACCTGGTCCGGGCGGGCAAGATCCGCTACGGCGGGCTGTCGAACTTCCCGGCCTGGCGGGTCGCCGGCGCCGCGGTCCGGGGCGGGCCGCTGGCCGGGATCCAGACCGAGTACAGCCTGGCCGAACGGTCCGCGGAGCGGGAGCTCCTGCCGATGGCGCAGGCCCACGGGCTCGGCGTCGTCGCGTACTCACCGCTGGCGGGCGGCCTGCTGACGGGGAAGTACCGGCGCGGCGAGCGAGGACGGCTCAGCGCCCGGCCGGCGGTCACGGGGCAGCGCGCCGACGTGCTCGACGCGGTCCTCGCCGTCGCCGAGGAGGCGGGGGCGGGCCCGGTCCAGGTCGCGCTGGCGTGGCTGCGGCAGCGCGCCGCGCGGACCTCGATGATCCCCATCGTCGGGCCCCGCACCCCAGCCCACCTGGACGGCTACCTCGCCGCGCTGGACGTCGAGCTGAGCGCGGAACACCACCGCCGGCTGGACGAGGTGAGCGCGATCCGCCTCGGCACCCCGCACGAGGACGTGGCGGCCGCGCTGGCCTCCGGCGCCGACGGTGACCGGAGCCTCCTCGACGCCCCGCCCGTCCCCGTGCCGTGAGTCAGTCGACCCGGACGACGTACTTCCCCCGCACGCCACCGGCTTCCAGGGCGCGGTGCGCTGCCGCCGTCTCCGCCAGGGGGAACACCCGGTCGACCGCCGGGGCGAGTTGCCCTTCGGTCACGTGCCGGGCCAGGTCGTCGAAGTCCGTCCGCTGGGGATTTCCGCTGAACGCGCGGACGCGACCGCGTCCGTGGCGGGCGCTCACGGCGAGGTAGCCCAGCGAGCGGACCGGCCGGGTGAGGTCGAAGGCGATCGTGACCATGCGGCCGCCGGGGGCCAGCAGCCGCCGGAAGTCCGGCAGTCCGGTGCCCGCGGTGTCCAGCACGACGTCGAACCGGCCCAGCTCCGGGAGCCGGACGCTCCGGTGGTCCAGCGCCGTCGTGGCGCCGAGCCCGCGGACGAAGCCGAGGTTGGCGGCGCGGGCCAAGGCCGTGACTTCGGCGCCGTACGCGCGTCCGAGTTGGACGGCGGCGTTGCCGACGCCGCCCGCCGCACCCCGGACGAGCAGCCGTTCGCCGGGGCGCAGCGCGACCTTGTCCCGCAGTGCGGTCACCGCCGTGGTGGCGACCGGCAGGGCCGCGGCGGCCACCAGGTCCAGACCTTCGGGGACCGGACCGAGCCGGTCGGCCGGCACCGTCACGTATTCGGCGGCACTGCCGAACCCGGCGGTGCGCGCCAGCACGCCCCAGACGCGGTCGCCGATCGCGAACGCCGTCGTCCCGGTGCCGAGCGCCGCCACCTCGCCGGTGAAGTCGAGCCCGACGCGCTTTGGGAACTTCCGGCCGGTGAGGAGGCGGATCTTCCCGGAGCGGGCGGCGAGTTCGCCGCCGTTGACGCTGAAGGCGCGCACCCGCACCAGGACTTCGCCCAGGGCCGGCTCGGGGCGCGGCACCCGGCCGACGTAGAGCACGTCCGGGTCGCCGTAGCGGTCGAAGAGCACTGCTTTCATCGTGCGGTCGGTCATGATGGCGAGCGTAGGCTCGCAAGTGGACGAGATCATCCGGTTCGGTCGAGGTGAGAGACAATGCCCGCGGCACCTTCTCGGATACCGGCCCGGCCCGACCTGCGGGCGGACGCGCGGCGCAACCAGGAGCGCCTCCTGGTCGCCGCCCGCGCGGTCTTCGCCGAGCGCGGGATCGACGCGCCCATGGCGACCGTGGCCCGGCGCGCCGGCGTCGGCGTGGCGACGCTGTACCGGCGTTTCCCGAACCGCGACGCCCTGGTGCGGGCTGCGTTCGCGCAGCAGATGGCGACCTGCACGCGGGTTTTCGTCGAGGCACTGGCCGATCCCGATCCGTGGCGCGGGTTCCGGCGGCTGGTCGAGGCGGTTTGCGAGCTGCAGCGCGAGGAGCGGGGCTTCCCGGCCGCGTTTTTGGCCGCCTTCCCGGACGACGCGGCGGCCCACGTGGAGCTGCGGGGCAGCGCCGACCGCGGGCTGGCGGAGCTGGTCCGCCGGGCGCAGGCGGCGGGGGCGCTGCGGCCCGACTTCCGCCCTTCCGACCTCGCGGTGGTCTTCCTGGCGCACGGCGGGCTCGTGACGGCGGTGCCGGCCGACGGCGCGGCGTCCCGGCGGTTGGTCGCGTACCTGCTGCAGTCCTTCCGCGCCGGCGCGGCGAACGAGCCGTTGCCGGCGCCGTCGGCGTTGTCCCTGCGGGGTTTCCCGCCGACGGCGTGACGGGGTTCAGATCTGGTTTTCCCCGCCGTCGACGTACACGTTGGCGCCCAACATGAAACTGCTGTCGGCGGACGCGAGGAAGGCCACCGCGGCCGCGACCTCGTCCACACGTCCGATCCGGCCGAGCGCGATCCGGGCGCCTTCGGCCGCCTTGAACGCCGCCGAGTTCTCCTCGCCCACCAGCTCGGTGATGCCAGAGGTGTCGGTCGGGCCGGGGGAGATGGCGTTGACCCGGATGCCGCGGTCCTTGAGCTCGTTCGCCCAGGCGCGCGTGAACGTCCGCAAGGCCGCCTTGGACGCGGCGTAGGCGCCGAATCCCGCGGTGCCGCGGTCGGCCGCGGTGGAGGCGTTGATGATCACCGAGGCGCCTTCGTTCAGCAGCGGAAGTGCTTTCTGGACCGTGAAAACGGTGCCTTTGACGTTGACGCCGAAGACCTGGTCGAGGTCTTCGGGGGTGATCGTCTCGATGGTCGCGAACGAAGCGGTGGCCGCGTTGGCGAAGAGCACGTCCAAGCCCTGGCCGCGGGCCGCGACCGCGTCGTAGAGGCGGTCGAGGTCGGCCGGGTCCGTGATGTCGCCGGGCACCGCGGTCACGTTCCGGCCGATCGTTTCGGCCGCCTCCTTCAACTCGGTCTCGCGCCGTCCGGTGATGAACACGTGCGCGCCTTCGGCCACCAGCCGGGCGGCGGTGGCCCGGCCGATCCCTCGTGTGCCGCCGCCGGTGACCACCGCGGTTTTGCCTTCGAGCCTGAGCATTTCCGACCTCCGAAGTATTCGGCACCGATCGGTGCCGAATTCGACCGTAGCACTTCTGCACCGATCGGTGCACAAGCGGTACGATCAGGTGGTGACGAAGGCGCAGGCGGGCCGGCCGCGGTCGTTCGATGCCGAGGCAGCGCTGCAGAAGGCCATGGTGGTCTTCTGGGAGCAGGGCTACGAGGGAGCCAGTCTCGCCGACCTGACCGAGGCGATGGGCATCTCCCGCAAGAGCATGTACGCGGCCTACGGCAACAAAGAAGACCTGTTCCGCCTGGCGTTGCAGCGCTACACGGAAGGCCCCGGTGCCTACATCCTCGACGCGCTGCGGGCAGCCACGGCCCGCGAGGTGGCGACGTCGTTCCTCGACGGCTCGGTCCGGGCCAACACCCGGCCCGGGTTTCCTGCCGGGTGCCTGGGGGTGCAGGGCGCGCTGGCCGTCGGCGCGACTGGGCAGGTCGCGCACGACACCCTGGCCGCGTGGCGCGCGCTGGGCCAGGAACACCTGCGCGAACGGTTCCAGCGGGCCGTCGACGAAGGCGATCTGCCCGCCGACGCCGAGCCGGAGCTGCTCGCCCGCTACCTCATGACGATCGCGAACGGCTTGGCCGTACAGGCGGCGGGCGGCGCGACCCGGGAGGACCTCCGGCGGGTGGCCGAGGTCGCGCTGCGGAACTGGCCGCCGGCCTGAGGTGAGCGGCGTCATCTGGACTGTTCGTCCAGGCTCTGTACAGTCTGTCTGGTGAGTAGCGAACACCCCTATGCCGCGTCGCTGCCCTACGGCGGTGTCGTCGAAGTCGAAGCGCTCGCCCGGGTGCGCGATGTCTGAGCGGGACGCCATCCTCGCCGCGCTGGCTCCGGTGGCCGACGGCATCGCCGCGACCCTGGGCTCGTTCTGCGAAGTCGTCGTCCACGACTTCCGCCGTCCGGAGGCGTCGGTCGTGGCGATCGCCGGCTCGGTCACCGAACGCAGCGTCGGCGGGGCGATGAGCGAGATCGGCATGGGCCTGCTGGCGCAAGGGGACGACGCCGAGGACCGGCTGAACTACGTCACCCGCACCGTGTCGGGGAAGCTCGTTAAGTCCTCGACCATGCTGGTGCGCGACAGCGGCGGCGCGGTCTTCGGCGCGCTGTGCGTCAACCTCGACGTCACCGCGCTCGGGCAGCTGCGGACCCTCGTCGGCGAGCTCGCCGACGTCGGGACGGCCGCGGAAGCGCCGACGACGACGTTCGGCGACGACGTCGACGCCGTCGTGGACGCGATCGTCGACGAACACCAGCTGCGCCTCGCCAAGCCGTGGGCCGCACTCAGCCGCGAAGAACGCCTCGAGCTCTTCCGCAGCCTGAACCGGCGCGGCGTCTTCGCCGTCCGGCGCGCGGTGCCCCAGGTCGCCGCCCGGATCGGCATCTCCCGCGCCTCCGCCTACGCCTACCTCGCCGAAGTCCGCGCCGAAGGAGCACCATGACCCCGCCCGTGACCCTCGACGACATCCGCGACGCCGCCGCCCGGCTGGCCGGCGTCGCCCACCGGACCCCGGTCGTGCGCTCGCGCACCCTCGACGACCTCGTTGGCGCCGAAGTCCTGCTCAAGTGCGAAAACCTCCAGCGCATCGGGGCCTTCAAGTTCCGCGGCGCGTACAACGCCGCCTCGCGGCTCTCGCCGGAGCAGCTAGCCAAGGGGATCGCCGCGTACTCGTCGGGCAACCACGCCCAGGCCGTCGCGCTCGCCGCCCGGGAGCTCGGGAGCAGCGCGGTCATCCTCGTCCCCGAGGACACTCCGAAGTCCAAAGTGGACGCAACCCGCGGCTACGGTGCCGAGATCGTCACCTACGACCGGTACACGGGCGACCGCGTCGCGCTCGGCGAGGCGTTGGCGGCCGAGCGGGGGCTGGCGCTGATCCCGCCGTACGAGCACCCGCACGTCATCGCCGGCCAGGGCACCGCGGCGCTGGAACTGCTCGAAGAGGCAGGCCCGGTCGACACCTTGGTCGTCCCGGTCGGCGGCGGCGGTCTCATCGCGGGCAGTTCGACCGCCGCGAAGGCCCTGCAGCCGGGGATCCGCGTCGTCGGCGTAGAACCTGCGGAGGGGGACGACACCAAGCGCTCCCTCGATGCGGGCGAACGCGTTTCGATCCCGGTCCCGCGCACCATCGCCGACGGCCAGGCCGCTTCGATCCCGGGCGAGCTGACGTTCTCGATCAACCGCAACCTGGTCGACGACATCGCCTTGGTTTCGGACGACGCCGTGCGCGAGGCGATGAGGTTCGCGTTCGAGCGCCTGAAGCTGGTCCTGGAGCCCAGCGGCGCGACGGGGCTGGCCGCGCTGATGGACGGGCGGGTGGCCGCGTCCGGCCGGGTCGGGGTGATTATCAGCGGCGGGAACATCAGCCCGGAACGCTTCGCGGAGCTGATCGCGCGGTAGCCGGCGTGACCCCGCCGCGGCGGGGTCACCCGAGACGCTCGACCATGCGTCGGAGACCTGCCGGGTGGGGGCTCCGCACCGCGGGGATCGCAGCGGGGAGTCTGGTCACCGGGTACGGGCCGTCGGCACCGGAGCGGCTGCTTTCCCAACCGCCTGCTCCGGCCCAGACCGGCGCCCCGCTGCCGCTGACCCGGGTCGACCGTCTCCTCGATCTGGCGAAGTTCGACGCCGATCCGTGCGGCCTGCCGACCACTGAGCAGGCCGCGGCCGCGGTGGCCGATCCGCCGAACGAGATCCCGGCGGGCCGGACGACCGGCTCGTCCTCGCCCGGGTGCTCTTGGGGACTGCCGCTCGGCGGGACCGTTTCGGTCGTGAAGCCGATCTACAGCCCGAAGACGCTGGCGGAGCTGTCGGTGTCCGAGCTGAAGCAGGACGGCAAGCTGGACCCGTGGACCGAGACATCGATCGCGCGAGCGAGCTCCCGGGAAGCTACTGGGACAAGGACCGCTGCGGCGGCATGGCGAAGATGGCCGAGTTCGTGCTCGGCAACCTCCGGCGAGGCTGACCCCGCCTTCGCCGAAAGCGCCACGCGGGACGGCGTCACCGCTTACCATCGCCGCATGACGCCCCTGGTGTTGACGACCATCGAGGTCATCCCGCGCGTGCTGCTGCTCGTCGTCGGTGTGCTCGGCCTGATCTTTTCGATCAAGGGACGCGCCCGGGGTGTCTCCGGTCTGCTCGTTGCCGCCTTCGCCGTTGTGCTCGTCGCGACGGTCGCGGGTATCGCGTGGCAGTTCGTTTCGCTGAACGCGCCTTCGTGGATCCGGGCCAACCACCTGAGCGCCGCGGACATCAACGTGATCTTCCTGGCCGTGGGCGTTCCGCTCGACGGCGCCGCGGTGCTTTCCTGGCTGCTGGTCGCGATCGGGGTCGTCAAGAGCGGCCGTGCGCGAGCCGCCTTCGGGCCGTACCCGGGGCCCGTCAACTACTACCAGCAGCCGCCGAACTAACGCTCCTTCTCGGTCGCGACAGCGGAAGCCGAGACGAGCGTCGCCGCCGCGAGACTGCCCCAGAGGACGGCCGAGCCGCGGGCGGCGAGTGCGGTGATGACCGCGGGGGAGACGGCTAACCCGAAACCCGTGGAGAGCTGGAAGCGGGCGAGAGCGCGGCCCAGGACGTGGTCCGGCGCGAGAGCGGTGACGAGCGCGGTGGCGCTGCCCGCGTAGACGATCTCGCCGAGCGTGCAGACCACCGACACCACGGCGACGGCCGGGGCGCCCCACGGCGTCGCGGCGAGGAAACCGAGGTAGGACAAGGTGATCACCACGCCACCGAGGGCCAGCGCCGTCCGCCGGGCGAAGCGGGCCATCAGGACGGTGACCGGCACCTGCAGCGTGACCACCAGCACCGTGTTCGCCACGAAGACGGCCGCCGGCCACACCGGAGACGCGTGCAGCTGCGTCACCAGGATCAGCGGGAGCGCGACTTCGGGGACGTTGAGGCAGAACACGTAGACCACGTTGGCGGCGAGGAGCCCGCGCAGCCGCGGTGCGGGTCCGCCGGCGGTGGCCGGGGTGGCGGCCGGCCGGGCGCGGACGTGGACCGACCACGCCAAGGCCGCCGCGACGAGGTAGGCGAGCCCGGTGCCGACGGCCAGTGCGTGCAACGCGGTGGCGCCGCCCGCCAGGCACGCCGTGGCGAGCAGCCCACCCACCCCGAGCCCGGCGTTGCGCAGCGCGCGGCCTCCCGCGAGCGCCGCGTCGCGGTCGCGTCCGTGGGCGACCGTGGCCACGAGCGCCGCGTGGGCGGCCGGCCACGCCTGGTTGCCGATGCCGAGGAAGAGCGCCGCCGTCGCGAACAGCCCGACGTCGCCCGCGGGGGTGGCGAGCAGCAGCGCGACCCCCACCACGCGCACGAGCATCGACGCGGCCACGGCCGTGCTGCGCACGCCGCGGTCCAGCAGGCGGCCGACCGCGGGCATGCACCCGAGGCCCACGACGACCCCGGCCGTCATGGCGACGCCGGTGGCCGGCGCGGACAGCCCCAGCACCAGCACGCCGTAGAGCAGCAGGAAAGGCCGCAGCAGGCCGGTGCCGAGCGCGTCCACGGCCAGCGCGACGGCGTAGCGGGGGCCGCCGGAAGCCCGGACGAGGGCACGCGGCCGGATCTGGGTCGTCATGGCGTCCACAGTGCGTTCGTCCACCGGTTCCGCCACGCCGGTTGACGAACTCCGTCAACCGACGTCGTCGTCCGCCGCGCGGCCAGCGAGAATGCGGGCATGACCGTGCGGATCGACATCAGCGCCCTGCCGGCCGGGCGGCTGCGGTTCGCGGCGTCGCCGCTGGCCGAGCTGACGGCGATGCTGCACGTCCTGGCCGAGCCCGGGCACCACCCGCAGCTCGCCGGCTGGGCCGCGGACGTCTGGGCGGGGCTGCGGCCGGAACTGGCCGAGCGGCTGCGGGAGGCGGAGTTCCTGTGGCGCTCTTCGCGAGCCGACTTCCTGGTGCCCGCCCGGCCCCGGCCGACGCTGGCCGAAGAACTGGACGACGTGGACCGGATCGACGACGAAACCTACGTGACCGCCGCGCTCACCACGACGTGCGGCAGCAACCGCGTCCACTTCGGAGCGCCGTCGCCACTCGCGGACGCGACGGCCCGCGAGCGGGCCCTGGACCTGGCCCAGGCCCGCGGGGCGCTGCAAGAGGCGTTCGCGGAACGGCTGCTCGCGGACCCGGCCGCCGTGCGGACGCGGGTGCGGGACACCCTCGAACAGTGCGCCGAAGCGTTCTTCGACGCGGCCTGGCAAGGCGTCTCCGGACACCTTGCCACCGACGTGCGCCGGAAGACCGACCTGTTGCGGCGCCAGGGCATCGGAGCGGCGCTCACGTCGGTTTCCGGCGCGGTCATGCTGTCCCCGGACGGCACCGGCATCCTCGTGGACAAGCTGCAGGACAACGCGATCGTGGCCGACGGCGCCGGCGTCACGTTCCTTCCCAGTGTCTTCGGCCACCCGCACCTCGTGGCGGTGCACGCGCCCGGGTGGCAGCCGGTGGTGCAGTACCCGGTGGCGGCGCCGGAGCCGGTCCCGCTGGAGACGGTCACGTTGCGGCTGGAGGCGCTGGCGCACCCGGTCCGGCTGCGGCTGCTGCGCACCTTGGCCCGCGGCCCGCACACGACCGGCGAGCTGGCCCGCGCGTGGGCCCTGTCGGCGCCGGAGGTTTCCCGCCACCTGGCGGTTCTGCGGCGCGCGGGCCTGGTCACGCCCCGGCGGCAGGGGCGGTACGTCCGGTACACCGTCAACGTGCCCGACTTGACGGCGCTGGGGTCCGACCTGCTCGCGGCCGTGCTGCGCTGAGCGCGGGACACGGGACGTCGCCGGAAGTTCACCGGTTCGGCAGGTTCCCGGTTCCCTTCCGGCGATGCGCGTCGGCCAGCATTCCCGTGCCCGTACGAGACGAGGAGGTTCCGTGCCCGCCTTGACGCTTTCCCGGACCGTGAAACGGCTCGCCGTCACCGTCACCGCGGTGGCCGCCGTGCTCGGTGTCGCCGCCCCCGCCGCCGACGCCACCGTATACAGCTCCTGCACGCAGTCCCGGTGCACCGACGCGCGCTCCGCCAACTCGACCTGGCAGGCCAAGGGCTACCCGGGTACCCGCGGCTGGTACGACTGGCCCGGCGGCAAGTGCAGCTACGCGGGCGGTACCTACCAGAACCGCGAAGGCGAGCTCCCGGCCGGCCACTCGTTCCGCGAGTTCGACGTCTACCCGCGCACCTGCGGGGCGGCCCGCGACGCGTACCGGATCATCGTCGACCTGACCACCGGCGTGGTCTGGTTCTCGCCGAACCACTACACGGACTTCTACAAGATCTGAGCCCGCGGGCGAAAGCCTCGCGCCGGAAGGTCAGCCCCGGAGACGGCAGTCTTCGGGGTTTTCCCCTTCTTGGTGGGCGGTCCGCGCGACCCGCTCCAGCAACGTCCGCAGCTGCTGTTGATCGGCCGGCTCCAGATCGGCCAGCAGCTGCGCCTCCGCCTTGCCGAGGCGCTCCCGGGCCTCCTTCAGCGCCCGCGTTCCCTTCTCCGTGATGAGCACCTGACGCGCCCGGCGGTCGACGGGGTCCTGCTGCCGCTTGAGCAACCCCTCGGCTTCCAGGTCGTCGAGCAGGTAGGTCATCACTGTCTTGTTCAGCGTCAGTTGCTGGGCGAGCGCGAGCTGCGAACGGGGTGGCCCGGACACGACCGCCATCAGCACCAGGTACCCCCGGGGACCGCCGGGCAAGGCGGCGACGGAGCTCGTGGCGGTCCGGCGGAACGCGCCGGACACCACCCGCAGCGCCCACCCCAGGTCGCTGTCCAGGCCGAGGGGTTCATCGGCCGGCGGCTTGCGCTCGGAAGCTCGGGGCGTCACCCCCGTGATGGTAGGTGGCGGCCGAGATGACTTGCAAGACAGATGAGTTGTCAAGCAGATCGTCTGCTCAGTAGACTATCTGTCGTGAACATCGTTCTGTGGTTCCTGGCCGGTCTGGTCGCCGCCGGTTTCCTGTTTTCCGGCGCGTACAAGCTCGCCTTACCGCACGAGAAGTACGTCGCGGCGCAGGCTTGGGCCGCCGACGCGCCGCCCTGGGCCCCGCACGCGATCGGCGTGCTGGAGGTGCTCGGCGCACTGGGCCTGGTCCTGCCCGCCGTGCTCGGCGTCGCGCCGATCCTGGTCCCGTTCGCTGCGACCGGCCTGGCGCTGGTGATGGCCGGCGCCGTCGTGCTGCACCTGCGGCGGCGTGAGTTCCCGGCGCTGGTGCCGAGCGGGGTGCTGCTGGTCCTGGCGGCGGTGGTGGCGTGGGGCCGGTTTGGGCCGTATGCGTTCTGATCCGCATTTCGTTGCCATGAAAGGGAATTCCTTGCCCATCGCGCTGGTGACCGGGGCCAACCGCGGCCTCGGCTTTGAAACCGCCCAGCAGCTCGCCGCCGCCGGGTTCTACCTCTACCTCGCTGCCCGTGACGAAGGCAAAGCCACCGAAGCTGCGGCGAAGCTGGGGGCGCGGGCCCTCGTCCTCGACGTCACCGACGACGACTCCGTCGCCGCGGCGGCCGCGCTCGTCGAGCGCGAACAGGGTCACCTCGACGTGCTCGTCAACAACGCTGCCATCCGGCCGGAGCTGAAGCCGGTGGCGGAGGTGACCGCCGCCTACGCGCGGACGGTCTTCGACACCAACACCACCGGCGTCATCCGGGTCATGCACGCCTTCCTGCCCCTGCTGGAGAAGGCGGCCCACGGCGTCGTCGTCAACGTCGGCAGCGGCACCGGATCGTTCGGCCGCGTCCACGACCCGGACCGGCTGGAGTCTCGGCTCGTCGAGATCCCTTATACGGCGTCGAAAGCGGCCCTCTCGATGCTGACGGTGCAGTACGCCAAGGCGTACCCGGGCCTGCGGATCAACGTCGTCGACCCCGGCCCCACGGCGACCGGTATGAACTCGCTCCCCGGCGTGCAGCCCGTCGAAGCCGGCGCGGCACCGATCGTGCGGGCCGCGCGGTTCACCGCGGCGGATCCGACCGGCCGGTTCCTCGACGCCACCGGGATTTCGCCGTGGTGACCCTCAGGACGACGGTGGTACACGCCGTTCAACGGCCGGCCACAGGGCGTCGAGTGCCGCGTCCACCAGCCTGACGCGCGGCACCGCGGGGTGGTCGTGCCACCAGAGCGCGAGGGCGCGCAGGGAGGCGGCAATGATCTCGATCAGCATTTCCGTGCCGAGTTCGTCCACTTCGGACTCGGCCGAGGCCAGGACGTCGGTGACGAAGGGGGCCAGCGCCGCCCGGCTCGCGCGCGTGGCGTCGACCTGCGCCTGACGGGCGCCTTCGTCGGCGGTGGCGACCTGGAACAGCACGGGGATCGACTTCCGGCGCTGCTCGACGTGCGCGAACCAGGCGTCGAGCGCGGCGGCGAACCGCTGCCGCAGCGGCTCCGGGGCGGCGAAGGTGACTTGCCAGGCGGCGCGCAGCCGGGCGTACTCGGCGGCGAGCACTTCCCGGAACAGCGCGAGCTTCGACGGGAAGTGGTCGTACAGCACCGGCGCCGAGATCCCCGCACGCCGGGCGATCTCGTCGATCGGCGCACCGTCGTACCCGCGTTCGGCGAACACCTCGGTCGCGCTCTCGACGATCACCTCGCGCCGCTTCGCCGCGGACATCCGCCGCTTCGGTTCCCTTGACATCCGCCCGGCTCCCGTCCGATCCTTAACCTAACGATCGCTAGGTTAGTGGGTGAAGCCGTGACCGACCAGCTGACGGAATGGCACCGGCGGGGCGTGACGACCACGGTGCCGGTCCGGGGCGTGCCCCGCGCGGTGTTCCACCGGGTGTCGGGAAGCGGAAGCCCGGTGGTGTTCCTGCACGGCTTCCCGGCGTCGTCGTTCGAGTGGGCACGGGTGGAGCCGCTCGCGGCGCGCCGGCACACCGTCGTGACGTTCGACTTCCTCGGCTTCGGCGCGTCCGAGAAGCCCCGCAAGCACCGCTACAGCGTCTTCGAGCAAGCCGACCTCACCCAGGCGCTGATCGAGTCGCTCGGCTTGGAGAAGGTCACCCTGGTGGCCTACGACTACGGCGCCATCGTGGCTTCGGAGCTCCTCGCCCGCGACCTGCCGTTCGCGATCGGCCGGTGCGTGTTCCTGAACGCGGGGCTGTACGCCGACCAGTACCGGCCCCGGCTGATCCAGCGGGCGTCGCTGTGGCCGGTGCTCGGGAGCCTGCTCGCCCGCTCCCTGACCGAGCGGCAGTTCACCCGGTCCTGGTCCCGGATCTTCTCTCCCGGGCACCCGTTGGACCCCGAGCTGGCCGCACTGCACTACCGCGCGTTGCGCGCGGGCCACCCCGACCCGGACCTGACGGCGCGGCTGCTGCACTACATCCCCGAGCGCGCGGCCCACCGCGACCGCTTCGAGCCGGTTTTCGCGGAATCGCCGGTGCCCTTGTCGTTCCTGTGGGGGATGCGTGATCCCGTGTCCGGGCCGAGGGTGGCGCGGGAGCTGCGGAGCCGCAGGCCGGACGCCGACCTGGTCGAGTACCCCGACGTCGGCCACTGCCCGCACCTCGAAGTCCCCGAGCGGGTGGCCGCGGACATCCTCGCCAGAACAAGCGATCAGGCGCACCGGTAGTAGCGGACGCCGTCGATCTCGGTGGCCGTGAGCCTGCCCTGTGCGGTCAGCACGTCCAGGTGCGCTCCCGTCTCCAAGACCGCCAGCATCCGGTTGAACGGGTCCAGCTCCGGCAGCTTGCGCGCCCGGCGGGTCCAGCCGATCCGCAGCGCGGTCTCGAACGCCGTCGTGGCTCCGGCGGCGACCAGTGCGAGGATCGAGTCCAGCCGTTCCCGGTGGTGGGTCAGGAGTTCGTCGACGCGGGCGTGGACGCTTTCGGTGACCGGTCCGTGGGCCGGCAGCAGCCGGCGGTCCGGCAGCTCCCGCACCACGCGCAGGGAGCCGAGGTAGTCCTTCAGCGGCAGTTCGGTGGCCGCGGCCTGGAACCCGATGGACGGCGTGATGTGGGGGAGCACGTGGTCGCCCGAGAACAGCAGGTTCGCCTTGCCGTCCACGAAAACGACGTGCCCGTCGGTGTGGCCCGGGGTGGCGACGACCTCGAGCTCCCGGCCAGGAAGCACCGAACGCCGGCCTGGGGTCAGCCACTCGTCGGGTGGTTCCCAGATTTCCGGTTCCTCGTCCGAAAGCTCCTCGGAAAGCCCGGCGATCAGTTCCGCGCCTCCGCCCAGCCGGACGCCGTCGAGCTGGGCCTGGAGCGGGTCGAGGCCGGGGTCGGCGACCAGGCGCAAACTGGGGCGTTCGCCCGCGCCCAAGGAGACCTTGGTGCCGAACTCCCGTCTCAGCGCCACCGCCTGCGTGTAGTGGTCGCGGTGGATGTGGGTGACCAGGAACTCCCGGACGTCGCCGAGCTCCGCGCCGAGGGTCGCGAGCGCCTCGGCGAGCAGCTTGCGCGACTCGGCGAGCGCCCAGCCCGAGTCGATGAGCACCAGGTCGGCGCCGTCGGTCAGCGCGTAGACGTTGATCGCGCGCAGGGCGTCGTTCGGCAGGGGGAGCGGGATCCGGTACACGCCTTCGGCCACTTCGTGGCAGCCGGGCTCGCTCCACTGTGGACTCACGGCGGTCACCGGGCGCTCCAGCCGCCGTCGACGTACAGATCGGACCCGGTGGTGTAGCCGGAATCGTCGCTGGCCAGGTAAGCGACCGCGGCGGCGACCTCTTCCGGGCGGCCCAGCCGGCCCATCGGCGTGTTCGCCAGCATCGCGGTGTGGCGCTCGGTGTTCGCGAAGCGGTCCAGCAGCTGCCGCGTGCCGATGAAGCCGGGGACCACGGAATTGACCCGGACGCCGGACGTGGCCCAGTGCAGGGCGGCGTTCATGGTCATCGACCGCACCGCGCCTTTGGCCGCCGCGTAGGAGAAGCTGTTCGCGAGGCCGCCCGTCCGGCCGAGGATCGAGCCCACGTTCACGATCGCGCCGCCGCCCGCCCGCGCGATCGCGGGCCCCGCGTGTTTCATGCCGAGCCAGGTGCCGAGCTGGTCGACCGCGACGACCTGGTCCCACCGGTGCCGCTCTTCGGTCTCGACGGTGCCGGTGCTGCCGATGCCGGCGTTGTTCACGAGGACGTGGAGCGCGCCCCACCGTTCGCGCACGACCTCCAGGGCCGCCGGCCAGTCGGCTTCGGCGGCGACGTCGAGCTTGACCGGTACCGCGTCGCCGCCGAGGCGGTCCGCCAAGTCCTTGCACGCGGCTTCGTCGACATCGCTGAGCGCGAGGGACGCCCCTTCCGCGGCCAGGCGGGTGGCGATGGCCGTGCCCAGGCCGCCGGTCGCGCCGGTCAGCAGCACGCGCCGGTTCTCGAATCGGTGCACTCGGTCTCCTTCGGTGGTGCGGTCAGACGGCGGTGTAGCCGCCGTCGGCGGCGAGGCAGGCGCCGTTGACGAACGAAGCGTCCGCCGACAGCGCGAACGCGATGACGGCCGCGATCTCCGCCGGATCGGCCGCCCGCTCGGCCGGCGGCCGCACCCGGCCCGCGACGGTCGGGCGGACGTCCGGCCGCAGGCCCGCGGCGTCCGCGACGCTGTTGGCCGCCAGGCCCGTCGCGACGAGCCCGGGGCAGACGCAGTTCGCGCGCAGCCCGCGGCCGGCGTACTCGACCGCGATGCTGCGGGTGAGCGCCAGGACGCCGCCCTTGGTCGCGTCGTAGGCCGCCGACCTCCCGGCCGCCACGAGCGCGCCCACCGAACCGATCGTGACGATCGCGCTTTCGGCGTTCTCGAGCAGGCGGGGGATGGCTTGGCGGAGGCAGAGGAAGGTGCCGGTGAGGTTCACGCCGACCAGGCGCTCCCACGCGGAGAGCGGCGTTTCCTCCACCGAGGACCCGTGGGTCGCGCCGGCGCACGTGACGATCCCGTCGATGCCGCCCATCCGCGACCCGGCGTCCTCGATGGCCGCGGCCACGGACTCCGGCGAGGCGACGTCACACGCCACGCTGAACGGCCCGGGAACCGCGTCGAGGGTGGCCCGGTCGAGCACGGTGACGGTCGCGCCGTCGGCGAGGAGCCGGCGCGCGGTGGCCAGGCCGATCCCGCCGGCGCCGCCGGTCACCACCAGGCGGCGACCGGCGAGCCGGCCGTTCGGGGTACGGGTCATGATCGCGACGTCGACCTCTCCGAGACGGTGTCTTCGCCTTCACGGCCCGAAAGCTTGGCGGACGCGGTCTCCCGCATGGTCGCGACCACGATCAGGCCCACGATCGCGGCGAAGATGATGTAGAACGCCGGGGCGAGGGTGATCCCGGTCGTGGAGACGAGCCAGGTCGTCACGACCGAGACGATCCCGGTGCCCACCACGCCACCGATGTTGAAGCCGAGGGACACGCCCGTGTAGCGCACCCGCGTCGGGAAGAGCTCGGCGTACTGGGCGTAGATGACGCCTTGCTGGACGCTGAAGGGCACGTTCAGCACGAGCGCGGCGACGATGGCCAGCGCGAGCGAACCCTGCTGCATGAGCCAGAAGCACGGCACGGCCAGCACCACGAACCCCGTCATGGCCCCGGCGAGGATGCGCCGCCGGCCGAAGCGGTCGCTGAGCGAGCCCGACCACGGGATCAGCGCGAGCGGCATCAGGACGATGAGGACGATCAGCCACAGCGCGCCGGTCAGCGGGTAGTGCAGGACCGCGGAGAGGTGGACGAGGAGGTAGACCGAGGCGATGCCGCCGGTGGTCTGCGTCGAGTAGGCGATGCCGACCACGCGCAGGAGGCCCGCCTTGTGCCGGCGCAGCACCTCGGTGACCGGCGCCTTCGGCGGGGCTTGTTCCCGCACCATCCGGAGGAACAGCGGGGAGTCCTCGACGCGCATGCGGTAGAGGACGGCGAGGACCAGCAGCGGCGCGGCGAGGAGGAAGGGGATGCGCCAGCCCCAGCTGCTCAGCTGCTGCGTGCTGGTCACGGCGCTCAACGTGCCCACCGAGGCGGCGGCCGTGGCGAGGCCGAGGGAGATGCCGATCGCGGTCGCGGAGCCGAACAGGCCCCGGCTGCGCGTCGGCGCCGACTCCGTGGACAGCGACGCGGCGCCGCCGATCTCGCCGCCGGCGGAAAGTCCTTGCAGGATGCGGAGCGCGGTCAGCAGGATCGGGGCGGCGATCCCCGCGGTGTGGTAGGTCGGCAGCAGGCCGGTGAGCGTGGTGGCGATGCCCATGAGGGTCACCGTCGCCATGAGGACGGTCTTGCGCCCGCGGCGGTCCCCGAGCCGCCCGAAGATGAGCCCGCCGATCGGCCGGGCGAGGAAGCCGCTGGAGACGACGCCGAGCGTGCTGAGCACGCCGAGCAGTCCGTGCTGGCCGGGGAAGAACAGCGGGGCCAGCACGACGGCCAGGTAGCCGTAGATGGCGAAGTCGTAGTACTCGATGGCGGTTCCGACCGCGGCGGCGATACCCGCTCTGCGGGCGACTCGATCCTGGTCGGGAAGCGACGGTGTCGGCATCTGCGCTCCTTTGCGCTTGCGCGGATCGGCTGTCGCGGGGGTCAGCCGCCGCGACGGGCTCACCCTAGATCTGAACTGAGGTCAGTTCAAGTACGCGACTCTGCGTGGACTGATCGCTACCGGTTTTCAGCAGGAACGGCCTTGACGCCGCTTCGGTCGGCGTGCAAGCTGAGTTGAAGTCAGTTCAGTTTGGGAGGATTCATGGCAGTCGAGGACGACATCCAGTTCGAGCGGGACGGGCACATCGCGCGGATCTGGTTCAACCGGCCGCACAAGCGCAACTGCATCACGGTGCCGATGCTGCACCGGCTCGACGAGATCATCACCGAGATCGAAGCCGACGCGGAGCTGCGCGTCGTGGTCGTGCGCGGCCGCGAAAACACCTTCTCCTCGGGGTTCGACCTCGACAGCCTGCAGGCCGACTACATCGGCACGAGCACCGCGATGGACGTCGCGGTCGTCTCGGCGAAGGTCTGCGACCGGCTCTACAACATGTCGAAGCCGTCCGTGGCGGTCCTGGAGGGGTACGTCACCGCCGGCGGGTTCGAAGTCATGATCTCGTGCGACTTCGCGATCGCCGACGAGGCCGCGAAGATCGGCGACTTCCACATCCGCCGCGCTCTCTTCGGCGGCGCCGGGCCGATCTACCGGCTCCCGCGCATGCTCGGCATCCGGAAGACGAAGGAGCTCATGCTCACCGGCAAGCTCCTGTCCGGCAAGGAAGCGGACGAGTTCGACCTGGTCAACGCGAGCGCGCCGGCCGCGGAGCTGGACGCGACGGTCGACGAGTTCATCAGCCACCTCACCGACAAGAGCCCGTTCCAGCTCAAGCTGACCAAGATGGCGATCGACCGCGGGCTGGACGCCGACATCGCGTCCCTCATGGTCCTCGAGCACCTCGCGGTCGGCGTCACGCTGAACTCCGACGACGCCGCCGAGGGGGTCGCCGCCTTCCTCGAGAAGCGCGAACCCAAGTGGACCGGTCGCTGACGCCGAGATGAGGACATCCACCGTGGAGACGGACGCCGACCCGGAGCTCGGCGCCCGCGTGCGCACCGCGCTCGGCCTCGCGTCCGCCGAGCCGTTGACGGTGCTGGAAGGCGGCCGCTCGGGGCTGACCTACGCCCTCCGGGGCCCAGCGGCCGGGTACGTCGTCAAGGCGGTGCCCCCGGGGCGGAAGGCCGCCGGGCGCAACGACGTGCTGCGGCAGGCCGCGATCCTCGACGCGGTGGCGGGGACGGGCGTGCCCGTCCCCGCCGTGCGGGCCGTGGACGCGGAGGAACCGGCGTGGTTCGCGATGGACCTCGCCCCCGGGGAAGCCGTCGAGCCGGTGCTCGAGCCGGGCCGGGCGCTCGATCCGGAGCTGGCCCACGCGCGGATGCTCACGGCCGCCGAGATGCTGGGCGCACTCCACTCGGTTCCCGTCGGGAAGATCGAGCGTTCGGTGGCCGCGAGTGGCCGTCCGGTCCCCGAGGCGACCATGCTCGAAGCGGAGATCGAGAAGTGGGCACGCACCATGCACGCCGTGCCGGAGGACCTCCGGCCACAGGGCGCGGAGCTGATCACCGAGCTTGTCGCCGACGTCCCCGGCGCGGTCGAGCCCGTCCTCGTGCACGGGGACTTCCGCCTCGGCAACGTGCTGTTCGACGGCCTCGAACCCACCGCGCTCATCGACTGGGAGATCTGGAGCATCGGCGACCCGCGGGTCGACCTCGGCTGGTTCGGGGTGTTCACCGACGGCACGCTGTTCCCCGGTGCCGGGCAGGCGGTCGACGGTCTGCCGGCCGAGGAGCTGCTGCTCCAGGCGTATGGCAAGGCGGGCGACGATCGCGACGCGGCGTGGTTCGGTGCCCTGAGCCGGATGAAGATGGCGGCGATCATGGGCCACAACCTCGTGCGGCACCGCAGCGGAGCGCACCACGACCCGGTGCAGGAACAGCTGCCGCCGACGATCGCCAAGATGATTTCGGACGCCCGCGGGCTGCTGGCCGGGGGGCGACGATGAAGGTCCCGACCCCGGGCGAGCTCTTCGACCTGACGGGCCGCGTCGCGATCGTGACAGGCGCGTCTTCCGGGCTGGGCGAACGGTTCGCCCGCGTGCTCGCGGCGGCGGGGGCGACGGTGTGGGCGTCCGCGCGCCGCAAGGAGCGGCTCGACCGGCTCGCCGCCGAAGTGCCCGGCGTGCGGCCGGTGCCGTGCGACGTCTCGCTGGCCACGGAGCGCGCGGCGATGGTCGAGCGGGTCGTGGCGCGGGAGGGCCGCGTCGACATCCTGGTCAACAACGCGGGCACCGGCAGCAAAGCGCGCCCGCACGAAGAAACTCCCGAGGCGTTCGCCGACGTGCTCGGTACCAACCTGGTCGGCCCGTTCCACCTCGCCCAGCTCGTCGCCGCGGCCGCGGCCGGGCAGCCGGTCTCGATCGTCAACGTGAGTTCGATCGTCGGCGTCGTCTCGACGGCACCGCGCGGCGGAGCGAGCTACGCGGCCGGGAAAGCCGGGCTCATCGGCTTGACCAGGCAGCTCGCCGGGCACTGGGGCCGCGACGGAGTCCGGGCCAACGCGCTGGCGCCGGGGTGGTTCCGCACGGAGATGAACGACGCGATGTTCGACGACGAGGCGTCCCTGCGCTGGATCGAGCGGAACACCATGGTGCGCCGCCCGGGCGAGCCGGCCGAACTCGACGGCGCCTTGCTGTTCCTGGCTTCGGCGGCCTCGACGTACTGCACCGGCCAGGTGCTGGCCGTCGACGGAGGGTGGACCGCGCGATGAACGAAGAGCTGGACGAGTTCACCGAGGACGCCCGCGCCTGGCTGTCCGAACGGCTGCCCCGGCGCGACGGTGCGCCTCGACGCTCGGTGGCGGTGTTCCACGACCTTCCCCACGACGAAGAACGTGCTCTCATCGAGCGCATCCAAGCCTGGCAGCGCACGAAGTTCGACGCCGGCTACGGGGGAGCCGGGCTCACCCCGCTCCACGACGAAGCGTTCGCCGAAGTGGAGCGGGAGTTCGAGACGCCGGGGCAGCACGAGCTGACCTCGGTGAGCACGGCGCTGATCGCCCCCACCGTGCAGATGTTCGGTACCGCGGAACAGAAAGAGCTTCTGGTCCGGCCACTGTTGCGCGGCGATGCCTTGGCCTGTCAGCTGTTCTCCGAACCGTCCGCCGGGTCCGACCTCGCCGGCCTGGGGACCCGCGCGGTGCGCGACGGCGACGGGTGGGTCGTGACCGGGCAGAAGGTCTGGAGCTCGGGCGCCCAGTTCGCCGGGTGGGGTGAGCTGATCACCCGGACCGACCCCGAGGTGCCGAAACACCGCGGGCTGACGGCTTTCCTGCTGCCGATGGACTCACCGGGCGTCGAGGTGCGGCCGTTGCGGCAGATGTCGGGCGGGTCGTCGTTCTGCGAAGTCTTCCTCGACGAGGTGCGGATCCCCGACACCCTGCGCCTGGGCGACGTCGGCGGCGGCTGGGCCGTGACGCTCGCGACCCTGGGGTTCGAGCGCGGCCACTCCGGGGCCAACGCGGACCTCGGCGGCGGGTTCGCCGAACTGCTGGACGACGCCCGCCGGCTCGGCCGCGTCAACAACCCGGAAGTCCGGCGGCTGCTGGCGGAGGTGTGGGCGGCGGAAAAAGTGGCCGTCGTGTCCGCCCAGCGCGACCGCGAGTCGCGGCTGGCCGGCCGGGAACCCGGGCCCCTCGGCTCCCTGCGCAAACTGGCGTGGGCCCAGCGGCTCAAGCTGGTCTCCGAAGCCGCCGCGGCGGTCCTGGGGCCGCGGCTCGTCGCCGACTTCGGCGACGGCAGCTACCGCTGGACCGAGCACGTGCTCGGCGCACCCGGCTACCGCATCGCCGGCGGCTCGGACGAAGTGCAGCGCACGATCATCGCCGAGCGCCTGCTCGGCCTCCCCCCGGAACCGCGCGCCGATCGCGGCGTCGCCTGGAAGGACATCCCGAAGTGAACACGACGGAAGCCGTCGCCAGGGTGCGGATGGGCGGTCAGCCGCTCGAAGGCCGCACCGCCCTGGTCACCGGCGGATCGCGCGGCCTCGGCCGGGAAATCGCCATCGCCTTCGCGGCGGCCGGCGCCGACGTCGCCGTGGTGTCCCGCAAACGGGACAACTGCGTCGCCCTCGCCGACGAGCTCGCCGCGGCGACCGGGCGGAAGATCACCGCGCACGCCGCGCACGTCGGCGACTGGAACCGGCTCGACGGGCTGCTGGACGAGGTCGAGGAGGCGCTCGGCCCGGTCGACGTCCTGGTCAACAACGCCGGGATGGCGCCGCTCTACCCCAGCCTGGCCGAAGTCGGGGAAACCCTGTTCGACAAGGTCGTCGCGGTCAACTTCAAGGGGCCGTTCCGCTTGCTGGCCCTCGCGGGCGCGCGCATGGCCGGACGCGGCGGCGGGGTGATGCTGAACATCTCCTCGATGGCCACCGGCCGCCCGACGGCCCACGACCTCGTCTACGCCGCCGCGAAGTCCGCGCTCAACACGCTGACGGCCGGGTTCGCCCAGGAATACGGCCCGTCCGTCCGGGTCAACACCATCGTCGCGGGTCCCTTCCTCACCGACATCAGCAAGGCCTGGGACATGGCCGCCGTCGACGAGCTGGCCAAGGCCTGGCCGTCCGGCCGGGTCGGGCGGCCCGAAGAGATCGTCGGCGCGGCGCTGTACCTGTGCGGGCCCCACGCGAGCTACACCACCGGCGCGCTGCTGGCGGTCGACGGCGGAAGGCTGGCGGCGCCGTGAACTTCGTCGACGACACGCTCCTGATCGAGACCCCCGAGGGCCCCGCGCTGCGCGGGAGCCGGTGCCGGGACTGCGGGGCCCACACCTTCCCCCAGCAGGACGGCTGTCCCCGGTGCACCGGGTCGGAAATGAACGACGTCGCCCTCGCGCGGCGCGGGACGCTCTGGTCGTGGACCGTCCAGGGGTTCCGCCCGAAACCGCCGTACACGGGATCCGAGGCGTACGAGCCCTACGGGGTCGGTTACGTCGCCCTGCCCGGCCAGCTGATCGTCGAGGCCCGGCTGGCCGCGGCCGACCCCGCCGAGCTCACGATCGGAACGGAGATGGAGCTGATGTTCGTGCCCTTCCGCGACGACGCCGACGGGCGTCCGGTCTACACCTTCGGTTTCGTGGCGGCCGACCATGTCTGAGGTCGCCGTCGTCGGGATCGGCATGCACCGCTTCGGCCGCACGGACGGGGTGTCCGGCCGCGCCCAGGCCGTGCACGCGGCGCGCGAGGCCCTGCGTGACGCGGGCCTGAAGTTCTCCGACATGCAGTTCGGCTTCGGCGGCTCGCATTCGGCGGGGGACGCGGACACGCTGGTGTCCGAGCTGGGTCTGACGGGGCTGCCGTTCATCAACGTCGCCAACGGGTGCGCGACCGGCGGCAGCGCCCTGATCGCCGCCGAGGCCGCCATCCGGTCCGGGCAGCACGACGTCGGCATCGTGATCGGGTTCGACAAGCACCCCCGGGGCGCGTTCGACACCGACCCGGCCGAACACGGGATCGGGTCCTGGTACGGCGAAACCGGCCTGATGGTGACGACCCAGTTCTTCGGCATGAAGATCCGGCGCTACCTGCACGACCACGGCATCGACCCGGCCGTGCTGGCGCTGATCGCCGAGAAGTCCTTCCGCAACGGCGCCCGCAACCCGATGGCGTGGCGGCGCAAGGAGCTGAGCGCGGCCGAGATCGCCGCCGCGCCGATGATCTCGCACCCGCTGACGCAGTACATGTACTGCTCACCCGGGGAAGGCGCGGTGGCGCTGGTGCTGTGCCGGGCGGAGCGGGCCCGGACCTTCACCGACCGCCCGGTGTTCCTGGCCGCCGCCGAGTTCCGCAGCCGGCGCTACGGCTCGTTCGAAGTCTTCGCCCCCTGGATCGCCTCCGAACGCGCTCAGTCGCCCACCGTCGAAGCCTCGGCGGCGGTCTTCGAGCGGGCGGGCATCGGACCGTCCGAAGTGGACATCGCGCAGATCCAGGACACCGAAGCGGGCGCGGAACTGATGCACCTCGCGGAAACCGGGCTCTGCGAAGACGGCGAACAGGAGAGCCTGATCCGGGCCGGGGCCACCGGGATCGGCGGCGCGCTGCCGGTCAACACCGACGGCGGCTGCATCGCCAACGGCGAGCCCATCGGGGCGTCCGGGCTGCGGCAGGTCTTCGAGAACGTGCTCCAGCTGCGCGGTGACGCGGGCGGGCACCAGGTCCCGGGTGACCCGCGGGTCGGGTTCACCCACGTCTACGGCGCACCGGGCATCTCCGCCTGCACGGTGCTGAAGCGTTAGGAGCGGCCCATGAGCTGGGGATTCGAAACCGATCCCGAGGTCCAGGCGGAACTGGACTGGGTCGAGGACTTCGTCCGGACCGAGGTCGAACCGGTCGACCAGGTCGTCGAGCACGCCTGGAACCCGCGCGACCCGGTGCGCAACGCGCTCATCAAGCCGTTGCAGCAACGCGTGCGCGACCGGAACCTGTGGGCGGCGCACCTCGGCCCGGAGCTCGGCGGCAAGGGGTTCGGGCAGCTGCGGCTGGCCCTGCTGAACGAGAAGCTCGGCCGGACCCACTCCGGCCCGGTGGTGTTCGGCTGCCAGGCGCCCGATTCGGGCAACGCCGAGATCCTGGCGCACTACGGCAGCGAGCACCTGAAGGCGACGTACCTGAAACCGCTCGTCGACGGCGAGATCGTGTCGTGCTTCTCGATGACCGAGCCGCACGGCGGATCCGACCCGACCGGCTTCCGCACGACCGCGCGCCTCGACGGCGACAGCTGGGTGATCAACGGCGAGAAGTGGTTCTCCAGCCACGCCTTGTTCGCCGAGTTCCTCATCGTCATGGCGGTGACCGAACCCGAGGCGCCGCCGCACAAGTCGATGTCGATGTTCGTCGTCCCGACCGGTGCACCGGGGATCGAGCGCGTCCGCGACGTCTCCGTCTGGGGCCACGAGGAGCCGGTCGGCACCCACCAGTACCTGCGCTACACCGACGTGCGGATCCCGGCCGAGAACCTGCTCGGCGGCCGGGGCGAGGCCTTCGCGGTCGCCCAGACCCGGCTGGGCGGCGGCCGGATCCACCACGCCATGCGCACGGTCGGGCTCGTGCAGGCCGCCTTCGACATGATGAAGCGCCGGGCCGTCTCCCGGACCTCGAGGGGCGGCCGGCTCGCCGACAAGCAGCTGGTCCAGGAGATGATCGCCGACTCGTGGATCCAGCTGGAGCAGTTCCGGCTGCTGGTGCTGCGCACCGCGTGGCGGATCGACCGGTTCGACGACTACAAGAAGGTGCGCGCCGACATCTCCGCGGTGAAGGCCGCGATGCCGAAGGTGCTGGCGGACATCGCCGGGCGGGCGATCCAGATCCACGGGTCGCTCGGGATCTCGAAGGAGCTCCCGTTCGGCAAGTGGGTCATGGAGTCCTTCCACATGGGACTGGCCGACGGCGCCACCGAGGTGCACAAGGTCAACCTCGCCCAGGCGCTGTTGCGCGGCACGGAACCCGACGACGGCTTGTTCCCGCCCTACACACTGCCGAACCGGCAGGCCGAAGCCCGCCGCCGCTTCGCCGACGTTCTCGAGGAGCACGCATGAGCCCGCGCCTCACCCCGGACGCCGACGCCGAAGAGCTGCGGACGGTCGTGCGGGAGTTCCTGCTCAAGCACGTCGAACCCACGCGCGACCCCAATCACGGCTGGGACCCCGCGACCTGGCGGCGGCTGGCCGGCGAGCTCGGCCTGGTGGGGCTGGACGTCCCCGAAGAGCACGGCGGAGCGGGCGCGGGGTTCCGCGAGGTCGCGGTGGTCGCGGAGGAGCTGGGCCGATCCCTGGCGCGGCTGCCGTGGTTCACCACGGCGGTGCTCGGTGTCGGCGTCCTGCTGCACGTCCCCGGTACGGACCTGCTCCCGTCGTTGCTCGACGGCACGACGACCGCGACGCTCGCTTACCGCGAGCACAGCCAGACCCGCGCGGTCGCGGACGCGCGCGGGGACTGGTTCGTCTCGGGGGAGAAGATCCTCGTGCTGGAGGGCGCGACGGCGGACCTGGTGTTCGTCACGGCGGAAACCGCCGACGGCCCCTCGATGTTCGCGGTCGAGGCCGCGCTCCCGGAAGTCAGCCGCCGTCCGTCGCCGGCCATCGATCCGAACCGGCAGCTTGCGACCGTGGCCTTCGACAGCGCACCGGCGGTCCTGCTGGGTCCGGCCGCGCCCGTCCTCGAACGGGTGTTGCTCCGGGCGTCGGCCGCCTTGGCTTGCGAACAGACCGGCGGGGCCGCCGCGGCGATGGAGGCCGCGGTGGGCCACGCGGCCACCCGGCTGCAGTTCGGCCGGCCCATCGCCACGTTCCAGGCGATCAAGCACCGGTGCGCCGACATGGCCGTCCAGGTCGAAGCGGCTCGGTCGGCGTCCCTGTGGGCGGCCGCCGAGCTCGCCGAAGGAACGCCGGAGGCGGCCCGGGCGGTCGCGACGGCGGGGCTCGTGTGCGGGCAGGCGTACCGCTGGGTCGCCGACGAGAACGTCCAGGTGCACGGCGGGATCGGCTTCACCTGGGAGCATTCGGCCCACCTGCACGTCCGGCGCGCGCTCAGCAGCGCGGTCCTCTTCGAAGGGAGTCACGGCGATGCCCTCCTCGACGCCATCGGGGTCTGACGTGGACGTCGTCGACCTGCTCGTGCTCGGCGGCGGCATGGCCGGTCTCAGCGCGGCCGCGCGGGCGGCCGCGCTCGGGTCGCGGGTGCTGCTGGTCGAGCGCGCGCCCCGGCTCGGCGGGTCGGCGCTGCACGCGGGTTACCTGTGGACGGGGGTGACGGCCGAGGCGATGCACGCGCTGAACCCGGACGGCAACCCGGCGCTGACCGCCGCGGTCGTCGACGGCTTCCCGGCGGCGCTGGCCCTGCTCGACGACCTCGGGGTGCCGTACGGGCCGCCGGTCACCGTGCTGCGCCACGGCACCGGGCACCAGTTCGACACGGCGTCGTTCATCGACGCCTGCCGCCGCCGGGTGGCGGCCGCCGGCGAGATCGTGACCGGCACGCGGACGGACCGGCTGCTGACCGGGCCGGACGGCGAGGTCACCGGCGCGGACGTGACGCTCGCCGACGGCACGCGCCGGGAGGTGCGCGCGGCCGCGACCGTGCTGGCCACCGGCGGGTTCCAGGCCGATCCCGGGCTGCGCGCGGAGCTGGTCCACCCGGAGGCCGAGCGGATCGAGCTGAGGTCCAACCCGTGGAGCCGGGGCGACGGGCTCCGGCTCGCCCGGGAAGCCGGCGGGCGGGTCGTCAACCGCGGCGGGGGCTTCTACGGGCACCTGGTCCCGGCCGGCGTCCGGCTCGACCCGGACCTCTTCGTGGAGCTGGCCCTCTACTACAGCGAACACGCCGTGCTCTTCAACCTGAAGGGCGAGCGCTTCGTCGACGAGACCGTGGGCGACCACCTGACCACGATGGCCCTGCTCGACCAACCGGAAGCCCGGGGCCTGCTGGTCACCGACGCCCGCGGGTACCGCGAATGGGGTGTCGGCGCGTACGTCCAGGGCGGCCCGGCCACGGACAAGTTCGCGCTGGCCCGCCGGCGTGGCGGGCGGTGCGTCGTGGCCGAGTCCGCCGGCGACTTCGCGGAGATGCCACCGGAGTGGGGCTACGCGGGCGACGTCGTCGCCCGAGAGCTGACGCGGATCGCGGCCGGTGACGTCCCCGAGGGTCCCGGCCGCCGGTTCGACCCGCGGCCGCTCGACGAGCCGCCGTACTACGTCATCGAGGTCGCCCCCGCCATCACGTTCCCCTTCGCCGGGATCGAGGTGGACGCGTCCGGCCGCGTGCTGGGCGACGGCGAGGCCCCGGTGACCGGTTTGTACGCGGCGGGCTCCGACATCGGCGGCCTCTACGTGCGCGCCTACGCCGGTGGTCTCGCGCCCGCGGTCGTCTTCGGGATCGCGGCGGCGGAACACGCCGCCCGGCGAATGACCTGAATCCGGTTCAGGAGGTCGGGCTAAAGTGGGGTCGGTCGCCGCACCAGGGAGAGCCATCGTGAGCATTGAGTCCTTGACCGAAGCCGAGGACGGTCCGCGCTCCAAGCGGCCGGCCATCCTGGCGGTCGCCGTCGAGTGCTTCGGCGAGGTGGGCTACGAGGCCACCAAGTGGGCCGAGATCGCCGACCGGGTCGGGATCGGGCACACGGCGCTCTACCACTACTTCGAGTCCAAGGCGCACTGCCTGCTCACGATCATGCGGCTCGGGCTGCGCAACTCCGACCGGGCGTTCCGCGAGGCGACCGAGGGCACGCCCACCGCGCTGGCGGCGCTGCGCGCGGCGGTGGCCGCCGCCTGCGCGATCCCGCCGTCGGAGGTGCAGCAGAACCGGATCCTGCAGGCCAACATCGCTTTGCTGGCCAACGAACGGGCGTCGAAGCGCGAAGAAGACGAACGGCTGGCGTGCCGCGCCCTCGTCGTGAAGATCGAACACAACTGGGCGGAGCTGCTCGAGCGCGGCATCGCCGCCGGCGAGTTCCCGGACCGCGATCCGCTGCTCATGGCGCGCAGCATCCTGGGGATGATCGTCGGGGTGTGGCGCTGGTACCGGCCGGGCGGGACGCTCGAGCTCGACGCCATCGCCGGGTTCATCGAAGGGTGCTGCGTGCGGATGGTCGCCGAGGCCGATCCGGCCGCCTGAGCGCGGCCGGAAGTCCTTGCTCTCCAGTTCAAGGCTGTTTAGAGTCGAAAGAACAGAACTGACTTCAGGTCAGTTCGATGCCCGTCAAGGAGGCCGGTGCGGTGATCATCGAGGACTACTACGCGCGGCTGGACGGTCCTGAGCCGCTGAGCGCGCTCGAACTGGTGGAACCGCGGGTCGAGTTCCTGATCGCGTTGCCGGGCAACGAGGTCCGCGGGACCGGCCTGGCCGACCTGACGGCCTACATCACCGCCCGGCCCGACGTCGGTCGGCGGCACAACGTCCGCCGCCGCGGGGTCGACGGCGAGCTGGAGATGGTCTACGGCCTCATCACCGAAGGCGACGGCCGGGGAACCGGCTCGTTCTCCGCGGCCGCCGAGATCTCGCCGGCCGGGCGCGTTGCGCGCTACCAGGTCTTCTTCCACCCGGAGTTCAGCATTTTCCCCCTGCCGGAAGGTGGTCCCGCATGAGTGACGCCCCGACGCTGGAGCGCTGGTTCGCCGCGATCGACTCGGCCCGGCCCGAAGGCATCCTCGACATGATCGCCCCGGGCTTCCGGTTTTCGATCGTCTTCGGCACCGGGGGCGGCGCGGCGACCGACTTCGCGGGCGGCCGCGCGGCCATGGAGGGATACCTGGCCCAGCGGGAGAAGGGCGTGCTCACCCACCACGTCCTGACCGGCTCGGCGCGCGGCCGGGACGAGCTGGTCCTGGGCCAGACCCGCCGCGGCGAAGAGTTCGAATCCACCTTCGTCGCGGCCGCGAGGCTCGACGAAGACGGCAACGTCGTCTCGCTGATGATCGGCCGGTCCCCGGAACTGGAGATCGGCGCGGCCTGACGCAGGCGCACCCGACGGAGGCTGCGATGTTCAACCTTGTCCTGCTCGCCGCTCGCCCACCCGAGTGGACCCACGAGCGGTTCATCGAGTGGTGGCGCGGCGAGCACGCCGAACTGACCTACCCGCTGCCCGGCCTGCGCGCCTGGCGGCACACCGCCGTGTCGAGCGCGCTCGAGCCCCGCTCGGAAGGCTGGGACGGCCTGTCCGTGCTCACCTTCGACGACGAAGCCGCGGCCCGGGCCGCGCTCGCCAGCCCGGAGTGGGACGCCGCGGTGCGCCACGTCGGCGCCATGCGGGGCAAGCGCATCGCCTTGCTCGGCGACGAGCGCGAGATGTTCCCGCGATGAGGGAACTGGTCGCGGAACTCGATGCGCGGGCGGCCACCGAACCCGACGCGGTGGTGGCGATCGACGCCGACGGTCCGCACACGCTCGCCACCCTCCTGGGGGCGGCGGACGACTTCGCGAAGGTACTGGCCGAAGTGGCCGGACCCGGCGTCACGCTGCTCATCCAGGCCGACAACACCTGGCGCACGGTCGTCGGCGCGCTGGCCGCCGGCCGGCTCGGCGGCACCCTCGCGCTGATCAACCGGCACAGCACGCGCGAGGAGTTCGCCGCCGCGCGCGAGGACATCGCCCCGGACGTCGTCGTCGCGTCCGCCGCGGCACTGTCCACTTGGGACACCGAACCGGCCGGCGGCCCGGTCCTCGACGGCTGGCGCCTCGCCGTCGGCGAGCGGGGCGCGCCGGACCGGTGGGCGGGCGGCGTGGTCATCGGGCTGACGTCCGGCTCGACCGGCCGCGCCAAGGGCGTGGTGCAGAGCGAGGCCGCGCTCCGCTACGCGAGCCGCTGCACGATCGACGCGGTCGGGCTCCGGCCCGGCGACGCGGTCGGCGCGCTGGTGCCGCTGTCGTCGGCCGCGGCGGTCTGCTTCGGCCTGTACCTGCCGCTCCTGCTCGGCGGCCCGGTGCTCCTGCTGGAGAAGTGGGAACCGGGCGCCGCGGTCCGGCTGCTGGCCGGGCACGACGCCCGGTGGACGATGTGCGTCCCCACCATGGCGCTGCAGATGGGCGCGGCGGACGGCGTCGAAGGCGCGCTCGCGGGGATGACCGCGATGACGGTCGGCGGCGGCCCGATGGACGCCGGCGCGCTCGGCCGGGCCGAACGCCGGCTGGGCACGCGGTTCCTGCGGGTGTTCGGCATGTCCGAGTGCCTGGGGCACACCACACCGGCGCCTTCGGACCCGGCGGAGCAGCGGCTGGGAACGGACGGAAAGCCGTTCCCCGGCACGGATCTCCGCGTCGTCGACGAGACCGGCGCCCCGCTGGCCGCGGGGGTCACGGGGCACGCCCAGGTCCGCGGTCCCTCGCTGTTCCTGGGGTACGCGCGCCAGGGGACGGTCGAGCGTCCGCGGCTGACCGAAGACGGCTTCCTGGCCACCGGCGACCTGATGGAGCTCCGGCCCGACGGCTCGGTGATCGTTAAGGGGCGCGAGAAGGACATCATCATCCGCGGCGGGCGCAACATCGACATCACCGAGGTCGAGAGCGCGATCGCGCGGCACCCGGAGATCGAGCAGGTCTGCGTGGTTCCGGTCACCGACGAGGTGCTGGGCGAGCGCGTCGCGGCGCTCCTGGTGACCGCGCGCGAAGACCTGGACGTTCCCGCGCTGCAGGACCACCTCCACCGCGAAGGCCTGACGAAGGGCAAGTGGCCGGAGTACGTCTTCCGCGTCGACGCGCTTCCGCAGAACCGCGTCGGCAAGCTCGCGCGGCGGGAAGCGGCGGCGATCGCGGATCGCCTGCGCGGTGAGGAGGACCGGGTATGCGGGCGTTCCGGCTGACCGGCCCGGGAGCCGCGCGGCTGGAGGAGGTCGCCACCCCCGTGCCGGGCCCCGGGCAGGTGCGGCTCGACGTGCTCGCGGCCGGCGTGTGCCGGTCCGATCTGGCGGTCCTCGAGCGCGTGGAGGCACTCGGCTACCCCCTCCCGTTCACCTTCGGCCACGAGATCTGCGGACGCGTGGCCGCGGTCGGCCCCGGCGTGCCCGAGTTCGCGCCCGGGGACGAGGTGGTGGTGCACGCGCCGGTCGGCTGCGGGCGGTGTGACCGGTGCGCCCGCGGGGAGACGAACTACTGCGACGACGGCCACGAGAGCGGGGCCACGGGCTTCGGGCTGGGCTTGGACGGCGGCATGGCGGACGCCGTCGTCGTCGACGCCGCCCGGCTGGTGCCGAGCGCGGGCCTGGACCCCGCGCGCGCCGCTGTCCTGGCGGACGCGGGGTTGACGTCGTACCACGCCGTCGCCGGGTCGCTGTCGCGCTTGGCCGGCCCGGACGCGGTGGCCGTCGTGATCGGCGTCGGCGGCCTGGGCCACGTCGCCGTGAGCATCCTGCGGGCCCGGACGCGGGCGACCGTGGTGGCCGTCGACATCCGGGAGCCGGCCCTCGAACTGGCCCGGACGCTGGGCGCCGACCGCACCGCGACCCTCGGCTCCGGCGCCGGGGAGGTCCGCGCCGCGACCGCCGGCCGCGGCGCGGACGTCGTGTTCGACTTCGCCGCCGCGCAGAGCACCGCGGACCTCGCGCCGTCCTTGCTGCGCAAGGGCGGGGACCTGGTGATCGTCGGCAGCGGGGGCGGAGTCGTGCCCGTGACGAAGCCCGGTCCGCTGCCGGCCGGTAGCCGGGTGCGGCTGCCGTTCTGGGGATCGCGGGACGAACTGGCCGAGGTGGTGGCGCTCGCTCGCGAGGGGCTGCTGCCGGTGCGTACCGAAGAGTTCGGCCTGGCGGCCGCGCCCGAGGTGTTCGACCGGCTGCGGGCCGGGGAGATCGTCGGCCGCGCGGTGCTCGCCCCAGCCCTTTGACAGGAGAGTGGTCACCCCATGGACGCCGACGAAATGCTGTCCACGACCCGTGCCGTGCGCAAGCGGCTCGACCCCGACCGCGAGGTGCCCGAGAGCCTCATCCGCGAGTGCGTCACCCTCGCCCTGCAGGCGCCGGCGGGGTCCAACCTGCCGCGCACGAGGTTCGTGGTGGTGCGGGACCCGGCCCGGCGGGCGGCGGTGGCGGAGATCTACTCCGACATCTACCTCAGCTCCTACCGCGCCTCCGCCGGCTACATCGGCCGGGTCGAGGTCGCGGGCGAGGAAGCCGCCGACGTCCAGCGTCGCACGGCGGGATCGGCCGATGCCCTGGAGCGGGCCCTGCACGAGGTCGGCACGATCGTGATCGCCTGCCTCGACGGCGTCCGCCTGGACGGCAGCCCGGCGTTCACGAGCGCGTCGATGCTCGGCGGTGTGCTCCCGGCGACGTGGAGCTTCATGCTCGCGGCGCGGGCGCGCGGCCTCGGCACCTGCTGGACGACGATGCACCTGGCGCGGGAGAAGGACGTCGCCGAGGTGCTGGGCATTCCCTACGAGAGCGTGCAGCAGGTGTGCCTGACGCCGCTGGCGTTCACGCGCGGGGAGAAGTTCGGCCCGGCCCAGCGCCCGGAGGCGGAGCAGGTCATCCACTGGGACGGCTGGGACGCCACGAAACCGGCCGCACCGCCGTTGAGCGGTATCGCCGCGTCTTGACGCCGCGTGTTCGCGACGGGTCCGCGGGGTAATACCCCCTCGGGCGGAACCGCCCGCCGTGGACCACGACGAAAGGCGACCGCCGATGACGACGCACCAACTCACCGCTCCGGACGAGCAGCTCCGGGTCGTCGCGCTGGAGGTGGCCGACG
This sequence comes from Amycolatopsis sp. NPDC114478, assembly GCF_055633805.1. Lineage (NCBI taxonomy): Bacteria > Bacillati > Actinomycetota > Actinomycetes > Pseudonocardiales > Pseudonocardiaceae > Amycolatopsis > Amycolatopsis sp. NPDC114478. Next base: position 88,606 of record NZ_JBVKDO010000023.1, on the reverse strand, counting down.
ACCTCGGGGAGGTGGCCGCCGTGCGTGCCTGGGCCGACCGCCTCCTCGCGGACCTGCCGGACGAACGGCGGCGCGTCGTCGTGTGGGTCGTCGAAGAGCTGGTCACCAACGCCCTGCGCCACGGTGAGCCGCCGCGGCAGGTCCGGTTGCTGCGCCGGCCCGGGTGGCTGTGCGTCGAAGTCGACGACGGCTGCCTGGACACCGCGTGCGTGCGCCGGGCCGGTGGCGGCGGGGGACTGCGCGGGGTCGCCGGCGTGAGCTTGTCCTGGGGGCAGTGGCAGCGCAGCACCGGGAAGACCGTCTGGGCGGAAATCGTCCTCGGCGCCGGTCATTGACCACCGCGCACAGCGGCCGGCCCGTCGAGTGACGGGCCGGCCGCTGTTTTGCCGCGGTGGCTCAGAACCAGTGCGCGCGACCGCCGATCTTGCGCCCGGTTCCGCCCAGGATGGCCAGCACGACGCCCGCGATCGCGAGCACGATGCCGATCGTGTACAGCACGGGGATGCCGATCACGAAACCGAGGATGATCAGGATGACGCCGAGGATGATCACGGTGGGGTTGCTCCTTTTCCGAGAGGCCGGCACCCGGGGTCGGTGCCGGCTCGACTCGGCCCCGGAGTGCCCACGACGGCCTCCGGCCAAACATGCGTTCTCACCCGGATGAGACCGACCAGCGCTCAGGCGGCGCGTCCCAGCTCCTCGTCACCTTGGTAGGGGCCGGGCTTCGGGCGCGGCTTCCCGCCCGGGAACGCCAGCCGCAGGATCGTGCGGTGCACCGTGCCGAGCTGGCGGGACAGCGGGCCTGTGTTGTACGGCAAGCCGTAGCGCCGGCAGATGTCCCGGACCCGCGGCGCGATCTCGGCGTAGCGGCTGCTGGGCATGTCCGGGAACAGGTGGTGCTCGACCTGGTAGCCGAGGTTGCCGCTGAGCAGGTGGAACAGCGGGGAGCCGGTGATGTTCGCGGCGCCGACGAGCTGCCGGACGTACCAGCCGCCGCGGGTTTCGTCGCGGACCTCCTCCTGGCTGAACGTGTAGGTCTGGTCGGGGAAGTGGCCGCAGAAGATGATCGAGTGCGCCCACAGGTTGCGGATGATGTTCGCGGTGAAGTCCGCCCAGAACGTCGCCGCGAACGTGCCGCCGCCCTCCTTCCGGACGGCCGCGAGCTGAGCCCGCACCGCGCCCTTGAACCCGCGGCCGCGGGCGCGGTCGGCCAGGACCCGGCGCCGCGAGCGGGGTTCGGGTTTGACGAGCCGGCCCACGGCGGTCGCGGCGAGCGCGCTCACCAGCGGCCAGCCGACGTAGTCCTTGAGGATCTGGTCGCGGGCCTTGCCGGAGATGCCCTTGAGGTCGTGCCACACGTCCTTCATCGGCTTCTCGCCGGCGCGGATGGCTTCGACGTCCAGGTCGTGCACCGCGACGCCCCACTCGAAGAAAGCCATCAGGAGCAAGTTGTACAGCGGCTGCGCCAGGTACGCGGGGTGCCACTTCTGGTGCGGGTCGATGCGCATGATCTCGTAGCCGAGATCTTTGTCCTTGCCGCGGATGTTGGTGTAGGTGTGGTGGATGTAGTTGTGCGAGTGCTTCCACGCCGCGGCCGTCGAGGCGGTGTCCCAGTCCCAAGTGGACGAATGGATGGCGGGGTCGTTCATCCAGTCCCACTGGCCGTGCAGGACGTTGTGCCCGATCTCCATGTTCTCCAGGATCTTGGCGAGCGCCAGGCAGCCGGTGCCCGCCGTCCAGGCCGCTTTGGACCGGGAGCCGAGCAGCAGGGCCCGGCCGGCCACCGCGATCTGGCGGTGCAGCCGGATGACGCCCTTGATGTACCGGCGGTCGCGCTCGCCCAGGTCGGCGCGCACCTCGTCGTGGATGGCGTCGAACTCGCGGGCGAGCTCGTCGAGCTGGTCCGCGCTCAGGTGGGCGAACGGGTGCGTTGTGGGGGACATGGGTTCCTTTCTCCGTTCAGAGGTCGACCGTGACCCGGCCTTCGGCGCCGTGCACGCAGGTGCGCACGATCTCGTTCTGCTTCCGGCTGACGACGTTCGTGCGCAGATCGCGGATCCGGCCCTCCCGGATCGGCAGCACGCACGTGTGGCAGACCCCCACCCGGCAGCCGAACGGCATGTCGACGCCCGCTTCCTCGCCGGCGACGAGGATGGGGGTGCCGGGCGGGCAGTCCGCGTCGACGTTGCGGTGGGCGAAGTGCACCGTCCCGCCGGCTCCTTCGGCGCCTTCGCCGCCGACGATCGGCTGGAACCGTTCGTGGTGGAGCCGGTCGAGGTCGCCGTGCTGCTTCCAGTGCGCCCGCAGGGCGTCGAGGAGCTCGCCGGGGCCGCAGGCGTAGGTGTCCCGCTCCGGCCAGTCCGGGCACAGGGTGGCCAGGTCGGCGGGGGTGAACCGGCCGTCCTGGCCGGTGATGCGCAGCTCGAGCCGGAAGCCTTCGTGCTGCTTTTCGAGCGCGGCCAGCTCTTCGCCGAAGATGACGCCGTCCGCCTCGCGCGCCGAGTGGACGTGCACGACGTCGCGCAGTCCCGGACCCGGCGCCAGGTGCCGCAGCATGCTCATGACCGGCGTGATGCCGCTGCCGGCCGTGACGAACAGCAGGCCGCGGTCGAGCCGCTCCGGCAGGGTGAACGACCCTTCGACCTCGCCGAGCCGGACGAGCTCGCCGGGCCGGGCCCGGTCGACGAGGTAGGGCGAGACGACCCCGCCGTCGACCTTCTTCGGCGTGATCGAGATCAGCCCGTCGGCGCGGTCCGGGCTGGACGTCAGCGAGTACGCCCGCCAGTGGTGGACGCCGTCGATGACCACGCCCAGGCGCACGTACTGGCCCGGCCGGTGCCCGACCCAGTCGTAGCCCGGCCGGATCAGCACGGTGGCCGCGCCGCCGCGTTCGGGCTCGACCCGTTCGACGCGTCCGCGCAGCTCACGGGTCGACCACAGGGGGTTGATCAGTTCGAGGTAGTCATCCGCCCGCAGCGGGGTGAAGAGCCAGCGCACCGCGCGCAGGGCCCGGCGCCGCAGCGGCGACGCCGGGGGACGCATCCCGACTTCGGCCATCACGCACCACCCGGGGCGCGGCCGGCTTGGATAGTGGACATGCCCATTGAGTGTACAGGCGTGCACTCAACTCGCAGGATGAGGCGCGCGCCACAGGTGCTCTTGACCACTGTTCAAGGCGGTGGGGCCGGGGTAATCACCAGGCTGGAAGCAGTCGAAAGGACCGCCGTGAACGAGAACTCCACCCCGCGCCTCGTCGCCAACCCGAACCGCACCCAGGTGCGGACCGAAGCGGACCTCCACCGCGGCGCCCCGCCCGCGAAGCTCGACGCCGAACCGGCGGCCGAGCAGGACCGGCGGCCCGCGATCCCGGCGTGACCGGTGCGGGTGCGTCCGTCCGGGGCCGCCGCGACCTCGGCCGCCGGTCGCCGACGGTGACAGCGGTCGAGCAGGGGGTCGACCGCTCCGGCCTGCTCAGCCAACCGGGAACGTGGTGCCGATGCCCATGCCCGTGATCCACTCCGGCACCGGCTCGTAGCTCGTCCACACCAACGGCGCCCCCGCCGCCACCTGGCCGATCAGCCAGCAGCGGACCTCGTGGCCGCCGCTGCCCGCCGCCTCCTCCAGCGCCTCGTGGCCCAGCTCCGCCACTGAGCCGGCGTCGTCCGCGGAGAGCCGGTCCAGGAACCAGCGGTCCCACTCCGTGTTCACGCGGGCGGCCGGGTCGCCGCCCATGGCCCGGACCCGGGGTTCGCGCGCCGCCGCGAACGCGCGGACGTCCGCTCTCCCGTGGATCAACGACTCGCGGCGCTCGCCCGCCACCTCGCGCGGGTCGTTGGACGGCAGCCAATGCGACAGCCCGCCGCTCGCCGCCACCAGGACCCGGCCGGGAGACGTGGCCGAACGCAGTGCCGAGCCCAACGCGCGGCCCAGCGCGACGCACCGCCGCAGCGACGGCAAAGGCGGGGCCGCCGTGTTGACGACCAAGGGCACCATCGGCAGCGTCGTGCTGCCGGTCAGCATCTCGTACGTCTGCACGATCCCGTGGTCGACCGTCAGCGAATACGACAGCGACACGTCGAAGCCCGCCTCGGTCAGTCCGTTGTGGACAGACCACGCCAGCGGACCCGCCACCGGCAGCGGACCCTCCGTGCTGCCGAAGTCCCCGAAGCCCGCCGCCTGCTCGACGCCGAGGACGAACGGCGGCATCACGTCGTAGAAGTTGCCGTGGAAGTGGTCGGGGCCGAGCACGACGATCGCGTCCGGGGCCAGCTCCTCCACCGCGCGGCGCACCACGGACGCGTCCGCGAGGAACTTCGCACCCGGCCCACCCGCGGCGGGCGGCGGCAGCAGTGTCGCGAAAGGACTGTGGGACATCCCGGCGAACCCCGCGATCTCGGCCATCAGGACGGGTCCTTCCCGGTCAGCAGCCACGTGCGGTGGACGTCGAGGAACTCGCCGGCCTTCTCCCACTGCGGCCAGTGGCCGGCGTCGTCGATGACGTGCAGACGCGCGTCCGGCAGCCAGCCCAGCAGCAGCTCGGCCTCGTCGAGCCCGCCGGTCGGGTCGTGACTGGTCCACAGCAGCAACGTCGGCGCCGTCACGCGCGACACCCACGCCGGGTCCCAGGCGAAGTCCTTGCGCACCGCGGGATCCTGCAGCACCAGTGTGTTCGTGATCGCCCGGACGAACCCGGGCCGGGAGTACACCCGGCGGCGCAGGTTCACCAGCTCGTCGGTGACCATCTCCTTGTGGTGGAACAGGAATTCGACGCGGCGGCGGACCGTCTCGTCGCTGGGGTCGAGCACCGCCGCCATCGTGCTGTCGCGCATCCGCGCCATCACCTCGGGCCTGTTCGCGATGTTGCCCGGGGTGTTCAGCACGAGCCGTTCGACGCGGCCCGGGTGGTGCGCGGCGGTCCAGGCGACCACCCAGCCGCCGAGTGACTCCCCGGACAGGTGCGTCCGTTCGATGCCGAGAACGTCCAAAAGGGACACCAGGTGGGCCGAGAGGACGTCGATCGTGTACGGCCGGTCCGGCAGGTCCGACCAGCCGTGGCCGACCATGTCGTAGGCCGTGACGCGGAAGTCGCGCGCCAGTCCGGCCAGGTCGCGGGCGTAGGCCTCGAGGTGCCCGCCGGTGCCGTGCAGCAGCACCAGGTCCGGCCCGCTCCCCGCCTGCAGCACCCGCGTCCGCACCGGCTGCCCGTCCAGCGGTACTTCGACGTAGCGCAGGGTGTGTTCGAGCTCGCCCAGTTCGCCCCAGATCCCGACGTGGTCGGGGATCGGCGGCGCGGCGCGTTCGGTGGTCGTCACTGGTCCTCCCGGTGCCCGGCGCGGGCTTCGGCCATGCTCGCCAGGCCCGCGCTCTGGCGGCGGCCGAGCCCGAACAGGCCCAGCAGCCGCGAGTTTTCGATGGTCAGGAACTCGACCGGCCGCGACGCCGAGTCGTTGTAGTGGCGGTGCCACGTCCACGGCGGGGTGTAGACGAACGAGCCGGTCGTCCACGACACGGTTTCGTCCTCGATTTCGCTGTGCCCGTCGCCCGACAGGACGAAGTGGACGGTCTCGTGGTGGTGGCGCTGCATGTCCGAGCTTTCGCCGGCCGGGATGACCTGCCGGAAGAGCTCGAACGTCGCGGTCGGCAGCTTCCCGGCGATCCGCAGCGACGTCGGGTTCGGGACGGCGCCGGGCGGGATCTCCTCGAGCTCGCCGTCGTGCACGACGAGCGGCCGCTGCTCGCCGGGGCGGACGGCGTGGCCGATGCTCGCGAGGAAGTCGGGCATCGCGAAGCCGGGTCCGGACGTGGTCATGGGCGCACCTTTCAGGCTGGGCATTCCGTGCGGCCGCCGTCGACCGTCAGCACCGTTCCGTTGACGTACCCCGCTTCGGGGGACGCGAGGAACGCGACCGCGGCCGCGATCTCGCGGGGTGCCGCGGCCCGGCCGGCGGGGATGGCGGCGAGGTCTTCGGCCATCGCCTTCGCGACGTCGATCCCGGCCGCGCCGGCCCGGTTGCGCACCACCTCGAGGCGCCGCTCGGTGAGCGTCGCACCGACGGCGACGCAGTTGACGGTGACACCCCGGTCGGCGTACTCGAGCGCGGCCAGCTTCGCCGCCGACGTCGTCGCCGAGCGCAGCACGGTCGACGCGGCGAGCCCGGGCTGCGGCTGGCGCACCGCCGTCGAGGTCAGCACGACGACGCGGCCGAACCCGCGTTCGGCCATGGCGGGCAGCGCGGCCCGCAGCAGCGCCAGGGGGCCGAGGACCAGCAGGTCGAGGTCGTGGTGCCACTGCCCGGCGGGGACGTCGAACACCGGGCCCGGCGCGGGACCGCCCGCGTTGGCGACCAGGACGTCGAGCGTGCCGTGCCGCTCGCGCACGCGCTCCACGGCGTCGGCCGCCGCGGGCGGGTCCGCGAGGTCGCACACGACGTAGTCGGCGCCGGGGCCGAGTTCGAGCGCGGTCTCGGCGAGCGTGGACTCCGTGCGCCCGGCGAGGACCACGCGGTGGCCGCTCGCGTGCAGCGCGGCCGCGCAGGCCGAGCCGATGCCGCCGGCGCCACCGCCGACGAGCGCGACGCGGCGCCGCTTCGCGAAGGACTGGTTGGTCTCCATGATGTGTCCTACATTCGGCGCATGACCCCCGGCGACCAAGGATGAGTCCCACTGCCCGGGACTGGAACGACAAAGCAGGCGCGCTCGAACGGGCGGCCGCGCTGCTGGACGCGTTCGACGCGACCCACCGCGAGCTCACCCTCGCCCGGCTCGTCGAACGCTCGGGCCTGCCGCGCTCGACCGTGCACCGCACCGCGGCCCGGATGATCGAGCTCGGATGGCTGGACAAGCCGGGGGAGAAGTACCGGATCGGCAACCGCCTGTTCGAGCTGTCCGGCCTGGTGCCGGTGCGCCACGAGCTGCGCGAAGCCGTGCTGCCCTACCTCCAGGACCTCTACGCGGCGGCCAAGACGACCGTGCAGCTCGGCGTGCTCGAGGGCACGCGGATCCTGGTCGTCGAGAAGATCAGCGGGCACCGCGCGCTGCCGATGCTCGACCAGGTCGGCGGCTTCATCCCGGCGCACTGCTCGGGCCTCGGCCGGGCGATCCTCGCGTGGGCGGACGCGGAGACGGTCGACGCCGTCGTCGCGGCCGGGCTGGCCCGGCGGACCCCGCGCACGATCACCACCGCGGACGCGCTGGCCCGCGAGCTCGCCGTCGTCCACGAGCGCGGCTGGGCCTGCGACCGCGAAGAGGGCAACCCCGGCATCAGCTGCGTCGCGGCGCCGATCTTCGACTTCACCGGCAACGTCACGGCCGCGCTGTCGGTCACCGGGCCGAGCGCCGCCGTGCAGCCGGACCGGATCGCGCCGGCGGTGCGGATGGCGGCCGCCGCGGCCAGCCGCGCCTACTCCGCGCGGCGGTGGGCGGTCCCGCGGCCGGAGCCGCGGTCCCAGTGACTAGGACTCCGGATTGGCCCGGGGCGGTCCGCTGATGAACGCTGTGGCGCACGCCGAGCCGGGCACGCCGCCCGGAGGCCTCGACGAGGAGGAGCAGGCATGCGCGTCGCGATCATCGGGGCCGGGCTCGCCGGGCTGACGACGGCCAAGGTGCTGCTGCGGGCCGGCCACGACGTCGAGGTGTTCGACAAGGCCCCGGACGTCGGCGGGGTGTGGAGCCGGACCCGCCGCTACCCGGGGCTGACCACGCAGAGCCCGAAGGCGCAATACTCCTTTTCGGACTTCCCGATGCCGCGGGAGTTCCCGGAATGGCCGACGGGCGCGCAGATCCAGGAGTACCTCGCCGCCTACGCCGACCAACACGGCGTCACACCGCACCTGCGGCTCGGCACCGAGGTGACATCGGTGGTGCCCGACGGCGGCCGGTGGGTGGTGACCACCGCGGCGCAGGGGGCCGCGGGGTTCGACCGGGTGGTGGTCGCGAACGGCGTGTTCTGCGAGCCGGCGCTCCCCGACTACCCCGGCCGCGCGGAGTTCGAGGCGGCCGGCGGGCGGCTGCTGGCCGGCTCGGACTTCCACGACGTCGAGGACGCGCGGGGCAAGCACGCGCTCGTCGTCGGCTACGGCAAGTCCGCCTGCGACGTGACCGTCGCGATCAGCGGCGTCGCCGCGAGCACCGACGTCATCGCCCGGCAGCTGCTGTGGAAGGTGCCGCGCAAGATCGCCGGGTTCCTCAACTTCAAGATGCTGCTGCTGACGCGCTTGGGCGAGGCGCTGTTCCGCTACCGGTGGCTGCGCGGCTTCGAGAAGTTCTTGCACGGCCCGGGAAACCGGCTGCGGCGGGCGATGCTGAACTCCATCGGGTCGGTGTCGGTGCGGCAGTTCGGCCTCGCCCGGCACGACCTGGTGCCGCGCGGGCGGATGGAGGACATCGTCAAGAACGCGATCGGCCTGGCCACCGAGGGGTTCTTCGAAGGCGTGGCCGACGGCTCGATCCGCGTCCACCGCGACCAGGTGATCGACCGGCTCGCCGCCGACGGCGGCCACCCGGTGGCGCACCTGGCGGACGGGACCGTGCTGCCCGCCGACCTGGTCGTCTGCGCGACCGGGTTCACCCAGGGCGTGCCGTTCCTGCCGGCGGCCGTCCAGGAGCGGCTGTTCGACGACCGCCGGAACTTCCTGCTGTACCGGCAGATCCAGCCGATCGGTGTGCCTGGGCTGTACTTCAACGGCTACAACTCGTCGTTCTTCAGCCCGCTCAACGCCGAAATGGCGGCGCTGTGGATCGCGGCCGACCTCGGCGGGGCGCTGACCCTGCCGGCCGAGGCCGCGCGGCGCGAAGACGTCGTCGCGCAGCTGGCGTTCCTGGACGTCGCGACCGGCGCGCACCACTGCCGCGGCACCAAGATCATCCCGTTTTCCATCCACAACGTCGACGAGGTGCTCGGCGACCTCGGCGTCCAGCTCGGCCGGTTCACCCGCTTCACACACTGGCTGAACCCGGTCGCGCCGGCGGCGTACCGGTCGCTGACGCCGAAAGTGCTGGCACGCCTGGAAAAGACCCCCGAATCCGCCAAGGCCCCGCTGTAGGAAGGAGTCCCGAATGGACACCACGACCGGCGTCATCCACCCCGGCGACGGAACGAACCTCGGCGCGATCGGGCTGGGCATCCACGCCCGGCTCACCGGCGCCGACACGAAAGGCGCGTACTCGCTGTTCGAATACGTGGTGCCGCCCGGCCTCGGCGGCCCGCCGACCCACATCCACAGCCGCGAGGACGAGCTGTTCACGTGCGTGCGGGGCCGCGTCGAGGTCGAGCTCGACGGCGTCCGGCACGTCCTCGGCCCGGGCGATTCGCTGCTGATGCCGCGCGGGGTGCCGCACGTGTTCCGCAACCCGTTCGACGAGGAGACGCGCGTCATCGCGGTGGTTTCCCCGCCGGGGCTGGAGAACTACTACCGCGAGCTGTCCGAGCTGCCGCCGGGCCGCGACATGAAGCTGGTGGCGGAAGTGATGACCCGCTACGGCCTGGCGCTGCAGAAGTGAACCACGAACACATGGTCCGCGAGATGTGCGCGGCGGTCGACGCGGGGGACGCGCCGGCCTTCGCGTCGTGGTTCGCCGAGGACGCCACGTACGTGTTCGCCAACGACGAGCCGCTGACCGGCCGCGCCGCGATCACCGCGGCGACGGCCGGCGCGGCGGGGGCCCTGCCGTGGGTGCGGCACGTCGTCGACCAGGTGGCGCTCGTGGGGGAGGACCAGCTGTTCTGCCGCTTCACGATCGAAACGGAGTCCCCGGCGGGCAAGCCGCTGGCCCTGCCGTGCGTGACGGTGCTGTGGCTGTCGGGCGAGCAGGTCGTCGACTACCGCGTCCACCTGGACCTCACCCCGGCGCTGGCACCTTGCCGAGTATGAACGCCTCCCCCGGATAGATGGTCGGTTACGCCGCCTGGTCGGCGGTGGCCGTCGCGGGGAGCCCGACCAGGATCCGGTACTGCGCCTCGAAAGTCGCGAGCGCGCCGGCGATGTCGTGCCCGGCGATGATCGTCCGGGACGCCTCGCCCATGCGTGCGCGTGCGGCCGGGTCGGCGGCCAGGTCGGCGATCCACCGGGAGATCGTCGTGATCGCGCCGGGGGTGAACAGGTAGCCGTTTTCGCCGTGGTGGACCAGGTGGGGCAGGGCGAGCGCGTCGGCGGCGATGACCGGGAGGCCCGCGGCCATGGCCTCCATCGTGGCGAGGCTCTGCAGCTCGGCGGTCCCCGGCATGCAGAAGACGTCGGCCGCGGCGTAGCGGTGCACGAGCTCGGCGTCGGGGACGAACCCGTGGAACGTCACGCGCCCGGCGACGCCCAGCTCGGCGGCGAGGTCTTCGAGCTCGCGGCGGCGGGTGCCGTCCCCGACGAGGTCCGCGCGGACGTGCGGCAGCGGCGCGAGGGCGCGCAGCAGCTGGTCGATGTTCTTCTCCGCGTCGAGCCGGCCGACGAACAGGACCGACATCGGCCGGTCGGCCGGGCGGGCCGGCGCGGCGTAGTGGGCGAGGTCGATGCCGCACGACACGACCTGGGCCGGCCGGTCGAGGCCGATCCCCGCGAGGACTGCGGCCGCGCGCGGGGTCGGCGTGGTGATGATGCGGGCGTCGCGGTAGACGCGCACGAGGTCCTTCCAGGCCCAGCGGGCGAGCGCGTCCTTGACGCGCCGGGGGAACGGCGTGTAGCCGAGGAGGTTGTCCGGCATGAAGTGGTTGGTGGCCATGCCGGGGACAGCGCGTTCGGCGGCGGCCTCGAGCAGGGCGCGGCCGACGCCGAAGTGGGCTTGGACGTGGACGACGTCCGGGCGGACCTGGTCCAGGATCTCGCCGACCGCCGGCCGGGCGCCGCCGGGCGTGCAGAACCGGTAGTTGCCGTGGAAGGGGATGGCGCGCGAGCGGAGCCGGTGGATCGTGTAGCCGTCGCGCGGCTGGGTGCGGGCCGGGCCGTCGTCGGACGGGCAGACGACGTGGACGTCGTGGCCGCGGCCGGCGAGGCCGCGGGCCAGGCGCTCGGCGAAGAACGCGGCGCCGTTGATGTCGGGCGGGAACGTGTCGGCGCCGATCAGAACGCGAAGGCCGGTCGGGTGCACGGGGTTCTCCTCGGATTTCGATGGGACGTGCGGAACGGCGCCGGCGAGCACGCGCACACCGGCGAGAGCGACGACCGCGGCGAGCGCGGCCGCGGGCTGGGGAACCTCGCCGTAGGCCAGCGCGGCCACGGCGACGGCGGTGAGCGGATCGAGCACGGTCGTCGTGCCGACGACGACGGCGGTGGACCCGGCGGCGTAGGCGCGGTGCAGGAGCACGCCACCGGCGCCGAGCAGCAGCAGGGCCTGGCCACCGAGGAGGACCGCGGTCGCGAGCGGTTGCGACGCGGCGGCGTGCACGACCGACGACCCGAGTCCGAAGAGGACGGCCGCGGCGGCGGCGAGCGCGGCGCACCCGGCCCGGGCGAACCAGGCGAGCCCCGCGACGGCGAACCCGGTGACCGCAACGGCTTCCGCCGTTCCCGCGCTGATGGTCGTGGCGGGGGTGGCCGACGCCGAGAGGGCCACGAACCCGGCAATGCCCGCCACGACGAGCACGACCGCGGCGACGACCCGGCGGTTGCGGGCGCGCCGTCCGAAAAGGACGGTCAGGACCAGGCTGAACACCCCGAGCGGCTGGACGACCGGGAGCGGCGCCAGCGAGAGCGCGACGACGTGGAGGAGGCTGCCGCCGACGGCCAGGCCGGTACCGGCCCACCAGCCGGGGGAGCGCAGTAGCCGGGCAAGGGCACGCAGGCCGGGAGTGCCGTCGACGGCGAGCTCGGTGACTTCGGCGTGCTGCCGGGTAGCGGCGACGGCGAAAAGCACGGCAGCGACGAGGGCGCAAGCGATGGCGAGGGCGGTCATCGGACGGCCCGCCGAGGTTCGGCGACTGCGGGATCGATCGGCGCCTCGACCGGACCAACCGCCCCCGCCGCGCGGCGCAAAGCGATCGCCATCGTGGCGACGATCAAGAACTCCGCCAGCAGCGCCGCCCGTTCGAGCAAGCCGGCCGGGAGCCACTCGATCACCTGCGCCGCCCCGAACGCGGCCGCCGTCACGACTCCGGCCAGTGCGCCGCGCCGGAGGGTCGGGGCCGCGCCCGACCAGCGGGGCTCAGCTCGCAACCGTGTGCTCAACGTCCACGCCGCGAGCGGCAAGCTGGCGAACAGCAGCGCCCCGCCGGCGCGGTGGATCTCGCCGGACACCGTCGGTTCCGCCGCGCTGACGTTGCTCCGGAAGACCAGCACCACCGCGATCCCGGCCGCCCACAGCAGGAACAGCGTGCTCACCAGCGGGCTGCGGGGCAGGGCGGCCCCCCGAGCGGCGATCGCCAGCGCGGCCGCGGCGGCGAGCAGCAGCAGGATGGCGACCGTGAACAACGGCCGGCCGCCGCGGTGCCAGGCGTAGTCGCTCACCGGGTCGCGCCACGGGCTGACGTCGCCCGCGAACCCGAACGTCAACCCCGCGATGATCGCCTGCGCGACCGCGGCCATGACCAGCGTCAGCGTCGGGGCGAGCGCGATCCGTGTCGTCACCCTTCAGACAGTGCTGACCGTCCATGAGAGTTCGATGAAGATCGCGCGGGGTTTCCTTAAGAAGCGGCCAGCGGGAAGACGAGGTCGAACCGGGCGCCCCCGCCGTCGGCCCGGGAGGCCGTGGCCCGCCCGCCGTGCTGGGTGACGACCTGCTCGACGATGGCCAGCCCGAGCCCGGAACCCGGGAGCGCGCGGGCGGCGTCGGCCCGGTAGAACCGCTCGAACACGTGCGCCAGATCCGCCTCCGGGATGCCCGGGCCTTCGTCGTCGACCCGGACGCGCACCGCCTCGCCCTCGACCGACATGGTCACCCGCACTTTTCCCCCGGCCGGCGACCACTTGGCGGCGTTGTCGAGCACGTTCAGCACCGCTCGCTCGAGCGCGGCCGGCCGGGCGAGCACGTCGGCCTCGGCCAGCTCGGCCTCGAACACGACGTTCGGCCACCGCGACCGGGTGCGTTCGACGGCCGCGGTGACGACGTCGGCCAGGGCCAGGTGCTCCTCGGCTTCGCTCGGCCGTTCGCCGGTGGACAGCTCGACCAGCTCGCCGATCAACGCGGTCAGCTCGACGGCCTGGGTGTCGAGGTCGGTCAGCAGCCGGGAGCGGTCGTCGGCCGAAAGCTGCCGCTGCGGGTTCGCGTCCGCGTGGATCAGCAGCTCGATGTTGTTGCGCAGGCTCGTCAACGGCGTCCGCAGCTCGTGCCCGGCGTCCTCGGCCAGCCGCCGCTGCTCGTCGCGGGAGCGGCTCAGCGCGGAGAGCATCGCGTTGAACGACGTCGCCAGCCGCCCGATCTCGCCGGACGCGGTGACGTCGATCGCCGCCGACAGCTCCTGCGTGCGAGCCACGTTCTCGGCGGCGGAGGAGAGGTCGTCGACCGGCTGGAGCGCCGAGCGGGCGACCGCCCGGCCGACCACCGTGGCGCCGAGCACGCCGGCGGCCGACACCACGAGCAGCCAGAAACCCAGCCGGCCCAGCGCGTCCTCGACGTCTTCGGAGTCCTGGGCGACCTGGACCGTGCCCCCGTCGGCCCGCGGACCCGACCAGATGCGGAACCGGTCGCCCTCGTCGCGGTGGACGTTGACCGCCCGGCTGACGGAGTACGGCGCTTCCGGCGGCGGGAGCGGGAGCCGCGGGATCGCGCCCGCGGTTCCGATGACCGTGCCGGCGGCCGAGTCGAACTGGACGGTCAGGCCGTTGTGCCGGTCGGGCCCGGGCTTGGCGGTGGTGGCAATCAGGGTCGAGAGCGCTTCCTCCGGCGTGGCGGCTTTCGCGGCGAGCTGGGTGTAGGACTGCAGCCGGGCGTCGAACTGGTCGTAGAGGTCGGCCCGGGTGATGCCCCAGGAGATCGCCGAGACCGTCACCACGGTGAGCGCGACCGCGGCGGCCACCAGGACGCCGAGCCGGGCGCGCAGGGACAGCGCCTTCCAGCGGGGCCGCCTCACAGCGGCTCCTCGCGCAGCACGTAGCCGACGCCGCGCACCGTGTGCAGCAGGCGGGACCGGCCGTCGGCTTCCAGCTTGCGGCGCAGGTAGCTGACGTAGACGTCGAGCCCGTTGGACGCGGCCCCGAAGTCGTAGCCCCAGACGTTCTCGAACATCACCGAGCGGGTGAGCACGATCCGGGGGTGGCGGAGGAACGTTTCGAGCATCGCGAACTCGGTGCGGGTCAGGTGCAGCGCGCGGTCGCCGCGGAAGACCTCCCGGGTCGCCGGGTCGAGGGTGACGTCGGCGAACCGCAGCAATGCGGGCGCGGGCGGCGCGGGCGGGACGTGGTACTCGGTGCGCCGCAGCAGCGCGCGGACCCGGGCCAGCAGTTCCTGCAGGGCGAACGGCTTGACGAGGTAGTCGTCGGCGCCCGCGTCGAGGCCGGCGACCCGGTCGGTGACGGCGGTCCGCGCGGTCAGCATGAGGACCGGCACGGTGTTGCCTTCCGCGCGCAGCACCCGGCACACCTCGAGGCCGCCGAGCACCGGCATCGTGACGTCGAGCAGCACGCCGTCGGGGTTCTCGTCGCGGATCATGGTGAGCCCGGCGGCGCCGTCGCCCGCGGTGGCGACCGTGTAGCCCTCGAACCGCAGCGTGCGCGACAGCGAGTCCTGCACGGCCGTCTCGTCGTCGACGATCACCAAGTGCACCCGGCGTCCCTTCGTCCCGCTGCTGATGACACACGGTAACTGTAGTTGAGGTTCTCGCCGGGCAGCCGAACTCTCATCGAAGATTAACGATCGCCGGGACCCGTTCCGGTTTTCCGCGGTTAGCCTCGGGAGGGTCCATTTCGAAGCGGAGGAGGAAATCATGAGCGAGAACGCGCCGGGAACCACCGCGCCCGAAGGGATCCGCTGCTCGGATGCGGAACGTGAGCAGGTCCGGGCCGCCCTCTGCGCGGCGGCCGGGGAAGGCCGGCTGACGATGGCCGAGGTCGAGGAGCGCCTGGGCCGGCTGGAAGAGCTGCGCTACCGGCACGAACTGGCCGCGGTGACCGCCGACCTGCCCGCGCCCGAGCAGCGCTCCCTCACGGGGTGGCGGCAGATCCTCGCCGCCGCGGGCGCGGCGCTCGCCGCCGAGTTCGCCGTGCTGCGCGGCCGGTCCCCGGAACCCACGCCCGGCCGCCGCCGGCTGCTGATCATCGCCACCGTCCTCATCGGACTCTTCGTCACCGCGGCGATCGTCCTCAGCGCCGTGCACGGTTTCGGGCCGGACGGCTTCGAAGGCCACGACCCGGGCGCGGCCTTCGAACACGCCCACGGCGGCTGACCTCCGGCCTCACGAACCGAGCCGGCGGCGTTCGAGGGCGTACGACAGCGCGTTGACCACCAAGGCCGCGCCGGCCACCGCCGTCTGCGGTCCGCGCCAGCGAGGTGGCTCGGTTTCCCCGGTGGCCGGGCGGGCCCGGTCGAACAACGCCGTGCCCGGGTACAGCGTGGCCGACAGCTGCGTGACCCAGTAGACCGACGCCGCCGCCGTCGCCACCTGCAGGCGCGCCTTCGTCCACGGGCCGCGGCCCCACAGCGAGTACGTCGCGGCCGCGCCGAGGACCGCCCCCGTGCTCATCGTCTGCGCGTTGTGGAACTTGGCGTGCGGCGGCCAGTCCGGGTTGTGGATGTGGGTTTCGTTCCAGTCGAAGCGGTACGAGCCGCACGCCGACCACACCGCGCTGACCGTGAGCAGGACCTTGCCCGTGCTGACGCGCGTGCTCATGCGAACGCCCCGGCGTGCTCGGCCGCCCACTGCGCGAACGACCGCGGCTCGCGGCCCAGAACCCGGTGCGCCGTCGAGGTTGCCGGTGACTCGCCGCGCGCCGACGCGGTGATGAACTCGACGATGGACTTCGCGACCTCGGGCGGCCGGAAGCGCTCGAAGTGCTGCTGGGCTTGGGCGGGCGTGAGCTCCTCGACCCGGATGGGCCGGCCGGCGGCCTCGGCGAGGAGTTCGACCTGACGCCGTTGGGAGATCAGCTCGCCGCCGGTCAGCAGGTCGGTGACGCCCTCGGTGCCGGGGTCGAGCAGCGCCGCGACCGCGACCGCGGCGATGTCGCGCTCGTGGATCGGCGCGGTGACCGCGTCCGGGTGCAGCAGCCGGACGATGCCGGTCTCGCGGACCGGACGCGCCCAGCCGAGCGCGTTGTTCGCCAGCACCAGCGGCCGGATCGGCGTCCACTTCAGCCCGGACGTCCCGAAGATCCGCTCGGTGCCGCGGTGGTGCTCGGTCACCGCGTTCCCGCGGGCGGACGGCAGCAGCACACTGCCGGAGGACAGGAGCACCACGTGCTCGACCCCGGCCGCGAGCGCCGCTTCGGCGAAGGCCGCCGTCCCTTCCGCGGTGGCGTACAAGAACACCTGCCGCACGCCGGCCAGCGCCGCGCGCAGCGTCTCCGGTGCGGCGAGGTCGGCGGCGACCACCGGGACGCCGGCCGGCAGCCCGGCCGCGGCGGGGTCGCGCACCGAGGCGCGGACCGGCTCGCCGGCGTCCCGCAGCTGGTCCAGGACGTGGCGCCCGATGCTCCCGCGGGCGCCGATCACGAGTGTGGTCACGAGGTTTTCTCCTTGTCCGAGGTGTCTTCGGCCAGCATGCGCGGCCACGGCTCGCTGCATCCATCCGGAAGCTGGAAACCGCGATTTATCGCCAAAGCGACCTCGGCTGTGCGACCATTCCTCCATGGTCGACCGGATCGACACGCAAGTCCTCCACGCGCTGCAGTGTCATCCGCGGGTCACCTTCCGGCGCCTGGCGCAGCTGATCGGGGTGTCCGAGCAGACGGTCGCCCGCCGCTACCAGGCGCTGCGCCGGGACGGCGTGCTACGGGTGCTCGGGCGGGTCGCGCCGGCCTCGCGGCGGCACGACGAGTGGGTGGCCCGGATCCGGTGCCGCCCCGACCGCGTCGACGCCGTCGCCGACGCGCTCGCCCGGCGCTCCGACGTCTCGTTCGCCCACGTCACCTCCGGCGGCGCGGAGGTCATGTGCCTGGTCCGGGCCGGCGCCGGCACCGACGTCCTGCTGCAGCGGCTGCCGAAGTCCGTCTCCGTCCTCGGGGTGCGGATCGACCTGCTGCTGCACCGGTTCGGGCCGCCCGGCACCTCGGACTGGACCGGCTACGACGACCGCCTGACCCCGGAGCAGGAGCAGGTTCTGCGCGCCGAGCTCCCGCCGGTCACCGGGCCGCCGGTCGAGCCGGCCGCGGAGGACGCGCCGCTGCTGGCGATGCTGGCCCAGGACGGCCGGGCCGCCCACTCGCGGCTCGCCCGCGAGACGGGGTGGACGCAGACCCGGGTGGCGCGCCGCCTGGAGGTCCTGGAGTCCTCCGGCACGCTGTACTACGACGTCGACCTGCTGCCCGAACGGCTCGGCTACCACTCCCACGCCACCGTGTGGATCCGCGTCGCCCCACGGCACCTGGAGGAGGTCGGCGAGGAGCTCGCGCGGCACGACGAAGTCGCCGTGACGCTCGCGGTCAGCGGACCGGACAACCTGATGGCCGTCGTGATCTGCCGGGATTCCGACGGTCTCTACCGCTACCTGACCACGCGCATCGCGAAGCTGCGGGCCATCGAGGGGTACGAGGTCAGCGTCCGGGTCCGGCCGCTGAAACAGGCGGGTTCCCTCATCGCCGGCGGCCGCCTGTTCGCCGGAACCGCCGGCTGAAGCCGTCGACCGCTATACGATCCGGGCACTGATCCGGACCGATGAGCAGGGGGACGCACGTGACCGGAGTCAAGGTGCTGGTGGCCGGGGCGAGCATCGCGGGGCCCGCGCTGGCCCACTGGCTGCGCCGGCGGGGGGCCGAGGTCACCGTCGTGGAACGGGCTCCCGGGCTGCGTCCCGGTGGGCAGGCGGTGGACGCGCGCGGGGTGACCAGGGAGGTCATCCGGCGGATGGGGCTGGACGCGGCCGTGCGCGCGGCTCGCACCGAGACCGCCGGCGCGCACACCGTGGACGCGGACGGGACCGTGCTGGAGACCTTCAGCGCCGAGGACGACGGCGGCGACGGCTACATCTCGGAGATCGAAATCCTGCGCGGGGACCTGTCGCAGGTGCTCTACGACGACACGCGCGACGGCGTCGAGTACGTCTTCGACGACCGGGTCGCCGAGCTCACCCAGGACGCCGACGGCGTCGACGTGGTCTTCGCGGGCGGCGACCGGCGGCGCTTCGACCTGGTGGTCGGGGCGGACGGGCTGCACTCCGCGCTGCGGGGGATGGTCTTCGGGCCGCACGACGAGTGCGTCCGCCACCTGGGGCACGTGCTGGCCTTCTACAGCGTGCCCAACGAGTTCGGGCTCGACCGCCACGTGCTCGAGCACCAGGAGCCCGGGCGCTCGGCGATGCTGCGGCCGATCGGCGACGCCACCCGCGCGATGGCCATGTTCTCCTTCGTCTCGCCCGACTTCGCCGTCGACTACCGCGACGTCGAAGGGCAGAAGCGCCTGCTGCGCGAGCGGGTGGCCGGCCTGGGCTGGCTGACGCCGCAGCTGCTCGAGTACCTGGACGACAGCCCCGACTTCTACCTCGACCAGGTCGCCCAGGTCGTTTTGGACCGCTGGTCGGACGGCCGGGTGGCGCTGCTCGGGGACGCGGCGTTCAGCTCGTCGCCGCTGTCCGGGCAGGGCACCGGGCTGGCGCTGGTCGGCGCCTACCTGCTGGCCGGGGAGCTGGCCGTCGCCGGGTGGGACCCGGCGGTGGCGTTCGCCGCGTACGAAGAGCGGATGCGCCCGTTCGTCGAGGCGAACCAGGAGATCGGCCGGCTGCACGCGAAGATGCGGGGCATCCCCGACCCGGACGCCGAGCCGGCCCCGGAGCCCGACATGGCGGCGCTCACCGACCTGGTCGAGCGCGCGCTCAACGGCGTCGAGCTGCCGGACTACGCGGAGGCGCCGGACTCGGGGGCCGCGATCACTTCGTAGGCCCGCGGTCGCGCCGCGCACGTCCGGGCGGCCAGAATGATCGGGTGCCGGAACCCGAGATCACCCGTGTCGGCGTGGTGGCGCACCCGCGCAAGCCGGTGCGCGACTCCGTCGAAGTGCTCGTCTCCCACGCCGCGCGCCACGGGGTCGAGCTCGTGGCGCGGGAAACCGATGCCGCGCAGGTCGGGGCCGGCGTGGCGGTGGTGTCCGATGCCGCGTTCGCGGCCGGGGTGGACGCCATCGTCAGCCTCGGCGGGGACGGGACGATGCCGGCGCGCTGCGGCTGGCCGTGGACCGGCCGGTGCCGGTGCTCGGGGTGAACTACGGCAACGTCGGGTTCCTGGTCGAGATCACGCCGGCGGAGCTCGCGGGGGCCCTCGAACGGCTGCACGCCGGGGACTTCGAGGTCGAGCCGCACAGCTGCGTCGCGCTGGTGGCGGGCGACGCGGCGGTGGTCGCGTTCAACGACGTGGTCGTCGGCGGGGCCGAACCCGGGGCGACGGTGGAGGTCGACCTGCTGGTCGACGGGACGCAGTTCGGGTACTACCGCTGCGACGCGCTGATCCTGAGCACGCCGACCGGTTCGACCGCCTACAACTACGCGGCCGGCGGGCCGGTGATCTCCCCGGCGGCGGAGGTGCTGGCGGTGACGCCGGTCGCGTCGATGTCGGGCGTCAGCCGCTCGATCGTGCTGCCGGCCCGGGACGTCGTCACGCTGCGCGGAGTGGCCGGCAGCGCGCCGCCGATGCTGCGCGTCGACGGCAACGCGTGGCGGCCGCTGGAGCCGGCCACCCCGCTGACGGCGACCCTGCGCCCGGACGCGGCCCAGGTCGTGCGCCTGGATCCGGGCCGGCACGCCCAGCGCAGCCGCGTCAAGCTCAGCCTCCTCGACCTGCCGCTGCGGCCGGAACAGATGGCCGAGCTGCTGCCCGCGGAGGTGCGGGAGGACTTGGCCCGGCTCAGGAAACGCCGGCGGCTGCCGGCCGAACCCGGCTTCCCAGATCCTCAGATCGACTGATGTCTCGCGGGCGCGATCGCGGCACCGTTGCGGCATGAAGGTGAACGGGATCGAGAAGACCCACCCGGACCGGCTGCCGCTCGGCGAGGCTCCGGATGCCCACGACCAGTGGAACTTCGCGGCGCGCCGCGAAACCCCGACCCAGCGGCTGGACCGGAACTACGCCGAGATACTGCAGGAAGTGCGGGTGGCGCAGACCGGGGTGCAGCTGCTGCTCGCGTTCCTGCTCACCGTCGCCTTCACGCCGCGCTTCGCGACGCTGACCGAGTTCGAACGGCGCGTCTACGTGGCCGCGCTCGTGCTCGGGGCCGCCGCCACCGCGTTGCTGATCGCGCCGGCCGCGTTCCACCGGCTGGTGTTCCAGCGGCGGCTCAAGCGGCAGCTCGTGCACGCCTCCAGCCGGTTCGCCCTGTACGGGCTGACGCTGCTGATGCTGTCCATCGGTTCCGCGCTGCTGCTGATCCTCAGCGTCACGCTCGGGCCCGCGCTCGCCGGGTGGTTCACCGCCGGCGCACTGGGCTGGTTCGCGCTGTGGTGGTTCGTCGTGCCGCTGTGGAGCCGGATCCGGAACTCCCGCTGACCTCAGCCCGACGCCGACTTGCGGGTCGCTTCCCGCGCGATGTCGATGCGCGAGTGCACGCCGAGCTTGGCCAGGATGTGCGAGACGTGCGTGGCGACCGTGCGCGGGGACAGGAACAGCCGCGCCGCGATCTGCGGGTTCGACAGGCCTTCCACCACCAGTCCGGCGATCTTGGTCTCGGTCGGTGTGAGGCTGTCCCAGCCGTGTGTGGCCTGGCGGTGCTTCACCGTCGGGCCGCGCCGGATCCCCAGCGCCCGGAAGCGGGCGCGCAGCCGCGCCACGTCCCGCTGCGCGCCCAAGCCCTCGAACAGGCCCAGCGCGTGGGTGAACGCGGCACGCGCCGAACCCCGGTCGCCGGCGTCGGCGAACGCGGCCGCGGCGGCTTCCAGCGCCTGGGCGCGGGGGAGCGGACGGCCCGCGTCCCGGTAGCCGTCGGCCGCGCGCAGCAGCGCGGCGGCGTCCCGTTCCGTCATCCCCTGGCAGTAGAGCCGCAGCGCCTGCCGGTGCGGGACTTCCGCACCGGCGGTGAATGCGTGGACCCGGGCCCCGATCTCGGCCGCGGTCGTGGTGTCGCCGGCTTCCACAGCCAGCCGGACGGCGTCCGCGAGCAGGCCCTCGCCTTCGTCCTCGCCCGCGAGCGCGGCGGTCAACGCGGCGAGCGCCCGGTCCGGTTCGCCGGCCTGCTCGAACGCGTGGCCGCGCGCCAGCGTCAGCGATTCGACCACCCGGCCGCCGATCCGCTCCGCGCACGGGGCCGCCGCGTCCAGGTGCCGGTGCGCCGCGGCCGTTTCGCCGCGGTGGAAGTGGATGATCGCGGCCACGCCGTGGTCGCAGCACGCCACGCTCGGATCCTTGAGGTCGTCGGGGACGACGTCCACCTCGGCCAGGGCGTCGTCCCACCGGCCGCTGCCCAGCAGCAGCTGGCCGAGCGCGCTCTGGGCCTGGGTCAGCCGCACGACGCTGCCGGCGCGGTCCGCCCGTTCGCGAGCCCGTTCGGCCGCGGCGAGCGCCTCCGGGTAGCGGTCGAGCGCGCCGAAGGTGACCGCCTGGTTGATGCGCAGCAGCAGGCCGAGGTCGGTGAGCGCGGGATCGTCCGCGGCGGTGGCCATCGCGCGATCGAACAGCGGCAGCGCCTCGGCCCACTCGCCGCGCATCATCGCCACCAGGCTCAGCACGTGCAGGGCCCAGCCGGTCGCCCAAGGGTCGTCGCCCGCTTCGGTCAGCGCGGCGGCGGCGACCTTCGCGGCGGTGTCGACCTGCCCGAGGTCGCGGTGCGTCCGCGCGGTGAGCACCAGCAGCCGGGCCCGGTGCCGCGCGAGCAGGCCCGGGGTACGCGCGGCTTCTCCCAGTGCGGCAAGGGATTCGGCGGAGCGGCCGGTCATCGCGCGGCACTGCGTGACCGTGGTGTGCAGGTCGACGAGCAGCTCGGGGTCGGCGGTCCGGGGCAGGGCGCGGGTGGCGACGCGCTCGGCGTCGGCGAAGTCGCCCACGCGGTAAAGGGCCTCGGCGAGCCGGCAGCTCAGCGCGCCCGCCGCGGAGTCGCCGTCCCGCACCGCGCGGCGCAGCAGCGCGACCGCGACCTCCGGCGCCTGGCCGATCAACGGGGTGGCCGCCTCGCGCATCCAGCCGGCGACCCACCCGGGCACCGGTTCGCCGGGCGCCGGGTCGGCCACCGACGGCAGCAGCTGCCGGGCCACCCGCTCGACCGGGGCACCGGCCTCGGCCAGGGCCCGCGCGGCGGCCCGGTGCCAGACGACCCGGACGCCCGGCGGCAGCTCGTCGTACAAGGCTTGGCGGATCAAGGGATGCCGGAACGCGAGGTCGTCGCCGGCGGTCATCAGGACGCCGGCCGCCCGGGCTTCGTCGAGCGCGGGCAGGAGCGCGGCCAGTTCGGCGTCCGCCACGACCGTCAGGTCCGCGACCGAGAAGCCGACGCCCAGCAGCGCGGCCGTCCGCAGCACGGTCCGCGTCGGTTCCGACAGGAAGCCGAGCCGGTCGGCGATCGCCTCCGGCAGCGAGTCGGGGATGGGGCCGCCGGTCAGCTCGGCGATCCCCGCATCGTCGACGTCCAGGCAGGTGCCCCGGGTCAGCGCGTCGAGCAGTTCCGTGAGGTACAAGGGGTTTCCGGCGGCCCCGTCGGCCAGCCGCTCCAGCCGGTCGCCCGGCTTGCCGCCGGCGAGCTTCGCCACCAGCTCCAGTGCCGCCGGTTCGGTGAGCCGCCCGACGCGCAGCCGTTCGGCGGGCCCGACGATCCGCCGCAGCGCCCGCAGGTCGTCGCGGCGCGGTACCGGCCGCAGCACGCCGATCAGGAGCAGCGGCAGCTGCCGGACCGAGCGGGCGAGCCGGCCCCAGACGGCCACCGTCGCGCGGTCGGCCCACTGCAGCTCGTCGACGACCAAGACCACCGGACCGGCGTGGCAGAGCTCGTCCACCAGGGTGAGCAGCTGCTCGGCGGCCGCGGCGGCGAGGTCGGCGCCCTTGCCCGGCGCGGTGTCGCCGCGCAGGAGCCCGGCGATGGCGCCGCGGCGGGGATCCGGTGCGGCGGCGGTGATCCGCAACGCGTCCAGCAGGGGGAGCAGGGGCAGCGCCTGGCCCAGTTCGTCACCGGCGCCCCGGTAGACCTGGCACCCCGCCCGCGCGGCGACCGCGGCGGCGGCTTGGACGAGGGCCGACTTGCCGATGCCCGGCTCCCCGTCCACCAGGACGGCGCGTCCGCGGCCGGCCGCCACGTCGTGCACCCAGCCCGCCAGCCGGGACAGCTCACCGTCCCGGCCGATCAGGAGGTCAGCACCGTCCGTGAGCGGTTGCACACGGTCGATAATAGAAGACGAACAGATGCTGAACAAGAGGTATACGCGACGTAACCGTCCCGCTGGTCGGTCATCTGTCATTCCGATTTCGGAAACATCCGGTTCGGCCATTGTTCGGAAATGCGCCGGGATGTGATATGGCCGCCTGCCGTTGGCGGGTCCTTAACCGTCCGTTGTCCGCCGGTTGTGCCGGCTCTGGGAACGTCCGCCTCGCCCGAAAGCCAGTTTCGCCCGATTGACCACCGGAGGAATGATGCGGGTTCGCCGAGCGGTCGCCACGGTCGCGTTGACCCTTTTCGCGGCTGGTGTCCTGGGTACTTCCGCCGCCTTCGCCGTCGCCGCCGGGAGCGCGGCTTCGACGGCGGTGCTCGCCGACCACCCCGCCGAGATGGGGTACAACGGCGTGGCACCCGACGAAATGGGCTACAACTAAGGGGTACGCCGACCCTGCGGCCGCGACCGGACACCATTCCGGGCGCGGCCGTTCCGGTTGTTCCGGCGAATTCCGGTAATGAACGAACGGGCTCGGCGGACTTTCCCGGGAGAAACGTCCGCTTCCCGCGGCGTTGCCGCTCGGACGTCTGATTCGGTGACGACCGAGAGCCCCACCATGGAAGAGCCGCACCTCACCGTCCGGCCCCGTCGGCCTGGTGACCTTGCTGGTGTCCGGCACCCTCGTCGTTCCGTTCGAGCGGACCCTGGACCTGTCCGGGAACTCCTGATGCGCCACCACATCCGCGTGCACGTGACCCGCACCGGCTCCCGGGACGTCGCCACCCGCGACCTCGACCGGCGGGCGAAGGCGCGGGGGAGCAGAAGAAGAGCGAAGAGGTGTTCAGCCGCTACATCGAACGCGCCGAGCCGATCACCGTCATCGGCATGGTCATGGAGGTCTTGGAGAAGCGGGACGACATCGTCTACGTCAACCTCGTCAAGCGGGAGCTGGTGCAGAACAAGGCCCTGGTCACCGCGCTCGGCTGGGCGGACGGGCCGGGCAACACGCGGCTGCGGACGGCACGGCGGCGCGGGATCGACGCGTTCGTGTCGATGCGCGGCCTGTTCCGCCGGGTCCGCTCCGGCGAACCCGGCTACACGACGTTCATCGCCGCCTACGGCGACCCGGCCGACCCCGTGGCCGGGCCGCGGGTGCGCTTCCGTCGAGGACTGGGACCCGCACCGCGGGGAGCCGGTCGTGCACCCCATCGCGATCTTCAAGTAGCCGCCAGCGCCGCCCGGACCGCCCGCTCGACCAGGATCGGCACGTAGGCGTGGATGCGCGCGCCGGCGAACCGCGCGCGTTCGTGGTCGACCGGCGCGTGCAGCCGGGTCCGGGTGACGTCCGCGTAGTCGTGGCCCAAGCGGTCTTCGAGCTGGGCGAAGTGGGTGTCGAGCTGCTCGGAGGCCATGGTGTCCAAAGTGCTCATCGTGCACCTTCCGGTCGGCCGGGGATCGGAGAACCTCCTTATGAGACGACCGGGACATGAACTGGAGGTGAACGAAAAGAATCACCGACTGCGGGTCGGTTCCGGTATCGGTTCCCGCGTCACCGGTTCCCGGCGAGGAACTCCGCGGCCCACCGGTGGGCGGTCGCGCAGGCGTCCGCTTCGGTGGTCCTGAGGTGCTCGACGACCTCGCCGTCGGCCCACAGCATGAGCGCGACGGCGCCCGGCCGGATCGGGGTCAGCCCGATGAGGCGGCGGTGCCCGTCGCGCTCGAGGGCGCGCTCGGCGGTGAGCCACTGCCCGGTCGTGCCGGTGCGGGTGACCGTCCAGGCGGGATCGGCGCCGAGCTCGGTCACCGACCGGGGAACGAGCTCCACCGGCTGTTCGTCGTGCACGCCCACCACCCTCGTACGGCTTCCCCCTCCGGTGATCCGGAGATGAATCTCAGGTTAACAACGCCCGGTCCAGGAGGCATGATCCACTACGCTGGTCCGGACCTGGGGGCCACGACCGCAGGGAGCAGGCATGCCGACCCTCACCACGGTGGCCGACTGGACGATCACGGCGTCCGGCGACACGGCGACGTTCACGCACGCCTCCGGCGGCTTCTGGGCCCCGAGGGTGTGGAGCGGCCGCGGGCTGGCGATCGCCGAGGCCGACCTCCCGTCGTTCGACAAGGCGCTGGGCGAGGTGCTGAAGCTCCCGGTCTACTGGCTGGCCCGGGCCCGGCGCGCGGACAGCGGAGCCGGGGAAGCGGCGGTGTGGTCGGAGCCGCGGTACGACGGCGACGACGAGTTCGTGTACGTGGCGGGCCCGTGCCGCACCGAGGACGCACCGGGGTACCGCCCGGCGTCGAAGTTCGTCATCGACCTGGTTCACCTGCGCGGGCTGCGGATCCGGATCGCCGCGTACCGGGTGGCTTCCGGCCGGGGCTGAGCCACGTTCGCGGCCGGGCCGTCGGGCACGTGCCAGACTGGGGGCCGGCTTGTGGGAAAGGGGACCGCGTGACCGTGCCTCTGCGTGGCATCAGCACGCGCGACGCCCTTGTCGGCGAGATCCGGCGGCACATCCTCGGCGGGGAGCTCAAGCCGGGGGAGCCGCTCACCGAGGTCGGGCTGGCGAGCATGTTCGGCGTCGCGCGCCCGACCGTGCGCTCGGCCCTGCAGGAGCTGCTCGCCCGCAACCTCGCCGAACGGTCCACCGGGCGCTCGCTGCGCGTGCCGGTGTTCACCGCCGACGACGTGCGGGACCTGTTCTTCGTCCGCACCCCGCTCGAGCTCGAGGCGGTCCGGCGGATCGTCACCGAGCGGCGGCCGGTCGCCGCCGCCGAGGCCGGGCTCGCCGCCATGGAAGCCCTCGCGCCGAGCGCGAGCTGGGGCGAGCGGGTCGACGCGCACACGGCGTTCCACGTCGTGCTCATCGGCTGCGCAGGCAGCCCGCGCCTCGACCGGATCTACCCGGCGATGCAGGAGGAGATGCAGCTCTGCCTGGCCCAGCTCAGCGACTCCTACCCGCGGGCGGGCGACCTCGCCGCCGAGCACCGGGCACTGCTGGACGCGGTGCGCTCCGGCGACGAAGAACGCGCGGTCACGGCGATGCGCGACCACCTGCAGCACGCGTTGGACGGCCTGGTCGACTGACTGCCATTGTTATACTGTCATACACATGACGGACCTGACGAGCTTCAAGGCGCTGAGCTTCGACTGCTACGGCACCCTGATCGACTGGGAGGCCGGCATCGCCGCCGTCCTCTCGCCGTGGGCCGCCGAGCGGGGCCTCGGTCTCTCCGAAGAGGACCTGCTGGTCGCGTACGCCGACCATGAGGCCGCCGTCGAACGGGAAGCGCCGGCCACGCGGTACCCGGACGTCCTGGCGGAAGCGTTCCGCCGCACGGGCGCCGGCCTCGGGGCTGCCGTGAGCGACGACTGGGCGGGCCGGCTGGCCGAGTCCGTGCCGGACTGGCCCGCGTTCCCCGACTCGGCCGAGGCCCTGGCGCGGCTCGCCGGGCACTACCGGCTGATCATCCTGTCGAACGTGCACCGCGACGGCTTCGCGGGCAGCAACAAGCGCTTGAACGGCACGTTCGCCGCGATCATCACGGCCGAGGACGTCGGCGCCTACAAGCCCGCCGGGAACCACTTCCGCGCGCTGGACGAGACGTTGCCGTCCTTGGGGGTGGCCCGCGCGGAACTGCTGCACGTGGCGCAGAGCCTGTTCCACGACCACGTGCCAGCGAAGCGCGAGGGCCTGCCGTCGGTGTGGATCAACCGCCGCCACGACCGGCCGGGCTGGGGCGCCACCCCTGAACCGGGCGGCGACTGGTCGTACGACCTGGAGTTCCCGTCGATGGGCGCCTTCGCCGACGCCGTCGACAAAGCTTTCGCCTGATCGCTCAGACCACAGTGGACAGAGCGGTGTAGGCGAGGTCCGGGCCCGTGCGCTCCCAAATCACGTCGGGGCAGTTCAGGCCTTCCGCCGAAAGCTGCCGCTTGACGACCTTGAACGTCGACGTCCGCGGCAGCTCGCCGACCGTGCGCACGTACTTCGGCACCTGCTTGGGCCCGAGATCCGGCTGACCGGCGAGAAAACGGCCGAACTCGGCGGGATCCAGAGGCGTGCCGCCGGTGACGACGGCGGCCATCACCTGGTCTCCGGTCACCGGGTCCGGCACCGCGTAGACCGCCGCGTCGGTGATCGCGGGATGCCGCAGCAGGATCCGCTCGATCGGGGCCGTGCCGAGGTTCTCGCCGTCGACGCGCAGCCAGTCGCCCAGGCGGCCGGCGAAGTAGCAGAACCCGGCCGCGTCCGCGTACGCGAGGTCGCCGGTGTGGAACCGGCCGTCGCGCAGGCGTTCCGCGTCCGCCGAGGGGTCTCGGTAGTACCCCGCGAACCAGCCGGCGCCCGCCGTGTTGACCAGCTCACCGACGGCTTCCTCGGCGTTGACCAGCCGGCCGTCGGCGTCGAACTCGGCCGGCGGGCACGGGCGGCCCGTGTGCGGGTGCAGGATGGCCACGTCGTCGGCCGGCCGGCCGAGTGAGCCGGGCGGGGTGTCGTCGGTGCGGGCGAAACCCACCCCGCCTTCGGTGGAGCCGAACGCGTCGACGACCTTGCAGCCGAAGCGCTTCTCGAACGCGGCCAAGTCGGCGCTCGCCCCTTCGTTCCCGTAGACGAGGCGCAGCGGGTTGTCGGCGTCGTCCGGCCGCTCGGGCGTGGCGACCACATAGGACAGTGGCTTGCCGACGTAGTTGGCGTAGGTCACGCCGAACTTCCGCACGTCGGAAAGGAAACCGGACGCGGAGAACCGGCGCCGCAGGGCGATGCCCGCGCCGGCCGCGAGCCCGACCGCCCAGCCGGCCATGACGGCGTTGGAGTGGAACATCGGCATGGCGACGTACACGGTGTCCGATGTGGACAACCGGAAGCGCTCGGCCAGCATCGCGCCGGGGAAGGCGATCTTGCCGTGGGTGCAGCGGACGGCCTTCGGGTCGCCGCTGGTGCCGGAGGTGAAGATCAGCATGAGCAGGTCGTCGGGCGACGCGGGGACCGGCTCGACCGGGTCCCCGGCCGGCGGCCACGACCCCAGGTCCCGCACGGGGATCCCGCCGAGGTCCAGGCCGGCGAGCAGGGGGCCGTACTTCGGCTCGGTGAGCACGACCTGGCAGTCGGCGAGCCGGACGTCCCTCGCGAGAGCGGCACCGCGCCGGGTCGGGTTGAGCCCGACCAGCACGGCCCCGGCGAACGCGCAGGCGCCGAGCAGGACGGAGAACGCCGGGACGTTGTCGGCCAAGACACCGACGTGGGGTGGTTTGTCCCAGTCCAGCGCTTCCCGGAGCCCGGCCGCGCGACGCGCCGAAGCCCGCACGTGCTCGGCCCACGACAGGGTCTCGTCCTCGAACCGCAGGCCGGGACGCTCGTCGCCGGCGCGGGCCAGGAGGAGCTCGGTCACGGTCGGGACGCTCATCCGGGCACCTCCGGTGGTCAGGAGTGAAACACGTTCTACTTCTACCACGGGGCCGGCGGCGCGGTCCACCGTGCGGCCGGGGTGTATCGCCCTCAGGTGAGCCGGAACTTCACGCGCGCTCGCCGAGGAGGCCGGAGCGGTCGGGCACGCCGGCGGCGGTGCGCAGCCGGGCGAACTCGGCCGCCAGGGCCTCGGGCGGGTAGTGCGCGTTGAGGCCGCTGGGGTTGGGCACGATCCACACCCGCGCCCCGCCGATCGGCTCGTCCTGGGGACCGAGCCGGGCGCGGGGTGCCCCGAACGCCGCCCGGTACCCGGTCACGCCCAGCATCGCCAGCCACTTCGGCCGGATCGCCCGGACCCGGTCGGCCAGGTCCCGGCCACCCGCGACGAGCTCCTCGCGCGACAGCTGCGCCGCGCGGGCCGTGGGGCGGCGCACGATGCTGGTGATGCCCAGCCCCCAATCCAACAAGAGCCGTTCCTCCTCCGCGCGCAGCCGCCGGGGTGTGAACCCGGAACGGTGCAGCGCGGGCCAGAACCGGTTGCCCGGCGTGTGGAAGCTGTGCCCGGCCGCCGCCGAGGAGAGGCCGGGGTTGATGCCGACGAACACCACCCGCAGCCCCTCGGCGAGCACGTCCGGCAAGGCCTGGACCGGTTCTGGTTCCCGCATCCCACCATCGAACACCACCGGTCAGCGGGACGCGCTCACCACGTCACCGGCAACGACGTCACGCCGTGGATCGGGGAGAAGGCGCGGAACTCGAGCTGCTCGACCGGAACCGCCAACCGCAGTGCCGGGAACCGGCGCAGCAGTGCGGGCAGCGCCGCCTTCAGCTCGATCCGGGCCAGCTGCTGACCGAGGCATTGGTGGGCGCCGAAGCCGAACGCCAAGTGCGCCACCGGTTTGCGGTGGACGTCGAGACCGGGATCACCGACGAAGGCGGGGTCGTGGTTGGCTGCCAGCGCTGAGAGCGACAGCCATTCGCCCGAGGCGATCCGGTGGCCGTCGACGTCCACGTCCGCCGTCGCGCGGCGGTCGAGGTAGGTGACGATCGACAGGTAGCGCAGCAGCTCCTCGATCGCCGGGGTCGCCACTTCGGGGTCGTCGCGGACGGCGGCGAGCTGGTCCGGATTCCTCAGCAGGGCCAGGGTGGCGAGCGCGATCATGTTCGACGTCGTTTCGTGGCCGGCGATGAGGAGCAGGTTGCCGAAGCCGACCAGTTCCTCGTCGGTGATTTCGTCGCCGTGCTCGACGATCACTTCGCCGAGCAAGCCGTCGCCCGGCTCGGCGCGCAGCCGGGCGACGAGCTCGGTCATGTACGCGTGCATCGCGGCGTAGTTGGCGAACTGCTCCTGCTCGGGGCGGATGGCGTCGAGCAGGACCGCGCTGCGGTGCTGGAAGTCGGCGCGGTCGGCGTAGGGGACGCCCAGCAGGTCGCAGATCACCAGCGACGGGATGGGCAGCGCGTACGCCGGCACGAGGTCCGCCCCTGGACCCGACGCATCCATCGCATCCATCGCGTCCAGGTGCTCGTCGACGATCTTCTCGATCGCCGGTCCCATTTCCCGCAGCCGGCGGACGGTGAACGCGCCCGCCAGCATCCGCCGCAGCCGCAGGTGCTCGGGCCCGTCGTAGCCGAGCAGGAAGCCGGGCTGGTTGAACAACGTGCGCGGCGCGTCCGGGTCGGCGTTCAGGTCCGCGCCGATGTCCTCGTGCGAGAACACCGCGCGGACGTCGGCGTACCGCGTGACGGCGCGCGCCTCCCGCTCCCCGAAGAACGGGTGGTAACGCGGGATGCGGGGCAGCCCGGGCCGCTCGCGCAACGCGGTCAGCTCGGCGGCCGGCTCGAACGGGCAGCGGTCCGCCCGGCGGCCGGTCGGCAGGACGGTGTGGTGCTGGGTGTCCGGCATGGTCTGCTCCCCACCTGTGAGACACCGTGTCTCACAGATGCCGACTGTGGCACGGCGTGATCTATGAGTCAACCTGTCTCGTAGATGGGGGTCGCTCGTATGCTGTGACGGTGAGTTACTCGACGGACCCGCGCGCGGCGCGTTCCCGGGAGGCGATCCTCGTCGCCGCCCGGGAGTTGCTGGCGAGCGAGGGACCCGGCGCGGTCACCCACCAGCGCGTTTCCCAGGAGGCCGGCGTCGGGCGGGCCACCGTCTACCGGCACTGGCCGCGGTCCGAGCAGCTGCTGCTCGACGTCATGGAGGGCGCGGACCTCCCGCTGTTCAAGGACCCGGAGACCCCGGTCCGGCCCTGGCTGCGGCGGCAGCTGCGGCAGCTGGCCGACGAGGTGCTGCCGCCGGCCGTCGCCGCGCTGTCGCTGGCCATGATGCAGTCGGCGATCTGGGACGCGGAGCTCGCCCGCCGCCGCGACGAGTCGAACGCGACGATCCGGACGCGGATCCACGAGGCGATCCGGATGGCCGTCGCGGCGCACGAGCTCGAAACGGACGCCGACCCGTCGGACCTGGTGTCGCTGCTGGTCGGGCCGATCGTCTACCGCACGGCGATGCAGCGCGACGCGGTCCCGGACAGCCTGATCGACCGGTTGCTCGACAGCATCGGGACTTGGCGCGGCTGAGCCGCGCCGCCCGGAAGATCGCCACGTGGGTCGGGTGGGCTCCGCTCGACCGTCAGGTGGGCCGGGATCGCGGACTCCACGCCGTCACGCCCCTTCGGGGACGAGGTCGACGTCCTCGAACTCCGGCGCTCCACTGTGGACGATCCGGGGCGTGGGCGCGAGGTTGACCTGCAAGCGGAACACGTCCGGGCGCGCGTAGTGGCCCACCGGGTCCGCGGCGGACTTGGCGATCGCGATCAGCGAGAAGTCCAGGTCCGCGAACAACAGTCCCTCGTCGGTCTCGGCGAGCGGGGCCGCCAGTTCGCTGCCTTCGGGACCGTAGATCCGCGCGAACCCGCCGCCCTTGAGCAGCAGCTGCTTCTTCGTGTCGTCGTCGCAGAACACCTCCTGCGCCGCGTCGCCGACGACCCCGCACGGCGCGAGGACGAAGGTCTGGCCTTCCACCGCGTAGACGAGGCTCGCCGCGGTGTTGACCTCGGGACCCAGCGCCCGCGCGCCGCCGCGGTACACCGAGAAGCTCGGCCACGAGCCCACGTGGATCTGCTCGCCCAGGCTGTACATCGTGTACTTGGTCAGCGGCTGGAAGTGCTCCCAGCAGTTCAGCCCGCCGAGGCGGCCCAGCTTCGTGTCGTGCACCTGCAGGTCGCTGCCGTCGCCTTCGCCGAACACCGCGCGCTCGACGTGCGTCGGCTTGAGCTTGCGGCGCACCGACAGGACGCGCCCGGTGTCGTCGATGAAGGCTTGCGCCATGTACAGGCTGCCGCCCGCTTTCTCGCTGAAGCCGAGGACGACGTGCACGCCGTGCTCGGCCGCGGCGGCCGCGATCCGGGTCATCTCGGCGCCGTCGCGGGTCATCGAGTTTTCGCGGTAGCCGGGCACGAACCGCATGCCCCAGGCGGGCGAGGCGAGCCAGATCCACCACGGGTAGCCGGGCAGGAAGGTCTCCGGGAACGCGACCAGCCGGGCCCCGCCGGCCGCGGCGCCGGCGATCAGGCCGACGACTTGATCGACTCCGGCGGCCAGCTCCAGCCACTTCGGTTCCGCTTGGACAACGGCGACGCGCACCTGCTCGGTCATGGCCGGCCTCCTGGGTGAGTCGTGGGTGCCCCCCACTATCGGGCGCTCACGGCGGGGCGCGGACCGACAGCCCGTGCCACCTCACTGACCGGACGTGCCGCGGAACTGCCCGGGCGTCCGGCCGGTTTCGGCCCGGAACACCCGGTAGAACTGGCGCTCCCCGGCGAACCCGCACGCCGCTGCGATCGACTCGAGCGGGCGGGTGCGGTCGGCGCGCAGCAACGCCTTCGCGTGCTCCACCCGGATGCGCCGCAGCACCGTGCTCACCCCGTCGGGGCTGCCGTCGAACAGACGGTAGAGCGTCCGCTTCGAAACGAGGAACGCGTGGGCGACGTCGTCGACGGTGAGGCCGGGGTCGGCGTGCCGGGCGTGCAGGAAGGACTGGACGCGCCGGCGGGTCAGGGCGTCCCCGTGCGGCGGCTCACCGGCGGAAAGGGTGAGCGCGGCCGCCATCAGCCCGCGGCCCTGCGTCGCGAGCGCGGCCGCGCCCAGCGGGTCGGCCTGCTGGAGGCGGGCGAGACCGTGGAAGAACTGGGCGACGACGCCGGCGGTGCTGTGCGCGCCGAGCTTCGTCGCGGTGACGCCCCGCGCGTCGCGCAACCCGGTTTCGGCGAGCATGTCCCGCAGCGGCACCTGCACGACGACCTGCTCGAAGGCGGCGTCGAAGTGCAGGGTGTAGGGGCGGGTGCTGTCGTAGAGGGCCATTTCGCCGGGAGCGAGCTCGGCGACGCGGCCGTCCTGCTCGATCCGGCCGCGGCCGCGCGTCTGGATGCTGGCGAGCAGGTACTCCTCGCCGGCGCGCGCGATCAGCCGCGGGGTCCGGCGCACCCGCTGCCCACCGGCGTGCACGGTCGTCATTTCGAACGACCCGAGGTCGGCGTGCGCCAGCCGGCCGTCGAACGGGCCCGGCGTGGTGGGGGCCGCCGACAGCTGGACGAAGGTGTCGCAGATCAGGTCCCGCCAGTATTCGAAAGCGCGCGCCGAAGTGACCGCCGATGTCGACCAGACGTCGGCGGAGCCCGGGCGCGGCTCGCCGTTCATCGCGTCATGATGCGCCGCCGCGCGCGGGCCGTGCAACAGGCGGAATAGCGACGCCGTATTCGCCGTACGGGCTCTCCGCTCGGCCGGTGAAACGGCGCGACCGGGCCGTCCGGAGCGGCGCCGTAAGGGCCGAAAGTCGGGAAAAAGCGGCTTCTCGTTTCGTTACAGGTCAATCGTGTGATCGTGAAAATATCCTTTCTCGCATTCTGGAACGGTGTGACACATATCGCGAGATGTGTTCACTGCACACGAGAATGCACGTGCGCTCGACGGGCGGGTCCGGTTTCCGGAAGAAGATGGTGGCCGCATTTCCGCAGTTCTGAGCGCTGCCGGGGGATGTGGTGATGATCCTTTTCGCAATGGGCTCCGGTTGGCCGATCCAGGGTCGCGTTTCCCCGCGTTTGAGAGCGGGTGGCCGTGGGAAGACTGCATCGGCGGCAGCGAAGCCGCAGGTGCGCGGAGTGGCAAGGAACTCGCGGCTGGAGTGGGCGAAGGGAGCAGGGGCGCAGGGGCAGTCCGCCTGGTCGGCGCGTCGATTGTCGGGGCGTTGTTTTGTGCTGCTTGATTGTGGTATTCGGTCTCGTTGCCGGTAGTTCACGTTCCGGAATGGTGTCGGTAATGTCGCGACGGGGAGTGGCCGTGAATGCGGATCGGCCGCCGATCGAATCCCACTATTGGCGGTACTGACGATCACGGTATGCGCGGCAGCGTATGTGTTCCAGCCGAGCTGAAGCCGCCGGCTGACGGGGGATGGAACGGTTCGGTACGGGGTGTGCGCAATTCCCGGCACCGGCCACACGAAGCTCGAAAGGGTTCGCTCAGATGCAGTCCGAAAGAGATGTCCTCGACCGGCGGACGTGCTCGCGCCCGGTGCCGGCGGCCCGGCTGGACGCGCTCCTCACGGGGCTCGCCCGCCGCTACCGGGTGCCCGGGGCGCAGCTCGCGGTGTGGCAGGGTGACGAAGCCGCCGTGGTGCAGGCCGGCGTCCGCCACCGCGGCCGGGGCGGGGCGATGCTGCCCGCGTCGGCGGTCCCGGTGGGGTCGATCACCAAGCTGGTCACCGCGACGCTCGCGATGGTGCTCGTCGCCGACGACGACCTCGACCTGGACGAGCCCGTGGGCGACGTCCTGGGTGTCTCCGGGCTGCCCGGCGAGCTGACCACCCGGCGGCTGCTGAGCCACACCGGCGGTCTCCCGTCCGACCCGGCCGACGGCGCCGGCTCGGTGCTGAGAGAGGTGCGCGGCGCCGCGCCCGTCTGTCCACCCGGGACGGCGTTCTCGTACTCGAACCTCGGTTACGCGCTGGTCGGCTCGGTGATCGAAGCGGTCACCGGGATGGGCTGGCGCGAGGCGGCCGAGGCGATCGTCCTGCGCTCGCTGAAGATCGACCCGGTCTTCATCGACGACCCGGGTGTCGTGTCCGGGCACGCCGGTGACCACCCGGTCGAGCAGATCCTGCCGCCGATGCTCGACCCCGCCGGCGCGCTCGCGATGAGCGCCGCCGACCTCGTCGCGCTCGGCCGGGTCCACCTCGGCAAGCCGGGCCTGCTGGACGTCGTCACCGCGGCCGACATGCACCGGCGGGTCCCGGTCGCCGAGCCGTTCGGCCTGGCCGACGGCTGGGGACTGGGCATCGCGCACTTCGGCGACGCCGACACCGGCTGGCTCGGGCACGACGGCACCGCCGACGGCACCTCCTGCCACCTGCGGATCGACCAGGCCGGCGCCTGCGTGGTCGCCCTGACCACCAACGGCACCACCGGCGCCGATCTGTGGCACGCCTTGGCCGCCGAGCTGGCCGACCTCGGCATCGACGTCCCGTCCCGCGCCGCCCAGACCGCCGACGCGACGCGCGTGGTCCCGGTGCCGCCGGGCGACTTCGGCACGTACCGCAACGGCGCCATCGACTACGTGATCACGGCCGACCGCCTCGTCGTCGACGGGGAAGTGTTCCCCGAGCTGGTGCTCCACGACGACCGGACGTTCACCGTCCGCGACCCGGCGACCGGCCGGGTCACCCCCTGCGGCCGGTTCCGCGGCGAGCCCGGCGCGTCCGCCGCGGTCGAAATCGGCGGCCGTCTCGCCGGGCGTCGCTGAGCAAGTCCCCCCCTCTCCCTCCCCGCCGGCACCGGCGGGTTCCCCGTCCTGCCCGGAAGGTAGCGAAGACGATGACCGTGCAAGACACGCCGGCCGAAACGGACGGTACGGCGCCGAGAACCGTCGGCCTCGCGGAACTGTTCGCCGCGCGGGCCCTCTCGGCGCCGGACGCCGTCGCCGTGCAAGGCGAAAACATCCGGCTGACCTACGGCGAACTGCACGAACGGGCCGACCGGCTCGCCGCCCACCTCGTGCGGCTCGGGCTGCGGCCGGAGGACCGGGTCGGGTTGCTGCTCGACCGGTCGGCGGAGCTGGTCGTCGCCGAGCTGGCCGTGGTGACGGCCGGGGGCGCGTACGTGCCCCTCGACCGCCGCGCGCCGGACAGCCGGCTGCGCACCCTCCTGGCCGACGCGGCGGTGTCGGTGCTGGTGACCGACGACCTGGACCGGGCCAGAAAGATCCACAATGGACTCACCGTGCCCGCTGCGGACCCGTTGCCGGACGCGGAATTCGTCGTGCCGCCGGCGGACCCGGACCGGCTGGCGTACCTGATGCACACCTCGGGCTCGACCGGGACGCCCAAGGGGGTCGCCGTCCGGCACCGTGACGTCGTGGCGCTCGCCGCGGACCGCCGCTTCGCCGGCGGCGCCCACGAGCGGGTGCTGCTGCACTCGCCGGTCGCCTTCGACGCGTCGACTTACGAGCTGTGGGTGCCGTTGCTGGGCGGCGGCACCGTGGTGGTCGCCCCGCCTGGCGACCTCGACGTCGAGACGCTGCGGACCGTGCTGGCGCGGCACCGCGTGACGGCGCTCTGGCTGACGGCGGGCCTCTTCCGCGTCGTCGCCCAGGAAGCACCGGACTGCTTCCGCGGCGTGCGCGAGGTCTGGACCGGCGGCGACGTCGTCCCGGCCGAGTCCGTGCGGCGCGTGCTGCGGGCGTGCCCGGGCCTGACCGTGGTCGACGGCTACGGCCCGACCGAGACGACCACGTTCGCCACCTCCCACCGGCTCCCGTCGGCGGACCGGGTGCCGGCGGCCGTGCCGATCGGCCGCCCGCTCGACGACGTGCGCGCGTACGTCCTGGACGGCGACCTCACCCCGGTCGCCGACGGCCAACCCGGCGAACTCCACCTGGCCGGCGCCGGACTGGCCCGCGGCTACTGGGCCCGGCCCGGCGCGACGGCGGAGAAGTTCGTCGCCGACCCGGCCGGCGCGCCCGGCGACCGCATGTACCGCACCGGAGACCTGGTGCGCCGCACCGGAACCGGCGAGCTGGAGTTCCTCGGCCGGGTCGACGACCAGGTCAAGGTCCGCGGCTTCCGGGTCGAGCTGGGCGAGATCGAGACCGTGCTCGCCGCGGCCCCGGGCGTCGCCGAGGTCGTCGTGGTGGCCCGCGAGGACCGGCCCGGGGTCAAGCGCCTGGTGGCCTACGTCGTGGGGGAGCCGGGGGACCTCGAAGCGGTGGCGGCCGCGTCGCTGCCCGACTACATGGTGCCGTCGGCGTTCGTCGTGCTCGACGCGCTTCCGTTGAGCAGCAACGGAAAGGTCGACCGCCGGGCCCTGCCCGCGCCGCCCGCCGAGCCCGCCGAAAGCGCCGAGCCACGGACGGACACCGAGCGTGCCGTGGCGGCGGTCCTGGCGGACGTGCTGGGCGTCGCGCGCCTCGGCGTCGACGAAGACTTCTTCGCCCTCGGCGGCGACTCGATCCTGGCGGTCCAAGCGCTTTCGCGCTTGCGCCGGGAGTTCGGCGCCGGGCTGTCGGCGCGGACGCTGTTCGACGCGCCCACCGTGGCCGCGCTGGCGAGCGTCCTCGAGAAAGCGCCGCGAGATGACGCCGCTATCCCGGTCGCGCCGTCGTCGGACGTGCTCCCGCTGTCCCCGGCCCAGCGGCGGTTGTGGTTCCTCGACGAACTGACCGGCGGCAGCGCCGAGTACAACACCGGCGTCGGGCTCCGGCTGTCCGGCCCGCTCGACGTCGACGCGCTGCGCGGGGCGCTGGCGTCGCTCTGCGCGCGGCACGAATCGCTGCGGACGACGTTCGGGGACGGTGTCCAGCTGATCGCGCCCACGGGCGAGATCCCTTTGCGCATCAACGAAGAACCGCCGGACGACGACGTGCTGAAGGCCGAGCTGAGCGAGCCGTTCGACCTGCGGACCGGCCCGCTGACCCGCGCCACGCTGTTCCCGCTCGGCCCCGGCGAGCACCTGCTCCTGCTGTGCCAGCACCACATCGTCACCGACGGCCGCTCGATCGGCGTGCTCACCGAAGAACTCCTCGACTTCTACAGCGGCGTGACCCCGCCGCCGCTGACCCTGGGCTACCGCGACTACACGCACTGGCGGCTCCAGTCCACTTCGGACGACCAGCTCGGCTACTGGCGCGAAACCCTGGCCGGCATCGAACCGCTCGCCCTCCCGACGGACCGGCCCCGCCCGCCGCAGCGCACGACCGACGGCGCGGTGCACCGTCACGATCTCCCGGCCGGCCTGGTCCGCCGGCTCGCCGACGCCGGCCGTCCGCACGGCGCCACGCTCTTCATGACGCTCACCGCCGCGGTGCAGGTGCTCCTGGCCGCCTACGGCGGGCAGCGCGACATCGCCATCGGCACCGCCGTCGCGGGACGCGACCGGGCCGAACTCGAGGCGCTGACCGGCTTCTTCGTCAACACCCTCGTCCTGCGGTCCGTTGTGGACGGTGACCGGCCGTTCGCCGGGTTCCTCGGCGAGTTCCGGGAGACCGTGCTGGCGGCGTTCGCCCACGGCGACGTCCCCTTCGACCGCGTCGTCGAAGAGGCGCAGCCGAATCGCGACCCGTCCCGGACGCCGCTGGTGCAGGCCGTCGTCGTCCTGCAGACCCCGCTGGTGGCTCCCCGCGAGGTGGCCGGCCTGCGGGTGAGCGAGTACGACCTGCCGCGCCCGTCGGCCCGGTTCGACCTGGTCGTCGAGTTCTGGCCGCACGCGGGCGGCCTGCGCGTCACCGTCGAGTACGCCACCGCGCTCTTCGACGCGGCCACGATCGAGCGCCTCACGCGCAGCCTGGAGACGCTGCTGACCGGGATCGCGGCCGACCCCGCGCGCCCGGTGGGCGACCTCCCGCTGCTCACCGACGAAGACCGCCGCTTCCTGCTCCCGGCGCCCACGAAAAGCGCGGAAGGCACCGTCCCGGACCTCTTCGACCGCCGCGCCGACCGTCACCCGGACGCGACGGCCGTGGTCGGCGACGACGAGCTGACCTACCGCGAACTGAAGAACCGCGCCGACCGGCTCTCGCGGCGGCTGGTCCGGCTCGGCGTCCGCCCGGAAGACCGCGTCGGCGTGCTCATGGACCGCTCGGCCGACCAGGTCGTCGCGGTGCTCGCGATCCTCAAGGCCGGCGCCGCCTACCTCCCGCTGGACCTGCGGGCCCCGGCGGACCGGATGCGGCTGGTCCTCGACGGCACCCCGCTGCTGCTCACCGACGAGCGCTGGCAGGACACCGCGGCCGACGTCCACCCGGCTCCCTTCGTCGTCGCGGACGTCGACGAGCCCACGTCGGCGCCGGACCTCGCGCTGGATCCGCACCACCTGGCCTACGTCGAGTACACCTCCGGGTCCACCGGCGTCCCGAAGGGCGTGGCCGTGCGGCACGCGGACGTCGTGGCGCTCGCCGCCGACCCGCGGTTCGCCGGCGGCGCCCACGAGCGGGTGCTGCTGCACTCGCCGCTCGCCTTCGACGCCTCGACCTACGAGCTGTGGGTCCCGCTGCTCACCGGCGGCACCGTCGTGGTCGCGCCACCCGGCGACCTGGACGCCGACGCCCTGCGCCGGCTCACGGCCGAGCACAAGATCACCGCGCTGTGGCTGACCGCCGGGCTCTTCCGGCTCTTCGCCGAAGACGACCCGGCGTGCTTCGCCGGCCTGCGCGAGGTCTGGACCGGCGGCGACGTCGTCCCGCCGGCCGCCGCGCGCCGGGTTCTCGACAGCTGCCCGGGCCTCACGGTCGTCGACGGCTACGGCCCGACCGAGACCACCACGTTCGCCTCGTCGTTCCCGATGCCGTCGGCGGCCGCGGTCCCCGAGACCGTCCCGATCGGCACGCCACTGGCCGGCATGCGGATCTACCTGCTCGACGACCGGCTCCGGCTGGTGCCGCGCGGCGCGCTCGGCGAGGTCTGCATCGTCGGCGCCGGTCTCGCCCGCGGGTACTTCGACCGGCCCGGCGCGACCGCCGAGCGGTTCGTCGCCGACCCGTTCGGGGCCCCGGGCGACCGGATGTACCGCACCGGCGACCGCGGCCGCTGGCGCACCGACGGCACCCTGGAGTTCGCCGGCCGCGCCGACGACCAGGTCAAGATCCGCGGCTTCCGCGTCGAACCCTCCGAGGTCGAACGCGTGCTGGCCGCCCAGCCGGGCGTCGCGCAGGCCGTCGTGGCCGTCCGCGTCACCGGCGCGCGCAAGCAGCTGACCGGGTACGTCGTCCCGGCCGAAAAGTCCACTGTGGACACCGAAGCGTTGAGGCGCGCGGTGGGGCGCACGGTGCCGGACTACATGGTGCCGTCGGCGATCGTCGTCCTGGACGCGTTGCCGCTCAACGCCAACGGCAAGGTCGACCGGCACGCCCTGCCCGAGCCGCGCTTCGAGTCCACCGGGGACCGGACGCCGCGCACCGAGCGGGAAGCGGTCCTCGCCGGGATCTGGGCCGACGTGCTCGGCGTCGACCGCGTCGGCGTCGAGGACAACTTCTTCGCCCTCGGCGGCGATTCGATCCTCAGCATCCAGGTCAGCGCCCGGGCCCGGCGCGCGGGCCTCGCCGTGACCACGGCGGACCTGTTCCGGCACCAGACGATCGCGGCGCTCGCCCCGGTGATCGGGGACGCCGCCGCGAGCCCGGACCGGGGGCCGGTGACCGGCGACGTCGTGCTCACGCCGATCCAGCGCTGGTTCTTCGAGACCGTCGCCGTGCCGTACCGGTTCGACCAGGCGATCGCGGTCGACCTCGCGGACAACGTCGGCGAGGTCGCCCTCGCCACGGCGCTGGCCGCGCTGGCCGAGCACCACGACGCCCTGCGGATGCGGTTCGAGCCCGACGGCGCCGGCTGGCGGCAGCACAACGCTCCCGTCGGCGAGGGGCACTCGATGCTGCGGTGGGCGCTGTCCGGCGAGCCCGGCCGGCGCGTGCTGCACCTGGCCGCGCACCACCTGGTCGTCGACGGCGTGTCGTGGCGGCTGCTGCTCGAAGACCTCGACCGCGCCTATCACCAGGTCACCCGCGGCGAAGCGGTCGACCTCGGCCCGCGGACGACGTCGTTCCGCGACTGGGCCGCCCGCTTGGCCGCCCACGCCGAAGCCGGCGGTTTCGACGACGAACTCGACCACTGGCGGCGCCTGCCCGAGGCGGCCCCGATCCCCGTCGACGGCCACGGCGCGAACACGGTCGGTCGGGCCCGCGAGGTCACCGTCCGGCTCACCGCCGAGGAGACGCGGGCGCTGCTGCGGCAGGTGCCCGAGGTCTACCGGACGCAGGTCAACGACGTGCTGCTGACCGCGCTCGGCCGCGTGCTGGGGGAGTGGACCGGGCACGTACCGGTGATCGACCTCGAAGGCCACGGCCGCGAAGAACTGTTCGACGACGTCGACCTCTCGCGGACGGTCGGCTGGTTCACCAGCATGTTCCCGGTCGCGCTCGACGTCCCGGACGACTGGGGCATCGCGCTGAAAGCGGTCAAGGAGCAGCTGCGGGCGGTGCCGCGCCGAGGGATCGGCTACGGCGCCCTGCGGTACCTGACCGGGACGGCGCCGGTGGTCACGCCGCCCATCAGCTTCAACTACCTCGGCCAGTTCGACCTGCCCGGCGACCTCTACGCCGGCCTGCACCGCGAGCTGACCCTCGACGCCGACCCCAGCGACAGCCGGCCCCACCTCCTGGAGGTCGTCGGCCAGGTCGACGGCGACACCCTCGAGTTCGGCTGGCACTACGCCGAAGGCGTCCACG
The DNA here is from genome assembly GCF_055633805.1 of Amycolatopsis sp. NPDC114478. Lineage (NCBI taxonomy): Bacteria > Bacillati > Actinomycetota > Actinomycetes > Pseudonocardiales > Pseudonocardiaceae > Amycolatopsis > Amycolatopsis sp. NPDC114478. The sequence goes on along the minus strand of NZ_JBVKDO010000023.1, from coordinate 47,080 downwards.
ACGAAGCCACCGTCAAGCGGCTGGCCGACGGGATGCTGGATGCGTTGCGGGCGATCGCCGCGCACTGCGCGGACCCGGCCGCGGGCGGCCGGACGCCGGCCGACTTCCCCCTCGCGGGACTCGACCAGTCCACTCTGGACGAACTGGTCGGCGACGGCCGCGAAGTGGAAGACATCTACCCGCTGACGCCGATGCAGGCGGGCATGGTCTTCCACGACCTGGCCCAGCCCGGCGAACGCGTCTACTTCGAACAGATCTCGTTCACCCTCGACGACGTGCCCGACCCGCGCCGGCTCGGGGAAGCGTTCCAGCGGATCGTCGACCGGACCCCGGTGCTGCGCACCCGGATCGTCTGGGACGGCGTGCCCGAGCCGCTCCAGATCGTCCGGCGCACCGCCGAACTCCCGGTCACCTACGACGTCGACGAAGCCGAGTACCTCGCCGCGGATCTGGCCGAAGGGCTGGACCTGACGAAGGCGCCGCTGGCCCGGCTGGCCGTCGCGAAGGTGTCCGGGACGACCGTGCGCGTGATCTGGACGTTCCACCACGTCCTGCTCGACGGCTGGAGCGTCTTCGGCATCCTCAACGACGTCGTCGCGCTGCTGCGCGAAGAAGAACCGCCTTCGCGGCGGCCGTTCCGCGAGTACGCGGCCTGGCTGGCCGACCAGGACGAGACCCTCGCCGAGACGTACTGGCGTGCGGAACTCGCCGGCGTGACGCCCACCGCGTTGCCCGGCGACCGAGCCTCGGGTCGGGCCCACTCGGCCAGTTCCAGCGCCCGTGTCCCTCTCGAACTCGACGACGCCGGGTCGGCGGCGGTGTACGCCTTCGCCCGCCGCCACCGGCTGACCGTGAACACCCTCGTCCAAGGCGCCTGGGCGGCCCTGCTGTCCCGCTACAGCGGCGAACCCGAAGTCTGCTTCGGCGCGACGGTCTCCGGCCGCCCGGCCGAACTGCCCGGCGCGGACGACATCCCCGGCCTGTTCATCAACACGCTCCCGGTGCGCGTCCGGCTCGACCGGGACCACGGTGTCGCCGCCTGGCTGCGCGAACTCCAGGCCGCGCAGGCGGAATCCCGGCGGTTCGGCCACGTCGGGCTGCCCCGGCTGCAGACGTGGAGCGGCAACGGCGGCAGCCTGTTCGACAGCATCGTCGTGTTCGAGAACTACCCGGTCGACGAAGTCTCCGGGCTCCGGGACGTCCGGGCGGCCGAGCGCACCAACTACCCGCTCGGGCTCGTCGCCTACCCGGGCCGCCGGCTGTCGCTGGTGCTGACCCACGACCCGGCGCTCATCGCCCCGGCCGTCGCCGCGCGGCTCGCCGCCCACCTCGAAGCCCTGGTCCGGGGCATGGTCGCCGCGCCGGACGAACCGGTGACGCGGGTGCCGATGCTGTCCGCCGCCGAGGTCCGGCAGCTGGTCACCGACCGGAACGACACCGCGGTCCCGGTGCCGGCGGTGACCGTGCCCGAGCTGTTCGCGGCCCGCGTCCGCAGCCATCCGGGCGCGGTCGCGCTGGTGACCGACGACCGGAGCGTCACCTACGGCGAGCTCGACGTCCGCGCGAACCGGCTGGCCCACCGGCTGCTCGACCTCGGCGTCCGGCCCGAGGACCGGGTCGCCGTCCTGATGGACCGCTCGCCCGCGCTCGTCGTCGCCGAGCTGGCGATCCTCAAGGCCGGCGGCGCGTACCTGCCCCTGGACCTGCGCGCCCCGGCCGACCGGCTGCGGCTGCTGCTCGCCGAAGCCGGGGCCGACGTCCTGGTCGCCGACGAGACCTGGCTGGCGACCGCCCGCGAAGTCCACAGTGGACCGATCGTGACCGGCGCGGACGATCAGCCGGAGACCGCGCCGGGCGTGGCCCTCGAGCCCGACCAGCTCGCCTACGTCATCTACACGTCCGGGTCGACGGGCAAGCCCAAGGGCGTGGCCGCGCGGCACCGCGACGTCGTCACGCTGGCCGCGGACCGGCGGTTCGCCCCCCACGACCGGGTGCTGCTGCATTCGCCGCAAGCCTTCGACGCCTCGACCTACGAGCTGTGGGTGCCGCTGCTGAACGGCGGCACGGTCGTGCTCGCTCCGCCCGGAGACCTCGACGTCCACACGCTCGGCCGTGCGCTCACCACGCACGGCGTCACCGGCGCGTTCCTCACCACCGGGCTGTTCCGGCTGGTCGCCCAGGAAGCCCCCGAGGTCTTCGCCGGTCTGCGCGAAGTCTGGACCGGCGGCGACGCCGTGCCCGCGGCCGCCCTGCGCCGCGTCCAGGCCGCCTGCCCCGGCCTCCTCGTCGCCGACGTCTACGGCCCGACCGAAACCACCACCTTCGCGACCGTGCACCCGCTGCCCGGCGAAATCCCCGACGTCGTCCCGATCGGGGCGCCGCTGGACAACACGCGCGTCTACGTCCTGGACGGCGACCTGCGGCTGGCCCCGCCGGGCGCGCCCGGCGAGCTGCACATCGCCGGCGCCGGGCTGGCGCGCGGCTACCTCGGCCGGCCCGGCCTGACCGCCGACCGGTTCGTCGCGGACCCGTTCGGACCGCCGGGGGAGCGGATGTACCGCACCGGCGACCTCGTGCGCTGGACCGACGACGGCGCGCTCGAGTTCGTCGGCCGCGTCGACGAGCAGGTGAAGGTCCGCGGGTTCCGCGTCGAGCCGAGCGAGATCGAGGCGGCGCTCGGCGAGCACCCGGACGTCGTGCAGGCCGCGGTGCTGGCCCGCGCGGACGGCGGCGTGAAGCGGCTGGTCGCCTACGTCGTCGGCGAGACCGCCGGGCTGGCGGAGTTCCTCGGCCGGACGCTGCCCGACTACATGGTGCCCGCCGCGTTCGTCCGGCTGGACCGGTTCCCGGTGAACGTCAACGGCAAGCTCGACCGGAACGCGTTGCCCGCGCCCGACTTCGGCGGCCGGGAGCACGTGGCCCCGCGCACCGACCGCGAACGCGTGGTCACCGAAATCTGGGCGGAGGTGCTGGGCGTCGAGCGCGTCGGCGCGACGGACGACTTCTTCTCCCTCGGCGGCGATTCGATCCTCAGCATCCAGGTCGTGTCCCGCGCTCGCCGGGCCGGGCTGGAGCTGTTGCCCGGCGACTTGTTCGCCCACCGCACGCCGGCCGCGCTCGCCGCGGCGGCGCGCACCGCCACCGAGACCGTCGAACGCGGCCCGGTCAGCGGCGCCGTGCCGCTGACGCCGATCCAGCGCTGGTTCTTCGGGACGCAGACCGCCGCACCGGACCACTTCCACCAGTTCGTCCACTTGGGACCGGACGCCGTGGACGGCGGCGCGGCCAGCCAGGCCGTCGACGCCCTGCTGGCGCACCACGACGCCCTCCGGATGCGCTTCACCCACGACGAAAACGGGTGGCACCAGGAGAACGGCCCGGTCGGCGCGGAGACCCCGCTCGTCCGCCTCGACGTCTCCGAACACGATGTCAAGCTCGCCGTGCACCACCTGGTGGTAGACGGAGTGTCCTGGCGAGTGCTCATCGAGGACTTCGAGCGCGCCTACGAACAAGCGCTGGGTGGCGAGCCGATCGACCTCGGCCCGCGCACGACGTCGTTCCGCGAGTGGGCCACCCGCCTGACCGAGCACGCCGAGGCCGGCGGCTTCGACGACGAACTCGCCCACTGGCGCGGCCTGCCCGAGGCGGCGCCGATCCCGGTCGACGGCGAAGGCGACACGACGGTCGCGGGGATGCGGTCGGTGACCGTCCGGCTGCCCGAACCGGAGACGAACGCGCTGCTGCGCGAGGTCCCGCCGGTCTACCGGACGCAGGTCAACGACGTGCTGCTGACCGCGCTCGGCCGGGTGCTGCGCGACTGGACCGGGGCGACGCCCGTCGTCGACCTCGAAGGCCACGGCCGCGAAGACCTGTTCGCCGATGTCGACTTGTCGAGGACGGTCGGCTGGTTCACCAGCGTGTTCCCGGTGGCCCTGGACGTCCCGGACGACTGGGGCGCCGCGCTCAAGGCCGTCAAGGAGCAGCTGCGTGCGGTCCCGCGCCGCGGTCTCGGCTACGGCGCCCTGCGGTACCTGGCCGATGCGGCCCCGGCGATCGACCCGCAGGTCAGCTTCAACTACCTCGGGCAGTTCGGCTCCGGGCGCCTCGAATCCGACGAGAGCCCGCGTTCGGCGCGGGCGCACCTGCTCGACGTCGTCGGCCGCGTCGAAGCCGGCGAACTGGAACTGACCTGGTACTACGCCGAGGGTGTCCACCAAGAGTCCACTGTGGACTCACTGGCCACCGCGATGCTCGACGCCCTGCGCGCGATCGTCCGGCACTGCGCGGAACCCGGCGCGGGCGGCCGGACGCCGGCCGACTTCCCCCTGGCCGCGCTCGATCAGTCCACTCTGGACGAACTGGTCGGCGACGGGCGCGCGGTCGAGGACGTCTACCCGCTGACGCCGATGCAGTCCGGCATGGTCTTCCACGCGCTCTCCCAGCGCGAGGAACGCGTCTACTTCCAGCAGGTCTCCTTCGTGCTCGACGGGGTCCGCGACCCGGCCGCGCTCGACCGCGCGTGGCGGCGGGTCGTCGACCGGACGCCGGTGCTGCGGACGCGGATCGTGTGGGAGGACGTGCCCGAGCCCGTCCAGGTCGTGCAGCGCCACGCCGATGTCCCGATCACCCACCTCGACTGGCGCGGCCACACCGCGGCCGAGCGGGATCGGGCCTGGCAGGACCTCCTCGAAGCCGACCGCGCGCGCGGCCTCGACCTCACCGAGACGCCGTTGCTGCGGCTGGTGCTGGCGCGCCTGTCCGACACCGAAGTCCGCGTGCTGTGGACGTTCCACCACGTCCTGCTCGACGGCTGGAGCGTCTTCGGCGTGCTGTCCGACGTCTTCGCCGCCTACGCCGGTGCTGAGCTGCCCGAGCGGCCGCCGTTCCGCGACTACGTGGCCTGGCTGGCCCGCCAGGACGACTCCGCGGCCGAACGGCATTGGCGAGCGGAACTCGGCGACTTGACGGAACCCGCTCGGCTGCCGTTCGACCGCGTGCCCACGCAGGCCCACACCACCCGGTCTTCGCAGTGGCTGCGCATTCCGCTCGAAAACTCCGAGCGGTTGCGGGACGCGGCCCGTCGCGCCGGGCTCACGGTGAACACCGTCCTGCAGGGCGCGTGGGCGCTGCTGCTGGCCCGCCTCGGCGGCGAGCCGGACGTCTGCTTCGGCACGACGGTCTCCGGCCGCCCGGTCGAGCTGCCCGGCGCCGACGACGTCACCGGCATCTTCATCAACACCCTGCCGGTGCGCGTGACCGTGGCGGGGTCATCGGTGGCGGAGTGGCTGACCGCGTTGCAAGGCCGCCAGGTCGAGTCGCGCCGGTACGGGCACCTGCCGCTGACGAAGCTGCAGGCGTGGAGCGGCAGCACGGGAAGTCTGTTCGACAGCATCGTCGTGTTCGAGAACTACCCGGCCGACACCGCGGCGGCGCACGGCCTGAGCTTGCGGGACGTCGACGCGGCCGAGACGACCAACTACCCGCTCAGCGTCGTCGCCTCGCCGGGGGAGCGGATCACCCTCGACGTCGGCTACGACCCCGACCTGTTCGACACCGCGACGGCCGAGCGGATCGCCCGGCAGCTCACCGGCGTCCTCGACGCCTTCGCCGCGGACTTGAACCGGCCCCTGGCCGAGGTCGACCTGCTCACCGACGCCGAGCGCCACCAGGTGCTGGTCGAGTGGAACGCCACCGCGCACCCGCTGCCCGAGGGCGACCTGGCCGAGCTGTTCGCCGCGCAGGTCGAGCGCACCCCGGACGCCGTCGCGTTGACCGGCGACGGCCTTCGAATGACCTACGCCGAACTGGACGAGGCCGCCGACCGGCTCGCGCGGTACCTGGTGTCGCTCGGCGCCGGGCCCGAACGCCTGGTCGGGGTGCTCATGGACCGCTCGTCCCGGCTGCTCGTCACCGAACTGGCGATCATCAAGGCCGGCGCGGCCTACCTGCCGCTGGACACCCGCGCGCCGGCGGCGCGCCTCAAGACCCTCCTCGCCGGCGTCACCATTCTCGTCGCCGACGAGCCCTGGGCCTGGACCGCCCGGGCGATCCACAATGGACTCGTCGTCGGGCCGGACGACCGGACGGCGGACGTGCCGCTGCCCGCCGCGGACCCGGACAACCTCGCGTACGTGATGTACACGTCCGGCTCGACGGGCACGCCGAAGGGCGTGGCCGTGCGCCGGCGGGACGTCGTGGCGCTGGCCGCCGACCACCGGTTCGGCCCGCACGACCGGGTGCTGCTGCACTCGCCGCACTCGTTCGACGCCTCGACGTACGAATTCTGGGTGCCGCTGCTCAGCGGCGGCACGGTCGTCGTGGCGCCGCCGGGGGACCTCGACGTCGACACCCTCGGCCGGCTGCTCACCACGCACGGCGTGACCGGCGCGTTCCTCACCACCGGGCTGTTCCGGCTGGTCGCGCAGGAGGCCCCGGAGGTGTTCGCGGGCATGCGGGAGGTGTGGACCGGCGGCGACGCGGTGCCGGCCGCGGCCCTGCGCCGGGTCCGGGAAGCCTGCCCGGACACCGTGGTCGCCGACGTCTACGGACCCACCGAAACCACGACCTTCGCGACCGTGTACCCGATGCCCGGAGCGGTCCCGGACGTCGTCCCGATCGGGCGGCCCCTGGACAACATGCGCGCCTACGTCCTCGGCCCGGACCTGCGGCCGGTGCCGCCGGGCGCCCCCGGCGAGCTGTACCTCGCCGGGGAAGGCCTGGCGCGCGGGTACCTCGGCCGGCCCGGCCTGACGGCCGAGCGGTTCGTCGCCGACCCGTTCGGGCCGGCGGGGGAGCGGATGTACCGCACGGGCGATCTCGTGCGCTGGAGCGGCGAGGGCGCGCTCGAGTTCGTCGGCCGCGCCGACGAGCAGGTCAAGGTGCGCGGGTTCCGGATCGAGCCCGGTGAGATCGAGGCCGCGCTGGCCGCGCACCCCGGGATCGCCCAGGCCGCGGTGGTGGCGCGCGAAGACCACGGCGTCAAGCGCCTGGTCGCCTACTTCACCGGCGACGCGGGCGACCTGGCCGAGTTCCTCGGGCAGACGCTGCCGGACTACATGGTCCCGGCCGCGTTCGTCCGGCTCGAGAGCTTCCCCTTGAACGTCAACGGGAAGCTCGACCGGAACGCCCTGCCCGCCCCGGACTTCGCCGCGGCCGGCACCCACCGGGCGCCGTCGACCGAGGCCGAGCGGGCGCTGGCCGCGATCTGGACGGACGTGCTCGGCGTCGAGGACGTCGGCGCCGAGACGAACTTCTTCGAGCTGGGCGGCGACTCGATCCTCAGCATTCAGGTCGTCTCCCGCGCCCGCCGCGCCGGCCTGACCCTGTTGCCGCACGACGTCTTCCGGCACCCGACCCTGGCCGCGCTCGCGGCGCACGCGAGCGTCGACGACGGTCCGCGCGCCGAGCAGGGCCCGGTCACCGGCGAGGCACCGCTCACGCCGATCCAGCGGTGGTACTTCGAGACCCAGCCCGCGCGGTTCGACCAGCGCGTGGTCCTCGAGTTCCCCGAGGACGTCGACGAGCAGGCTCTCCGCCGGGCGCTGGAGACGGTGTGGGCCCACCACGACGCCCTTCGCCTGCGGTTCGAGGGTGAGGTCCAGCACGGCGAGCCGGTGTGGCCCGCCGACCTGCGCACCGACGAGGTCTCGTTCGACCTCACTCGCGGGCCGCTGCTGAACGCCGTCCTCGACGGGCGGCGGCTGCTGCTGGCCGCGCACCACCTCGTCATCGACGGTGTCTCGTGGCGGATCCTCCTGGAGGACTTCCACGCCGCCCACCGCGGTGAAGCCCTCGCGCCGAAGACGACGTCGTTCCTCGCCTGGGCGCGGAAGCTGGCCGAGCACGCCGAGGCCGGCGGCTTCGACGACGAGCTGGACCACTGGCGCGCGCTGCCCGCGGTGCCGCCGCTGCCCGCCGACGGCGAGGGCCCGGCCACCGTCGCCGACAGCCGCGAAGTCACCGTCCGGCTCAGCGCCGACGAGACGCGGGCGCTGCTGCACGACGTCCCCGAGGTCTACCGGACCCAGGTCAACGACGTGCTGCTGACCGCGCTCGGCCGGGTGCTGCGGGACTGGACCGGGCACACCCCCGTCGTCGACCTCGAAGGCCACGGCCGCGAGGAGCTGTTCGACGACGTCGACCTCTCCCGGACGGTCGGCTGGTTCACCACGATGTTCCCGGTCGCGCTGGACGTCCCGGACGACTGGGGCACCGCGCTGAAGGCGGTCAAGGAACAGCTGCGGGCGGTGCCGCGGCGCGGCATCGGCTACGGCGCCCTGCGGTACCTGACCGGCACGGCGCCCGCGATCGACCCGCTGGTCAGCTTCAACTACCTGGGCCGGTTCGACGACGCCGCCGGCGGGCTCGACGCCGACGTCGACCCGGACGCGCCCCGCACCCACGCCCTCGACGTCGTCGGCCGGGTCGTGGGCGGCGAGCTGGAGCTGACCTGGTCGCACATCGCCGGAGTGCACCACCGGAGCACCGTCGGGAACCTGGCCGAGCGGATGCTGACGGCGTTGCGGGAGATCGTCGCGCACTGCGCCGATCCGGGCGCGGGCGGCCGGACCCCGTCGGACTTCCCGCTGGTGTCCTTGAGCCAGTCCACAGTGGACGATCTTGTCGCCCGGGGCGCCGAGGACGTGTACCCGGTGACGCCGATGCAGGGCGGCATGGTCTTCCACGGGCTTTCCCAGGCCTCGCAAGGCTTGTACTTCGAGCAGGCGACGTTCGTGCTCGACGGCGTCACCGACGTCGACCGGCTCGCCGAAGCCTGGCAGCGGGTCGTCGACCGCACGCCGATCCTGCGCACCGCGTTCGTCTGGGCCGGGGTCGCCGAGCCGGTCCAGGTCGTGCACCGCGGAGTCACCCTTCCGGCCCGCCGCCTCGACTGGACCGCGCTCGACGAGCCGAAACGCGCCGAAGCACGGCAACGGCTGCTCGACGAGGACCGCGAGGAAGGCCTCGACCTCGGGACGGCGCCGCTCGCACGGGTCGCGCTGGCCCGGCTCTCGGCCACCGAAGTCCAAGTGCTGTGGACGTTCCACCACGTGCTGCTCGACGGCTGGAGCGTCTTCCAGGTGCTCTCGGACGTCTGCACCGCCTACGCCGGGCAGCCGCTGCCCCCGCGGCCGCCGTTCCGCGAGTACCTCGCCTGGCTGGGCCGCCAGGACCAGGCGGACGCCGAACGCTTCTGGCGCGCCGCGCTCGACGGCGTCGAGGGGCCGACGCCGGTGCCCGCCGACCGGCCGCCGGCCCCGGGGCACGCGCCCTGCTCGGCCGAGTGGCTGCCGGTCAAGCTCGACGAGACCGCCACAGCCCGGCTCGACGCGTTCGTCAAGCGCCACGGCCTCACCCACAACGTCGTGCTGCAGGGCGCCTGGGCGCTGCTGCTGTCGGTCTACAGTGGACGCGACGACGTCGTGTTCGGCGCCACCACCTCCGGCCGCCCGGCCGAGGTGCCCGGCGTGGACGACATCACCGGCATCTTCATCAACACCCTGCCGGTCCGGGCGGCCGTCGACCGCCGCGCCCGCGTCGCCGACTGGCTCGCCGGGCTGCAGGCCGCGCAGGCGGAGGCCCGCGGCCACGGCCACGTGCCGCTCGCCCGGGTGCAGGGCTGGGCCGGGCTGCCGGGCGGGGTCGACCTGTGCGCCAGCCTGGTGGTGTTCGAGAACTACCCGATCACCGGCGCGTCCGCCGGCCACGGGCTGAGCGTGCGCGGCCTGTCCGCGCGGGAGACGACCAACTTCCCGCTCACCGTGGTCGCGTCGCCGGGGGCCGAGCTGTCGGTCGACGTCGGGTACGACCCGGGCCTGTTCGACGCCGCAACGGTGTCGAGGCTGGCCGGGCACCTGCTGACCGTCGTCGGCGAGCTGGCCGCGGACGGCGGCCGGGCCCTCGGCGCGGTCACGATGACCACGTCGGCCGAAGCCCGGCTGCTGGCGCAGTGGTCGGCGACCGGCGACGAGCCCCCGGCCCGGTCGCTGCCGGAGCTGTTCGCCGAGCAGGTCCACGTCCGGCCGGACGCGGTCGCGGCCGTCCTCGACGGCGAGCCGGTCACCTACGCCGAGCTGAACCGGCGGGCCAACCGGCTCGCGAACCGCCTGGCCGGGCTGGGCCTGCGGCCGGAGGAACCGGTCGGGCTCGCCGTCCGCCGCGCCGACGCCGTGGTCGCCGAGCTGGCCGTGGTCAAGGCCGGTGGCGCCTACCTGCCGATCGACACCCGCGCCCCGGCCGAGCGGCAGAAGCTGCTGCTCGACGGTATCCGGTTCGTCGTCTCGGCGGACGAATACCCCCTCGGGCGGACCGTGCTGCTGTCCTCTGTGGACGATGAGTCCGCCGCGGACCCGGAGGTGGCCGTCGATCCGGACCAGGCGGCGTACGTGATGTACACGTCCGGTTCGACCGGCGTGCCGAAGGGCGTCGTGGTGCGCCACCGGGACGTGGCCGCGCTGGCCGCCGATGAGCGGTTCCGCGGTGGCGCGCACGACCGCGTCCTGCTGCACTCGCCGCTGGCCTTCGACGCCACGACGTACGAGCTGTGGGTGCCGCTGCTGGGTGGCGGCCGCGTGGTCGTCGCCCCCGGCGAAGGCGTCGACGCTCCGGCGTTGCGGGAGCTCATCCGCGAGCACGGCCTGACCGCGATGTGGATCACCGCCGGGCTCTTCCGCGTCCTCGCGCAGGAGACGCCGGACTGCTTCGCCGGTCTTCGCGAAGTCTGGACCGGCGGTGACGTCGTCCCGGCCACGTCGGTGCGGCGGGTCCTCGCCGCGTGCCCCGGGCTGCGGGTCGTCGACGGCTACGGCCCGACCGAGACCACGACGTTCGCGACTTCGCACCCGATGGCCGACGTGGTCCCGGACCGGATCTCGATCGGCCGGCCCCTCGACGGGGTGCGCGCCCGGGTCGTGGACACCGACCTGCGCCCGGTGCCGCCGGGCGTCCCCGGCGAACTGTGCCTGGCCGGCGCGGGCCTGGCCCGCGGCTACCGGGACCGGCCCGGCCTCACCGCGGACCGGTTCGTCGCCGATCCCTTCGGCGCGCCGGGGGAGCGGATGTACCGCACCGGCGACCTCGTCCGCTGGACGGCCGAAGGCACCCTCGAATTCCTCGGCCGCCGCGACGACCAGGTGAAGCTTCGCGGGTTTCGCGTCGAACCGGGCGAAGTCGAGGCCGTGCTGGCCCGGCACCCGGACGTGGCGCAGGCCGCGGTCATCGTGCGGGAGGACCAGCCGGGCGCCAAGCAGCTGGTCGCCTACGTCGTGTCCGATGTGGACGAAGCCGCGCTGCGGGAGTTCCTGGCCCGCACACTGCCGGACTACCTCGTGCCGACCGCGTTCGTCACGCTCGACCGGCTGCCGGTCAGCGCCAACGGCAAGGTCGACCGCCGCGCGCTGCCCGCCCCCGCCGCGCCGGAAACCCGGCACGTCGAACCGGAGACCGAAACCGAGCGCGCGCTCGCCGGGATCTGGGCCGAGGTGCTCGGCGTGGACCGGGTCGGCGCCGAAGACAGCTTCTACGCCCTCGGCGGCGACTCCCTGCGGAGCCTGCAGATCGCCGCCCAAGCGAGCGCGCTGTTCGACGTCCGGCTCACCCCGGCCGACGTGCTGACCGCGCGCACGGTCGCCGGGCTGGCCGGAACCGTCGAGGAACTCATCCTGGGCGAGCTGGAAAGCCTCGCCTTCGACCAGGAATCGTGAGGACTGCTCCATGACCACGTCCCGACAGGACCGCATCGCGGCGCTGCCCGCCCACCTGCAGGAAGCGCTGCGCCGGCGGATGGCGGGAGCGGGCGCGCGCACGCCGGAGATCCCGGCCGCCGCCGACCGCTCCCACCCGATCCCGCTGTCGTCGGCCCAGCGCCGGCTCTGGTTCCTCAGCCGGCTGCGCCCCGGCGACCCCGAGTACAACAGCGCGTTCGCCCTGCGCCTCACCGGCGAACTCGACGTCGCCGCCCTGGGCACCGCGCTGCGGCTGCTCGTCGCCCGGCACGAGCCGCTGCGCACGACCTTCACCGAGGTCGACGGCGAAGGCGCGCAGGTCGTCCGGCCGCCGTACGACGTGCCGCTGCCCGTCGTCGACGTCGGCCCGGACGACCTCGACGCCGTGCTGCGCGAGGAGTACGTGCGGCCGTTCGACCTCGGCCGCGGGCCGCTGCTGCGCGCCCTGCTAGCCCGGCTGGGCCCGGCCGAGCACGTGCTGCTCGTCTGCGTGCACCACATCGCCACCGACGGCGCCTCGATGGGCGTGCTCACCGAAGAACTCGGCTTGCTCTACCGCGACGGATCGCACGCCGAGCTGCCGCCGCAGCCCCTGCAGTACGCGGACTTCGCGCTGTGGCAGCACGACCGGCCCACCCGCGCCGCCGGGCTCGAGCACTGGAAAGACCAGCTCACCGGGATCACGCCGCTGGACCTGCCGGCCGACCACCCGCGTCCGGCCACCCGCGGCACCGCGGGCGCGGTCCGCGAGTTCACCGTCCCCGACGCCGTCGCCCGGCGGCTGGCCGAGCTGGCCCGCGCGTCGGAGACGACGCTGTTCACCGTGCTCGTCGCCGCCTGCCAGGCGCTCTTCGCGCGCTACACAGGGCAGGACGACATCGCGCTCGGCACCGTCGTGCAGGGCCGTGACCGGCCGGAGCTCGAGCGGGTCGTCGGGTTCTTCGTCAACACCGTCGTCCTGCGGTCCACAGTGGACGTATCGGTGCCCTTCGCCGACCACCTGGCCACCGCGCGGCAGACGGTGCTGGACGCCTTCGCGCACGACGACGTCCCGTTCGAGGAACTCGTCGACGCCGTGCACGCCGGCCGCGACCCCGGCCGGCACCCGCTGTTCGACGTCATGGTGCTGCTGCACAGCGCCGGCGGCGGCCCGGCGTTCCCCGGCCTCACCGCCGAACCGGCCGAGGTCGCGCGCGACTCCTCGAACTTCGACCTGTCCCTCGAGTTCGAGGAGTCCGGCGGGCGGCTGGCCGGGCTCGTCGAGTACAGCACCGAGCTGTTCGAGGCCGCGACCGTCGACCGGCTGCTCACCCACCTGCTGCGGCTCCTGGCCGGCATCGCCGCGGACCCGGCCCGCCGGATCGCCGACCTGCCGCTGACGACCGAGGCCGAAGAGGCCACGCTGCTGGAGTGGGGGAGCAGCCCGCTCGACGTCCCCGCCACGACCGTCGTCGACCTCCTCGACCACCAGGCGCGGACCCGGCCGGACGCGACCGCGCTGGTCTGCGGCGACGTCCGGCTCAGCTTCGCCGACCTCGCCGCCCGCACCGACGCGCTCGCCGCGGACCTCGCCGCGCGGGGCGCCGGGCCGGACCGCGTCGTCGCCGTGCTGCTGCCGCGCTCGGCCGAGGCGATCGTCGCGCTGTTCGCCGTGCTCAAGGCGGGCGCGGTGCACCTGTCCATCGATCCCGGGCTGCCGGAGGAACGCATTCGCGTCCTGCTGGCCGACACGCGGCCGGTGGTCGTGCTGGACGGCACGGTCGTGCCCACCGGAAGATCGAGACCGGCCGGGCCCCGCCCGTCCGACGCCGCCTACGTCATCCACACCTCCGGCTCGACCGGCACGCCCAAGGGCGTCGTCGTGGAGCACGCGGCCCTGGTCAACCTCCTCGCCAACCACCGGCGCGTGTTCGGACGCGAGCCGATGCGCGTGGCGCTCACCGCGACCCTGTCGTTCGATACCTCGTGGGAAGGCCCGCTGCTGCTGGCCGACGGCCACGAACTGCACCTGATCACCGACGAAACCCGGCTCGACCCGGCCGCGCTCACCCGGTACGTCCGCGACTCGCGCGTCGACTTCCTCGACGTGACGCCGTCCTACCTGCGGCAGCTGCTGCCCGCCGGGCTCCTGATCGGCGAGCACCGCCCGCGGTTCCTGATGGTCGGCGGCGAGGCCATGGACCGCGACCTGTGGCGCGAACTGGCTGCCGCCGACACGGCCGCCCACAACTACTACGGACCCACCGAGTCCACTGTGGACGCCACCTGCGCCCCGGTGACCGGGGACCGCCCGCTGATCGGCCGCCCGCTGGGCAACATCGGCGCGTACGTCCTCGACGAGCACCTGCGGCTCGTCCCGCCCGGCGTGCCGGGTGAACTCTGCCTGGCCGGCGCGCAGCTCGCCCGTGGCTACCTCGGCCGCCCGGGCCTGACCGCCGACCGGTTCGTCGCGAACCCCTTCGGCGAACCGGGATCGCGGCTGTACCGCACCGGCGACCGCGTCCGCTGGGTGGACGGGCAGCTCGAACACTTGGGCCGGATCGACGACCAGGTCAAGGTCCGCGGGTTCCGGATCGAGCCGGGCGAGGTCGAGGCGGCGCTGCGGCCGTTCGTGACCGACGCGGCGGTCGACGTGCGCGGGGGACGGCTCGTCGCCTACGTCGTCGGCGACACCGCCGACTTGAAAGCCGAGCTGTCCCGCACCCTGCCGGCGCACCACGTGCCGACCGCCTTCGTGCGCCTGGACCGGCTGCCGCTGACCCGGCACGGCAAGCTGGACCGCCGGGCTTTGCCGGAACCGGAACTGGCCGCGGCCACGGAGTACGTCGCCCCGCGAGACGATCGCGAGCGGCTGGTGACCCGGGTGTGGGCCGAGGTGCTCGGCGTCGAACGCGTCGGCATCGACGACGACTTCTTCGACCTCGGCGGCGACTCCCTGCGCGGCATCCGGGTCGTCTCCCGGCTGCGCGACGAGCTCGGCGCCGACGTCCCGGCCCGGCTCGTCTTCACCGCACCCACCCCGGCGCAGCTGGCCGCGCAACTGCCCGAGGCGGCCGCGCCGCAGGCGGCGATCCCGCTCCTGCCGCGCGACGGCGGGGCGCTCGAAGCGCCGCTGTCCTTCGCCCAGCAACGGCTGTGGTTCCTCGACGAGTTCGAGCCGGGCAGCACCGAGTACGTCTCGCCGACCGTGCTGCGCCTGCGTGGCGAGCTGGACACCGCCGCGCTGAACCGGGCGCTCACCGCGCTGGTCGCCCGGCACGAGTCGTTGCGCACGACGTTCGCGACCGTCGACGGCCGCGGCGTCCAGGTCATCCACCCGCCGTACGCGGTCGACGTCCCGGTGGCGGACGGTGACCTGGCCGCCGTCCTGAACAGCGCGACCGGCCCGGTCGACCTGCGCACCGGACCCCTGCTGCGCACCGCGTTGACCCGGCTCGCGCCCGATGACCACGTGCTGACCCTGGTGCTGCATCACATCGTCACCGACGGCTGGTCCTCGGGCGTGCTCCTCGGCGAGCTGGCCACGCTCTACGCCGCGTTCAGCCGCGGTGAGGACCCGGCGCTGCCGCCGTTGCTCCTGCAGTACGCCGACTACGCGGTCTGGCAGCGGAACCGCACGGAGTTCGACGAGCAGCTCGGCTACTGGCGGCACCGCCTCGACGGCGTCCCGGTGCTGGACCTGCCCACCGACCGGCCGCGCCCGGCCGTCCGCACCAAGAACGGAGCCCTGCACGAGTTCAGCGTCCCGGCCGGCACCACCGCGCGGCTCAAGGAACTGTCCCGGCAGCACGGCGGCACCCTGTTCATGACGCTGCTCGCCGCCTGCCAGCTGCTGTTCGCCCGCTGGTCGGGGCAGGACGACGTCGCCGTCGGGACCGTCGTCACCGGCCGCGAGCGCACCGAACTCGAAGGCCTCATCGGGTTCTTCGTCAACACCCTCGTCCTGCGGTCCACTGTGGACCTGCGGCGCGGGTTCGACGCCTTCCTCGGCGACGTGCGCGACACCGTGCTGGACGCCTTCGCCCACCAGGACGTCCCGTTCGACCGCGTCGTCGACGACCTGCAGCCCGAACGCGACACCAGCCGCACGCCGCTGTGCCAGGTGATGGTGGTGCTGCACAACACCCCGGACGCCCGGCCCGCGCTGCCCGGCCTCGACGTCGAAGAGCTGGCCCCGCCGGTCATCACCGCCGGGTTCGACCTGATGGTGCACTTCCAGGAGACGGGCGGCCGGCTCGACGCGCTCGTCAACTACAACACCGATCTCTTCGACGCGGCCACGATCGAGCGGCTCACCGGCTGGCTGCGCACCCTCCTGGACGGCATCGCGGCCACGCCGTCGCGCGCACTGGGCGGGCTGCCGTGGCTGACCGATGTCGAGCGTGATCTGGTTCTGCGCGAATGGAATCCGGCCGGTAAGCCGGAGCCGCAGCCGACGCTGCCCGAGCTGTTCGCCGCGCAGGTGGCACGGACGCCGGACGCCGTCGCCGTGACGCACGAGGGCACCGAGCTGACCTACCGCGAACTCGACCGGCGGGCAAACCGCTTGGCCCACCGGCTGATCGCCGAGGGCGCGGGGCCCGAGCGTCTGGTGGCGCTTCGGCTGCCGCGCTCGGCCGACCTCGTCGTCGGGGTCCTCGGCGTGCTCAAGTCGGGCGCCGGGTACCTGCCGATCGACCCGGACTACCCGCCCGCGCGCATCGAGGCGACGCTCGCCGACGCCCGGCCGGTCTGCGTCGTCGACGACGTGGGTGCCGAGGACCGCCCGGACACCGACCCCGGGGTGCGGGTGGCCCCGGAGAACACCGCGTACGTCATCTACACCTCCGGCTCCACCGGCGTGCCGAAGGGCGTGCTGGTCCCGCACGCGAACGTCACGCGGCTGTTCTCCTCGACCGCGCCCTGGTTCGGCTTCGACGACCGGGACGTGTGGACGCTCTTCCACTCCTACGCCTTCGACTTCTCGGTGTGGGAATTGTGGGGCGCGCTGCTGCACGGCGGCCGGCTCGTCGTCGTCCCGGCCGACGTCGTCCGCGCCCCCGAGGACTTCCTGACGCTGCTGGCCGAGCAGCGCGTGACCGTGCTCAACCAGACGCCGTCGGCGTTCTACCGGCTCGGCACGCTGCCGTCGCCGCCGCTGAGCCTGCGGTACGTCGTCTTCGGCGGGGAAGTCCTGGACCCGGTGCGGCTGGCGGACTGGCGCCGCGGGCACCCGGACGGCCCGCGGCTCGTCGACATGTACGGCATCACCGAGACCACCGTGCACGTCACCCACCGCGTCCTCGACGACGACCGCGCCACGGTCGGCGTGCCGATCCCGGACCTGCGCGCCTACGTCCTGGACGCCGATCTCGCTCCGGTCCCGCCCGGCGTCACCGGCGAGCTGTACGTCGCCGGCGCCGGGCTCGCCCGCGGCTACCTGAACCGGCCGGGCCTGACGGCGTCCCGGTTCGTCGCCGACCCCTTCGGCGCGCCCGGCACCCGGATGTACCGCACCGGCGACCTGCTGTGCTGGACTTCCAGGGGCGAACTGGCCTACCGCGGCCGCGCCGACCACCAGGTCAAGATCCGCGGCTTCCGCATCGAGCTGGGCGAGGTCGAGGCGGCGCTGACCGCGCACCCGGACGTGACCGGCGCCGCCGTCGTCGCGCACGGCACCGGCGACACGCGCCGGCTCGTCGCCTACCTGACCGGGACCGTGCCCGGGACCACCGCGCTGCGCGAGTTCCTCGGCCGCTCCCTGCCCGCGCACATGGTGCCCGCGGTGTTCGTCGGCCTGGCCGAACTGCCGCTCAACGCCAACGGCAAGCTCGACCACAAGGCCCTGCCGGAACCCGGCGCGCGCACCGAAACCCGTTATGTGGCACCGCGTACGCCCGAGGAGTCCGTGCTGGCCGACGTCTGGTCGGCGGTGCTCGGCGTCGACCGCGTCGGCGTCGAGGACAACTTCTTCGGCCTCGGTGGCGACTCGATCCTCAGCATCCAGGTCGTCGCCCGCGCCCGGCAGGCGGGGCTGGGGATCTCGTCGAAGGACCTGTTCCAGCACCAGACCGTCGCCGAGCTGGCCCGGGTCGCCACGCCGAGCGCGGCGCCCGTGGTCGTCGAAGAGACCGGGCCCGCGCCGCTCGGCCCGATCCAGTCGTGGCTGGTCGAGCACCTCGACGACCCGTGGCGGCTGACCATGTCCGTCCACGTCGTACTGTCCGCTGTGGACAGAGTCCGGCTCGTCCGCGCGGTCGCCGCGGTGACCGCGCGGCACGACGCCCTGCGCATGCGGTTCTCCCATGCGGACGGCACCTGGCGGCAGGAACCCGCCGCCACCGAGACCGCCGACGTCCTCCGGCACGTCGATCTGTCCGAAGTGGACGACGTCGTCGCCGCGATGCACGCCGAAGCCGTCCGCGCGCAGACGTCGCTGGACATCGCGAACGGCCCGGTGTGGCGGGTCGTGCTGTTCACCTTCGCCGACCGCCCGCCCCAGCTGTTCCTCACCGCCCACCACCTCGTCATGGACGGCGTCTCCTGGCGCATCCTGCTCGGCGACCTCGACCGCGCCTACCACGGCGAAGCGCTGGAACCGGTGGGCAGCTCGTTCACCCACTGGGCCCGGTCGCTGGCCGAGCACGTGAAAATGGGACACCTCGACAAGCACGCCGCGTATTGGGAAACTGCCCTCCGTGGTGCGCGGACGGACCTCCCGGTCGACCACCCCGGCCGCGACCGCGCGAAGTCGGCGCGCGCGGTCTCGGTGTCACTTGGCCGGGCCGAGACCGCGGCGCTCCTGCACGACGTGCCGGCGGCGTACCGCACCGAGGTCAACGACGTCCTGCTCAGCGCCCTCGGCCGGGTGCTCGCCCGCTGGACGGGCCGCCCCCGCGTCGTCGTCGCGATGGAAGGCCACGGGCGCGAGGAAATCGCGGCCCCGCTGGACCTGTCCCGGACGATCGGCTGGTTCACCGCCCAGTATCCCTTGGTTCTCGCGGTGCCCGACGGCGATTGGGGCGAAGTCCTCAAGGCCGTCAAGGAACAGCTGCGCGCGGTGCCCGACAAGGGCGCCGGGTACGAAGCGCTGCGCTACCTGAGCCCGCCGGACGCGCCCGGTGCCGCGCTGCGCGACGACCCGGCTCCGCGGATCTCCTTCAACTACCACGGGCGCTGGGACGTCGAAGGCGACGGCTGGTACCAGGGCCGTGGTGAAGCCCTCGGGCACGACAGCGACCCCGACGGCACCCGGCCGTACCTGCTCGACGTCGTCGGCGTCGTCGAAGCCGGCGAGCTGCACTTCACCTGGGAGTACTCCGAAGAAGTGCACGACGAGACCACCGTCCGCGCGCTCGCTTCGGAGCTGGTCGACGCTTTGGCCGAGGTGGTGGACCACTGCGCCGGCGCCGGTGGCCGCACCCCGTCCGACTTCCCGCTGGCCCGGCTCGACCAGGCCACCGTCGACCGGCTCGCCGGCGACGGCCGCGACGTCGAGGACCTCTACCCGCTCACCCCGCTGCAGGCCGGGATGGTGTTCCACAGCCTGGTCGACCGCGATTCGAGCGCGTACTTCGACCAGTTCCGCCTGCGGCTGGCCGGCGTCCGCGACCCGCGCGCGCTCGCCGAGGCGTGGCAGCGCGTGGTGGACCGGACGCCGATCCTGCGCAGCAGCATGGTCTGGGACGGCGTCGACGAGCCGCTCCAGCGTGTCCACCGGCACGTTCGCGTCCCGGTCGGGCAGCACGACTGGCGTGACCTGGCCGAGCCCGAGCAAGAGGCGGCCCTGGCGTCGCTGCTCCAGGCCGACCAAACGGCCGGGATGGATTTGGCGGCACCGCCGTTGATGCGCCTGGAAATCGCGCGCGTCGCCGACGACGAGGTCCAGCTGGTCTGGACGTCGCACCACGTCCTGCTCGACGGCTGGAGCACGGCGCAGGTCTTCGGCGAGGTGGCCGAGCAGTACGCGGCGATCGCCGGCGGCCGCACCGCCGAGCTGGCCCCGCGCCGCCCGTTCCGCGACTACCTCGCCTGGCTGGCGGCCCAGGACCACGCCGAAGCCGAACGCCACTGGCTGGCCGTGCTCGGTGACTTCTCGGCTCCGACGCCGTTGCCGTACGACCGCCGTCCCCAGGAGGCTCACCGCGCCGAGTCGGCCGCCGAGGTGCGCGTCGAGCTGTCCGATTCGGAGTCGGCCCGGTTGCGCGAGGTGGCGAAGGCGGCCGCGCTGACGGTGAATTCGGTCGTGCAGGGCGCGTGGGCGCTGCTGCTGGCCCGCCACAGCGGCGAGTCCGACGTCCTGTTCGGCACCACGGTCTCCGGGCGCCCGGCCGAGCTGCCCGGCGTCGAGGCGATGATCGGCATGTTCATCAACACCGTGCCGACCCGCATCGAGGTCCACAATGGACTTCCGGTGACCGAATGGCTGCGAGGAATCCAGGGCTCGCAGGCCGAAGCGCGGCGGTACGACTTCCTCGCGCTGTCGCGGCTGCAGGCGTTCACCGAGGTCCCGGCCGGCACGGCGTTGTTCGACAGCGTGGTGGTCTTCGAGAACTACCCGATCGAGGACAGCGGGCAGGACGGCGTGCGGGTGCTGGACGTCAGCTCGCTCGACACGACGAGCTACCCGCTGAACCTGACGGCGTTCCTGCACGACCGGCTGGGCCTCGAGCTGTCGTACGACCCGCGGCTGTTCGACGAGCCGACGGTCCGGCGGCTGGCCGGGCAGCTCGCCCACCTGGTCCGCGCCATCGCCGCCGACCCGGACCGCCGCCTGGGCGAGCTGTCCCTCTCGACGCCCGACGAGCGGCGGGAACTGGTCGAGGCCGGGGTGGGTGCCGCGCTCGATGTCCCGGCGGGCACGGTCCTGGACGTGTTCGAAGCGACGGTGGCGCGCACCCCGCACGAGACGGCGCTCGTCTTCCGCGGCACCCGGCTGACCTTCGCCGAGCTCGACGCCCGCGCCACCGAGCTGGCGCGCGGGCTGACCGCCGCGGGGGCCGGGCCCGAGCGGGTGGTGGCGATCAGGTTGCCGCGCTCGGCGGAGGCGGTCATCGCGATCCTGGCCGCGTTCAAGGCCGGGGCGGCTTACCTGCCGATCGATCCGGGGCTGCCCGAAGATCGGGTGCGGATGCTGGTCGAAGACGCGAGCCCGGTGGTGGTGCTGGACGGCACCGAACCGCCGCGAGCAACGGCCACCACGGCAGTACGCCCGAGTCCCGCGAACACCGCCTACGTCCTCTACACCTCCGGGTCCACCGGGCGCCCGAAGGGCGTGCTCGTCGAGCATCGCGGCCTGATGAACATGCTCGCGAACCACCGCGGCGTTTTCCTCGGCGGTCCCCGGATCCGGGCCGCGCTCACCGCGTCGTTCTCCTTCGACACCTCCTGGGAGCCCCTGCTCGCCCTCGTCGACGGCCACGAGGTGCACGTCTTGGACGACGACACCCGGCTCGATCCGCACGCCGCCGTCCGGTACGTCCGTGACCACCGGATCGACCTGCTCGACCTCACCCCGACCTACCTGCAGCAGCTCCTCGGCGCCGGCCTCCTCAGCGGGGAGCACCGGCCCGCCACCGTGCTCGTCGGCGGCGAAGCGACCGGTGAGGCGCTCTGGCGCGAGCTGGCCGGTTCCGGCGTCAGCGCCCACAACTACTACGGCCCGACCGAAGTGACCGTCGACGCCACGCACGCGCCCGTCACCGGCGACCGGCCCTCGATCGGGCGGCCCCTGGCCAACCTGGCGGCCTACGTGCTCGACGCGGCCGGCCACCCCGTGCCCACCGGGGTGGCGGGGGAGCTGTTCCTCGCCGGACCCCAGCTGGCCCGCGGCTACCTCAACCGGGCCGGCCTGACCGCCGACCGGTTCGTCGCCGACCCCTTCGGGCCGCCGGGGTCCCGGATGTACCGGACCGGCGACCGCGTGCGCCGGGCCGCCGACGGCCGGCTCGACTACCTCGGCCGCGTCGACGACCAGGTCAAGATCCGCGGCTTCCGCGTCGAACCGGGCGAGATCGAGGCCGTGCTCCGGCAGCACCCGGCGGTCACCGACACGACGGTGGTGGCCCGCGAGGGCCGGCTTGTCGCCTACGTCGTCGGTGAGACACGCGAGCTGCGGACGTGGCTGCGCGGCCGCCTGCCGGACTACCTCGTGCCGTCGGCGTTCGTGGCGCTGACCGCGATCCCGTTGAACCGCAACGGGAAGATCGACCGCGCCGCGCTGCCCGCGCCCGAGCGGGACGCCGAAGCCGAATACGTCGCTCCGAAATCGGCGACCGAGATCCGGCTCGCCGAAATCTGGGCCGACGTGCTGCGCGTCGAGCGCGTCGGGCTCACCGACAGCTTCTTCGAACTCGGCGGCGACTCGATCACGAGCATGCGGATCACCTCCCGCGTCCGCGCGGAGTTCGACGTCGAGGTCTCGCCGCGCGCGTTGTTCACGGCGCCCACGCTCGGCCGGTTCGCCGCCGGGCTGCCCGGGCTGCGGGCCACCGCGCGGCCGATCCCGGCCGTGCCCCGCGACGGCGCCCTGCCGCTTTCCTTCGCACAGCAACGGTTGTGGTTCCTGGACGAGTTCGAACCGGGCAGCACCGAGTACCTCTCGCCGACGGCGCTTCGGCTGCGCGGCGAGCTCGACGTGCCCGCTTTGCGCCGGGCGCTGAACGCCGTCGTCGCCCGGCACGAGTCGCTGCGGACGACGTTCGGGACCGTCGACGGCCGGGGCGTCCAGCTCGTCCACGAGCCCCACGACGTCGAGCTGCCGGTCGAGGACTTCACCGAAGAGGCGCTGACGCGGGAGCTGCGGGAGCCGTTCGACCTGCGCACCGGGCCGCTGCTGCGGGTGCGTCTGTTCCGGCAGGCGCCCGACGAGCACGTGCTCCTGCTGGTGCTGCACCACATCGTCACCGACGGCTGGTCCTCCGGCGTGCTGACGTCCGAACTCGACGCCTGCTACACCGCGTTCACCCAGGACGCGGAGCCGAACCTGCCCGCACTGCCCGTGCAGTACGCCGATTTCGCCGTCTGGCAGCGGGAATCCCTCGACGGCCCGGTGCTCGCCGAGCAGCTCGGCCACTGGCGCGAACGCCTCGACGGCGTGGCGCCGCTCGAACTGCCGACCGACCGCCCGCGCCCGCCCGTGCGCACCACCGAGGGCGACTGGGTGGAGTTCACCGTGCCGGCCGAGGTCACCGCGCGGCTCAAGGAGCTGGCGGGCGAGGGCGACGGCACGCTGTTCATGACCCTTGTCGCCGCTTGCCAGGTGCTGCTCGCCCGGTGGGCGGGGCAGGAGGACGTCGCGGTCGGCACGGTCACCGCCGGCCGCGAACGTCCCGAGCTGGAACGGCTGATCGGCTTCTTCGTCAACACCCTGGTCCTGCGGTCCACTGTGGATGGTAAACAGCCGTTCCGCGAGTTCCTCATTGACGTGCGGACCACGGTCCTCGACGCCTTCGCCCACCAGGACGTGCCGTTCGAGCGGGTGGTGGACGCGGCGCAGCCGGTCCGCGACTCGAGCCGGACCCCGCTGTTCCAGGTGATGGTGGCGCTGCAGAACACCGGCGACGAGCCGGGCGGCGGCAGCCTGGCGGCCGAGGAGGTCGCGCTGCCGATGACGTCCGCGACCTTCGACCTGCTCGTGCAGTTCGAGGAGCACGACGGCACCCTGCGCGGGGCGATCAACTACAGCACCGGCCTGTTCGACGCGGCCACGATCGAGCGCGTGGCCGCACGGCTGCGGGTCCTGCTGAGCGAAGCCGCGGCGGACCCGGACCGGCCCGTCGGCGACCTTTCGCTGTTCCTGCCCGGTGAGCGTGAGGACGTGCTCGCCACGGCCCCGCGGGATCCGCGCCCGGACGTCACGTTGCCCGCCCTGCTGCGCCACGACTCCGACGACGTCGCCGTGTCCGACGACCGGGTTTCCCTCAGCCACCGCGAACTGGACGTCCGCGCCAACCGGCTGGCCCACCGGCTGCTCGCCGCCGGGGCGGGGCCGGAGACCCGGGTCGCGGTCCTGCTGCCGCGGTCGGCGGACCTGCTGGTGGCGCTGCTGGCGGTGCTCAAGACCGGGGCGGCGTACGTCCCGATCGACCCGGGCTACCCGGCCGACCGGATCGCCTACATGCTCGAAGACGCGCGTCCGGTCTGCGTGCTCGACGACGTCGACGCATCCGGTTTCCCGGACCACGCACCGGAAGCCGCGCTCGACCCGGAGCAGCCGGCGTACGTCATCTACACGTCCGGCTCGACCGGCCGGCCCAAGGGCGTGGTCGTGAGCCACCGCGCGGCGGCGAACTACCTGCGCTGGGCGGTCGACGCGTACCCGGGCCTGGGCGGCACCGCCGTGCTGCACTCCTCGGTGTCGTTCGACCTCACCGTCACGACGCTTTTCGGCCCGCTCCTGGCCGGTGGCCACATCCGGGTCGCCGACGTCCTGGAAGCCGAGCCCGTGCCGTGCACGTTCCTCAAGGCGACGCCCAGCCACCTGCCCGTCCTGGCGGGCGACCCGCGAGACCTCGTCGTCGGCGGCGAACAGCTGCTCGGCGACGTGCTGGACCGGTGGCGGCAGGCGCACCCGGGCGCGACCGTGATCAACGAGTACGGGCCGACCGAGACGACGGTCGGCTGCATGGAGTACCGCGTCGAGCCCGGGGACACGGTCCCCGCCGGGCCGGTCCCGATCGGCCACCCGATCCGCAACACCCGGCTCTACGTGCTCGACGCCGGGCTGAACCCGGTCCCGCCGGGCATCCCCGGCGAGCTGTACATCGCCGGCGACGGGCTCGCCCGCGGCTACCTCGACCGGGCCGGGCTGACGGCGGCGCGGTTCGTCGCCTGCCCGTTCGGGCCGCCGGGGGAGCGGATGTACCGCTCGGGCGACCGGGTGACCCGGCGGCCGGACGGCGAGCTGGTCTACCACGGCCGCGCCGACGAGCAGGTCAAGATCCGTGGCCACCGCATCGAACCCGGCGAGATCGAAGCCGCGCTGCGCGCGCACCCGGCCGTCACCGACGCGGCCGTGCTCGCGCGGGACGGGCGGCTGGTCGCCTACGTCGTGCCGGACGCCGAACCGGACCTGCGCGAGTTCCTCGGCCGGTCGCAGCCGGACTACATGCTGCCCTCGGCGATCGTCGCGCTGGACGCGTTGCCGGTGACCCGCAACGGGAAGCTCGACCGGGCCGCCCTGCCGGACGCCGACGCCGAAGAACACCGGTACGTCGAGCCGTCCGGACCGGTCGAGCCGGCGCTGGCCGCGATCTGGGCCGAGGTGCTGGGCCGCGAGCGGGTCGGCGCGCGCGACAACTTCTTCGAACTGGGCGGGGATTCGATCCTCAGCATCCAGGTCGTGCACCGCGCTCGCCTCGCGGGACTGCGGATGCGCTCGAAGGACCTGTTCGCCCACCAGACCGTCGCGTCGCTGGCCACCGTCGTCACCGCGGCCGACGACGGCCAGGCGCACCACGAGGCCGTCGTCGGCGAAGTCCCGCTCACGCCGATCCAACGGTGGTTCCTCGACGCGGAGCCCGCGAACCCGGCCCACTTCAACCAGTCCGTGCTGCTCGAACTGGCCGGGCCGCCGAACGAGGAGGCGCTGCAGCAGGCGCTCGACGCCGTCGTCGCCCACCACGACGCCCTGCGCCTGCGGTTCACCCGGGACGACGGGCAGTGGCGGCAGCACAACGACGCCCCCGAACCGCCGGTGCCGTTGCGGATACTGTCCACTTCGGACCCGGAAGCCGTCGCCGACGAGGTGCACGCGAGCTTCGACCTCGCGCGGCCACCGCAGCTGCGGGCGGTGCTGTTCGCGCCGGACCGGCTCTTCCTCGCCGCGCACCACCTGGTCGTCGACGCGGTGTCGTGGAGCATCCTGGTGGAGGACCTCGAGCGGGCCTACGGCCAGGTCCTGGCGGGGGAGAAGCCGGACCTCGGCTCGAAGACGACGTCGTTCCGCGACTGGGCGCGACGGCTGCGGGAGTTCGCCGAAGGCGGCGCCCTGGACGACCAGCGCGAGTTCTGGGCGCGGGAGCTGCCGGGCTGCGCGCTCCCGCTCGACCACACCGGCGACGGCCCGGCCGCGGTCGAGTCCGTGCCGGTCGAGGTCGGCGAGCGCGACACCGACGCCCTGCTGCACCTGGCGCCCGGCGCGTACCGGACGCGCATCAACGACGTGCTGCTCAGCGCGCTCGCGTGGGCGGTCCGCCGGTGGACCGGACAGGACTCGGTCGCCATCGACCTGGAAGGCCACGGGCGTGAGGAGGTCATCGACGGCGTGGACCTGTCCCGGACGGTCGGCTGGTTCACCACGCTGTTCCCGGTCGGGCTGACGATCGACCCGGACGCGGACTGGCGCGCGCTGGTCAAGTCCGTGCGGCGGCAGCTGCGGGCGGTGCCGGGCAACGGGTTCGGCCACGGCGTCCTGCGCACCTACCGGTTCCCGGAGCTGGGCGCGAACACCCCGCAGCTGGCGTTCAACTACCTCGGGCAGGGTGACGGCACGGGCGGCGGCGACGGCCTCTTCCGCGCGTCGCACCCGCCGATCGGCCGCGAGCAGGACCCGGCGAACGTGCCCGCGCACCTCCTGGAGGTGGTCGGCGGCGTGCGGGCGGGCCGGCTGGAGTTCACCTGGTTCTTCCGGCCGGACCGGCACGACCGCGCGACGGTCGAGGCCGTCGCCGCCGGGTTCGCCGACGCCCTGCGGCGCATCGCCGCCGACTGCCGGGGGGAGGAAGCGTGAGCGCGCCGAGCGACGTCAAGCTGTCCCGCAACCGGGACTACCGCCTGCTGTGGAGCGGCCAGGTCGTCTCCGAGGCCGGGTTCAGCACCACGACGATCGCGTTCCCCTTGCTGGTCCTGGCGATCACGGGCTCGGCCGCGCAGTCCGGGCTGGTGCTCGGCGCGATCGCGATCGCGCAGCTGGTCGCCGGGCTGCCGGCCGGCGCCCTGGTGGACCGGTGGTCGCGCAAGCGGATCATGCTCGGCTGCGAGGCCGTGCAGGCGCTCGGGGCGGCGAGCCTGGTGCTCGCCCTGTGGTGGGGCGTGGCCGGGGTGGCGCAGCTCGTCGTCGTCGCCGTCCTGATGGGGCTGTGCCGGGCGTTGTTCGAGCCCGCCGAGGAAGCCAGCCTGCCGCGGCTGGTCAGCACCGAGCAGGTGCCTTCGGCGGTGGCGCTGAACGCGGCGCGCACCAGCGCCGGCCAGTTGTCGGGCACCGCGCTCGGCGGGTTCCTGTTCGCCCTGGGCCGGCTCGTGCCGTTCGTCTTCGACGTCGTCGCGCACGTGGTCGCGTTCGTGTCGCTGGTGTTCGTCCGCCTGCCCGCGCGGCCCGAACCGGCGGCGGACCGGCCGCCCGCGCACCTGGGCCGCGAAATCGCCGAAGGGCTGCGCTGGGTGTGGCACCAGCCGCGCGTGCGCGTCACGGCGGTGTGCGCGATCGTCCTGAACCTGTTCTTCGCGGCGTACTACCTGGTGATCATCGTGCTGGCGAACGAACGCGGCGTACCGCCCGGCGAGATCGGCGTGATGGCCGCGATGCTCGGCGCCGGCGGCATCGCCGGGGCGCTGGCCGCGCCGTACCTGCACCGCCGGTTCACCCCGTACACGCTGATCATCGGCGTGTTCTGGGGACTGACGCTGCTGACGCCGCTGGCGGTGTTCGTGCGCGGCGGCTACCTGATGGGGCTGCTGTTCGCGGCGATGGCGTTCCTGGCCCCGGCGGCCAACACGACCATCAACACCTACCAGCTGCTCTACACACCCGACGAGCTGCGCGGCCGCCTCGGCGGCGTGATGGGCGTGACCGGCGGGCTGGCCGCCGCGCTCGGCCCGGCGCTCGGCGGCTGGCTCGTCGACCTCCTCCCCGACTCGGCCGCCGTGCTCACCTGCGCGGGGGCGATCGCGGCGGTCACCGTGCTGACGACGTTCAGCCGGACCCTGCGCGGCTTCCCGGCCGTCGCGGACCTCGAAGAAGAAACCCTCAACCCCAAGGAGTCCTGATGGACGAGAACACCACCTACCAGGTCCTGGTCAACGACGAGGGCCAGTACTCCCTCTGGCCCGCGGACAAGGAGGTCCCGGCCGGCTGGCAGCCCGACGGCACGCGCGGCACCCGGCAGGAGTGCATGGACCACGTGGACGAGGTGTGGACCGACATGCGGCCCCGCAGCCTGCGGGAACGGATGTCGGCGGGCTGAGGCCGGCGGACGCCCGGGCTCCGGCCCGGGCCCTCGCCCGGGTTCACTGCGCGCGGCGGGTGGCTTTCGGCGGGGTGGCCTGCCGCAGCAGGGTCACCGCTTGCTTGGCGGCCAGCGTGAACAGCCCCATCGTGATGTCCGGCTCGCCGAACACCACGAGCAGGAGCGACGCTTCGATGGGGAAGACGCCGACGTAGCCGGAGCTGCCTTCGAACATCGCACCGCGGGACTCGCCGATCTTGGCCTGGGCGGCGAACTGGGTGGCGAGCCCGACGGCCGCCGCCGACATGGCGGCGACACTGTCCGGCTCGATGGCGTCGTTGTCGTTGGCCAGGACCAGGCCGTCATAGGTGGCGACGAGCAGTCCGGCCACCTGGTCGACCTGGTCGCGGATCCGGCGCAGCGCCTCCCGCGTCTCGCCCGGGTCGGGCGGTGGGCTCGCCACGGCCGGATCGGGCGGCGGGCCGGTGTCCGCGGACGGGCGGCGGATCGGCAGCGGGCCGCCCGGGTACTGGCCGTAGGTGTCGGCACCCCTCATACGGAGAGACTGGTCTCGATGCGCTTGAGGCTGTGGCGGGCGAGCGCGAGGTTCGCGCGTTCGCGGTCCAGCGCCAGGTAGAGGAACAACGTGGAGTTCCCCCGCGCCGTCAGGGGCCGGATCAGGTGGTACTGGCGGTTCAGCGTGATGAGGATGTCCTCGATCGCGTCGTCGAGCCCGAGCGAGGCCATGACCCGCAGCTTCGCGCGGACGACCTCGGTGTTGCCGGCGGCCGCGACGTCCAGGTCGAGCCATTCACCGCCACCCGCTGAGCCGAGCGACATTCCGCTGTCGTAATCGACCAGCGTCGCGCCGAGCGCGCCGGGAATGGACATCGCTTCTTTCAAAGCCAGTTCGATCGTCATGGGGAAAGGGGCCCTTTCGCTTGCGAAGGCATGTGACGTTATGTGTTCGCGAAGGTTTCCCGTACGACCAATCGGAGCAACTTGAACGCGGTTCGCGGCGGTATTTCTGCCGGGGCCCGGTGGATTCTTCTCACACAAGGTGAGCGAGTGCGGAATTCGTTTTCTGTGCCGGACCGCCGTCAAGCGGATCTGCAAATTGCAGGTCGCAAACAGCGGCCGGATCAGCCGGACGTGTTGTCCGCGTACGTCACGGTGATGTTCTTGAACCCGAGGGACTGCAGCAGGCCGACCAGCATCGTCTTCGTGTTCCGCTCCGCGTCGGCCACGAGCGTGCTCTTCCCGGCCGCCTCGCCGATCTTCTTCTGGGCCAGCTCGTACAGCGCCTGCTGCGAATTCGGGTTGCCGTTCAGGAAGTCGTTGACCCGGGTGAACAGGCCCTGCTGCTGGGCGTACACATAGGACTCCTTGACGTCCAGGTTCGCCGGCTCCAGCTGGGCGTGGGGGAGGGTGATCGTGGCGGACAGGCGGTCGTCGGACACCTTGACCGCGTCGCCCTTCAACCGGGAGAAGTCCACGTACGAGTTGTCCGTGCCCACGCCGACGAACATCGTGTCGCTGCCCACGAGGAAGCTCGGCAGGATCGAGCTCGTCGTGATGTCGACGATCACCTGGAACGACCCGCTCGCCGCCTCGTAGCGCGACAGCTCGACGATCGACTGCAGCAGCACCGGACCCGAGCGCTCCTCGGTCTTCTCGGCGAAGGGGTTGCGCAACTGGGGTAACAGGTGCACCGCCGACGCGACCAGCACCGCCACCGCCAAAAGCACCACTGCCACCCCGAGCGCGACCAGCCGCTTGCCCCAAGCTCCCATGCCGCAAGGTTACCCAGGCCGGCGCGCGGTCAAGCGGGCCCGGCGGTACGGTGTCCGGTGTGCGCAAGTCCGTGTGGCTGTGGATCCTGGTGATCGTCGTCGTCATCGTGGTGCTCGGGCTGATCTTCGGCGGGTACCGCAAGGGCGAGAAGCTCGGCGAACCCGCCGGGCCCGTGGCGGCGTGGAGCGTCGCCCGGGCGGCTTGACGCCCAGGCGACGCTGTCGTCCACAGTGGACCTACCGGCCGCGGCTCAGCGGGCCGCGCAGGTCGACGTGACGCCGTCGGCGCTGCCGGTGCCCTGGAAGCCGAACTCGGTGGACTGACCGGCCGCCACACTGCCGTTGTAGCTCACGTTGGTCCAGGTCACCGCCCCGCTGCTGCCGCTGTTGCCGGCGCTCCAGCCGTTCGTGACCGCCGCGCCCGCCGGCAGGTTCGTCGTCACCGACCAGCCGCTGAGGGCGCTCGACCCGGCCGTGACCCGCACCGTGGCCACGAAACCGCCGTTCCACGAGTTGAGCGACACCGAGCTGGTGCAGCCGGCCGGCCCCGAGGTGGTCGGGGTGGTCGGTGTCGTGGGTGTCGTCGGCGTGGTGGGTGTCGTCGGCGTCGTGGTGGCGCCGCCGGCGTTCAGCGCGTCGAGGACGCTGGTGTACGCGGCCTTCTTGTTGCCGTTGGCGTCGAACAGGAGCGGGTTCTCGCCGGTGCGCCAGGAGTCGCTGTCGCGGATGCCCCACACGGTGATGCCGGCGCAGCGGGCGACGGCCATGCAGGCCCGCGTGACCGTGCCGTACACCGCGGCCTGGTTCGACCCGGAGATGTCCAGCTCGGTGATCTGGACTTCGACGCCGAGGGCGGCGAACCGCTGCAGGTTGGCCTGGTAGTCGCCCGGAGCGGAGTTGCTGAGGTGCGACTGGAAGCCGACGCAGTCGATCGGCACACCGCGGGCCTTGAAGTCCTGCACCATGTTGTAGACGCCGGTGCTCTTGGCGTTGACGCCGTCGGTGTTGTAGTCGTTGTAGCAGAGCTTCGCGCCCGGGTCCGCGGCCCGCGCGGCGCGGAACGCGGCTTCGATCCAGTCGTTGCCGGTGCGCTGGAGGTTCGAGTCCCGGCGTCCGCCACCACCGCCGTCGGCGAACGCCTCGTTCACGACGTCCCACGCGTAGATCTTGCCCTTGTAGTGGGTGGCGACCTGCGTGACGTGGTTGATCGCGGCCTGGCGCAGGGCGGAACCGCTGAGGCCCTGGGCCCAGCCCGGTTGCTGCTGGTGCCACAGCAGGGCGTGGCCGCGCACCCGCTTGCCGGTGCTGACGGCCTGGTTGAGGATGCGGTCGCCGCCCGAGAAGGAGAACTGGCCCTGGCTGGGCTCGGTCGCGTCCCACTTCATCTCGTTCTCCGGCGTCACCATGGAGAACTCGCGGTCGAGGATGCCGACGTACGTCGAGTCCCCGAGCTTCCCGGCCGAGACGGCGGTGCCGAAGTACCGGCCGGTCTGGGCGGCCGACGCGCCGAGCGTCGAGGCCGCCCCGGCGGACGTGGCGAGCACCAGCGAAACCCCGAGCGACGTCGCCAAGAACGTCGACGCGAGTGCGGCGCGCGAGATCGGTTTCATGGCTCCGCCCCTCAGCCGATGCTCGTCGAGAAGGAGTTGACCGCGAGGCCGACGCCGCCGCTCCACGGCTCGAACCCGGCCTGGATGCTGGTCAGGTACCAGGACCGGTCCACCCGGGTGCGGTTGTCGACGTCGTTGACGAAGTCCATGACGTTGAACGACCAGCCCGAGATCGCCGACTGGGCCACGTAGGACACCACGTCGTTGCCGCCGTTGTTGCCCTGCCACACTTCCCAGCTCCGGCCGCCGATCGTCGTCGTGCCGACCCGGCCGCCGACCGGCTGCACGCCGCCGACGTGGTTGAACCAGATCATCAGCTCCATCTGGTTGACGCCGTTCGTCTTCGCGGTCGGGTCCATCCAGATGTCGTAGGAGGCGTCGAAGGTCGAGCCGCCGACGTAGGTGTAGGAGATCGACGACGGCGCGCTGCCGATCCGGCTCAGCTGCCGCGGCAGGGGCGAGCCGGGGGAGCAGTTCCCGTAGTGGCACCCGAGGTAGACCGCCGGGTACGACAGGGGCGCGCCGCCGCTGGTCGAGCCCTGCTGGGTCTGGATGCGGAACCCGCTGCCGGTGACGTTGATGCACTGCTGGGCGCTGCTGCCCCAGCGGTTGTTCATGACCACGTACCGGCCGCCGATCGTGGTCGAGCCGTACTGGTCGCAGATCAGGGTGTCCGCGTGGGCGGCCGGCGCCGCGCCGACGACCGGGGCCAGCAGGCCGGCCGTGAACAGTGCTACCGCGGACAGGGCGTGCTTGAGTTTCACGTGCCGCTCCACTTCGTCGTGGGGAACGCTTCTGGGAGCGCTCTCAGCTCGGACCGTTCTCGATGAAACCACACCGGAACCGGCGAGCAAAGACCTGAACGGTGATCAATTTTCCGGGCGCCCTTCGAAAGTTTCGCCGTCATTGCCAACGGCGTCCGGGAGCGGTTACCGTCACCTGGGAGCGCTCTCAGTCCGGATCACCATCGGCACGCCGACGAAGACGAGGAGATGGGGAATGCGGGCAAGAAAGCTGCGGGCCGGTCCGGCCCTGCTGGTCGCGGTGGCGCTCGGGCTGACGGGCGGCACCGCCCCCGCGGCCGCCGCGGAGTACGAGCGCCTGCTCAACGGCACGTTCTCGAGCGGCACGCTCGACCCGTGGTGGGCCGGGTCGGGCACGACGGGGCACGTCACCGCCGGGGAGTTCTGCACCGACGTCCCCGGCGGCACGGCCAACGGGTACGACGCGCTGGCCGGCCAGAACGGCGTGCCGTTCGAGGCGGGGCAGCAGTACACGCTGACGTTCGACGCGCACGCGACGACCGCCCAGCAGATCTCCGCCGTCGCGGGCGAAGCGGTCTCGCCGTACCGGCAGATCTCGCGAACCGACCTGACGGTGACGCCGTCGACGCAGCACTTCAGTGTAACTTTCACGTCCACTTTGGACTTCCCGGCCGCGGGCAACGGGCAGCTGGTGTTCTGGTTCGGCGGCCAGGCCGCCGCCAACACCGTGTGCCTGGACAACATCTCCCTCGTCGGCGGCGTCGTCCCGCCCGGCGGCCTGCCGCCGACCAGCGGCATCCGCGTGAACCAGGAAAGCTACGCACCCGGCCTGCCCAAGCGGGCCACCCTGGTCAGCGACTCGACGACCGCGCAGACCTGGACGCTGAAGAACTCCGCCGGCACCGCCGTGGCCACCGGGCAGACCCGCCCGCGCGGCGCGGACGCGGCGTCCGGCGAGAACGTCCACGAGATCGACTTCTCCGCCTACGACACCGTGGGGACCGGGTACACGCTCAGCGTCGGGTCCGAGACGAGCTTCCCGTTCGACATCTCCACCGCCGGGCCGCAGAAGCTCCGGTACGACTCGCTGGCGTTCTTCTACCACCAGCGCAGCGGGATCGCGATCGACGCCGCCTACGTCGGTGCCGCCTACGCGCGTCCCGCCGGGCACGTGAACGTGCCGCCGAACCAGGGGGACGACAATGTTCCCTGCCGGTCGGACCTGAACTGCGGCTACACCCTCGACGTGCGCGGCGGCTGGTACGACGCCGGCGACCACGGCAAGTACGTCGTCAACGGCGGCATCGCCGCGTGGGAGCTGCTCGACGAGTACGAGCGCGCGGTCCGCCTGGGCGACGCGAGCGCGCTGGGCGACGGCAAGCTGGCGATCCCGGAACGCGCCAACGGCGTGCCCGACATCCTGGACGAAGCCCGCTGGGAGGTCGACTTCCTGCTCTCGATGCAGGTGCCGGACGGCAAGCCGAGCGCGGGCATGGTGCACCACAAGATCCACGACGCCCAGTGGACGGCCCTGCCCACCCGGCCGGACCAGGACAGCCAGCCGCGCCGGTTGTCCCCGCCGAGCACGGCCGCGACGCTGAACATGGCGGCGGTCGCCGCGCAGGCGTCCCGGCTGTGGCAGACCATCGATCCGGCGTACTCGGCGAAGCTGCTCGCCGCGGCCGAGAAGGCGTACGCGGCGGCGAAAGCCAACCCGAACGTCCTGGCCGACCCCAACGACGGCACCGGCGGTGGTACCTACAGCGACAACACGGTGACCGACGAGTTCTACTGGGCCGCCGCGGAACTGTTCGCCACCACCGGGAAGAGCAGCTACCGCACCGACGTCACCGGATCGGCGCTTTACCGCGGGAAGAGCTTCAACACCCACGGCTTCGACTGGGCCTCGACGGGCGCGCTCGGCGACATCACCCTGGCCCTGGTGCCCACCGACCTGCCCGCGGCGGACGTCGCCGCGATCAAGGCGGCGATCACCACGACCGCCGACAGCCACCTGGCGCAGCTGGCGACCATGGGCTACCCGGCGCCGTACCGGACGGCCGACGGCACGTACGAGTGGGGATCCAACGGCCTGGTGGCCAACAACGGTGTCGTGCTCGCGCTGGCGTACGACTTCACCAAGCAGGACAAGTACCGCGACGGCGCGTTCGCGGCGATGGACTACCTGCTCGGCCGCAACCCCGCGAACTACTCGTACGTCTCCGGCCACGGCGACCAGCCGGTGCGCAACGTGCACCACCGGTTCTGGGCGCACGAGCTGGACGCGTCGCTGCCGACCGCGCCACCCGGTGCGTTGTCGGGCGGGCCCAACAGCGGCCTGCAGGACCCGACCGCGGCCCGGCTGCTCGCCGGGTGCGCGCCCCAGCGCTGCTTCGTCGACGACATCCAGGCGTACTCGGTGAACGAGGTCGCGATCAACTGGAACGCGGCGCTGGCCTGGCTCTCCGGCTGGGTCGCCGAGAAGACGTCGTCCACTGTGGACACGACGGCGCCCGCCGCGCCGGGTACCCCCGCCGTGTCCGCGGTGACGAGCGGCGGCGCCGCGGTGACCTGGCCGGCGGCCACGGATCCCGAAAGCGGTGTCAAGAGCTACGACGTCGTCCGCGTGAACGGCTCGGCCCGCACGGTCCTCGCCACCGTCGCCGGCACGACGGCGACGCTCACCGACCTTTCGCCGTCGACCGCGTACACGGTGGTCGTCGTGGCCCGCAACGGCGCGGGCCTGACGAGCCAGGACTCGCCCCCGGCGCAGTTCACGACCCAGCCCGCCACACCGGCGGGCGGCTGCGCGGTGACGTACGCGGCCAACACGTGGAACGGCGGCTTCACGGCGGCGGTCACGGTGAAGAACACCGGCACCACGCCGTGGACGAGCTGGAAGCTGGGCTTCACGTTCCCGGGCACCCAGAAGGTGACGCAAGGCTGGTCGGCGACCTGGACGCAGTCGGGCACGAACGTGACCGCGGCGTCCCTGTCCTGGAACGGTGCGCTGGCCCCGGGCCAGTCGGCGTCGATCGGCTTCAACGGCAGCTACACCGGAACCAACGCGAACCCGGCCGCCTTCGCCGTCGACGGGAGGGCGTGCGGCTGAGTGGAGGTAGCTGACACCGAAGAGGGCGGATGAGTGGGATCTTCCGCCCTCTTCGCCTTCCCGTGACCGCGCTTAAGGTCGTGCCTGCTGGGACACCCGACGACCGAAAGAGACGATCATGGACGGGCTGATGCAGCCGCGGCCGCTCACCATCGCCCACATCCTGGACCGAGCCGAGCGGCTCTTCGCGCACAAGGAAGTCGTGACGCCGGGCGAACGGCGCACGTACGCCGAGGTGCTGGGCGACGTCCGCCGCCTCGCCACCGCGCTGGACGCCCTGGGGGTCCCGGCCGGCGCGCGCGTCGGGACGTTCGCGAGCAACACCCGCCGCCACCTGGAGCTCTACCTCGCCGTGCCGGCCACCAAGCGGGTGCTGCACTCGATCAACATCCGGCTCTCGGCGGAGCACCTCGAGTACATCGTCGACCACGCCGAGGACGACGTGGTGTTCGTCGACCGCGGGCTGCTCCCGCGGATCTGGCCGAGTGCCGGGAAACTGCCGAAGGTGCGGCACTGGGTGGTGCTGCCCGACGGCACCGACACCGAAATCCCGGCGGACCCCCGGATCTCGGAATACGACGAGCTGATCGCGGCGGCCGAGCCGGCCACAGGCTCGTTCGAGGCCACCTTCACGCTCGCGGAGGAGAACCTGGCCGCCGGCCTCTGCTACACCTCCGGCACGACCGGGCCGCCCAAAGGCGTGCTCTACAGCCACCGGTCCACCGTGCTGCACTGCCTGGGCACCCTCGCGGCCGGATTGATCGGCCTCTGCGAAAGCGACGTCGTCCTCCCGATCGTCCCGATGTTCCACGCCAGCGCCTGGGGCCTGCCCTACGGCGCGATGATGGCGGGCGCCTCGCTGGTGCTGCCCGGCCCGTCCGCGGAACCGGCGCACCTGCTGGGGTTGATGGCGGCCGAGCGGGTGACGGTCGCCGGCGCCGTCCCCACGGTGTGGACCAGCCTTGCTCCCGAGCTGGCCGCGCACGACCTGAGCGCGATGCGGTTCCTGCTCGGCGGCGGCTCCGCCGTTCCCCCGGCCCTTTCGGAGACCTACCGGGCCGCGATCGGGGTCCCCATCACCCATTCCTGGGGGATGACGGAGGTGAGCCCGGTCGGGGTCATCGGCGGCACGCGGTCCCAGCACGCTGCTTTCGCCGAGTCCGAGCAAGTGGCTGTCCGGGCCGCCCAGGGCCAGCCGCTGCCGCTGGTGAACGTCCGGATCGTCGACGTCGAGACCGGCGACGAGCTGCCGTGCGACGGACGCGCCGTCGGCGAGCTGCAGGTCGCGGGCCCGTGGGTGGCCGGCGGCTACTTCCGGGTGGACGCCCCCGGCAGCTTCACCGGCGACGGCTGGCTGCGCACCGGCGACCTGGCCACCATCGACGGCGCGGGCTACCTGCGGCTGGTGGACCGGATCAAGGACCTGATCAAGTCCGGCGGCGAGTGGATCTCCTCGGTCGAGCTGGAGGCCGCGATCGCAGCGCACCCCGACGTCGTCGAGGTCGCCGTGATCGGCCGCCCGGACCCGCGGTGGATGGAACGGCCCGTCGCTTACGTCGCCTTGCGCGAGGGGCGTGCCACCACGGCCGACGACCTGCTGCGGCACCTCACGCCGCTGGTCGCGAAGTGGTGGCTGCCCGACGAGTTCATCTTCCTGCCCGCACTGCCCAAGACGGGCACCGGCAAGCTCTCCAAGCTCGACCTGCGGGAGGCGCAGCGGATCGCCTAGGTCACGGTCG
Organism: Amycolatopsis sp. NPDC114478; assembly: GCF_055633805.1. Classification (NCBI taxonomy): domain Bacteria; kingdom Bacillati; phylum Actinomycetota; class Actinomycetes; order Pseudonocardiales; family Pseudonocardiaceae; genus Amycolatopsis; species Amycolatopsis sp. NPDC114478. The sequence goes on along the minus strand of NZ_JBVKDO010000023.1, from coordinate 10,194 downwards.
CGCGGAGGGCGTGCAGGCGGAGACCCAGCTGCAGCTCCAGATCGTTGCCCTGGCGCCAGTCGAAGCCGAGCACGCTCCCCGCGCGGTCGAGCCGCTTGAGCAGCGTGTTGACGTGGACGTGCAGCGCCCGCGCGGTCGCCGCCACGTTCGCGCGGTTGTCGTAGTAGGCGCCCAAAGTCTCCACGAGTTCGGTGCCGCGCTGCTCGTCGTACTCCAGCAACGCGCCGAGCGAGCCGGCCAGGAACCGGTCGAGCTCGCCGGCTCGCTCGGCGTCGAAGACCATCGCGTACAACGCATACCGGCGCGTGGTCGCGCCCGTGTCGGTGTGGCCGAGCGCGCGGAGCACCGCGCCGCAGCGGCCCGCCAGTGAAAACGCGCGGGACCAGTCGTGGCCGGCCGCCCGTTCGCCGACGACCAGGACCGGGGCGCCCAGCGTGCGCCGGAGTCTACTGTGGACTTCCGATACCGTCTCCTCGTCGTCGGCGCCGGGCAGCAGCAGCGTGGCCCGGCCCAGGTGCTCGCCGGCCAGCCCGGCGTGGTCGCGGGCGATGTCGTGCAGGTGGCGGGCCAGGTCGGTCGGGGCCACCGCGGGGGAGTCCGCGACGACGACCAGCTCCAGCCGATCGGCGTCGATGCCGCGCGCGCGAGCGCGGGTGCGCTGGGCCGGGCTGATCCCCGGGCTGCCGACCAGCAGCTCGGTCAGCAGCTCGCCGCTCACCCGTTCGCCGGCCTCCGCCACGGCCCGCTCCTTGAGGATCAGCAGGCCGAGGATGTGGGTGGCCCGCTCCACCGTGCGCAGGTCCGTGTCGTCCGGGACGCCGTCCCGGCGCCACACCAGCGCGCCCAGGTAGCTGTCGCCCGCCTGGATCGCCGCCACGCTCAGGCCGGCGGACACCGTGCAGCGGCCCGAGCGCCGGGCTTCTTCGACGGCGCCGGCCAGCTCGATCTCCCCGGCCCGGTCGAGGAGCGCGACGCTGCCGCCCAGCTGGTCGGCGAGCAGCTGCGCGACGTCGTCCGGCGTCCCGCCGGCCAGCACCACCCCGGTCAGCGCCTCGTGGATCGCCTGCGCCCGCTCGATCTTGCGGTACGCGCTTTGCAGCTCCTGCAACGCGGTCCGGCTCGCCTCGTAGAGCCGGGCGTTGTCGAGGGCGACCGCGGCGTGGTCGGCGAACGCGTTGAGCAGCGCGATTTCGTCGGCCTGGAAAGACCTTTCCGAGCGGTACGCGGCGAACAGCGCGCCCACCGCTTCGCCGCGGATGACCAGTGGCACCCCGAGCAGCGCGACCAGGTCCTCGGTGCCGACCAGCCGGTCGAAGTCCGGATCGTGCTGGATGAGCGTCGAGGACGCGTAGTCGCGCACCCAGTGCGGGCTCCGCGAGGCCAGCACCTTGCCCCCGAGCCCCACCGTGGCCGGGATGGCCGCCGCGAGGAACTCGGCCGAGATCGTGCCGTCCGACGCGCGGGCCGAGAGCCGGCCGTCCGCGCCGACCAGCGAAAGGTAGGTGAAGTCCGTGCCGATCAGGTCGTGGGCGTGGTGGACGATCGACTGCAGGACCTCGTCCAGCCCGCCGAGCGCGGTGAGGGACTTGACGGTCGCGTACAACGACGCCAGCTCCCGCTGCCGCCGCGCGAGCGAACCCGGTTCCGCCGTATCGGTCACCGCGCGCTCCTCCTCGCGATTCAGGTGGACGAAAAGCCCACCACCCCGCCGTGAGGAGTGGGTGGTCCACACCTCATCCGCAGCGTAACCGCGCCCTAGCATCACCGCCATCACCAGGCTGCGCTCAACGACGAAGGCGGCATCCATGGCACTCCCGCTCACCCAGCCCGAAGGGCAATCCGGCTCCGCCGTGTCCCCGGCCCCCCGCCGGGCCTTCCGCAAACTGCTGGCCGCCGGGCTCGTCGGCAGCTCGATCGAGTGGTACGACTTCTTCCTCTACGGCACCGCGGCCGCGCTGGTGTTCCCCAAGGTGTTCTTCCCGCATTCCTCGGCGCTGACCGGGACCCTCCTCGCCTTCAGCACGTTCTGGGCGGGGTTCGTGGCGCGGCCGATCGGCGGCGTGCTCGCCGGGCACCTCGGCGACAAGTACGGGCGCAAGCCGGTCGTCGTCGCCTGCCTGGCGGTGATGGGCGCGGCGACCTTCCTGATCGGCTGCCTGCCCACGGCGGCGGCCGTCGGCTCGCTCGCCCCGACGCTGCTGGTCATCCTGCGCTTCGTCCAGGGCCTCGCGACCGGCGGCCAATGGGGCGGCATCATCCTGCTGCTCACCGAATCCGCCGGGCCGAAACGGCGGGGCTTCGCCGGGACCTTCGGCCAGACCAGCGTTCCGGTGGCCGTGATCATCTCCAACCTCATCTTCGTCGCCGCCAGCGGCCTGATGCCGGACGCCGCGTTCCTGTCCTGGGGCTGGCGGATCCCGTTCCTGCTCAGCGTCTTCATGTTCGGGGTCGTCCTCTACATCCAGGCCAAGGTCGAGGACACGCCCGAATTCCGGGAGCTGCAGGAGGAAGCGGCGAAGTCCGACGACGAGGTGGTGGTCCGGGCGCCGCTCGCGCAGGTCCTGCGCAGCAAGTGGGGGACGATCCTGCTCGGCTGCGGGCTCCTGTCGGCCACCAACAGCCTGTTCTACGTCAGCATTTCCGGGCTCCTGAGCTACGGCACCGGAACGCTCGGCCTCAAGCGCGACGCGCTGCTGGCGGTCGTGCTGCTGGCGTCGGCGGCGATGCTCGCGACCATCCCGTGGTCCGGGCACCTCTCCGACAAGATCGGCCGCCGGCCGCTGATCCTCATCGGCGGCCTGGGCGTCGCCGCGTGGGGCTTCCCGTACTTCGGGCTCGTCGGCACCAAGTCCCTGCCGCTGATCTTCGTCGCGGTGGCGGTCGGGTTCATCTTCCAGTGCCTCACCTACGGCCCGATCGCGAGCTTCCTCAGCGAGCTCTTCGCGCCGGCGGTGCGGTATTCGGGCGCGTCGCTGGCCTACCAGCTCTCGGCGATCATCGTCAGCGGCGGGACGCCGTTCCTGATGACCGCGCTCATCGCGAACACCGGCAGCACGCTGCCGGTCGCCGGCTACATCACGCTGATGGGCCTGATCACCTTCGCCAGCGCGTGGTTCCTGCCCGAGACGAACCCCGCGTCGGTCCGCGAAGACCCGGAAGCACTGCCGGGCGCCCACCTCTACCGCTGAGCCGTCCCCGAACTCCCGAAAGGAGGCCAGAGTGCGGAAGTTCACCCTGTTCGCCGTGGTGCTGGTGGCCGGTGCGGCCACGCTCGCCGGGGCCGGCCCCGCCACCGCCACGACGGCGTGCGCCGGGCTGACCGGGCTGACGATCCCGGCGTCGACGATGAGCCTGCCGACCACCGGCGGCCGCGTCACGGCGGCGTCGGTCGCGACCGGTCCCGCCGGCGAGTACTGCCGGGTCGACGCGGACATCTTCCCGGTCGACCCGACGGCGCCGTCGATCAAGATGCGCGTCGCGCTGCCCCGCGACTGGAACCGCAAGGCGCTGATGTTCGGCGGTGGCGGCTACAACGGCACCATCCCCGACGTCGCGTCGAACGTGCCGTTCGGCCCGGCCGACCAGCCCGTGCCGCTGGCCCGGGGGTACGCGACCTTCGCGAGCGACTCGGGGCACCAGCAGAACCCGGCGTCCCCGCCGTCGCTGGACGGCTCGTTCGGCGCGAACGACGAGGCCCTGGTCAACTTCGCGGCCGGTGACGCGCTGAAGAAGACCCGGGACGCGAGCCTGTTCGTCATCCGGCACGCCTACGGGACGTCACCCGCCGAGACGTTCTTCGCGGGCGGTTCGACCGGCGGCCGCGAAGCGCTGAACGTCGCGCAGCGCTGGCCGACCGCGTTCGACGGCGTCATTTCCGCGTTCCCCGCCTGGAACAACATGGCGGAGATCCTGGATCTCGGCTACCTGGTGCAGGTTCTGTCCCAGCCCGGTGCCTTCCTGGGGCCGGACAAGCAGAAGCTGTTGTACACCAGCGTCATCAAGGCGTGTGACGGGCTGGACGGCGTGAAGGACAACGTCGTGTCGAACCCCCGTGCGTGTCACTTCGACCCGCGCGCGCTGCGGTGCCCGGGCGGCGCCGACGCCGGTCCCGCGTGCCTGTCCGATCCGCAGATCGGTGCGGTGAAGGCGATGTCGTCGCCGTTCCGGTGGCCGTACCGGATCGCCAGCGGGGAAACGCAGTACCCGGGCTTCCCGTTCCTGTCGGGCGCGGACATGAGCACGCCGTTCCTCGGCTTCGGGACGACCGCCCCGGCGAATCCGATGCCGGTCACGAGCGGCTACGGGATGCAGTACTGGGACCAGTGGGTCAAGTACTTCCTGACGCGGGATCCGCAGTACCGCTCGCTCGACGTGGACCCGAGGCACCCCGGGCAGTGGCTGGCCCGGATCAGTGAGCTGTCGAAGATCGAGGACCGCAACAACGCGGACCTGCGCCCGTTCGCCCGGGCCGGCGGCAAGCTGATCCTGCTGCACGGCGCGGCGGACGAGCTGGTCTCGCCGTACTCGACGAGCGACTACTACGAGCGGGTGCGCTCGGTGGTGGGTCCCCGCTCGACCGACGCGTTCCTGCGGTACTACGTCGTGCCGGGCGCGAACCACGCCAACTTCGGCACCCCGGCGTTCGCCGCGGCTTGGGATTCGCTCACGGCGCTGGAACGCTGGGTCGACAAAGGACAGTCGCCGGTGAACCCGGTCGTGACCGACCTGGCCCACGCCCGAACCCGGCCGCTGTGCGCGTACCCGGGGTGGCCGCGGTACCGCGCCGGAGATCCGAACAGCGCGTCGAGCTACGTCTGCACCCGCTGATCGGTGATCCACCGCGGCTCACCGGAGCCGACGACGTACACCCCGTGGTCCCGCAGCCCGGCGGCCCAGCCGAAGACCCGGTCGCCCATGGCGAAGGCGGCGGTGGCGTACGCGTCGGCGCGGGTGAGGGACGGCCCCGTCACCGTGACCGCGGTCAGGTCGCGGGCCGGGGCCGCCGTCACCGGGTCGATGATGTGCGCCCCGCGTTCGGCGCTGCCCGACGTCGCCACCGCGAGGTCCCGGCCGGTCACGACGGTGAGGATCCGCCGGGGGTCGGCCGGGTCGCTGATGCCGATCCGCCACGGCTTCCCCGGCGCCGGCTCACCGGCCAGCCGGACGTCACCGCCGCCGTTGACCGCGTGGTTGCGGCTGCCGCGCTCGCGCAGCAACGCGCTCGCCCGCTCGATCGCCCAGCCCTTCACCAGGCCGGTCGGGTCGGGCGTGCCGCGCCAGCGGGCCGTGAAGTAGCCGCCGGTCTCGACCTCGAACCGCTCGCAGAGGCCGAACACCTCCGCGACGAGCGGGTCGGCCTCGGCGACCGTCAGCTCACCGCGGCCGACGCGGCTGACTTCGCTCTCGGGCCGGTAGGTGCTGAACAGCGCGTCGACCCGGTGCAGCCACGCGACGACCTCCGCGATCGGCCCGGCCCACTCGCCGGGGTCGCGGACGTCGATGCTGAACACCGTGCCCATGCAGTGCTCGACGTGCACCGTCCGGGTCACGACAGCCCGGCCTCGTCGTCGAGCTGCGGGATGGCGTTCTCGACGGTGATGCGGACCTGGACCGGCCCGAACCGCGTGACGGCGGTCGTGCCGGCGAAGGCGAAGATGACCCGTTTCATCGGGGAAGCCTTTCTCACCGGGCCGGTGGAAGGTCAGCGCTGGGCAAATCCGGTCAGTTCAGCCGAGACGTCCCAGAGCCGCCGGGCCTTCGCGGGGTCGAGGGCCCACTCCTTGACGCCGTGCGGGTGGTCGGCGAGCTCCGCGTCATCGGGGACGGTGTAGGCCTCCTGTGCGTCGTCGAGGTAGTGCCCGCCGGTGCGGGCGAACTCGGGGGCGACGGCGGCGACGACGGTCGTCGCGGCTCCCTGGCCGACGGACTTGTACCGGAAGATCCCGGCCGCTTCGGCCGCGGCCAGGGACGCCTTCTGCGCGTCGGTGAAGTCGCGCTGGAGGCCGGTCGCGACCCCGCCGGGGTTCACGGCGTTGGCGAAGATCCCGTCGGCCGCCCAGCGGCGCGTCGCTTCGACCGCGAAGAGCGAGTTGGCGGTTTTCGATCGGGCGTAAGCGATCTGGGGGTCGTACGGCCGCTTCGTGAAGTGCAGGTCGGTGAAGTCGATGCCGGCGCGCATGTGCGCGGTCGAGCTGACCGAGACGATCCGCGCCTCGCCCCGCTCCGCCGCGCCCGCCGCGAGGGCGTCGTGCAGGCCGGTGGCCAGGGCGAAGTGGCCGAGGTGGTTCGTCGCGAACTGCAGTTCCCACCCCTCCGGCGTGCGGGCCAGGCCCCCGGTGACGATGCCCGCGTTGGCGACGAGCAGGTGCAGGGGGCCGTCCCAGGCTTCGGTGAACCGCCGGACGGACCCCTGGTCGGCGAGGTCCAACTGCGCGACCCGCGACGGACCCGCGACGGCGGCCGGGTTCCGGACCGCGAACGTCACCTCGGCGCCGGCGGCGGCCAGCACGCGGGCCGTTTCCGCGCCGAGGCCGGAGGACGCGCCGGTCACGATCGCGCGGACCCCGGACATGTCGACACCGGCCAGCACCTCGGTCGCGGTGCCGGCGGCGGTGAACGGTGTGGTGATCAAGGTGGGCACGGCTTCAACTATACGGATTGGACTGAAGTTGTAAAGTGAGTCCAGTGCTCGTAGGGTGGCCGCATGGTTCCCGAACCGGCGAAGGCCGGCCGTCGTGAGGCGGTGCTCGAGGCGGCGCTGGAGACGTTCGCCCGGCACGGCTACCGGAAGACGTCCATGGACGAGGTGGCGCGCGCGGCCCGGATCTCCCGGCCGGGCCTCTACTTCCTGTTCGAGTCGAAGGAGACGCTGTTCCGGGCCGCGGTCACCCGCACGCTGGAGCAGGACCTCGCCGCGGCCGAGCGCCTCCTCGGCGACACGGGCAAGCCGTTGCGCGAACGCGTCGCCGGGGCGTTCGACCAGTGGGCCGGCCGCTACGTCGGGCCGTTGAGCCGGGACGTGACCGGGGTGATCGAGCAGAACCCGGACCTGCTGGGCGACATCGTCGAGACGGCTCCGGCGCGCTTCGAGGCGCTGGTGACCGACGCGCTCGCCAAGGTGACCGGGCGTGCGACGGCGACCCGCGTCGCGCAGACGTTGATCAGCGCGTCGGTCGGGCTGAAGCACCAGGTCGGCACCCGCGAGGACTACCTCCGCCGGTTCACCACCGCGGTCGAGCTCCTGGTCCCGTAGCCGCGCTACGAGGACCGCCAAGGCATCAAGGCCCACACGGTCTTCACGACGGCGTCGTGGTGGACGTCCCAAGCCAGCGCCAGGTTCGACACGACCGCGAGGCCGGTGCCGGGCCCGCGGGCGCCGTCGCGGATGGCCGTGAGCGTTTGCGTCCGGTACGGTGCCGCGTCGGTGACCTCGAGCAGGAGCCCCGTGCGGTGGCGGGTGTACCGCAGCTGCAGCGGTGCTTCGGCGTGCACGTACGCGTTGGTGACCAGCTCGTCGGCGACGAGCACCGTGTAGCCCAGCGCGGCGGTGGGTGCCGCGCCGAACGTGAGCCGGTCGGCGAGCCAGCGGCGGACCGTCGGGGCTTCCGGCCGGGGCCGGAGGTCGAGTCGGCCTTCGGCGACGTCGGCGATCTTCGCGCTCAAGCGGCCGACCTGGATGGTCAGCCAGCGGTGCTCGGGCTGGGTGTCCATGGCAGCACCTCCGATGCGAATGCGATCCAGCCGGGGGTTCCAGCGTGGCGACGTCCGGCCTGACCGGTCGTTCCGTGTTTCAATACGCGTCCAGAAGGAGGCCGGATGAGCCGTAACGCCGGACCGCGGCCGCTCAGCTCGAGCGAGGTGGCGCGGACGCTGGGGGTGTCCCAGGTGACGCTGCGCACCTGGGAGCAGCGGTACGGGATCGGGGCCGCGGAGCGGGAGGCGAACGGACGGCGGCGGTACACGCCCGAGGACGTCGAGCGGCTGCGCCGGATGCGGGCCCTGCAGGCCCAGGGGACCAGCGCGCGCGATGCCGCCCGGCTGGTGCTGGAGCGCTCGGCCGCCGAGGTGACCGCCGGGCAGCGCCGGCAGCGGCTGACCGAGGCGGCGGAGTCGCTGGACCTGGCCACGATGGGCGGCCTGGTCGACGACGCGCTCGGCAGCCTGGGTGTCGCGAAGGCCTGGACGGAGGTGATCGCGCCCGTGCTGCGCGCGATCGGGGAGCGGTGGGCGCGGCTGGGCGACCGCGCGGCGATGGCCGCGGAGTGGGCCTTGGCGACGGCGTCGTCCGCGGCGCTGGACCGGTACCCGGCGCCGGCCGGCGCCGGCCGGGCGCCGGTGCTGTTCGTGTGCGGCCCGGCCGAGCGCCACGAGCTGCCGGTCAAGGTGCTGTGCGCGGCGCTGAACGACGACGGCGCCCCGGCGTGGTTCCTGGGCGGCCTGGTCTCGCTCGACGTCCTGCGCGTGGTGGCCGACCGCTTCACGCCGTCGGGCGTGGTGGTGTGGTCGATGACCTCGCAGTCGGCGGACGTGCGGATCCTGCGCGCCCTGCACGCCGACGGGGTGCCGGTGCGCCCGGCCGGCCCGGGGTGGCGCGGGCTGCCGATCGTGGGGGAGCCGGTGCCGGCGTCATTCACGGCGGCCCTCGCGGCTTTCTCCGGGTGACAGCGCACGCCGCGGAAGGTGCAGGACGGGGTGCTTCCGCTTCGCCGGGACGTCGTTGGCGATGAGCACCGCCGCCCACGGCAGCGGCACGGACACCGCCAGGAACGCCAGGGCCAGCCACCAGATGTGCGCGGTGAGCCCGGCGAGGACCAGGCACGGGATCCGGCAGGCCATCATCACGACGTACTTGCGGCGCCGGCGGGCGAGCTGCTCGTCGGCCGACGGCGCGGCCGTGGTGATCACGACGGGCTTGGTCACGAAACCACCTTCGGTCCGTTGTGGACGGCGAGTACGGCCAGCGGCCCGGCGACGTTCTCGAGGATCTGTACGGCGATCAGGCCCGGCTGGCCGGGAAAGTGCGCGGCCGCGGTCCAGAGCGAACCGGCGAGCAGGAAGCACGCGAGCACCGAGTCGACGGTGATCGCCGTGCCGCGCAGCCGCCGGTCGTGACTGTCCACAATGGTCAGCAGCAGTACACCGTGGACGGTCAGCGCCATCCCCGCCGCCACGGCGGGCGATTCCAGGGGCAGCCACCCGAAGCTGGCCGTCGTGGCGAACGCGGACAGCAGCGCCGCCCCCGCCGCGCACCCGGCCGCCAGGCGGGTGGTGACCGTGACGGTCATCGCCGCCCCCGGTCCAGGGCGCGCGTCTCGTCGGGTGGGTCCGGTGTCAGCAGCGAGCCCGGGACGGCGTGGCCGCCGGAACCCAGCTTGTTCATCTTCTTCGGCACCGGCGCGCCCTGGTACTCGAGCGGCGTCGCGGCGAGGGGCTGGTGGATCTCGACGAACTCGCCGTGCGGCAGCCGCTTGATGATGCCCGTCTCGACGCCGTGCTCCAGCACCTCGCGGTCGGCCCGCTGCAGGCCGACGCAGAGCCGGTAGGCGGCGAAGTAGGCCAGGGGCGGCCCGACGAGCAGCCCGATCCGGCCGGCCCACGTCATGGCGTTGAGCGAGACGTCGAACTGGACGGCGAGGATGTCGTTGAAGCTGGAGAGGGTGAGCACGAGGAAGAACGTGATCGCCATCGCGCCCAGCGACGTGCGTACCGGGACGTCGCGCGGGCGCTGCAGCAGGTTGTGGTGCGCGGTGTCGCCGGTGAGCCGGCGTTCGATGAACGGGTAGCTCAGCAGCAGCGTGACGAGCACGGCGATGCCGATCGCGCCGGCGAAGAACACCGGCGGCACGGTGTGGTCGCCGAGGTAGAGCTCCCACGGCGGCCACACGCGCAGCAGCCCGTCGGCCCACCCCATGTACCAGTCCGGCTGGGACCCGGCGGAAACCTGGGAAGGGTTGTAGGGCCCGAAGTTCCACACCGGGTTGATCTGGAACAACCCCGACATCAACGCCAGCACCCCGATGACCAGGGTGAAGAACGCCCCGCCCTTGAGCGCGAAGTACGGCATGATCCGCACCCCGACCACGTTGGTCTCCTTGCGCCCCACCCCCGGGAACTGGGTGTGCTTCTGGTACCACACCAGCGCCAGGTGCACCCCGACCAGCGCCAGCATGATGCCCGGCAGCAGCAGGATGTGCA
>NZ_JBVKDO010000022.1:91793-162442 GCF_055633805.1 Amycolatopsis sp. NPDC114478 | reverse complement strand
CTGGATGATTCCGTCGCTCTCCGCCTCGGCGAACCCGCGGATGGCGGCGTTCACGGTCTCGGACGAGGTCACGTTGATGGCCGGGTAGGCGAACTCGTCCGCCTTGGCCCGGTCGAGCATCTCCGCGTAGACCTCGGGGGTCGCGATGGGCATGGTGGGGCTCCACTTCGGACTCGGGGGTGGTTTCCGGCGCACGCTAGCCGATTCGGCGCGCTCCACGGCGTCCTCACGGCCCGATGCTGGTGTTTTCCAGGGTGGTGGCTCGGTAGAACGGGAGGACACCGGTCCGGCCGGGGTCAGGTGACGACGTCGTCCCGCCCGCGCCGTGTTCGTCCCGCCGGCCTTCCCTGAACCCGAAGCACGGCGGGGCCGTGCGCTGAGGAGCGAAATGACTGCCATCGTCCAAGTGACCGGCCGGGAGATCCTGGACAGCCGCGGCAACCCGACGGTCGAAGTCGACGTGGTGCTGGCCGACGGCTCCCTGGGCCGGGCGGCGGTGCCGTCGGGCGCGTCGACGGGCACGCGGGAGGCCGTCGAGCTGCGTGACGGCGACCCGAACCGGTTCCTGGGCAAGGGGGTCCGGAAGGCGGTCGACGCGGTGAACGGCGAGCTGGCCGTCGCCGTCGAGGGGCTGGACTCCCAGTCGCAAGCCACTGTGGACAGCGCGATGATCGAGCTGGACGGCACGCCGAACAAGGCACGCCTCGGTGCCAACGCGATCCTCGGGGTGTCGCTGGCGGTGGCGAAGGCGGCCGCGCAGTCGCACGTGCTGCCGCTGTACCGGCACCTGTGCGGGGAGGACGCGCACCTGCTGCCGACGCCGATGATGAACATCGTCAACGGCGGCGCGCACGCCGACAACGGCATCGACTTCCAGGAGTTCATGATCGCGCCGGTCGGCGCGTCGAGCTTCGCGGAGGCGGTCCGGACCGGCGCGGAGGTGTTCCACACGCTGCGGGGGATCCTGCGCGACGCCGGGCACAACACGAACGTGGGCGACGAGGGCGGCTTCGCCCCGCAGCTGGGCACGGCCGACGAGGCGCTGGGCTTCGTGGTCCGCGCGATCGAGAAGGCCGGGTACGTGCCGGGGGAGGACGTGGCGCTGATGCTGGACCTGGCCGCGTCGGAGTTCTACGAAGACGGCGTGTACCACTACCGCGGCGAAGGGGTGAAGCGGTCCGCGTCGGAGCACGCCGCGTACCTGCGTGACCTGGTGGCCCGGTACCCGATCGCGTCCATCGAGGACGCGATGGCGGAGGACGACACGGCCGGCTGGCAGCTGGTGACGCGGGCCCTGGGCGAGGAGATCCAGCTCGTCGGCGACGACGTGTTCTGCACCAATGTGGGCTTGCTTTCGCAGGGCATCGAGCAGGGTGTGGCGAACGCGATCCTCGTGAAGGTCAACCAGATCGGCACGCTCACCGAGACGCTCGACGCGGTCGAGGTCGCCGCGCGGGCCGGGTACGGGGTCGTGCTTTCGCACCGGTCCGGCGAAACCGAGGACACCACCATCGCGGACCTGTCGGTCGCGGTGGAGTGCGGGCAGATCAAGACGGGCTCGCTGTCGCGGGCGGACCGCACGGCGAAGTACAACCAGCTGCTGCGGATCGAGGAAGATCTCGGAACGGCGGCGGAGTACGCGGGCCGCAGCCCGTTGCGGCGCAAGTCCTGACGTCGCGGGCGTAGCGGACCGGCACCCGTGCCGGTCCGCTACGCCTGGGCCGGAGCGGCGAGCGCGTTGACGAGGGCGACGTGCCGGAGCCCGGCGAAGAGCGGCTCGCCGAGCAGGGCCGTGACGAGCGCGGTCTCCCCGGGGTGCCGGACCGGGCCGGCGTCACCGATCACGGCCGCGTCGACCGCCGCGACCGCGCGGGCGAGTTCGGCGTACTCGGCGAGCCGTCCGGAAACCGCGTCCTGGCCGAGGCCGTGACAGACGGTCAGGATGGTGACCAGGCCGGCGACCGCCGGGTCGGTGTGGTCGGCGCCTTCGCCGAGCAGTTCGGCGACCAGGCCGAGGGCCCAGTTGCGCGCGGGTCCGCCGACGGGCCGGACGGCGGCTTTCCCGTCCTGCGCGACACCGAGCACGAACGGGGCGGCGCGACCCGCGTCGAGCGCCGACAGCACCTCGGCCACCGCGGCCAGGGACAGCCCGCCGATCTCGCGCAGCGCGCGGACGAGCCGCAGCCGCTTGACGTGATCGGGCGAGTAGTGTGCCTGGTTGGGCCCGACCCGCCGGCCCGCGGGCAGCAGGCCCTCGCGCAGGTAGAACTTGACAGTCGCGACCGGAACACCCGATTCCGCGCTGAGTTCGGCCATCCGCATGTCGTCCGGCTCCCCTTCTCGACCCCGCTCGCGCGGGGGAGGGCCAGTCAACCCCGGGCCGGCCGCGGCCACCCAGCACCGGGCCGGAAGTCTCGGGGAATCCGCACACTTCACCCGGCTCGCCGCGGCCGCACCGCGGCCCGGCCCACGGGTTTTCGTAGACTTCCGGCCGCGAGGCGGGACAGCGGAGGTGCGTCCCGGTAGAACACGGGGCATGGTGAGTACGGAACCCGGCGTCGTCGACTTCCCGCGGCGGGCGCCCGGCCAGGTCACTCCGCCCGATGGCTACGCGGACCTGCGGGCCCGGCCCGGGCTCTGCCGGACCGTGCTGCCCGGCGGCACTCCCGTCTGGCTGGTCGCGCGGCACGAAGACGTGCGGGCCGCGCTGACCGACCCCCGGCTCAGCTCCGACCCCGCGAAGCCCGGTTTCCCCGCCACCGGCGGGGCGCCCGAGGCGCTGCCCGGCTGGTTCGTCGCCATGGACGCGCCCGAGCACACCCGGTACCGGAAGCTGCTCATCCCCGAGTTCACCGTGCGGAAGGTGCGCGAGCTGCGGCCGGGCATCCAGCGCGTCGTCGACGAGCGGATCGACGCCATGCTCGCCGCCGGGAACTCCGCCGACCTGGTCTCCGCCTTCTGCCTCGTGCTGCCGTCGCTGGTCATCTGCCAGCTGCTCGGCGTGCCCTACGAGGACCACGAGCACTTCGAGTCGCGCACGCGCGTCCTGGTCAGCCTCGCTTCGACCGCCCGGCAACGGGAAGCGGCGCTCGGCGAGATCAACACCTACCTGACCGAACTGATCGCGGCGAAGCGCGCGCAGCCCGCCGACGACCTCATCAGCCGGCTCATCGCGGGCGGCGCGCTGGCCGACGACGAGCTGCTCGGCGTGGCCATGCTGCTGCTCGTCGCCGGGCACGAGACCACCGCGAACATGCTGTCCCTCGGCGTGGTCACGCTGCTGAACAATCCACAGTGGATCGGGCACGAGGGCGTCGTCGAAGAGCTGCTGCGCTTCTACTCCATCTCCGACGTCGTCAGTCTCCGCGTCGCCACCGAAGACCTCGAGATCTCGGGCCAGCTCATCCGCCGCGGCGAAGGTGTCGCGCCGCTGGGACTGGCCGCCGGCCACGACGGCACCGTGTTCGACGACCCGGGGGAGTTCTGCCCGGCCCGCTCGGCGCGCCACCACGTCGCGTTCGGGTACGGGATCCACCAGTGCATCGGGCAGAACCTGGCCCGGTTGGAGATGGAGGTCGCGCTGGGCACGCTGTTCGACCGGGTGCCCCGGCTGCGGCTGGCGCTGGCCGCCGACGAGCTCGAGTTCAAGCACGACGGCGTCCTCTTCGGACTGTACGAGCTGCCGGTGCGCTGGTAGCTCAGGCGGTCCGGACGTGCACGCCTTCACGCTCGATGTCGGCGGCCACCGTCGAATCGATGCCGCCGTCGGTGATGAAGGTGTCCACTTCGGATAGTTCGGCGAACCGGGCGAAGTGGTCGTTCCCGACCTTGGTGTGGTCGGCCAGCAGCACGACGCGCCGGGCGCCGGAGATGGCCGCGCGCTTGACCATCGCCTCGGCCGGGTCGGGGGTGGTGAGGCCGCGTTCGACGGACAACCCGTTGGTGGCCATGAAAGCCACTTCGACGTACGTCTCGCTCAGCGAGTGCAGGGCCCACGAGTCGACCGAGGCCAGCGTGCGCGCGCGCAGTCTGCCGCCGACCAGCATCACCGTGAGGTGCGGGCGTTTGGACAGCGTGAGCGCGATGTCGATGGAGTTCGTGACCACGGTGAGGTTGCAGTCGACCGGCAGCGCTTCGGCCAGGTGCGCGGTGGTCGTGCCCGCGTCGAGCAGGATCGCGCCCTCCGCGGGGAGTTCGGCGAGCGCGGCCCGGCCGATCCGCTTCTTCTCCACCGTCATCACGCTTTCCCGCGTGTTCAGTGCGGGTTCGAAGCCGAGGCGTTCGATGGGGATCGCCCCGCCGTGCACGCGGCGGAGCGATCCGTAGCGTTCGAGGGTGGTGAGGTCGCGGCGGATCGTCTCCGTCGTCACCGCGAACTCGCCGGCAAGCTCGGCCACGTCGACCCGGCCGTGGGAGCGGGCACGCTCGAGGATCAGCTGCTGACGCTCTTCCGCGTACACCCGCGACCCCCGCCATGTCGGACTGTGTGGTTGCCGATGTTACTTTATGTTGAATCACGTCCGGAATGCAATGCCGCGGCGCCCGCCGACCGCCGCGCCGCGCCGGGCCGTCTTTCCCGCTGCGCCGCGGCTCATCCCGCGGTGCCGGAACCCACGGCGGGCGTCGCGAGCGCGCGCAGCTCGCGTTCGATTTCGGCGTTCACCGCGCTCTGGTGGCGGGCGAGGAAGAAGTGCCCGCCGGGGAAGACCTCCACGCGGACACCGCCCTCGGCGTGCTCGCCCCAGTTCCGCGCCTCTTCGGTGGTGACCTTGGGGTCGCGGTCGCCGATCAGCACGGTGACCGGGCAGCGGACGCGACGGCCGGCCGGGCAGGCGTAGGTTTCGATCGCGCGGTAGTCGGCCCGGATGGCCGGCAGCGCCATCCGCAGGATTTCGTCGCCGCCGATGACCGTCCCGTCCAGCCGGTTGAGCTCGCGGACCTCGTCGAGCACGCCGTCGTCGTCGCGCTCGTGGATCCGCTCGTCGCGGACGGTCGACGGGCCGCGCCGACCGGACGCGATGACCACGCCGGGCGCGCGCACGCCGCGCTGTTCGAGCCGCCAGGCGGTTTCGAAGGCGAGGATCGCGCCCAGGCTGTGGCCGAAGAACACGGTCGGCTTGTCGGACAGCGCGGCCAGCTCGTCCGCGACGAGGTCCGCCAGGCCGGCGATCGACTCGACGTTCGGCTCCCGGCGGCGGTCCTGCCGGCCCGGGTACTGCAGCGAAACGACGTCGACGCCCGGCGCGAACCTGGCCGAGACCGGGTGGAAGTAGCTGGCCGAGCCGCCGGCGTGGGGAAAGCAGACCAGCCGGGTCTCCGCGCCCGGCGCGGGGTGGTAACGGCGGATCCACGACGTCGTGGCGTTGTCCGCGATGTTCACGAGAGCGTATCCCTTCGGCGTGGTGTCGGGCTCACCAGTGAATCCCTTCCGGGACCACGGATTCCCTAGTGTTGCCGCGCGAAAGGTGCGGCAGCCGGACGATGTCCGGGGTTTTCCGGGTGATCCACGACCTAACCTCGGTGCGGCACGAGGTCCGGTCGTGTCCCGGGAACCGGGCCGCCGAGAGGAGTCCCGATGACTGCCGACGCGCTCACCGCAGCCCGGCGCAAGGCGACCGAGCTACGCCGCGCCATCCAGTCCCTGCACCGGATCCACGGTGACACCCCGCTCATGCGGCGGCTGATGAGCGACCTCGGCTGGATCGAGAGCGGCCTCGGTGAACTGCCCGCGGTCGCCGCGGCCGGGACGCCCAGCCGCGTCCTCGTGCCGGACACGCCGTACGCGGCGGAGATGTGGCACGGCGCCGACGACGAGGGACTGGGCGGACGCCGCCTTCCGTGAAAGTGGGGTGACATGGCGGAGGTGATCGGTGCCGCCGGCCGCGTGGTGGGCCGCCGGCGCGAGCTGGCGGACCTGGATTCGGCGTTCGCCAACGCGCGCGCGGGCTCGGCGACCCTGGTCCGGGTGCGGGGGGCGACCGGCACCGGCAAGACGGCGTTGCTGACGGAGTTCGCGCGGTCGGCCGGGAACCGCGCGATCGTGCTGTCGGGGACGTGCCGCCGCCCGGGCGGCGGCACCGCGGTCGAAGGGCTGCTCCCGGACGCCGCGGGCCACGACCGGACACCGGTGCCGCTGCTTTCGCGGCGGCTGGGCCGCCGCCTGGCCGACCTGACCGCGCGGGGCCCCGTCGTCATCCTGCTCGACGACTTCCACCACTGTGACGAGGCCTCCTTGCGGGTGCTGGCCCACCAGGCGCACCGGGGCGCGGAACAGCGCCTGCTCGTGGTGGTCGCGCAGCGGCCGACCGACCGGCTGCCGTGGCCCCCGATGACGCTGCCGCCCGGCGACGTCGCGACCCTCGATCTCACGCCCTTCGACGAGGCCGGCGTCGACGAGGTGGTCGCCGCCTGGTGGCCCGTCCGGCCCCGGCCCGGCTTCGCCGCCGGGCTGGCCGAGCTGACCGGCGGCAACCCGGCGCTGCTCGGCGAGGTGTGCGCCGCCCTGTCCCGGGAAGGCCTGGTGCCGGATGACCGGGCACTGGCCCGCGCCCGTGTGCTCGCGCCCGGCTCCCGGGCCCGGCTGGTCGAACGGGTGCTCGCCGGCCGGCCCTGGCACGTGCGGAGCGTGGCCGAGGCCGTGGCGGTGTTCGGCGAGCCCGACGTCGAGCTCGCCGGCCTGCTCGGCGGGGTGCCCGAACCGCTGGCCGCGGACGCGATCGGCGTCCTGACCGCGGAACACCTGCTGCGCGCGGACGGCCGGGAGCTCGCGTCACCCGCGATCCGCGAGGCGGTGCTGGCCGGCGTCCCCGAACGCCGGCTGGACCCGCTGCGGCTGACCGCGGCGCGGCTGCTCAACGACCACGGCCGCGCCCCCGAAGACGTCGCCGAGCACCTCGTCGGCCGCCGTCAGCTGCCGGAACGCTGGATGCGGGACGTTCTCGCCGAAGCCGCCCGCGCCGCCGAGCGCGCCGGACGGCCGCACGACGCCGCCCGGTTCCTCGGCGTGCTCGTCGCGGACCGGCCGCAGGACATGCCAGTGCGGATCGAGTTCGCCCGGCTCGTCGGCGTCCGGGACCCGCTGGCGGCGTACGCGACGCTCGCCGGGATGTCCGGGCTGGCCGAAGACACGTGCAGTCGCGCCCGGATCTCGCTGCAGCTGGCCATCGCCGCGCTGTCGGCTCGCGAGGCGGCCGAAGCGACCACGCTGCTGACCGGCGCGCTCGCGCAGCTCGACGCCGACCCGGGCGGGGACGCCGACCGGAGCCTGCGCACGGAGCTGGAGGCGGCGCTGGCCGCGGTGGCGTTCGAGCAGGCCGGTTCCCTGGCGCTCGTCGGCCCGCGGCTGCCCGCCATGTCCGCGCTGACCGGGCAGACCCCGGCCGAGGTGACCGCGCTGGCGCTGGCCGCGACGGCGCACATGATCCGAGGCACCGACCGCGGCCTCGCCGTGTCCTGTGCGCGGCGGGCCCTGGAGCGGCCGGAGCCGTCGGTGCGCTGGGCCGGCTCGCTGGCCGCGTATGTGTTGTTCGCCGCCGACGAGGTCGACGAGGCGCTGCACGCACTGGGCGGCCTTTCGCCGGGCCCGGTGCGCGGTGACACCGGCTGGTCGGAAGTCGTGGCGCTGACCGCGCACTCGTGGCTTTCGTGCGGCGTCGGGGACCTGTCCCGCGCGTTGTCGGACGCGTCGGCGGCCGTGCGCGCCGCCGAGCAGGACGACCGCGCCGAGCTCGCGACCTCGCCACTCGTGGCCCAGGCGGTGGTGCTGCTGCACCAGGGTGACACCGGCGCCGCGGCCGCCGCGCTGGCCAGGGCCGACCGGTACGGCTGCGACGCGTCCGTGCTCCGCTTCCCGTCCCACCTGCTCGCCCGGGCCCGGCTCGCCGAGGCGCGCGGCGACCTCGAAACCGCACTGGTCCACGCGCGACGGTGCGGCGACGAGCTGGCCGGGGAGGGTGCGGCCAACCCGCTGTTCGTCCCGTGGTGGCTCGACGGCGCCCGCGTGCTCGTCCGGCTCGGCCGGCGGGCCGAAGCGGCCGAGCTCGTCGCGCACGGGGAAAGCCTGGCGCGCCGGTGGGGAACCCCGTCCGCCCGGGGCCTGGCACTACTGGGCCGCGGGCTCGTGGCCGAAGGCGGCTCGGCGGTCGACGGGCTCACCGCGGCGGCCGACGTCCTCGCCGGGACGGCCGCGTCCTGGCACCTCGCCGAGGCCGAAACCGCGCTGGGACAGGCCCTCCTGCGCACCGGGGACCACCAGAGCGCACGCAGGCGGTTCCGCGCCGCCGTGGATCTCTCGGTGCGGTCCGGGTTCTGGGGCCGGGCCGAGGAGGCGCGTGCGGGCGTGACCGCGGCCGGTGGCCGCACCTACCCGGTGACGGGCAACGTGACCGACGCGCTGACGCTGGGGGAGCGGCGCGTCGGCGATCTGGCCGCGACCGGAGCCACGAACCGGACCATCGCCGACTCGCTGCAGCTGGCCGTGCGGACCGTCGAGATCCACCTGACGAGCGTCTATCGCAAGCTGGGGGTCGGCGGCCGCACCCAGCTGCAGGAGCGGTTTCCCGACGGCCTGCACACCCCGGAACCGGCCCTGTGACCGGGAACCGCCGCGTCGACCCCGGGGGAGCGCCATGCGTCCGGTACCCGGGCTAGCGGTGATCGTCGACGACACCGGCGTGCTCGAAATGGTGCTGCCCAGCGGCGAGCACCGCGTGCTCGCGAGCGGTCTCGGCGCGGCGATGTGGATCGCGCTGGCCCAGCACGACTGGGAGCCCGGAGCCGCGGCCCTCGCGCTCGCGCGCACCTGCGACGTCGAACCGGCGGAGCTGGCCGGTTCGCTGCGCACGTGGATGGGTGACCTGGCCGCGCTGGGCGTGCTGCGGGCCGACCCGGGGCCCGGCGCGCCGGACGAAAAACATTAGTAATGCGGGCGGTTCGTTGACCGGTGCGGCCGCGGTGACCGACGCTCCCTTGGCACAAGGGAGAAAACCGGATACTCGGGAGGCGCGGTGGGCGAGCGGGCGCAGGATCGGCCGGCCGTGATCGGAGGCGGGGTGATGGGCTCCGCCATCACGGCGATGGCGCTGGGACACGGGGTTCCGGTCACCCTGGTCGAAGTGGACGGCGAGGCGGTGGAAACCGCGAAGCGGCGCGTGGCCCAGCAGCTGCGGCACGGCCGCCTGATGGGCGCGTTCCCCGACGTCGCCGAAGCGGAGCTCACCGCGACGGCCGAGCTGAGCGCGGCGAAGGACGCGACGGCGGTCGTCGAAGCGATCATCGAAGACGACAAGGTCAAGGCCCAGGTGCTCGGCGAGCTGTCGGCGCTGGTCGCGCCGGGGACGCCGCTGATCACCAACACCTCCGGCATCCCGGTCGACGAGCTGGCCGAAGCGGTCACGCGTCCCGCGGACCTGCTGGCCACGCACTTCATGAACCCGGCCTACCTCATCCAGAACGTCGAGGTGGTCCGCGGTCCGCGGACCGGGCAGTCCACTTTGGACGCCGTGCTGGGGCTGCTGGAACGGCTGCGGCGCCGCCCGATCGTCGTGCGGGACTCGCCCGGGTTCGTCACGAGCCGGCTGCTGCACCCGATGATCAACGACGCGGCGCGGGTGGTCGAAGAGGGCACCGCTTCGGTGGAAGCCGTCGACGAGCTCATGCAGGGCTGCCTCGGCCACCCGACCGGCCCGCTGCGCACCGCTGACCTGATCGGCCTCGACAACCTCGCGGACGCGCTGCGGGCGCTCGCCGAACGCACCGGCGACCCACGCCACGCACCCTGCGCGCTGCTGCAGTCCAAAGTGGCCGACGGCCACCTCGGCCGGAAGACCGGACGGGGCTTTTACGAGTACGGGAAGGTGTTCTGAGTGAACGACGTCTCCACCACCGCAACCCCGGCGCGCACGCCGGAGGCCGTGACGCGGGAGATCCGGGAGTTCCTGGCCGGGCGCGTCAAGCAGGACGTCCCGGTCGACCAGGACCTCTTCCGCACCGGCTTGGTCTCGTCGATGTTCGCCATGGAGCTGGTCGTGTTCCTCGAGCAGACCTACGGCATCGCGATCGTCGGCCCGGACCTGAAGCTGGACAACTTTCGCACCGTCGAGGGCATGACCTCGCTCGTGGGACGTCTGCTCGATGAGTGACAACCCCCTCGAAGCGGCCGCCGCCGAGCTGACCGCGCGGGTCGGCGATCGGGCGGCGGCCTGGGACGTCGACGGCCTGCTGCCCGAGGACCTGCTGCGCGCGCTGAGCGCCCGGGGACTGCTGTGCGCCGAGGTGCCCGCCGAGTTCGGCGGCCTCGGCGCGAGCAGCCTCCACAGTGGATGGTTCACCGCGCACGCCGGCTCGCTGTGCAGCTCCCTGCGCAGCGTCATGACGTCGCAGGGCATGGCGGCCTGGACCATCCAGCGCTTCGGCGACCGCGCCCAGCGCGCCCACTACCTCGGCCGGCTCACCTCCGGTGACCTGGCCGCGGTGGCGTTCAGCGAACCCGCGGCGGGCAGCGACCTGTCGTCGGTGGCCACCACCGTCCGCGCCGACGGCGACGACGTCGTGGTCAACGGCGAGAAGGTGTGGATCACCGCCGCGGCCTACGCGGACCTGATCGTGGTCGTCGGCGAGCTCGACGGCCTCGGCACGGCGGTCGTGGTGCCGACGAACGCCGAAGGCGTCACGGTCGAGCGCGTCCCGTACCCGAGCGGGTGCCGCGCCGCCGGCCACTCGACCGTCCGGCTCCGGGACGTCCGGCTGCCGCGCTCGGTGGTCCTCGGCGGCGGTGGGGTCGAGCTGTCCATGCTGATCACGACCGCCCTGGCCTACGGGCGGATCTCGGTCGCCTGGGGCTGCGTCGGCATCCTGCGAGCTTGCCTGGCCGCCGCCGGCGCGCACGCGGCGAACCGCCGCCAGGGCGGGCTGCCGCTGGCCGACCGCCAGCTCGTCGCCCGGCACCTGGCCGACCTGTACGCCGACGAGCAGGCCGCGACACGCGTGTGCGAGCACGCGAGCCGGGCCTGGGACGAGCGCTCGCCCGAGATGGTGGTCGCGACCGTGCTGGCCAAGTACGTCAGCTCGACCGCGGCGGCCCGCGGCTCGGGCGCGGCGGTGCAGGTGCTGGCGTCGGCGGCCGCCCAGGACGGCCACGTGGTCGCCCGGGCGCACCGCGACGCGAAGCTGATGGAACTCATCGAAGGCAGCAACGAGATCTGCCAGCTCATCCTGGCGGGGCACACCCGTGTCCTCGTGAATTCCGGCGACTGAGGAGAACTCCGGTGGCAAGCACGACCATGGTCAAGTGCCTGGTGTGGGACCTCGACGGAACCCTGTGGAACGGCACGCTGCTCGAAGACGGCGCGGTCGAGGTCCCCGACGAGATCCGGCAGCTGGTGAAAACCCTCGACGAGCGCGGCATCCTGCAGTCGGTCGCGAGCAAGAACGACCACGAGCACGCCTGGGCGCGGCTGGAGGAACTCGGCCTCGCGGAGTACTTCGTGCTGCCGCAGATCGGCTGGCACGCGAAGTCGCAGTCGGTCAAGGCGATCGCCGACGAGCTGAAGTACGCCCTCGAGACGATCGCGTTCGTCGACGACCGCGAGAGCGAGCTGGCCGAGGTCACCTACCACCACCCGCAGGTGCGCACCTACCGCGCGGAGGACGTGCTGGAGCTGGCGGGACGGCCGGAGTTCAGCCCGGAAACGGTCACCGTCGACTCGCGGCGGCGGCGCCAGATGTACCAGGCTTCCTTCCGCCGCCAGGAGGCCCAGGCCGGGTTCGCCGGCCCGGACGAGGACTTCCTGCGCTCGCTGGATTTGCGGATGACCATCCTGCCGGCGACCGACACCGAGCTGTCGCGGGTGGAAGAGCTGACCCGGCGCACGAGCCAGATGAACGCCACCGGCATCCACTATTCCGACGCGAAGCTGCGCGGTTTGCTCGACGACCCGTCGCACCGGGTGCTGGTGGTCAGCATGCGCGACCGGTTCGGGCCGCACGGCGCGGTCGGGGTGATCCTGCTCGAGACGTTCGAGGAGTTCTGGCACCTCAAGCTGCTGGCGACGTCGTGCCGGGTCGTGTCGTTCGGCGCGGGCTCGATCATCCTGCGCTGGCTGGCCAACCAGGCCGCGAACGCGGACGCGCACCTGGTCGCGGACTTCCGCCCGACCGACCGCAACCGGATGATGGAGATCGCCTACCGCTTCGCCGGGTTCGCCGACGACGCGTGCGCGTGCACGGCCGTCCTGCCCGACGGCGAGGTCCCCGGCCTGCAGCGGCTGCACCTGGAGCCGGTGCCGCAGGAAGAGCCGACGACGGTCACCCTGGTGGCACCCGACCTCACCGAACCCGCCGGAGTGCGCTGAGCACGACCGAGAAGAGGCCCGCCCCGGTGAACCGGGGCGGGCCTCTTTCGTCGTCCCACCGGGTTTCCCGGGCACGGAAGAAGGCCGCCACGGTCGGGACGTGGCGGCCTTCGGTCCGGCTCAGCCCACCTTGCGGATGAGCGTGATGCCGTCGGCCATCGGCAGCAAGGAGATCTCCACGCGCGGGTCGTCGCGCACGAAGCGGTTGAACTCGCGGATGGCGACCGTGTCGGGGTCCTGGGCCTCGGGGTCGCTGACGCGGCCGAAGAACAGCGTGTTGTCCACGACGATGAGGCCGTCGGGAGCCAGCAGCCCGAGGGCGGCTTCGTAGTAGGTCGCGTACCCGGTCTTGTCGGCGTCGATGAACACGAGGTCCACGGTGCCCGGCCGGTACTCGTGGAAGAGCGCGTCGAGCACCGCGGTCGCGGGCGCGATCCGCAGGTCGATCCGGTCCTCGACGCCGGCGCGCCGCCAGTAGGGCCTGCCGAACGCCGGCCAGCGGTCGGTCACGTCGCAGGTGATCAGCAGCCCGCTGTCGGGCAGCGCGCGGGCCATGCAGAGGGAGCTGTAACCGGTGAAGGTGCCGACCTCCACCACCAGGCGCGCCCGGGTGAGCTTGACCAGCATCGCGAGCAGCCGGCCTTCTTCCGCGGACACCTGCATCGCCGCCCCCATGGGCAGCGCCGCCGTCTCGTCGCGCAGTTCGCGCAGGATCTCGTCCTCGGCTTGCGAGTGCTCGCTGACGTAGCTCATCACGTCGGAGGACGCCAAAAGTTGGGTCGCCATGGCGGAAGCGTAGGTTCGCCGCTACCTGGAAGTGTCTAGTGTCACGCGGCCGTTCGCACCGGCTCGCGGGGCTGCGGAGCCGTCGGCGCCTAGATGTAGTGCCCGGTGAGGTTGGGGACGCGGGTGGCGGGTGGTTTGCCGCCGAGTGCGGTGTGGCCGCGGTGATGATTGTAGGTGTGCAACCACCCCGGATAAGCCTCGCGGCGCTCCCCTTCTGAGCGGTAAGGGCGTGCATAGGCCCACTCCTCGAGGAGGGTGCGATTGAACCGCTCGACCTTCCCGTTGGTCTGCGGCCGGTAAGGACGCGTGCGTTTGTGGACGATGCCCGCCTCGCGCAGCGTGTCGCGCCAGAGATAGGACTTGTAGCAGGACCCGTTGTCGGTCAGCACCCGCGCGACGGTGATCCCGGCAGCGGCGAAGAACGCGTGGGCTCGTGACCAGAACGCGACCGCGGTTTCCTTGGTTTCATCAGGCAGGATTTCGCTGTAGGCCAGCCGGGAGTGATCATCCACCGCGTTGTGCAGATAGCTGGACCCGATCTTGGGTTTGCCGTAGCGGTAGCGAGTTGCGGTGGTGGCTTTCCTGTTCTGCAGACCGGTGGCACGGTCGGTGACCCGATGCCCTCCACCGTCGGGGATGTTGCCCAGCTTCTTGATGTCGACATGCACCAGGTCACCGGGGGCGTCGTGCTCGTAACGGCGGACCGGCCGGGCGGTGGCCCGGTCGAGATGAGTCAGCCGGGAACATCGGTACCGGGCCAGGACCCGGTGCACCGTGGACGGGTTCAGCCCGAGCAGATACGCGATGCGGGCCGGTCCCCACCGGCGGATTACCCGGACCTTGATGATCCGCCGCTCGAGTCGGGTGGGTGTCTGGTGTGGGCAGGTCCAGGGCCGTGAGGAGCGGTCGGTCATACCGGCGACGCCGTCGGCGCGGTAGCGATCGGCCCAGCGTTTCGCGGTGGTGACCGCGACCTGGAACCGCTCTGCGGCACGGCGCAGCGGCCATCGGTCCTCGACGACGCACCGGGCCAGTCGGAGCCTGCCGGTTTCAGACAAGGGGGCATTACGGTGGGACACGAGGGCCTCCTGGTAGCCGGTGCAGATGTCGCAATCCACACCGAACCCGGAGGCCCTCCCTCACACCAAGATCATCCGATCACGTGTCGCCACGATCGCAACCACCCCGGGCAGTACACCTAGAGACGCAGCAAACCCTGGTGGACGCGGTGCAGCAGCGCCAGCGGTGGCCGCCCGGCGACGCCGAGTTCAGCCGCCTCCGCGACCAGGAGGCCGGTGTTGATGCCGTGCTGGACCAGGGCGCGGGTCGCGTCGAGCGAGCGCATCAGGTAGGCCGAGACCTCGGCGATCGAGGTCGGGATCTGGCAGATCCGGCAGACGGCGGCCAGGTCGAGGTCGAGCGGGCCGGCGGCGCGGTGGCGACCGGTGGAGGTGACGATGACCTCCGGCGGCAGGACGTTGCGCTCCCGCTGCGGCGGCCAGACCGTGTCGCGGGTGTACGGGGTGTCCTCCGTGCCCGGCTGTGCTCGCTCGAGTGGTTTCCGGGGCGGTTCGCCGGGGGTGCGGCTGTTCCCGGCCGCGACGGGGCGCGGGAGACCGGTCACCGGAGTGCGTGGGGCGCGGCCGGCGCGGTCCGGTTCGCCCCGCCGCGGGTCGCCGGTCCCGTCGCCCTCGCGGGGAGGCCGGCCGTTCACGGCTTCGCGTCGGCGACCGTTCCGCGGGCGCGCGGACGGCGCGGTCTCGTGGGGTGTCCAGCGGCCACGCTCGGCGAGTGTGCTCTCGTCGGCGGCCGTGCCGCGGCCGTGCGCGGTGCGAGCGGCGGCTGCGGTCTCGTCGCCGGTACGGGTGGCGGCGTCGTTGTCGCGGGTCCGGCGGCGACGCTCGGTGCCCGTGCTCTCGTCGCCGGCGGTGCCGCGCCCGCTTGCGGAAGCCGCGGTGTCGCGAGGCCCGCGTGCACGGGCGGGAGCGGCTCCCGGCGTCCGACGACCCCGGCCCCGCCCCGGAGCCGGGGTCTCGGCGCGCACCTCACGCTCGGGACCGGAGGTCTCCGGCTCCTCCTCGGGAGGCTTGCCCGGGTCGGACTTGGGTTTGGGTGTGAACCCATGCTCGGCCCACACCCCGTAGTCACCCCAGCCGCCGAAGGCAAGCTGGGGCGTCTCGATCTTCGCGGCACGCCGATTTGAAGAGGTTTTCATGTTCGGGGCCTCGAAACCTGTCGAACGGGGCTGGTGAGCCACCCTCGCCGACACCCCGGGCCACATGTCAAGCAAGCTTGCCCGAATGTAGGGTTTTCTGGCTCTTCGTGGGTAGTGGACTGACGGGTGGGGTCAAGTACCAACGAAACGAAGGGGCTGGACTTGTGAAACCAACATTGGGCGTCTTAGTCTGAGGGTCACGTCACCCGTTGGTGAATCAGAAACGAGTGACAGACGGAAGCCGCGGCGGTGCGGAGGGTGATGGTGGTGCCCGGATCAGGAACAGTCCGATCGGCGTTGCCGATCGCTCCTGTCCAGCCCGCCGGCCCTGCCGAACGAGTAGCCGGCCGGCCCGTCGCCGCGCGGGTGCTGACCGTGCCGTGGCTGGGGGAGGGGGACGACCGCTCACGCCGCCGGGCCGACCGCACCCTCGTCGAACGCGAGGACGAAATCGCCCTGCTGCGCAGCGGGATCCGCGGGCTGCTCACCGGCCGGTCCGGCTGCGTGACCGTCGCCGGTCCGCGCGGCGCGGGCCGCTCCGCGCTGCTCGGGGCCGCCGTCAGGGAGGCCAGGGGCGCGGGGGTGGTCACCGCCTTCGCGTCCTGCTCGCCCGGCGAGTCGGCCGTGCACCGCGGGGTCATCAACCGGCTGTTCGCCGACATCGCCGACGCCGACTGCCGCCTCGACGGCGGCTCCCGCTCCTGCGGCCGGGCATCGGCCGAACGTTCGATCCCTACGTTGTGCGGCGACTTCGTGGGCGTCGCGAGCCGCGGGCCGCTGCTGATCGCCGTCGACGACATCCAGTGGGCCGATCCCGGCTCGAAGGCCTGGCTCGAGGCGATGGAGCACCGGCTGCAGCAGGCGCCGATGCTGCTCGTCCGCTCCGAGCTCGCCGGCGGCGAGCGCCCGGTCGTCCCCGGTGGCGACACCGCGGTCGTCCGGCTGCTCACCGAAGACGGCCTGCGCGAGCTGGTCGCCGCCCGATTCCCCGGGTGCCGGCCCGATCCGCGGTTCACCGCCGGACTGCACGAAGCCACCGGCGGCCGCCCCTCGCTGGTGGTGCCGGTGCTCGAACGGCTCGTCGCGGCCGGTCGCGAGCCGGTGGCCCGGCACCTGCCCGCCGTCACCACCCACCTGACCGAGGTCCGCGCCGCCGGGCTGGCCGTGTCGATCGCGGCGCTGTCCGCCGACGCGCTGAAGCTGGTGCGCGCCATCGCGGTCGGTCGCGGGCTGCTCGACTTCGACCTCGTGGCCACGCTGTGCGGCCCGCTCACCGGCCGCGTCGGCGACGCGCTGCGCGAGCTCGTCGGGTTCGGCCTGGTGGCCGAAGACGCGCCGACGGGCATTGCCGACGACGCCACCGCGGACGCCGTGCTCGGCACCCTCAGCGTCACCGAGCGTGGCGAGCTCGCGACCCGGTGCGCCGAGCTCGCCTACCGCGCCGCGGTCCCGGACGAGCAGCTGGCCGAACTGCTCGCCGGCGTGCGGCCGATCGGCGCCGCCTGGGCGGTCGCGACCCTGCGCCGGACCGCGGAACAGCGTCAGGCCCTCGGCGACGACGCGGGCGCGGCGCGGCTGCTCGGCCGCGCGCTCCGGGAACCGGTCAGCCCGGCCGAACGCCGGAAGCTCATGCTGGGCCTCGCCTTGGCCGAAGTGGCCGAAGAGCCGGAGCTGAGCGATCAGCGGCTGCAGCGCGTGCTGCTCGACACCGGCCCCGAGGTTTCCGGCGCGGTGCTGCTCGAAGCGGCCGACCACCTGCTCGCGCGCGGGGACAGCCGCACCGCACACCGCGTGATCGCCGCGACCTGCCGTCGGCGCAGCGCGTTCGCCACCGGGACGTCGGCGCTGGCCGCGCTCGGCCGGCTCGCGCAGGACGACTGCCCGGCGGGCCCGGTCGCCCCGGTGCCCGGCTTCGAGGTCCCGCCGGCGCCGGACGCCGACCCGGTGCACGCGGTGTCGGCCGCGGTCGAGCTCACCCGGGACGGGCGCCGGCCCGGCCGCGCGCGGGAGCTGGCCCGGATCGCGCTCGGGCCGCGGGCGAACTTGCCCTACACCCTGCGCCTGCGGGCGGCCTGGGTGCTGCTGTGCACCGACGACCTTTCGGAGGCCGTGCTCGGCCTCACCGACATCCACCAGGACGCGGTCCACGCCGGTGCGCGTGCGGCCGCGGCGAACGCTCTCCTGCTGCGAGCGCGCTGCGAACTGCGCCGCGGCAACCGCGCGCAGGCCGAGGCCGACCTGGCCACCGCGCTGAGACGGCTGCCGGAACCGGCGTGGCACCCGCGGGCGCTGCCGGGTTTGTGGGCGGTGCGCGCGGAGGCGGCGCTGGCCGCGGCCCGGCTCGACGAAGCGCGGCACTGGGCCGGCGCCGCCATCCCCTTCGGCGCCGAAGACGGCGGGGCCGCCGGATACCTGTTGCTGCAAAAGGGTTTCGTGTCCTTGACGACGGGTGACCCGCAGGCGGCGCTCGAGGCGTTCCTCGCCGCCGGGCGCGGGACGGCGGGCCGGCGCGCGGGCAATCCCGTCGACCTCCCGTGGCGCACCGGCGCGGCGCTCGCGCTCGCCCGGACCGGCGGCGACGCCGCCGAGCAGGCCCGGGAAACGTTGGCCCGCGCCGAAACCTGGGGTGTGCCGGGCGCGCGCGGCGCCACGAGCCTGTACCTGGCCGACGTCTTCACCGGCGCGGAGCGCCGCGAGCACCTCGAGCGGGCCGTCCTCCTGCTGGAGGGCACCGCCCGGCGGGTGGACTTCCTGACCGCCGTCACCGAGCTGGCCGCCGCGCGGCTCGACGACGGTGACCCGGCCGAGGCCGCCGCGCTGCTCGGCCGCGTGGCGACCCTGCGGCCGCAACTGCTGCCCGCCGGCCTCGCGGACAAGATCCGCGAGGTCTCCGGGCGGCTGGCCCGCGGCGGCGCCGGCTCCGGGACCCGGCTGGTCCCGGGCGATCCTGCCGGCGCACTGTCCGAACAGGAGGCCCGGATCGCGGCGCTCGCCGCCGCGGGCCGGACCAACCCCGAGATCGCCCGGACGCTGCAGCTGAGCAGCCGGCTGGTCGAACTGCGCCTGACCCGGATCTACCGGAAACTGACCGTGACCGGCCGGGGGCAGCTCGCCGAGCTGATGAGCCCCGGGCCCGCAGTGAGTTGATGACCGGTGCTTCTGGAACGTGACGTCGAACGGGCCGCCATCGCGACCGCCCTCAACGCGGCCGCGGGCGGCGACGGATCCCTGCTGCTGATCAGCGGCCCGGCGGGCAGCGGAAAGTCCGCGCTGCTGCGGGACACCACGACGGCCGCGATCGACGCGGGCGCCCGGGTGCTGCGCGCGGACGCCACCAGACTGGAAGAAGACTTCGCGTTCGGCATCGCCCAGCAGCTGTGCCGGCCGGTGCTCGTCGCGGCCGGCGAAGAGGAGCGGGACCGCTGGTTCCAGGGCGCGTCCGAGCAGATCCTGCGCGCCCTGACCGAGGAACGGCTCATCACCGACGGCCACGAGCACTACCTGCCGACCGAGGCCGTCCTCTATGGACTGCACACGGTCGTGCACGCGATGTCCCACGACGACCTGGTCGTCGTGATCGTCGACGACCTGCAGTGGGCGGACCAGGGATCACTGCGGCTGCTCGGGTACCTGGCCAAGCGGCTGGGCGGGTCGCGGATCCTGCTGGCGCTGGCGCTGGCCGACGAATGCGAGGCACCGAAGTACCCGCTGGTGCACGAGCTGGTGACCGCGGCGGCGCGGATCGTCGTTCCCCCCGCGCTTTCGCCGCGCGCGGTGGCCTCCATGGCCGAGGTCGCGTTCGGCGAGGCCGCCGAAGAGCCGTTCACCGCGATGCTGCACGACGTCTCCGGCGGCAACCCGGCCGACGTCGCGACCGTCCTCACCGGACTGGTCGCCGAAGGACTGCGGCCGATCGCCGCGCAGACGGCGGCCGCGGAAGCCGAAGCGGTGCGGGTGCTCGACAACCGCGTCCTGATGTCCCTGGGCTCGCAACCGCCCGCGGTGCTCGCGCTGGCCCGC
The DNA here is from genome assembly GCF_055633805.1 of Amycolatopsis sp. NPDC114478. Classification (NCBI taxonomy): domain Bacteria; kingdom Bacillati; phylum Actinomycetota; class Actinomycetes; order Pseudonocardiales; family Pseudonocardiaceae; genus Amycolatopsis; species Amycolatopsis sp. NPDC114478. The sequence continues at coordinate 143,071 of NZ_JBVKDO010000022.1, read as the reverse complement.
GCGGTCGCGGTGCTGGGCGACCTCGCCGAACCCGCGCTCGCCACCGATCTAGCCGGCATCGACGACCTCGAGTACTCGTCGGCGGTGCGGGACCTGGAGCGGCTGCGCCTGGCCGACCGCGAGGACGGGCGGATCACTTTCGTCACCACCAGCATGCGCGAGGGCATCGAGACCGCGATGCCGGTGGAACTACGGGAAACCCTCTACCGGCGCGCGGCCAGGCTGCTGTACGAGCACGGCAGGCCGGCGGAGCGGGTGGCCGAAAAGCTGATGAAGGTCGGCACCGCGGAAGCGCCGTGGGAACTGCGGATCCTCAGCTCGGCCGCGGCGACCGTGCTCGAACGCGGCGCGGGCGAGCTGGCGGCGCGCTACCTGCGCCGTGCCTTGCTGAACACCGCGCCCGACAGCGAAGAACGCGGCCGGCTGCTCGTCGAACTCGCCGCCGCGGAACGGGGTTTCGACCTCGTCGCCGCGGCGCGGCACCTGTCCCAGGCGCTGGCGCTGCTGCCGGCCGGTCCGCAGCGGGCGGAAGCCGCGCTGTGGATCCCGCCCGCGCTGGCGGCGTCCGCGCCGGTCCTCGGCGGCGCGGTCCGCGAGGCCGTCGAACCCGTGCTGCGGGCCGGCGATCCGGCGCCGCTCGCGCTCTGCGCGGAGGCACGGTCCTGGTACCCGGGGATCGGGGAGCCGGGCGGCGGCGCGGCCGCACTGGCCCGGCTGACCGAACTGGAGGACGGCGAGTACCTCGACTCACCGGCGGGCCGGGAGCTCGCGGTGGTACTGCTGCACTCGGCGGTGTTGTCGGGCAGTGTCGCGGTCGACGACGTCGAGACCGTCCTCAAGCGACTGATCAGCGAAGAGCCGCTGGACCCGCGCCACGCCTACACGTCCCTGCCGCTGCTCGTCTCCATCACGGTGCTCGCCGACCACGCCGCGGTGCTCGAACCCGCGCTGGCGGTGGCCGCGCAGTCGGCCCAGGAGCACTGGCCGGGCACCGCGCCGCTGATCGCGGCCGAGACGGCGGAGGTCAAGGTGGGCCAGGGAAACCTGGTCAAGGCCCGGCGGATCGCGCTCGGCGTGCTGGAAGGCGGCGAGCACGAGGCCTGGCCCGACGCGCTCGCGTTGTCGGCCACCGCGCTGGCCCAGATCGCCTTGGAAACGCAGGATCCGGAGCTCGGCGAGCGGCTGCTCGCCGCCCCGATGGACAGTTCCGACCACCGCGTGTTCGCCGCCCGGCGGCTGACCCGGGGGATGATCGACCTGGTCCGCGGCGATCCGGCCACGGCGCTGGGCCGGTTTCTGGACTGCGGACGCCGGCTGGACCGTGAGGGGTGGGTCAACACCCCGCAGTACCCGTGGCGGATCTGGGCGGCCCTGGTGAGCCAGCGGCTCGGTGACCTGCCCGCCGCGCAGGCGTATGCGTCCGAAGAGGACCAGTACGCGCAGCGCTGGGGCACCCCGCTGAGTGTCGGGCGTTCCCTGCGCCTGCAGGGCATGCTGACCGGCGGCGCCGACGGCATCGCGCTGCTGCAGGAGGCCGCCGGCATCCTGCGGGAGTCGGAGAACGTCGTCGAGCGCGCGCGGACGGCGGTCATCCTGGGTACCCGCATGCTCGACGCCGGGCTGCCGCACGCGGAAGACTCGCTCGCGGAAGGCCGTGAGCTGGCCAAGGGAATCGGCGCGTCCTGGTTGGAAGGCAGCGGCGAGACCGAGCTGAACGGCCCGGTGCTGCGGTTTTCCGGCGACCGGCTGGGCAATCTCACCAAGACCGAGGCCGCGGTCGCGCGGCTCGTGGTGCGGGGCTGGACGAACCAGCGGATCGCCGATTCGCTCGGCGTCACCCGGCGCGCGGTCGAGAAGAACCTCACCGGCACGTACCGCAAGCTCGAGGTGAGCGGTCGCTCGGAGCTCCTCGAGCACCTCGGCGCACTCGACCGGGAGAGCTGACAAGCCCACGCCAGACCCTTGCGGTGCCGGGGAATGCCCCGGAACCGACCCGTGACGCGCGTTCCGGTCGCTGCGGGGCCGGTGCGGTCGCGGCCCCGCACCGGCCACCGCACCCCGGCAGTGCGGCCCCCCCCCCGTGCGGGGTTCGGAGGGCGGCGGGGTGTGCGGTGTGGTGGTTCGGACCGATCTCTCCCCGCGATTTCCCTGGTCAGGGACCGAAAATCGGGCCCGTCGGGCCGGCCCGCGGGTTCGGTACCGCACCGCACGACCCCGCCCTCCGTACCTCCGTACCTCCACCGCACACGCACCACAGTGTTAAGCCCGGATAGCCGGATTGTATTGCCCGAGATAGTCAAGCGCACCTAGCATGATCTGCATCACCTCGGAAGCGGCTTGGAAAGTCGGAAGCCGTTTGGCCTTCTCGCCCCGGGGCTTCAGCTTCCAGCCGAAGAAAGGAATGCCGTCATGAGCGCGGACGTTGCGGATCTGACTACGGGTGCCGGCCTTGTCGTGCCGATGGACCGGAGTGTCCGGACGGCACCGCGCAAGCCCGCACTCCGGGCCGTCACCCCGGAAATGTGCATGGTGAACCTCGACCACCGCCTGCGTGTCGTCTCGGCGAGCATGGAGTTCTTCCGGTTGTTCGAGCGCACCTCGGACGCGGTGACCGGAACGGGCCTGTGCGACCTGCTGCACCCCAGCGTGCGGGGCAAGGTCGAGAACCAGCTGCGGCTGCTGGCCCGCGGTGAGCGCCGCCGGTTCGTCGAACGCATCCTGGTGATGCGGGAGAACGGTACGACGCTGTCCGGTGAGTTCATCGGCTCGACAGTGCACAGCCTCGGCGACCGCCTCGACAGCCTGACCGTGGTGTTCCGCCCCGACAAGGCCGACCGCGCCAACGAGGTGGCCTGCAGCAAGAAGAAGGTGCTGTCCGATATCGACGCCCGGATCCTCGAGGGTGTCGCTTCCGGGGTCTCCACGATCCAGCTCGCGGCGAACCTCCACATGAGCCGCGGCGGTGTCGAGTACCACGTGACGACGCTGCTGCGGAAGATGAAGGTGAAGAACCGGCCCGCTCTCATCTCGAAGGCCTACTCCATGGGCATCTTCGGGGTCGGGTCGTGGCCTCCCCGCGCGCTGCCGGACTTCGTGCGGTGACGGTGGCCGTGGCCGTACCGGCGTGCCGGGCGCTCCTCCGCGAATCGGGGGGAGCGCCCGGCACGCTTCGTCTTCGGCCGCGGTCGCCGCCGCGGCGAGTCGAACGGATCGAACGGGCACCTCAGCCTGACGTCCTGGTTGGCGATATGGCTTTGTGTTGGTTTCCGGCCACGGGCCGTACTGGATGTTTTGCCAGTACACGCCGGAAAGATCACGATCTCTCAACGGTAACGGTTGAACTTCTGGTGAAGTTGGGTCTTGCAAACGAAGATGAACGCAGGCAATATCAACCAAACCAACGAGAGTCCCGGTGGAGGTGTGCTGAAGTGTTCGTGACGCTGACGGCGAACCCGAGTGTCGACCGGACGGTCGAGGTCGACCGGCTCATCCGGGGCGAGCTGCACCGGGCGACGGGTGCGCGCGTCCAGCCGGGCGGCAAGGGCATCAACGTCGCACGGGCGCTGGTGCGCAACGGACTCAAGGCCCGGGCGGTCGTCCCGGCCGGCGGCGCCGACGGCGACCACCTGATCGGCCTGCTGCACGACTACAACATCGACGTCGTCCGCGTGCGGACCGCCGAACCCGTGCGCAGCAACATCAGCGTGGTCGAGCCGGACGCGACCGTCACCAAGGTGAACGAGAGCGGCCCGCACCTCTCCGGCTTGGAGCTGGAAACTCTGTGCGACACGCTGATGTCCAATGTGGACGACGCCGAATGGGTCGTGGCGGCGGGAAGCCTGCCGCCCGGCGCCGGTGACGACTTCTACGCCGACCTGATCGCGCGCCTGGCGCCGACCGGCGCCAAGGTCGTCATCGACACGAGCGGCCCGGCTTTCCGCGCCGCGGTCAAGGCGGGCCCGGCCCTGGTCAAACCGAACCTCGACGAGCTCGAGGAAGCGGTCGGCCGGCAGCTGGGCACGGTGCGCGACGTCGTCGACGCCGCCCAAGAGCTCCGCGCCCTCGGCGCGGGGAAGGTACTGGCCAGTCTCGGCAGCAAAGGTGCCGTGCTGGTGGAGGACGCGGGAGTCTGGTGCGCCAACGCGTCAGCCGAACCGCGCAGTTCGGTCGGTGCCGGTGACGCGATGCTCGCCGGTTTCCTGGCGGCAGGGGGGAGTGGCCCGCAGGCGCTGGCCACGGCCGTCGCCTGGGGAGCGGCCGCCGTGTCGCTGCCCGGGAGCACGATGCCGGGTCCCGAAGACGTGGGGGCACGTCGAGTGCGGGTGGACCCGCGTCCGGAATGGGACGAAAAGGTGCGGGAATAGCTCCGGTCCCATTCATTGCCATCGCTGGATGGCGAACCCCTCAAACCCTTTTCAGAGAAGGAAGCCAACGATGACTACCACTGCGGAGCGCGAAGAGGAAGCAACTCCGGCGAGGGCGGAACGCGTACGCGTCAGCATCCAGCGATTCGGCGGTCACCTCGCCGCCATGGTCATGCCCAACATCGGCGCGTTCATCGCCTGGGGCTTGATCACCGCGCTGTTCATCCCGAGCGGGTGGACGCCCAACGCGCACATCGCCGAGCTCGTCGACCCGATGATCAACTTCCTGCTGCCGGTGCTGATCGGTTACACCGGCGGCCGGATCGTCCACGGCCAGCGCGGCGCCGTCGTCGGCGCGGTGGCCACGGTCGGCATCGCGGTCGGCGCGTCCATCCCGATGTTCCTCGGCGCGATGATCGTGGGTCCGCTGGGCGGCTTCCTGATCAAGCTGTGGGACGAGAAGGTCGGCAGCAAGACCGCGCCGGGCTTCAAGATGCTCGTCGACAACTTCAGCGCCGGCATCATCGGCGGCACGATGGCGGTGCTGGGCATGCTGGGCATCGGCCCGGTCGTGCAGGGCATCACCAAGGGCCTCGGCAACGGCGTGCAGACCCTGATCGACGCGCACCTGCTGCCGCTGGTCTCGATCATCGTCGAGCCGGCCAAGGTGCTGTTCCTCAACAACGCGATCAACCACGGCGTGCTGAGCCCGCTGGGCGTCGCCGACGCGCTGCGCAACGGCAAGGCCATCCAGTTCCTGATCGAGCCGAACCCCGGCCCCGGCCTCGGCATCCTGCTGGCGCTGACCTTCTTCGGTGCCCGCAGCGCGCGGGCCACGGCGCCGGGCGCGATCGTCATCCAGTTCCTCGGTGGCATCCACGAGATCTACTTCCCGTACATCCTGGCGACCCCGCGGTTGATCCTGGCCGCCATCGCCGGCGGCGCGGCGGGTGTCGCGACGTTCAGCGTCTTCGGCGCCGGCCTGACCGCCACGCCGTCCCCGGGCAGCATCATCGCGGTTCTGGCCGTCACCCCGAAGGGTGGCTACCTCGGCGTCGTCTCCGGTGTGCTCGTGGCCGCGATCGTGTCGTTCATCGTCGCCGCCGTACTGCTGAAGTTCGGCCGGGACGCCCGCAAGGAAGAACGTGAGGCCGCCATCGCCACCGGCGGGGCCGTGGCGTGACGATCACCGTCGATCGAAGGAAGGAAGCACGGGAATGAGCAGCATCGAGGGCAAGGAAGTCAAGAAGGTCATCATCGCCTGCGACGCCGGCATGGGCAGCAGCGTGATGGTCGCCTCCCAGCTGGCCAAGCGGCTGAAGCCGTACTCGGTCAAGGTCGAGCACACGCCGGTCAACGAGATCCCCGGCGACGCGCAGGTCGTGCTGTGCCAGACCACCCTGGTCAGCCGGGCCCGCAAGGCCAACGCCAACGCCGTGATCCTCGGCTTCCAGAGCTTCCTCGGCGACCCGGTGTTCGACCGCGTCGAGCAGGCGATCCGGGACGGCGGCTCCCTTGCCGACTGACGCCGCCATCCTGGGCCCGGAGTCCGTGCTCATCGGCGCCACTGCCGCCGACCAGGCCGACGCGATCGCGCAGGTCGGGAAGAAGCTCCTCGAGCTGGGGGCGGTGGAGCCGGAGTACGTCGACGCGATGCACGAGCGCGAGAAGTCCGTCTCGACCTACCTCGGCGAGGGCGTCGCGATCCCGCACGGCACCGACGAGTCCCGCAAGTTCGTGAAGCGCACGGCGCTGGCGATCGTCCAGTTCCCCGCCGGGGTCGACTGGAACGGCGACGACGTCCGGCTCTGCGTCGGCATCGCGGCCAAGGGCTCGGAACAGGTCGTGATCCTGTCCTCGCTGGCCCGGATCCTGATGGACGCCGACCAGGTCAGGGAACTGCGCGAGGCCCCGGACGCCGACACGATCCTGCGACTGTTGAACGAAGTGGACGAGGAGTATTCCCGATGAAGGTGGCACGTTTCTACGCGCCGGGTGACCTGCGGGTCGAAGACGCGGACGAGCCCAGCCCCGGCCCGGACGAGATCAAGATCCGGGTGCACAACACGTCGACGTGCGGTACCGACCTGAAGATCTTCCGGCACGGTCACCACCACATCGACCCGCCCCGGGTGATCGGGCACGAGATCGCCGGCGAGGTCGTCGAGACCGGCGCGAACACCTCGGGCTGGGCGCCGGGTGACCGCGTCCAGGTCATCGCGGCCATCCCGTGCGGCGAGTGCAAGCAGTGCCGCAAGGGGCTGCAGCAGGTGTGCGAGAACCAGCTGTCGATGGGCTACCACTTCGACGGCGGCTTCGCCGAGTACATGATCGTGCCGAAGCAGGTCCTCAAGGTCGACGGCGTCAACCGGATCCCGGACGGCGTCAGCTACCCGGAGGCCTCGGTCGCCGAGCCGCTCGCGTGTGTCCTCAACGGACAGAACTTCGCGCGGGTCGGCGAGGGCGACGTCGTCGTGGTCGTCGGCGCCGGTCCGATCGGCTGCCTGCACGTGCGGCTGGCCCGCGCGAAGGGCGCGGCCGCGGTCTACCTGGTCGAGCTCAACCGCGGCCGGCTGGACCTGGCCGCCGACCTCGTCAAGCCGGACGCCGCGATCTGCGGCAGCGAGGTCGACGTCGTCGAGAAGATCCTCGAGCTCACCGAGGGCGAGGGCGCCGACGTGGTCATCACGGCCGCGGCGGCGGGCAAGGCCCAGGAGGACGCGCTCAAGATGACCGCGCGCCGCGGCCGGATCAGCTTCTTCGGCGGCCTGCCGAAGGACAACCCGATCATCGCGTGCGACTCGAACCTGGTGCACTACCGCGAGCTGACCATCTACGGCGCCAACGGGTCCAGCCCGGAGCACAACCGCCAGGCGCTCGAACTGATCTCCTCCGGCAAGGTGCCCGTCGCCGACCTGATCACCCACCACCTGCCGCTCTCGGACGTGCTGAAGGCGATCGACATCGTCAGCAGCGGCGAGGCGATCAAGGTGACGATCGAGCCGGGCACCGCCACCGCGTGAGCGGTGGGCACGGATCCTAGGAGGCGACCAACGGTGGTTGACGAACTGCGTGGCAACCCGGCGAGCCCGGGCGCGGCCGCCGGCCCGGTGGTGCGGCTGACGCCGCCCCCGGTGCTGCCCGAACACTGGGACGCGCCGTCGGCTCCGGAAGCGGAGCTGGCGGCGGCGGGCGAGGCGCTCGACGCGGCGGTGGCGGACCTCGAGAAGCGCGCGGCTTCGGTGTCGGGCGAATCGAAGTCCATCATGGACACCCAGATCATGATGGCACAGGACCCGACCCTGCGGACCGGCATCGCCGACGGGGTGGCCAACGGCCGTCCCGCGGCGTGGGCGATCCGCGACGCGTTCGGCAAGCACGTGGCCGCGCTGGAGACCATCGGCGGTTACCTCGGCGAGCGGGCGGCCGACCTGATCGACATCCGCGATCGGGCGATCGCGGCGGCGCTGGGCCTGGCGCCGCCGGGCATCCCGGCGGTCGACGGGGCGTTCGTGCTCGTCGGCCAGGACATCGCGCCGGCCGACACGGTGCTGCTCGACCCGGCGAAGGTGCTCGGCATCGTCACGGAGAAGGGCGGCCCGACCAGCCACACCGCGATCGTCGCCCGGGCGCTGGGCATCCCCGCGGTGGTCGGCTGCGCCGGCGCCGCGGGGCTGGCGGACGGCACGACGATCGCGGTCGACGGGACCCGCGGCACGGTCGCGGTCGACCCGGACGACGAGTACGTCGCGCGGATCGAGGCGGAAGCCGCGGCGCTGAAGGAAAAGCTCGCGGCGCACAGCGGTCCCGGCGCCACGGCGGACGGTCACCCGGTCAAGCTCCTGCTCAACGTCGGCAGCGCCGGCGGGGTGGAGTCGGACGCCGCGGCCGACGCCGAAGGGGTCGGGCTGTTCCGCACCGAGTTCCTGTTCCTGGACCGCACGGAAGCGCCGACGGTCGAGGAGCAGCGGGCGGCGTACGGCGAAGTGCTGCGCGGGTTCGGCGGCCGCCCGGTCGTCATCCGCACGCTCGACGCCGGCGCCGACAAGTACATCCCGTTCGCCAACACCGAGGACGAGCCGAACCCGGCTCTCGGCGTGCGCGGGTACCGCGTCGGCGTCCGCAACCCGGGTCTGCTCAACGCCCAGCTGGAGGCGATCAGCCTGGCCGCGGCCGACCACGACGCGGACGTGCGGGTGATGGCGCCGATGATCGCCACCCCGGCGGAGGCGGCGGCGTTCCGCGAGCTGGCCCGCGAGCACGGGATCGGCAAGATCGGCGTGATGATCGAGGTGCCCGCCGCGGCCATCCGAGCGCGGGACATCCTGGCGGAGGTCGACTTCGTCAGCATCGGCACCAACGACCTGTCGCAGTACACCTACGCCGCCGACCGCATGCTCGGCGAGCTGGGGGAGCTGCTGGACCCGTGGCAGCCGGCGCTCCTGGCGCTGGTGGCCAACGTCGCCGCGGCGGCGAAGGAAGCCGGCAAGACCGCCGGCATCTGCGGGGAAGCGGCGAGCGATCCCGGGTTGGCGCCGGTGTTCGCGGGGCTGGGCATCACCAGCCTCTCGATGTCGGTGTCCGCGGTCCCGGCGGTCCGGGCCGCGTTGAAGGACCACACATTGGAGCAGTGCGAAATCCTGGCCGGCGAGGTGCTGACGGCGCCGGACGTGCCGACGGCGCGCAAGATCGCCGAAGAGTTCTCGGCCCGGACGGTCGACCGGCATTCACGAGAGGGAAGTTCCTGATGTCCAGTAGGAAAGTGGTGATCGGCTCGCCCGTCGGGCTGCACGCACGACCGGTGAAGCTGCTCGTGGAGCTGGCCACGCGCCAGCCGGTACCGGTGAAGATCGGCCGCGACGAGAGCCGGCTGGTCGACGCGACGAGCATCCTGGGCGTGATGGCCCTGGGCGTCCGCGGCGGCGAAGAGGTGCTGCTGACGGCCGAGGGCGGAGGCGCGGAGGAAGCGCTGACGGTGATCGCGGACCTGCTGGCCCGCGACCTCGACTCGGCGGAGCAGCCGGCGAGCTAGTCTTCGGTGGGGCGCCGGGTGACCCCAGGCCCGGCGCTCCACCGAACCCCACACGTGAAACCGCCCACCGCTGCCGGTGGGCGGTTTTCCGCGTTCCGGGCGCCTCAGTGGACGCCGTAGAACTCCCGGACCCGGGACGCGATGAAGTCCTGGTCCGCTTCGGACAGTCCGGTGTGCGTCGGCAGGCACAAGCCCGTCGCGGCGTAGCGGGCGGCGTTCAGGTCCGGCCACGACGGGTCCAGATACATCGGCTGGCGGCTCATCGGCGGGAAGAACACCCGGGTCTCGATGCCCGCCGCCGCCAGGTGGGCCTTCAGCTCGTCGCGGTCCTCGGCCAGGACGTCGTACATCCACAGGACGTCGCGGGCAGGCATGCGCGTGATGCCGGGGAAGTCGAGGCGCTCGTCGTAGCGCTTCTCGATCTGCGAACGCAGCTCGAGGATCTCGTCGATCCGCTCCACCTGGGCCAGTGCGACTGCCGCCTGCAGGTTCGTCATCCGGAAGTTGTACGCCAGGTTCTTGTGCACGAAGTCGTGGGCCTTGCCGGTCGCGAAGCCGCGCAGGTGGGCCATCTGGGCGGCCAGCCGCGCGTCGTCGGTCAGGCAGATGCCGCCCTCGCCGGCCGTCACGATCTTGTTGGCGTACAGCGAGAAGCACGCGACGTCGCCGACCGGGCGGACGCCGTGCGCCTCGGCCGAGTCCTCGACGACGCGCAGGTTGTACTCGAACGCCAGCTCCATGACCGCGTCCATGTCGCAGCGGCGGCCGTGCACGTGGACCGGCATGATCGCCTTGGTGCGCGGCGTGATCGCCTCTTCGGCCCGCACGGGGTCGATCGTGAGGTCCTCGCGGCAGTCGACGAAGACCGGCGTAGCCCCGATGTACGTGACGGCCCACGCCGACGCGATGAACGTGCACTCCGGTACCAGGACCTCGTCGCCGGGACCGATGCCCAGGGCACGCAGCGCGAGGGTGAGCGCGGCGGTGCCGGACGAACACGCGACGCCGTGCGCCTGGCCGTTCCACTCGGCGAACGCCGCTTCGAAGCGCCGGACGAACGGCCCCTGTGCGGAGATCCAGCCCGTGCTCACCGCTTCGGTGACGTAGTCGCTTTCCCGGCCGGTCAAGTACGGCTGGGACACGGGGTACTGGAAGGTCATCGGTTCCTCGCTCGCTTCGCCGGATGCCGGAAAGTGCCAGGATGAGCCGAACCGGAACTGGAAATCACCAGTCATGGCCGCCGGAACCCGCGATTGTCCAATGTTTTCCAGAGTCGGCGGGGCGTCCAATGGACCTCGATCAGCGGCAGTCTCGGGTAGCCGTGGGCAAGGCCGGCCGGTGGACGTGGGAGAAGCATGACGAAACGAGCATTGATCACGGGCATCACGGGGCAGGACGGCTCCTACCTTGCCGAGTACCTGCTGGGCCTGGGCTACCAGGTGTGGGGCCTGGTGCGCGGTCAGGCCAATCCGCGCAAGCTGCGGATCAGCAGGCTGGCCACCGAGCTGAGCTTCGTCAACGGCGACCTGCTGGACCAGGCGAGCCTGGTCGCGGCGGTGGACCTGGTGCAACCGGACGAGGTCTACAACCTCGGCGCGATCTCCTTTGTGCCGATGTCGTGGCAGCAGGCCGAGCTCACGTCGGACGTCAACGGCATGGGCGCGATGCGCGTGCTCGAGGCGATCCGGATGGTGTGCGGGCTCGACAAGTCCCGGTCGGCGCCGAGCGGGCAGATCCGCTTCTACCAGGCGTCGTCGTCGGAGATGTTCGGCAAGGCCGCGGAGACGCCGCAGAACGAGCGGACGATCCTGCACCCGCGCAGCCCGTACGGCGTCGCGAAGGCCTACGGCCACTTCCTCACCCGCAACTACCGCGAGTCCTACGGGATGTACGGAGTCTCCGGGATCCTGTTCAACCACGAGTCGCCGCGGCGCGGCATGGAGTTCGTCACCCGCAAGATCTCCAGCGCCGTCGCCCGGATCAAGCTCGGTGTGCAGGACGAGCTGCGGCTGGGCAACCTCGACGCGGTCCGCGACTGGGGCTTCGCCGGTGACTACGTCCGCGCGATGCACCTCATGCTGCAGCAGGACGACGCCGTCGACTACGTCATCGGCACCGGCCGGATGCACACGGTCCGCGAAGCGGCCGAGATCGCGTTCGCCGCGGCGGGCCTGGACTGGCGCGACTACGTCGTGATCGATCCGACGCTGGTGCGCCCGGCGGAGGTCGAGGTGCTGTGCGCCGACGCGTCCCGTGCCCGCACCGAACTGGGCTGGAAGCCGACCGTGACGTTCGAGGAACTGATGCGGATGATGGTCGAGTCCGACCTGAACCAGACCAGCCGCGAGCTGGACCTCGGCGAGGCGCTGACCGCCGCCGTCTGGTAGCCGCACCGCTTTTCCCCGCAGGGGACAACAGACATTCGCGTCCCGGGCGGTCTTCCGCCGGGCGTCGGGTTGCCGGGGCAGCAGCCGTCACCGGGGTGCACCATTCGCCGTCGCGTCGGGATGGGTTGCTGATTCATGGACAACGAACAGAAGCTGCGCAGCTACCTCAAGCGGGCGAGCGCGGACCTTGTGCGCACCCAGCAGAAGCTGGAGGAGCTGGAGAGCCGCGCGACCGAGCCGATCGCGATCGTCGGGCTCGGCTGCCGCTACCCCGGCGGCGTCGCCGGGCCCGAGGACTTCTGGGAACTGCTGAGTTCCGGGCGCGACGGCGTCACCGGGCTGCCGGCCGATCGCGGCTGGGACCTCGGGGCGCTCGCCGCGGACGGTGGCGAGGCGGCGATGTCCGGCGGCTTCCTGCTCGACGCGGCCGAGTTCGACGCCGGCTTCTTCGGCATCTCGCCGCGGGAAGCGGCCGAAATGGATCCGCAGCAACGGGTCCTGCTCGAGACCGCGTGGGAGGCGATCGAACGCGCGGGCATCGTGCCCTCGGCGCTGAAGGGCACCCGCACCGGCGTGTTCGTCGGCGCGATGGCGCAGGAGTACCTGACCGGCGCGGCGGGCCCGTCCGAGGGCTTCCTGCTGACCGGCAACACGAACAGCGTGCTGTCCGGCCGCCTGGCCTACGTCCTCGGGCTGGTCGGGCCGGCCGTCACCGTGGACACGGCGTGCTCGTCTTCGCTGGTCTCCATCCACCTGGCCGCGCAGTCGCTGCGCTCGGGGGAGTCGGAGCTGGCGCTGGCCGGTGGCGTCACCGTGATGTCCGCGCCGACGACGTTCGTCGAGTTCAGCAGGCAGGGCGGGCTCTCCCCGGACGGCCGCTGCCGCTCGTTCGCCGACTCCGCCGCCGGCACCGGCTGGGCCGAGGGCGCGGGCGTCCTGGTGCTGGAGCGGCTGTCCGACGCGCGCCGCCACGGCCACCCGGTGCTCGCGGTGGTCCGCGGCAGCGCGGTCAACCAGGACGGCGCCACCAACGGCCTCACCGCCCCGAACGGGCCGTCGCAGCAGCGTGTCATCCGGGAAGCGCTGAAGACCTCGCGGCTCCTCCCGGGGCAGGTCGACGTCGTCGAGGCGCACGGCACCGGCACCACGCTGGGCGACCCGGTCGAGGCCCAGGCGCTGATGGCGACCTACGGGCAGGACCGCGACCGCGCGCTGCTGCTCGGTTCGGTGAAGTCCAACTTCGGGCACACCCAGGCCGCCGCGGGTGTCGCCGGCGTGATCAAGGTCGTGCTGGCGATGCGCCACGGCGTGGTGCCGCCGACCCTGCACGTCGACAGGCCGTCGTCCCACGTGGACTGGACGGCCGGCCGCGTCGAGCTGGCGACGGCGGCGACGCCGTGGCCGGAGAGCGGTGAACCGCGCCGCGCCGGGGTCTCGTCGTTCGGGCTGAGCGGTACGAACGCGCACGTGATCCTCGAGCAAGCCCCGGCCGTCGAGGAGCCGGGGTCGGAGCGTGTCGCGCGGCCGGTGCCGATCCTCGTGTCGGGCAAGTCCGAAGACGCTGTACGCGCACAGGCCGCCCGGCTCGCCGACCTGGTCGACAGCGGAACCCCGCTCGCCGACATCGCCTTCTCCACGGCCACCGCGCGGACCGCGTTCGACGTCCGGTCCACTGTGGTCGGCGCCGGCTCGGCCGCGGTCGCGGACGCGCTGCGGGACCTGAGCGGTCTGGCTTCGCCGCGAGTCAAGGGGAAGACCGCGTTCCTGTTCACCGGCCAGGGGTCCCAGCACCTCGGGATGGGCCGGGCGCTGCACGCCGCGTTCCCGGTGTTCGCGACGGCGTTCGACGAAGTCCTCGACCGCCTCGAACCCGGCCTGCGGGACGTCGTCTGGGGCGGGGACGCCGAGCGGCTCGCGGACACCGCGCAGGCCCAGCCGGCGATCTTCGCCGTCGAGGTCGCGCTCTTCCGGCTGCTGGAGTCGTGGGGCATCCGGCCCGACGCGCTCGCCGGGCACTCCGCCGGCGAGATCGCCGCCGCGCACTGCGCCGGGGTGCTGTCCCTCGACGACGTCTGCGCGCTGGTCTCGGCGCGCGCCCGCCTGATGGGCGAGCTGCCCACCGGTGGTGCGATGGTCGCCGTCCGCGCGTCAGAAGAGGATGTTCGCGCGGTGTTGGTGTCCGGAGTGGACATCGCCGCCGTCAACGGCCCGGCGGCCGTGGTGGTGTCCGGGGCGGAGGACGCCGTCCTCGCGGTCGCCGGCCGCTTCGAGCGCACCACGCGGCTGCGTGCGTCCCACGCGTTCCACTCGCATCTCATGGAGCCGATGCTGCCCGCGTTCCGCGAGGTGGTCGGCGGTCTGACCTTCGCTGAGCCGTCGCTGCCGCTCGTGACCGCGGGCGACGTCACCGATCCGGAGTTCTGGGTGCGGCACGTCCGTGACGCCGTGCGCTTCGGCGACGTCCTCGCGCGCCTGGCCGGGTCGGGCGTCAACCGGTTCGTCGAGGTCGGCCCCGAAGCCGCCTTGACGCCGATGGCCGACGTGCCCGGTGCGCTCGCCGTGCCGGTGCTGCGCAAGGATCGCGACGAGACCACGTCGGTCGCCGAGGCGCTCGGCCGGCTGCACGGTGACGGCGTCACCGTCGACTGGACCGCGTTCTTCGCCGGGACCGGCGCCGCACGCACCGAGCTGCCCACCTATGCCTTCCAGCGGCAGCGGTTCTGGCCGCGCGACACCGGCCGCGGCCGCGGTGACCTGCGGGCGGCCGGCCTGCGCAGCGTCGACCATCCGCTGCTGGGCACCGTGGTCGAGGTCGCCGACGCCGGCGGCCTGCTGCTGACCGGCCGGCTCGACGCGGGCACCCACGCCTGGCTCGCCGACCACCGCGTCGGCGGCGCCGTCGTCGTGCCCGGGACCGCGCTGCTGGAGCTGGCCGTGCGCGCCGGCGCCGAGACGGGCTGTCCGGACGTCGAAGACCTGACGCTGACCCGACCGCTCGTGCTCGGCGCGGCGGGGGAACGCGTCGTCGTGCAGGTGTGGGTCGGTGCCCCGGACGAGCGGGGCCGCCGCCCCGTGGCCGTGCACTCCCGCCCCGACGGTGAGGTCAGCTGGACCTCGCACGCCGTCGGCCGGCTGGCCGAGCGGATCGAACCCACGCCCTGGCTCCCGGGCGCGTGGCCGCCCGCCGACGCCACCGCCGTCGATTTGACCGGCTTCTACAACGAGCGTGAGTACGGTCCGGCGTTCCAGGGCCTGCGCGCGGCCTGGCAGCTCGGCGACGACGTGTTCGCCGAGGTCGCGCTGCCCGACGACGTCGAGGCCGAGACCTTCGACCTGCACCCCGCGCTGTTCGACGCGGCGCTGCACGCCGCGGCGTTGTTCGCCGGCCCGGGGGGCGTGCCGTTCTCGTGGCAGGACGTCGCCGTGCGCGCGGTCGGCGCGACCGCGCTGCGCGTCGCGCTGCGCAAGACCGGCGACGAGACCCTGACGCTGTCGCTGATCACGTCGGAAGGCGACCTCGTCGCGACCGCCGGGTCGTTGACCGTGCGCCCGATCGTGACCGAGGCTCCGGTCACTGGTGGCGGGGTCTACCGGGTGGACTGGACCGAACCGGTCACCGGCGTCACGGACGCCGACGCCGATGTCGTCACGCTGTCCATTCCGGACGGAGCCGCACCCGAAGCCGCCCGCGCGCTCGCGGGCGAGGCCCTGGAATCGGTGCGCGCGCAGCTGACCGAGGACGCGCGACGGCTGGCGCTCGTCGTCCCGGCCGGGCTGCCCGCCGCCGCCGTGCGCGGGCTCGTGCTCGCCGCGCAGCAGGAACACCCGGGCCGGTTCGTGCTGGTCGAGTCGGCCGAGGTGGTGTCTCCCGAAGCACTGGAAACCGCGCTGTCGACCGGCGAGCCCCGGCTCCTGGTCCGCGACGGTGGTGTCCTGGCGCCGCGGCTGGTGCGCACGACGACCGGTGAGCCGCGGGAGTGGAACCCGGACGGGACAGTCCTGATCACCGGCGGCACCGGCGAGCTGGGCCGGGTCCTGGCCGCGCACCTCGTGCGCGAACACGGCGTCCGGCACCTGCTGCTGGCGAGCCGCCGCGGTGCCGCGCCCGAAGGCCTGGTCACCGACCTGGCCGGACTCGGCGCGGACGTCACGGTCGCCGCCTGCGACGCGAGCGACCGCGACGCACTGGCCGCGCTGCTGGCCGGGATCCCGGCCGCGCACCCCCTGACCGCCGTCGTGCACGCCGCCGGCGTCCTCGACGACGGGCTCGTCGACGCCCTCGACGCCGACCGGCTCGCGAAGGTGCTGGCGCCCAAGGCCGACGCGGCCTGGCACCTGCACGAGCTGACCCGCGACCTCGAGCTCGACGCCTTCGTGCTGTTCTCGTCCCTGGCGGGCACGCTCGGCGCGGCCGGGCAGGCCAACTACGCCGCCGCGAACGCGTTCCTCGACGCGCTCGCACAGGAGCGCCGCGACGCGGGGCTGCCCGCGGTGTCGCTGGCGTGGGGCCCGTGGGGCGGCGACGGCATGGCGGGCGGCGCAGGCGGCCGGTTCGCCCGGCTCGGCATCCCGGCGCTGACCCAGGCCGAGGGCCTCGCCCTGTTCGACGCCGCGCTGGCGGCCGACGAGCCGGCCGTCGTGCCGGTGCGGTTCGACCTGCCGGTGCTCTCCGCCCAGCCGGAACCGCCGGCGCTGCTGCGGTCGCTGGTCGGCGGCCGGCGTGCCGTGCGGGCCGCCGGGGGCGGCGGCCGGCTGGCGCAGCAGCTGTCCACTTTGGACGATGCGGGGCGTGTCGCGCGGGTGACCGACCTGGTGCGCCGCGAGGTCGCCGCCGTGCTCGGGCACGCGGGCGCCGCGGCCGTCGACCCGGAGCGGTCGTTCGCGGAACTGGGCTTCGACTCGCTGACCGCCGTCGAACTGCGCAACCGCCTCGACGCCGCGACCGGCCTGCGGCTGTCCGCCACCACGGCGTTCGACTACCCGACCCCGGCCGCGCTGGCCGACCACCTCCGCGATCGGCTGCTCGGCGCCGACGCGGCGGGCCCGGTCGTCACCCGGACCGCGGTCGGCGACGACGACCCGATCGTCATCGTCGGCATGAGCTGCCGGTTCCCGGGCGGCATCGCCTCGCCGGAAGACCTCTGGGCGGCCGTGGCCGAGGGTCGCGACACGACCTCGCCGTTCCCGGTCAACCGCGGCTGGGACCTCGGCGCGCTGTACCACCCCGACCCCGACCACACGGGCACGTCCTACACCCGCGAAGGCGGCTTCCTGCACGACGCGGGCGAGTTCGACGCTGCGTTCTTCGGCATGAGCCCGCGCGAGGCCGAGGCCACCGACCCGCAGCAGCGCCTGCTGCTGGAAGCGTCCTGGACCGCGATCGAGCGCGCCGGTATCGACCCGCGCACCCTGCGCGGCAGCGCGACCGGCGTGTTCGCCGGCGTGATGTACAACGACTACGGTCTGGTGCTGGCCGGCGGCGACTTCGAAGGCTTCCAGGGCAGCGGGACGGCGTCGAGCGTCGTGTCTGGCCGGGTCGCCTACGCGCTCGGCCTGGAGGGCCCGGCGGTCACCGTCGACACGGCCTGTTCGTCGTCGCTGGTGGCGTTGCACTGGGCGGCGCACGCGCTGCGGTCGGGGGAGTGCTCGCTGGCGCTGGCCGGTGGCGTCACGGTGATGTCCACACCGAACTCGTTCGTCGAGTTTTCCCGGCAGCGCGGGCTTTCCCCGGACGGCCGGTGCCGGTCCTACGCGGACGACGCGGATGGCGTCGGCTGGGCCGAAGGTGTCGGCGTGCTGGTGCTGGAACGGCAGTCGGACGCGCGCCGCCACGGGCACCGCGTGCTCGCGGTCGTCCGCGGCTCGGCGATCAACTCCGACGGCGCGTCCAACGGCCTCACCGCCCCGAACGGCCCGTCGCAGCAGCGCGTGATCCGGTCCGCGCTGGCCGTGTCCGGTCTGTCCACTTCGGACGTCGACGTCGTCGAAGGGCACGGTACCGGCACGACGCTGGGCGATCCGATCGAAGCGCAGGCGTTGCTGGCGACGTACGGGCAGGACCGTTCGGCGCCGCTGCTGCTGGGTTCGGTGAAGTCGAACATCGGGCACACACAGGCCGCGGCCGGCGTTGCCGGGATCATCAAGATGGTGCTCGCGATGGAGCACGGCACGGTGCCGGGCTCGCTCCACGCGGGGACGCCGTCGTCCCATGTGGACTGGACGGCCGGTGCGGTGACGCTCGCGTCTTCGGCGACGCCGTGGCCCGCCTCGGATCGGCCGCGGCGCGCGGGTGTGTCGTCGTTCGGCATCAGCGGGACGAACGCGCACGTCGTGCTCGAAGCGGCTCCCGAGATTCCGGTGGCCGAGGTTGAGACCCTCCCGGACGCTCCGCTGCTCCTCTCGGCGCGGACTGCGGAGGGGCTGCGCGCCCAGGCCGCGAACCTGGCCCGGCTGGACTTCCCGCGCGGCGACCTGGCGTGGTCGCTGGCCACGACGCGGACGGCGTTCGAGCACCGGGCTGTGGTGCTCGGCTCGGACGCGGCGTCGGCGCTGGCCGCGTTGGCCGCCGGCGGCCCGGCCCCCGGTGTGGTGAGCGGCGTCGTCACCGGCGGCGGCCTCGCGTTCGTCTTCCCGGGCCAGGGTGCGCAGCGGCTCGGCATGGGCCGCGAGCTGGCCGAGCGGTTCCCGGTGTTCGCGTCGGTCTTCGCCGACGTGCTCGACCGCTGCGACCCGGGGCTGCGCGACGTCGTGTGGGGCTCGGACCCGGCGGCGCTGGAGCGGACCGGGAACGCGCAGCCGGTGCTGTTCGCGTTCGGCGTGGCGGCGTTCCGGCTCCTGGAGTCGTGGGGGGTGCGCCCGGACCTCGTCGCCGGGCATTCGGTCGGCGAGATCGCGGCCGCCCACGTTTCCGGTGTGCTGTCGCTGACCGACGCGTGCGCGCTGGTGTCCGCGCGGGCCCGGCTGATGGAGGCCCTGCCTTCGGGCGGGGCGATGGTCGCGGTGCGCGCGTCCGAAGAGGACGTTCGTGCGGCGCTGGTGGATGGCGTCGACCTGGCGGCGGTGAACGGGCCGGAGTCGGTGGTGCTCTCGGGCATCGAGTCCGCGGTGCTCGAGGTCGCGGCGCGCTTCGGCAAGACGACGCGGCTTTCGGTGTCGCACGCGTTCCACTCGCACCTGATGGACCCGATGCTGGACGAGTTCCGCTCGGTGGTTTCCACGCTGACCTTCTCACCGCCCACCGTGTCGTTCGCGTCCCGCGGCGACGTGTGTTCGCCGGAGTATTGGGTCGAGCACGTCCGCACGACGGTCCGCTTCACGGAGACGGTCGAAGACGCGGCGGCGACGTATCTGGAACTCGGCCCGGACGGCACGCTGTCGGCCCTGCTGGACCGGCCGGGCACGGTGCCGCTGCTGCGCAAGGACCGCCCGGAGGCGGAGTCGGCGGTCGCCGCGCTGGCGACGCTGCACACGCGCGGTTGCGCGGTGGACTGGCGTGCGTACCTTGGCGGCGGCCGGACGGTGGAGCTGCCGACGTACCCGTTCCAGCGCGAGCACTACTGGGCGGCGCAGGTGCCGCGGACCCCGGAGCAGTCGGACGGCCCGCTGTGGGAGGCGATCGGCCGGGGCGACGCGTCGGAGCTGGCGGGGCTGCTGGACCTGGCTGAGGACCAGCGGACCTCGCTGGAGACGCTGCTTCCCGCGCTGACCGGTTGGCGTGACCGCCGGGCCGCCGAGGAGACGGCGAAGTCGTGGCGGTACCGGGCGGAGTGGACCCCGTTCCGGACCGCGGACGCTCCGGCTCTGACCGGCCGCTGGCTGCTGGTGAGTTCCGGCGCGGAGGAAGGCGCTGAGGTCGAGGCGGCCCTGGCGGCGCACGGCGCGACGGTGACCCGCGTCGTGACGGCCGAGATCGCGGCCACTTCGGCCGGGAAGCCCGCGACCGCCGGACCTGCCGCGGCGGCCGACCAATCTGCTCCCGCCGGCGCGCCCTCGGCCGCCGTCGAAGGCACGGCGGCCGAGGCGAGCGACCGCACTGCCCTCGCTGCCGCGCTCACCGCCGCCGGGCCGGCCGACGGTGTCCTCCACCTTCCCGCGGAGGGCGACCGAGGCCTCGAAGACCTCCTCACGCTCGTCCAAGCCCTCGGCGACGCCGATCTCGGCCTGCGCCTCTGGTGCCTCACCGCCGGAGCCGTCGCGGCTCCGGGCGACGGCGCTCCCGACCCCGCCACCGCACGGATCTGGGGCTTCGGCCGGACCGTCGCACTCGAACAGCCTGCCCTCTGGGGCGGCCTGGTCGACCTGCCCACCACCCTCGACCTCGCCACCGGACGGCGGCTCGCGGCCGTCCTGGCGGGCACCGGCGAAGACCAGGTCGCCCTGCGGCCCCCGGGCGCCTTCGGCCGGAGGATCGTGCGCTACCGGCCCACCGAAACCCCCGGCCGCTTCCAGGCCGACGGCACCGTCCTCGTGACCGGCGGCACGGGCGCCCTCGGCGCGTCGGTCGCCCGGTGGCTCGCGAACGCCGGAGCCGAACACCTCGTCCTCGTCAGCCGGCGCGGGTCCGACGCCCCGGGCGCGGAAGCCCTCCGGCACGAACTCACCGAAGCCGGCGCGCGCGTCACCATCGCGAAGGCCGACATCGGGGACCGAAGCGCCGTCGAAGCGCTGCTCAAGCAGCACCCCGACGTCACCGGCGTCGTGCACACCGCGGGCACCGCCCAGGCCATGGATCCCGTGCACACCACGGACTTCGCCGAGCTCACCCGCGTCCTGGCCGCCAAGACGCGCGGCGCCGCGCACCTCGACACCCTTCTCGACGGGCACGACCTCGACTTCTTCCTGCTCTTCGGCTCCGTCGCGGGCGTCTGGGGCAGTGGTGGCCAGGCCGCGTACGCCGCCGGGAACGCCTACCTCGACGCCCTCGCCGAAGCACGGCGAAGCAAAGGCCGCCGGGCCACCTCCATCGCCTGGGGCGCGTGGGCCGAAGAGGGCATGGCCACCGACGAGCAGGTGGCCGCGCAGCTGAGCCGGCGCGGCCTCGGCTTCCTGCCGACCGACGCGGCCCTCGCCGAGATGGAACGCGCCCTGGTGCGCGACGACACCACCGTCGTCGTCGCCGATGTCGCCTGGGACACCTTCCTGCCCGTCTTCACCGCCACCCGCGCGACCCGGCTCTTCGAGGAGTTCACCGAAACCCGGGCCGAGCCGGTGAGTGCCGTCGTCAGTGCCTTCGCCGCCCGCTTCGCCGGGATGTCCGAGGACGAACGCGACCGCGCGCTGCTGGATCTCGTCCGCGCCGAGGCCGCCGCCGTGCTCGGGCACGTCACCGCGGACGCGGTCGCCGAAGACCGCGCCTTCCGCGACCTCGGCTTCGACTCGCTCACCGCCGTCGAGTTCCGCCGCCACCTCGCCGAAGCCACCGGCCTCGCCCTGCCCGCGACGCTCGTCTTCGACCACCCGACTCCGCTCGCTCTGGTCGCGTTCCTCCGCACCGAGATCGACGGCTCGGGCACCGTCGACGCGGTCGTCGCCGCGACCGGCGCCACCGACGAGCCCATCGCCATCGTCGGCATGGGCTGCCGCTTCCCGGGCGGCGTCACCACGCCCGAAGAGCTCTGGACCCTGGTCACCGGCGGCGTGGACGCGATCTCGTCGTTCCCCGGCGACCGCGGCTGGGACGCCGCCGGCCTGTTCGACCCCGACCCCGAACGCGGCGGCAAGACGTACTCCACGCTCGGCGGGTTTCTCGAGAACGCCGCCGAGTTCGACGCGGGCTTCTTCGGCATCTCGCCGCGCGAGGCGCTCTCGATGGACCCGCAGCAGCGGTTGCTGCTCGAAGTGTCCTGGGAGGCCTTCGAACGCGCGGGCGTCGACCCGGCCGCCGTGCGGGGGAGCCGGACCGGCGTGTTCGTCGGCTCGAGCTTCCAGGACTACGGCGTCGCCACCGGTGACGGTACCGAAGGCCACCTCGTCACCGGCACCATCCCGAGTGTCCTTTCCGGACGGTTGTCGTACCTGTTCGGCTTCGAAGGCCCCTCGGTCACCGTCGACACGGCGTGCTCGTCGTCGCTGGTCGCGCTGCACCTGGCCTGCCAGTCACTGCGCTCGGGCGAATCCGAGCTGGCCATCGCGGGCGGCGTGACGGTGATGGCCTCGCCCGACCCGTTCGTCGCGTTCAGCCGGCAGCGCGCGCTCGCGTTCGACGGCCGCTGCAAGGCGTTCTCCGACGAAGGCGACGGCATGTCGCTGGCCGAAGGCGCCGGGATGCTCGTGCTGGAACGGCTTTCCGAGGCCCAGCGCCACGGTCACCCGATCCTCGCCGTCGTCCGCGGCACGGCCGTCAACTCCGACGGTGCGTCCAACGGCCTCACCGCCCCGAACGGTCCGTCGCAGCAACGTGTCATCCGCCAGGCGCTGGCCAACGCGGGGCTCGAGCCGTCCGAGGTCGATGCCCTGGACGCGCACGGTACCGGCACCGCGCTCGGCGACCCGATCGAGGTCCAGGCGCTGCAGGCGACCTACGGCCGCGACCGCGACCGCCCGCTGCTGATCGGCTCGGTCAAGTCCAACATCGGGCACACCCAGTCGGCCGCCGGGGTCGCGAGCCTGATCAAGATGGTGCACGCCATGCGCCACGGCGTGCTGCCGCGCACCCTGCACGTCGCCAAGCCGTCCACCAAGATCGACTGGTCGGCCGGCGCGATCGAGCTGCTCGGCGAGGAGACCGCCTGGCCGGAGACGGGCCACCCGCGCCGCGCCGGCGTGTCGTCGTTCGGCATCAGCGGCACCAACGCCCACGCGATCATCGAGGCCGCGCCCGCGCTCGAACCGGCCCCGGTGCCCGAGCACACGGGCCCGGTCGTGTGGCCGCTGTCCGGCAAGAGCGCGCCCGCGTTGAAGGCACAGGCGCTTCGGCTGCTGGACGCGCTGGGCGAGGAGCGCCCGGTCGACGTCGGCTGGACGCTCGCGCACCACCGCTCGGTGTTCGAGCAGCGGGCCGTGGTCGTCGGCGAGGACCTCGCCGACCTGCGCCGCGGCCTGACCGCGCTCGCCGGGAACACCGCCGACCCGACGCTCGTGCAGGGCGCGGCCAAGCGGTCCGGCGCGCCCGTGTTCGTGTTCCCCGGCCAGGACTCGCAGTGGCCGGGGATGGCCCGCGAACTGCTGACCACGTCCCCGCAGTTCGCCGGCCGGCTGGCCGAGTGCGCCGCCGCGCTCGACGGCTTCACCGACTGGTCGCTGGCGGACGTGCTCCACGACGACGCCGCGTTGACCCGCGTCGACGTCGTCCAGCCCGTGCTGTGGGCCGTGCTCGTGTCCCTGGCCGAGCTGTGGCGCTCGCACGGCGTCGAGCCGGTCGCGGTGATCGGGCACTCCCAGGGCGAGATCGCGGCCGCGTGCGTCGCGGGTGCGCTGTCCCTCGAGGACGGCGCCCGGGTCGTCGCGCTGCGGTCGAAGCTGATCGCCGATCGCCTGTCCGGGCACGGCGCGATGCTGTCGGTCGTCGCGGGCGGCGACGAGGTGCGCGAGCTGATCGGCGACCTGGCCGACCGGGTCGCCGTCGCCGCGGTGAACGGGCCGCGCTCGGTCACCGTGTCCGGCGAACCCGAGGCGCTGGCCGCGCTGGAGGTCCGGCTGGCCAAGGCCGGCCTGATGCGCTGGCGCTTGGACGGCGTCGACTTCGCCGCGCACTCGCCGCAGGTCGACGGCATCGCCGCTGAGCTGGCCGAGCTGCTGGACCCGGTTGCGCCGCGCGAGACCGGCGTCCGGTTCTACTCGACGGTAACCGGCGGCCTCGTCGAACCGACCGAGCTGACCGGCGGCTACTGGTGCCGCAACCTGCGCGGCACGGTCGAGTTCGCCGCCGCGTTGTCCGCCGCGGTCGCCGACGGGCACTCGGTGTTCGTCGAGTCGAGCCCGCACCCGGTGTTCGGCATGGCGATCGGCGAGCTGGCCGAGACCGCCGGCGTCCCGGTGACCGCGCTCGGCACGCTCCGGCGCGACGACGGCGGCGTCGACCGGTTCCTCAAGTCCCTCGCCGAAGCCCACACCCGCGGGGTTGCCGTCGACTGGGCCGACACCCTCACCGGCGGCCGGCGCGCCGACCTGCCCACCTACGCGTTCCAGCACGAGCACTACTGGGCGATCGACGAGACCGAGACCGCCGGGGCCGCGCCGGCCGACGACGAGCTGTGGCAGGCCATCACGCGCGACGACCGCGCGGGCCTGACCAGCCTGCTCGGTCTCGACGACCGCCAGGAGTCCGCGCTCGAAGACCTGCTGCCCGCACTGTCGGCGTGGCACGCCCGCCGCGACGAAGAGTCCACTGTGGACTCCTGGCGCTACCGGATCGTGTGGCGGCCCGTCCGCCCGTCGGGGTCGACGCTGTCGGGCACGTGGCTGGTGCTCGGCGACGGCGCGGACGTCGCCGACGTCCTGCGCGAGCACGGCGCCGACGTGCGCGAACTCGGCGATGCCGGTCCCAGCGACCTCGACGGCGTCACCGGGATCGTGTCGCTGCTCGCCGCCGACCACGCGCCGACCGACCACCCCGGCCTCGACCGGGGCCTGCTGCGCACGCTCTCGCTGGTCCAGGCCGTCGCCGGGATCGAGCCCGCGCCCCGCGTCTGGGCGCTGACCCGCGGCGCCGTCTCCACCGGACCCGCCGACCCGGTCCGCGACCCCGCCCAGGCGCAGGTGCACGGCCTCGGCTGGTCCGCCGCGCTGGAGCACCCGGCGCACTGGGCCGGGTTGGTCGACCTGCCCGAAACCCTCGACGCGGCCGCTGCCCGGCGGCTCGTCGCCGTGCTCGCCGGAGCGGGGGACGAGGACCAGCTCGCCGTCCGCTCGGGCGGGGTCTTCGCCCGCCGGCTCGTGCCCGCGCCCGTCGGGAGCAGCCGGCCCGCGAAGGCCTGGCGCGCGCACGGCACCGCCATCATCACCGGCGGCACCGGCACGCTCGGCCCGCACCTGGCCCGCCGGCTCGCGGCCGAAGGCACCGACCACCTCGTGCTCACCGGCCGCCGCGGCCCGGACGCGCCCAACGCCCAAGCCCTGCTCGACGAGCTGGGCACATCGGCCGAGGTGGTCTCGCTCGACGTCACCGACCGGGACGCCGTCGCCGAGCTGATCACCAGGCTCAAGGGCGAAGGACGGCGGATCACCACTGTCGTGCACACCGCGGCCCACATCGCGCTGGCACCGCTCACCGGTACCGACCCGACGGCGTTCGCCGAGGTCCTCGACGCCAAGGTCACCGGCGCGACCAACCTCGACTCCGTCCTCGACGAGCTCCTCGACGAAGGCGAACTCGAGCACTTCGTCATGTACTCCTCGACCGCCGGGCTGTGGGGCAGTGGCGACCACGGCGCGTACTCCGCGGCCAACGCCCACCTCGTCGCGCTGGCCGAGCAGCGCCGCGCCCGTGGGGTGCCCGCGACCACCATCGCCTGGGGCATCTGGGCGGACGACCGCGAACTCGGCCGGGTCGACCCGGGCCGGATCCTGCGCAGCGGCCTGCGGTTCATGGAGCCGCGGCTCGCGCTGGCCGGGCTCGAGCGCGCCCTGGCCGACGACGAGACGTCCCTGCTCATCGCCGACCTCGACTGGGACCGCTACCACCCGGTGTTCACGTCGGTGCGGCCCAGCCCGCTGTTCTCCGAGCTGCCGGCCGTCCGGCGGCTCGCCGAAGCCGCCGACGAGTCCGCGGACGCCTCGGCGTTCGCGGGCCGGGTCCAGGCGCTGCCCGCGAACGCCGGCCGCCGGCTCGTCGTCGACCTCGTGCGCGCCGAAGCGGCCGCCGTGCTCGGCCACTCCGGCGGCGGCGCCGTCGAAGCCGACCGCGCGTTCCGCGAGCTCGGCTTCGACTCGCTCACCGCGGTCGACCTGCGCAACCGCCTGGAGGTCGTGACCGGGCTCAGCCTGCCCAGCACCGTCGTGTTCGACTACCCGAACGCCGACACCCTGGCCGGCTTCATCCTGTCCACTCTGGACGGTCCGGTGGCCGGCGAGACCGTCGTCGCGGCCACGGCCGTCGACGAGCCGATCGCAATCGTCGGCATGAGCTGCCGGTTCCCCGGCGGAGTGACGTCGCCCGAAGCGCTGTGGGACCTGATCGCCGGCGGCGGCGACGCGATCTCGTCGTTCCCGCCCGACCGCGGCTGGGACGCCGCCGGGCTGTTCGACGCCGACCCCGACCGCAGCGGCAAGACCTACTCGACGCTCGGCGGCTTCCTCGACGGCGTCGCCGACTTCGACGCCGGGTTCTTCGGCATCTCGCCGCGCGAGGCGCTGTCGATGGACCCGCAGCAGCGCCTGCTGCTGGAAGTTGCCTGGGAGACGTTCGAACGCGCGGGCGTCGACCCGGCCGCGGCGCGGGGGAGCCGGACCGGCGTGTTCGTCGGTGCCAGCTACCAGGACTACGGCTCGACCGTGCTCAACGCGGCCGAGGGCTCCGAAGGCCACATGATCACCGGCGCGGTGTCGAGCGTCCTGTCCGGCCGGATCGCCTACCTGTTCGGCCTGGAGGGCCCGGCCGTCACGCTCGACACGGCGTGCTCGTCTTCGCTGGTCGCGCTGCACCTGGCCTGCCAGTCGCTGCGCTCGGGGGAAAGCTCGCTCGCACTCGCGGGTGGCGTCACGGTGATGGCGACGCCCGCGCCGTGGATCGGCTTCAGCCGCCAGCGCGCGATGGCGCCCGACGGCCGCTGCAAGGCCTACTCCGACGACGCCGACGGCATGAGCCTCGCCGAAGGCGTCGGGCTCGTGCTCGTCGAGCGCTTGTCCGACGCCCGGCGCAACGGGCACGAGATCCTCGCCGTCGTCCGCGGCTCGGCGATGAACTCCGACGGCGCGTCGAACGGCATGACCGCGCCGAACGGCCCGTCGCAGCAACGCGTCATCCGCCAAGCACTGGCGAGCGCCGGGCTGTCCACTTCGGACATCGACGCGATCGAGGGCCACGGCACCGGCACCGCGCTCGGTGACCCGATCGAGGTCCAGGCCTTGCAGGCCACCTACGGCCGCGACCGCGAACGGCCGCTGCTGCTCGGCTCGGTCAAGTCCAACCTCGGCCACACGCAGATGGCCTCCGGCATCGCCGGCGTCGTCAAGCTCGTCATGGCCATGCGTCACGGCGTGCTGCCGAAGACCCTGCACGCCGCCACGCCGTCGTCGCACATCGACTGGTCCGGTGGCGCCATCCGGCTCCTGGACGAGGCGGCCGACTGGCCGGAGACCGGCGCGCCGCGCCGGGCCGCCGTGTCGTCGTTCGGCCTGAGCGGCACGAACGTCCACACGGTGCTGGAGCAGGCCCCCGAACCGGCTCCGGTCGAGGAGCCCGAGCCGGTGGTCCTCGGCACCGTGCCCCTGGTCGTGTCCGCCCGGACGCCGGAAGCCCTCCGCGCGCAGGCCGACCGGCTGCTCGCGGCGCCGGGCGAGCCGGCCGACCTCGCCTTCACCCTCGCCACCGCCCGCGCCGACCTGAGCCACCGCGCGGTGATCCTGGCTTCGACACCCGAGGACGTCCGGACCGGCCTCGCCGCCGTCGCCGGGGACGAGCCTGCGGCGCACGTCCTGCGCGGCACGTCGACCACGCGGCCCACGACGGCGTTCTTGTTCACCGGGCAGGGCAGCCAGCGGCCCGGCGCCGGCCGGGAGCTCTCCGAGCGGTTCCCGGTGTTCGCCGAGGCGCTCGACGAGGTCGTCGCGCACCTCGACGCCGGGCTCGAGCACCCGCTGCGGACCCTGCTGTTCGCCGAGCCGGGCACCCCGGAAGCCGGGCTGCTGAACGAAACCCGCTACGCCCAGCCCGCGCTGTTCGCGATCGAGGTCGCGCTGTTCCGCTTGCTGGAGTCGTGGGACGTGCGGCCCGACCACGTCGCCGGGCACTCCGTCGGCGAGATCGCCGCTGCGCACGCCGCCGGCGTGCTGACCCTGGCCGACGCCGCGACGCTCGTGCTGGCCCGCGGCCGGCTCATGCAGGCCCTCCCGGCCGGCGGCGCGATGGTCGCGATCCGCGCGAGCGAGGCCGACGTCCGGGCGCAGCTGCCGGACGGGGTCGACGTCGCCGCGGTCAACGGCCCGGACGCCGTCGTGGTCTCCGGCCCCGAGGACGCCGTGCTGGCGTTCGCGGAGCGGTTCGAGAAAACCCGGCGGCTCACCGTGTCCCACGCGTTCCACTCCGCGCTGATGGACCCGATGCTCGACGGGTTCCGTGCCGCGATCGCCGGGCTCACCTTCTCGGCACCGGAGCTGTCGTTCGTCTCGACGGTCGACGGCACCGGCCCCGTCGACGGCCCGGACTACTGGGTGCGCCACGCCCGCGAGGCCGTCCGCTTCGGCGACGCGATCACGACCCTGGACGAAGCCGGCGTCACCGCCTACGTCGAACTGGGACCGGACGCGGTGCTGTCGGCGATGACGGCCGCGAAGCCGATGCTGCGCAAGGGCCGGCCGGAGGACGAGACCGTCGCGGCCTTGCTCGGTGACCTGCACGCGCGCGGCTACCGGCCGGACTGGGCCGCGTTCTTCGCCGGGACCGGCGCCCGCCGGCTCGACCTGCCCACCTACGCGTTCCAGCGGTCCCGCTACTGGCCGGAGGCCGCCGCCGCGGCGGCGGAAGCCGACACCGGCTTCTGGGCCGACCTCGCGGCAGCCGACGTCGAATCACTCTCCGCGACCCTGGACGTCGACCAGGAAGCGCTGGGCACCGTCTTGCCCGCGCTCACCGCGTGGCGGCGGCGCGTGCGCGAGGAGTCCGAAGTGGACACCTGGCGCCACCACGTGGTCTGGAGCCCGGTGCGCGCCGAGCCCGTCGCGCCGACCCGGGTGCTCGTGGTGGGCCCGCCGACGCCGTGGGTCGAGTCGGTCGTCGAAGCCGTCGGCGGCACCCGCTTCGAACCGGGCGGAGACCTGGCCGAAGCGGGCGAGTTCGACCACGTCCTTTCGCTGCTGACCGACCCCGCCGAGGCCTTGCTCTTCGCGCGAGCGCTCGGGGACCGGGCCCCGCTGTGGTGGGCCACCCGTGGCGCCGTCGGCACCGGCGCGGCCGACCCGGCGCCGGACCCGCGCGCAGCGGCGCTCTGGGGCCTCGGCCGCGTGCTGGGCCTGGAACAGCCGCACCGCTGGGGCGGGCTCATCGACCTGCCCGAGGTCCTCGACGCCCGCGCGGTCGGCCGCCTCTTCGCGGTCCTGCGCGGGATCGGCGACGAGGACCAGGTCGCCATCCGGCCCTCCGGGGTGTTCGCCCGCCGCCTCGCCACCGCACCGGCCGCGCGGAGCGCGGACTACACCCCGCGGGGCACGGTGCTGATCACGGGCGGCACGGGCGGGCTCGGTGCGGAGGTCGCGCGACGGCTCGCCGACGCGGGCGCCGAGCGCCTCGTGCTGGTCAGCCGCCGAGGCTTGGACGCTCCGGGCGCGGCCGAGCTGGTCGGCGAACTGGGTGTCGACGTGACCGTCGAGGCGTGCGATGTCGCCGATCGCGACGCACTCGCCCGGGTCATCGAGGCGATCCCGGGCCTCACCGCCGTGGTGCACACCGCCGGTGTGGTCGACGACGGCACCACCGACTCCCTGACCGCCGAGCAGTTCGAGACCGTCTTCGCGGCGAAGTGCCGCGGCGCGGAGCACCTCGACGAGCTGACCGCGGACCTCGATCTCGACGCGTTCGTGTTGTTCTCCTCGACCGCCGGCACGTTCGGCGCGGCCGGGCAGGGCAACTACGCGGCCGCCAACGCGTATCTCGACGCGCTCGCCGCGCGTCGCCGGGCCGCCGGCCGGGTGGCGACGTCGATCGCGTGGGGCCCGTGGGCGGGCGCCGGCATGCTCGGCGGCAACGCCGACATACAGGACCGCGTCGGCCGCGGCGGGCTCGCCCTGCTGCCACCGGACCGGGCCGTCGCGGCGCTGCGCCGCGCCGTCGGCGCCGGGGACACCGCGGTCCTGGTCGCGGACATCGACTTCACGCGGTTCGTGCCGGCGTTCACGCTCGGCCGGCCGTTCCCGCTGCTGGCCGACCTGCCGGGCGCGAAGGCAGTGCTCAGCCAGGCGCGGGAAGCGGGGGAGCGCGGCGATCTGCGCGGCACCCTCGCCGGGCTGCCGGCGGCTGACCGCGAGAAGCACCTGCTGGGCCTGCTGCGCACACAGGTCGCGATGGTCCTCGGGCACACCGACGCGGGCGCGGTGTCGCCGGACGCGGCGTTCGCCGACCTCGGGTTCGACTCGCTGACCGCGGTCGAGCTGCGCAACGGGATCGGCGCGGCGACCGGGCTCGCGCTGCCGTCGTCGCTGGTGTTCGACCACCCGACGCCGCGCGCGCTGACGACGTTCCTGCTCGGCGAGCTGCTCGGCTCCGACGCCCCGGCGCCGGTGCGGGTCACCTCCCGCGCCGTCGCGGACGACCCGGTCGTGATCGTCGGCATCGGCTGCCGCTTCCCCGGCGGCATCACGTCGCCGCGCACGTTCTGGCAGCTCCTCGAAGACGGTGGTGACGCGATCGGGCCGTTCCCGGCCGACCGCGGCTGGGACCTGGCGAAGCTCGGCGACGGCCACGGCGGGTTCCTGCCGGACGCGGCCGGGTTCGACGCCGGGTTCTTCGGCATCTCGCCGCGTGAGGCGCTGGCGATGGACCCGCAGCAGCGGCTGCTGCTGGAGACGTCGTGGGAGTCCCTGGAACACGCCGGGATCGACCCGGTGAGCCTGCGCGGCACCGACACCGGCGTGTTCGTCGGCACCAATGGCCAGGACTACACCGGGCTACTGCTCAACTCCGACGCCGACGTCGCCGGGCACATGGCGACCGGCACGACGGCGAGCGTCCTTTCCGGACGGTTGTCCTACACGCTCGGGCTGGAAGGCCCGGCGGTCACGGTCGACACGGCGTGCTCGTCGTCGCTGGTCGCCCTGCACTGGGCGGCCCGCGCGCTGGCCGACGGCGAGTGCTCACTGGCGCTGGTCGGCGGGGTCACCGTGATGACGAGCCCGTTCTCGTTCACCGAGTTCGACGCCCAGGGCGGCCTCGCCGCCGACGGCCGGTGCAAGGCGTTCTCCGACGACGCCGACGGCACGGCGTGGTCGGAGGGCGCGGGGGTGCTGGTCGTGGAGCGGCAGTCCGACGCGCTGCGCCACGGCCACGAGATCCTCGCCGTGGTGCGGGGTTCGGCGATCAACCAGGACGGCGCGTCGAACGGTCTCACCGCGCCCAACGGGCCTTCGCAGCAGCGGGTCATTCGCGCCGCGTTGGCCGACGCCGGTCTGTCCACTTCGGACGTCGATGTCGTCGAAGCGCACGGTACCGGTACGACTTTGGGTGACCCGATCGAGGCGCAGGCCCTGCTGGCCACCTACGGCCAGGATCGCGAGACGCCGGTGCTGTTGGGTTCGGTGAAGTCGAACCTCGGCCACACCCAGGCCGCCGCCGGCGCCGCCGGCGTGATCAAGATGGTCCTGTCCCTCGGCCACGCCGTGGTGCCGAAGACGCTGCACGCCGGCGAACCGTCCTCCCACGTGGACTGGACGGCCGGGTCGGTCGACCTCGTCGCCGAGGCGACGGCGTGGCCGGAAACGACCCGTCCTCGTCGGGCGGCGGTGTCGTCGTTCGGGGTCAGCGGGACGAACGCGCACGTCATCCTGGAGGCCCCGCCCGCACGGGACATCGTGGCCGGGACCGCCCCCGCGGTGGTGCCGTGGCCGATGTCCGCGCGTTCCGGCACCGCTCTGGACGAGCTTATGTCCACTGTGGACGGAGAGGCGCTCGACACCGGTTTCACTCTGGCCACCGGCCGGGCCGCGCTCGACCACCGCGCCGTGCTCGTGTCCGGTGCGGTCGTCAGCCGGGGTGTGGCCCGCGAGCGCGTCACCGCGTTCCTGTTCTCCGGCCAGGGTGCCCAGCGCCTGGGCATGGGCCGCGAGCTGTCTGTGCGGTACCCGGTGTTCGCCGACGCGTGGGACGAGGTCTGCGCCCACGTCGGGTTGCCGCTGGGCGACGTCGCGTGGGGTGAGGACGCGGCCGAACTGGACCGCACCGGCTGGGCGCAGCCCGCGTTGTTCGCGTTCGAGGTCGCGGCGTTCCGGCTGCTGGAGTCGTGGGGCATCCGCCCGGACTTCGTCGCCGGGCACTCGATCGGCGAGGTCGCCGCGGCGCACGTGGCCGGGGTGTTCTCCCTCGAGGACGCTTGCACGCTCGTCGCGGCCCGCGCCCGGTTGATGCAGGAGCTGCCCGAGGGCGGCGCGATGGTCGCACTGCGGGCGTCGGAGGCCGACGTCCGCGCCCGGTTGACCGAGGGCGTCGCGATCGCCGCGGTCAACGGCCCGGAGTCCGTGGTGCTGTCCGGTGTCGAAGACGCCGTGCTCGCGGTGGCCGAGACGTTCGGCGGCGGGCGGCGGCTGACCGTCAGCCACGCCTTCCACTCGCCGCTGATGGATCCGATGCTGGCGGAGTTCCGGACCGTGGTGTCCGGGCTGCGGTTCGCGGCGCCGGTACTGCCGCTGGTCACCGACGGCGACGTCACCGACGCCGAGTACTGGGTGCGGCACGTCCGGGAGACCGTGCGGTTCGGGGACGCGCTCGACCGGTTGGCCGAGGTGTCGCTGTTCGTCGAGGTCGGGCCGGACGCCGCGCTGACCCCCCTGGTCGAACCGGCCGACGACCGCGTGATCGTTCCGCTGGCGCGCCGCGGGAGGTCCGAAGAGGACAGCGCGGTGGCGGCGCTGGCCGCGCTGTTCACCGCGGGGGTGAACCCGGACTGGGCCGCGTGGTTCGCCGGTACCGGCGCGCGCCGCGCCGAGCTGCCGACCTACCCGTTCGAGCACGCCCGGTACTGGCCCGAGGTGATCACGAGCGGTCCGGCCGATGACGCCTTCTGGGCCGCGGTCGACCGCGCCGACACGGCCGGCCTGGCGGACCAGCTCGCCGTCGACCCGGCGGCGGTCGACGCGGTCCTGCCCGCACTCGCCGTCTGGCGCCGCAAGCAGGCCGAAGCGGCCGCGGCCGATGACCTGCGCTACCGCGTCACCTGGCAGCCGGTCACGGTCGGCGAGCCGAAGGCCGCGAACATCGTGGTCGTCCCCGGTACGGACGCCGAGTGGGCCGATCGGGTTGCCGACGCCCTCGGGGCGGGCCGAGACCTGGCCGGGGCCGACCTGGTCGTGTCGCTGCGGGAAACCGTGGCAGGCACGCGAGAACTCCTGGCCGAGGTCGACGTCCCGGTCTGGTGCCTGACCCGCCGCGCGGTCGCGGTCACCCCGGCGGAACGCATCGACGGGCCGGCCGCGCTGTGGGGCTTCGGCCGCGTCGCCGCCCTGCACGACCCGGTGCGCTGGGGCGGGCTCGTCGACGTCCCGGCCGACCTGGAC
The DNA here is from genome assembly GCF_055633805.1 of Amycolatopsis sp. NPDC114478. Lineage (NCBI taxonomy): Bacteria > Bacillati > Actinomycetota > Actinomycetes > Pseudonocardiales > Pseudonocardiaceae > Amycolatopsis > Amycolatopsis sp. NPDC114478. The sequence continues at coordinate 109,934 of NZ_JBVKDO010000022.1, read as the reverse complement.
TCGCGCACGACGGCCCGGCTCCGAGCGGTGCTCGGCGGCGAAGAGGACCAGATCGCCGTCCGCGCGGCCGGCGTCTACGGTCGCCGGCTGGCCCGCGCCACCGCGGGCGGGGATCGCTGGGTGCCGCGCGGAACCGTGCTCGTGACCGGCGACAGCCCGGTCGCGGACCGGCTGGCCGAACTGGACGGCGTCGACGTCGTCCGCGACCCGGCCGCGCTGACGTCCCCGCCGCAAGCGGTGATCCACGGCGGAAGTCTCGAAGAGGCCAAGCGTTTCGACGAGTGGCCCCTCGAGGCGTTCGTGCTGCTCACCTCGATCGCCGGGGTCTGGGGCGTGCGCGGCCGCGGCGACGAAGCCGCGGAATCGGCCGAGCTGGAGGCCTTCGCGCGGCAACGCCGGGACCGCGGCGCACCGGCGACCGTCGTCGCCTTCTCGGCGTGGGCGGGCAGCGGTGAGGACGAGGCGCACCTGCGGGACAGCGGGCTGCCCGTGCTCGACCCGGCCGCCGCCACGGCCGCGTTGCTCGCCGCCGTGCGGTCGGCGGACGTCACCACGGTCGTGGCCGACGTCCGGTGGGACCGCTTCGGCCCGGCGTTCACGGCGCCGCGGCCGAGCCCGCTGCTGTCGTCGCTGTACACCCCGGCCCCGGCGACCGGGCCCGGCCTGCGCAGCGTGCCTGCGGGTGAGCGCTCCGACGTCCTCCTGGACCTCGTTCGGACGGCGGCCGCGACCGTGCTGCGCCACACCGGCACCGACCGGATCGAACCCGACCGCGCGTTCTCCGCGCTGGGCTTCGACTCCCTCACCGCGATGGACCTGCGCACGGCCCTGAGCACCGAGACCGGGCTGCGGCTGCCGGCGACCCTGGTGTTCGACCACCCGACCCCGCGCGAGCTGACCGCGTTCCTGCTCGCCGAGCTGTTCGGCGCGGAAGAAGCCGTCATCGAGGCCGCTCCGGCGGTGCTCGGCGACGACCCGGTCGTCATCGTCGGCATGAGCTGCCGCTACCCCGGCGGCATCGGCTCGCCGGAAGACCTCTGGCGCGCGGTCGTCGACGAGCGGGACGTCGTCGGCGGCTTCCCGGCCGACCGCGGCTGGGACCTGGCCGCCCTGACCGGCGACGGTCCCGGCAGCAGTGCCGCCAAGGAAGGCGGCTTCCTGCACGACGCCGCGGAGTTCGACCCCGGCTTCTTCGGGATCGCGCCACGCGAGGCGATCGTGATGGACCCGCAGCAGCGGCTCGTGCTCGAGGTGGCGTGGGAGGCGTTCGAACGCGCCGGCATCGACGCCACCGGGCTGCGCGGCGGCGACACCGGCGTCTACATCGGCGGCGGTTCGGGCGACTACGTCCCGCCCACCGACACCCCGGGCCACCAAGCCACGGCGCAGGCGGCCAGCCTGCTGTCCGGCCGCGTCTCCTACGCCCTCGGGCTGGAGGGCCCGTCGGTCAGCGTCGACACGGCCTGTTCGTCGTCGCTGGTCGCGCTGCACCTCGCCGCGCAGGCGCTGCGGTCGGGCGAGTGCTCGCTCGCCGTCGCGGGCGGGGTGATGGTCATGTCGAGCCCGACCGGGTTCGTCGAGTTCGGCGAGATGGGCGCGCTGTCCCCGGACGGGCGCTGCAAGGCCTTCGCCGACGCCGCCGACGGCACCGGCTGGTCCGAGGGCGTCGGCATGATCGTGCTGGAGCGCGAGTCCGACGCACGCCGCCACGGCCACCAGATCCTCGCGGTGGTGCGGGGTTCGGCGGTCAACTCCGACGGCGCGTCCAACGGCCTCACCGCGCCCAGCGGCCCGGCCCAGCAGCGCGTGATCAAGCGCGCGCTGGCCGTGTCCGGGCTCGGACCGTCCGAAGTGGACGCTGTCGAGGCGCACGGCACCGGCACGAAGCTCGGCGACCCGATCGAGGCGCAGGCGTTGCTCGCCACCTACGGCCGTGAGCGCCAGCGGCCGCTGCTGCTCGGTTCGGTGAAGTCCAACCTGGGCCACACCCAGGCCGCGGCCGGCGCCGCAGCGGTGATCAAGATGGTGCTGGCCATGCGGCACGGGCTGCTGCCGAAGACCCTGCACGTGGACAAGCCGTCCGAGCACGTCGACTGGTCGGCGGGCAGCGTCGCGCTGCTCACCGAGAGCACGCCGTGGCCGGAGACGGGGCACCCGCGCCGCGCCGGGATCTCCGCGTTCGGCGCCAGCGGCACGAACGCGCACCTGGTGCTGGAGCAGGCGCCGCCGGCCGAGTCGCGCCCGACGGTCGCCCCGGCGACCGTGCCGGTCCGGCTGTCCGCGCGGACCGAGGAGGGAGTGCGGGCGCAGGCTCGGGCCCTGCGGGACCACCTGCTCGCGCACCCCGAACTGGCTCTGACGGACGTCGCGTTCTCGGCGGCGACGACCCGCGCCTGGTTCGAGTCGCGCGCCGTCGTCGTGGCGGGGGACCGGGGAGAACTGCTGACCGGGCTCGGCGCGCTTACCTCCGGGACGGCGTCGCCGCTGGTGCACGCGGGCAAGCCCGCGGCCGGGAAGCTCGCGTTCCTGTTCTCCGGCCAGGGTTCGCAGTACCCGGGCATGGGCCGCGACCTCTACGAGCGGTTCCCGGCGTTCGCCGCCGCGTTCGACGAGGTGTGCGCGCACCTGGACCTCGAGCTGCCCGGGTCGCTGCGGCACGTCGTCTTCGGCGACGACGCCGACGTGCTCGCGCAGACCCGGTGGTCGCAGCCCGCGGTGTTCGCGGTGGAGGTCGCGCTCTACCGGCTCGTCGAGTCGTGGGGCGTGCAGCCCGACTACTTGGCCGGGCACTCGATCGGCGAGTTCGCCGCCGCCCACGCGGCAGGCGTGCTGTCCCTTGCGGACGCCGCCCGGCTGGTCGCGGCGCGCGGCCGGCTCATGCAGCAGCTCCCGGGCGGCGCGATGGCCGCGTTGCAGGTCACCGAAGCCGAGGCGGAAGAGCTGATCAGCGGCCGTCCACTGTCGATCGCCGCGGTCAACGGACCGGAGGCGGTGGTCGTCTCCGGCGACACCGACACCGTCGCCGAGGTGGCCGAGGCCATCTCGGGCCGGGGCCGAAAGTCTAGACTTTTAAGGGTCAGCCACGCGTTTCACTCGTCGCATATGAACGCGATGAGGGACGAGTTCGGGCGGATCGCCGCGGGGGTGCAGTTCGCCCCGCCGGCGCTGCCGGTCGTGTCCACCGTCACCGCGTCCCCGATCGGCGACGAGCTGGGGACGGCGGCGTACTGGGCCGACCACGTCCGCCGGCCCGTGCTGTTCGCCGGCGCGGTCTCGGCACTCGGCGAGCTCGGGGTCACGAAGTACCTGGAACTGGGCCCGGACAGCACCCTTGCCGCGCTCACCCGGTCGCTCACCGGCGAGTCGGCCACCGTGGTCGCCTCCCTGCGCGCCGGTCGCGACGACGAGCCGACGCTCGTCTCGGCCCTCGCCCGGCTCGACGTCGCCGGCACACTCGTGAACTGGGCCGGGCTGCTCGACGGGGCCCGCCCGGTCGACCTGCCCACCTACCGCTTCCACCACGAGCGGTTCTGGCCGGACACCCCGGCCGTCACCGTCGCCCCGGATTTCCTGAGCGGCCTGGACGCCGATGTGCTCGCCAAGGAGATCGACGTCGACCCCGCCGCGCTCGACGCGGTGCTGCCCGCGCTGCTGGACCTGCAGAACCGACGCGCCCGGCAGTCCACTGTGGACGAGCTGCGGTACCGGGTCGGCTGGAGGCCGCTCGGCGGGGCGCCGGGTGCGGTGCCGCACGGGACGTGGCTGGTCGTCGTGCCCGCAGGCTTCGCCGAAGACCCGTGGGTCGCCGGCGTGGTCAAGGCGCTCGGCGCCGAGCTGGTGGAGGCCGCCGGCCCCGAGGCCTTGACCGCGGCGCTCGGCGACGTGACCGGTGTTGTTTCCCTGCTGGGCCTGGACGAATCGACGCCGACCGCGGGCGCGGCGGCCACGACCGCGTTGCTGCAGGCCCTCGCGGGCACCGGTAGCGCGGCCCGGCTGTGGTGCCTGACCCGCGGCGCGGTCACCGCGGTGCCGTCGGACCAGGTCACCTCGATCACGCAGGCCGCGCTCTGGGGCCTGGGCCGGGTCGCCGCGCTGGAGCAGCCACAGCGCTGGGGCGGCCTCGCCGACCTGCCCGCCGAACTTGACGAGCACGCTTTCGCCCGGCTGGGCGCGGTGCTCGGCGGGACCGAAGACCAGGTCGCGGTGCGGGCGGCGGGCACGTTCGCCCGGCGGCTCGTGCGTGCCCCGGCCGGTCCGTCGGCGCGGGCGTGGGAGCCGCGCGGCACCGTCGTCGTCACCGGCGGCACCGGCGCGCTCGGCAAGCACGTCGCCCGCTGGGTCCTCGCCGAAGGCGCCGCGCGGGTCGTGCTCACCGGCCGCCGCGGCCCGGACGCCCCGGACGCCGTCGCACTGCTGGCCGAGCTGGGCCCGAAGGCCTCGATCGTCGCCTGCGACCTGACCGACCCGGCCGCCGTGCGCGAGCTCCTCACCGCGGACGTCACCGCCGTGATCCACGCGGCCGGCGTCCTCGACGACGGCGTGCTCGAAGGCTACGGCCCGGACCGGTTCGACGCCGTGTTCGCGGCGAAGGCCGAGTCGGCGCTGGTGCTCGACCGCGTGTCCCGCGACCTGAACCTCGACGTCTTCGCGCTGTTCTCCTCGGCGTCCAGCTCGGTCGGCAACGCCGGCCAGGCCAACTACGCCGCGGCGAACGCCGTGCTCGACGCCGTCGCCGAGAGCCGGCGCGCGGCCGGCCTGCCGGGTACCTCGATCGCCTGGGGTGCTTGGCGAGCCGGGATGGCCGAGACCGCCGACGCGGCGGCCCGCGCCCAGCGCACCGGCACCCGGCCGGTGCCGCCCGAGCTCGCGCTCACCGCGTTCGCGCAGGTCGTGCTCGCGGCCGACGCGGCGCCGGTGGTCGCCGACATCGACCACGCGACGTTCCTGCGCACCTTCGCCGCGGCCCGGCCGGCCCCGCTGCTGACCGACCTGCCGGAGTACCACCGGCTCACCGCCGAAGCGCCGGCCGCGGCTGACGCCGGGGCGGCGCTGCGGGAGCGGCTGGCCAAGCTGCCCCCGGTCGATCGCGAGAAGGCCGCGCTGGACGTCGTCCGCACGCAGGTCGCCGCGGTGCTCGGGTTCGCCGGCCCGCACGCGGTCGACCCGGAGCGGCCGTTCTCCGGGCTCGGCTTCGACTCCCTGAGCGCGATCGAGCTGCGTAACCAGCTCGCCGCGGCGACCGGGCTCGACCTGCCCGCGACGCTCGTGTTCGACCAGCCGTCGCCTGCCGTGCTCGCCGCCGACCTGGTGCGGCAGCTCGCTCCGGCGGCGGATTCCGCGGACCTGGACACCGAGCTGCGGGCCCTGCTCGCGGCCGTTTCCCCGGCGCGCCTGCGTGAAAGCGGCGTGCTGGACACCTTGCGCCGCCTGGCCGGGCCCGACCCGGCCGGGGACGAGGCCGCCGACTTCGACGGCATGTCGGTCGACGACCTGGTCCGCGCGGCGCTCGACGGCGAGGCCACCTGACCCCGATGAACCTACGGAGCTGACACATGTCCACCCCGAGCGACCGGGTCGTCGAAGCACTCCGTGCCGCGATGAAGGAGTCCGAGCGGCTGAAGCGGCAGAACCAGGAGCTGCGGGCCGCCGCCACGGAGCCGATCGCCATCGTGGCCATGGGCTGCCGGTTCCCCGGCGGCGTCCGCGGCCCCGAAGCGCTGTGGCGGCTGGTCGAGGCCGGCGGTGACGCGATCGGTCCGTTCCCGGCCGACCGCGGCTGGGACCTCGCCGCGGTCACCGGCGCGGGGGTCGACGAGCGGGGCATGGAAGTCAGCCAGGCCGGCGGGTTCCTCGACGGCGTCACGGACTTCGACGCGGGCTTCTTCGGGATCTCGCCGCGCGAGGCGGTGTCGCTGGACCCACAGCAGCGCCTGCTGCTGGAGGTGTCCTGGGAGGCGATCGAGCGGGCCGGGCTCGACCCGCGGGGGTTGCGCGGCAGCCGGACCGGCGTCTTCGCCGGGACGAACGGGCAGGACTACGCCTACCTGACCGTTCGCTCGCTGGCCGACGCGGACGGCTCGGTCGGCACCGGCATCGCGGCCAGTGCGCTGTCGGGCCGGCTCGCCTACACGCTCGGGCTCGAAGGCCCGGTCGTCACCGTTGACACGGCGTGCTCGTCGTCGCTGGTCGCCGTGCACCTGGCCGCGCAGGCGCTGCGCGCGGGGGAGTGCACCCTCGCGTTGGCCGCGGGCGTGAACGTGATGTCGACGCCCGGGTCGATCATGGAGTTCAGCCGCCAGGGCGGCCTTTCGGCCGACGGCCGCTGCAAGGCGTTCTCCGACGACGCCGACGGCACCGGCTGGTCCGAGGGCGTCGGCGTGCTGGTGCTGGAGAAGCTGTCGGACGCGCAGCGCCATGGCCACGACGTGCTTGCCGTGGTCCGCGGCACCGCGGTGAACTCCGACGGCGCGTCCAACGGCTTCACCGCGCCCAACGGCCCTTCGCAGCAGCGCGTGATCCGCGCCGCGCTCGCCGCCTGCGGACTGTCCACTTCGGACGTCGACGTCGTCGAGGCGCACGGCACCGGCACGAAGCTCGGCGACCCGATCGAGGCGCAAGCCTTGCTGGCCACCTACGGCCAGGACCGCGAGACGCCGCTGCTGCTCGGGTCGGTCAAGTCGAACATCGGCCACACTCAGGCCGCGGCCGGCGTCGCCGGGATCATCAAGATGGTCGAGGCGATCCGGCACGGCGTCGTGCCGCAGACGTTGCACGCGGGCACGCCGTCGTCGCATGTGGACTGGACGGCGGGCGCGGTCCGGCTCGCCACCGAGACACAGCCGTGGCCGTCGGTGGAGCGGGCGCGCCGCGCCGGCGTCTCGTCGTTCGGCGTCAGCGGCACCAACGCCCACGTCCTGATCGAGCAGGCGCCCGCCGTGCCGGTGGCCGACACCGAGCGCGCGGACGTTCCGGCGCCGTGGCTGCTGTCCGGACGCACGCCGGCCGCGTTGCGCGCGCAGGTCGCCCGGATCGTCGGCGTCGACGCCCCTCCCCTGGACGTCGCCTGGTCGCTGGCCACCACCCGGTCGGCGTTCGAGGAGCGGCTGAGCGTCTCGGGGCCGGATCCTCGCGCGGCGCTGTCGGCTTGGCTGGAAGACGGTGACGCACCCGGAGTCGTCACGGGTTCGGTCGAGCGGCCGCCCGCGCTCGCGTATGTCTTCACCGGCCAGGGCGCGCAGTGGCTCGGCATGGGCCGCGCTTTGGCCGCGCGGTTCCCCGTCTTCGCCGACGCACTGGCCGCGTCCCTGGAGAGGCTCGACCCGGGCGTGCGCGAAGTGCTGCGCGGAAGTGACCCCGGCGCGCTCGACCAGACCGGGAACGCGCAGCCCGCGTTGTTCGCGATCGAGGTCGCGCTGTTCCGGCTCCTGGAGTCGTGGGGGATCCGGCCCGACTTCGTCGCCGGGCACTCCGTCGGCGAGATCGCCGCCGCTCACGTCTCCGGGGTGCTGTCGCTGGACGACGCCTGTGTGCTCGTCGGCGCGCGGGCCCGGTTGATGCAGGCGCTGCCCGCCGGTGGCGCGATGGTCGCCGTCCGCGCGAGCGAGGAGGACGTCCGGCCGTACCTGAGTGATGACGTCGCCATCGCCGCGGTCAACGGCCCCCGGTCGGTCGTGCTGTCCGGAACCGACGACGCCGTCCTCGCCGCGGCGGCACACTTCAACCGCCCGCGCCGGCTTTCGGTGTCGCACGCGTTCCACTCGCCGTTGATGGACCCCATGCTCGACGACTTCCGCGTGGTGGCGAGCGGGCTGACGTTCGCCGAGCCGGTGCTGCCGTTCATCGCCTCCGGGGACGTCACCTCGGCCGAGTACTGGGTGCGCCACGTCCGCGAGCCGGTCCGGTTCGCCGATGCCGTCGCACGCCTCGCCGAGTCCGGCGCTTCGGTGCTCGCCGAGCTGGGCCCGGACGCCGCGCTCACGCCGCTGATCGGGGACCTCACCGCGATTCCGCTGGCACGCCGGGACTCCGACGAAACCGCGGTGCTCACCGAAGCACTGGCCAAGCTGCACACCGCCGGCGTGCGCGTCGACTGGACCACGTTCTTCGCCGGCACCGGCGCCCGCACCGTTTCCCTGCCGACGTACCCGTTCCAGAGCGAGCGGTACTGGCCGTCCGTCGCGGACCTGACCGCCGATGCCGCCGGGCTGGGCCTGGACCCGGTTTCGCACCCGCTGCTCGGCGCGTCACTCGCCCCGGCCGGATCCGACGGCCTCCTGCTGACCGGGCGCATCTCCGCGCGCACGCACCCGTGGCTCGCCGACGGCGCGTTCCCCGGCACCGGCTTCGTCGAACTCGCCCTCCGCGCGGGCCTCGACCTCGGCTGCGACCTGGTCGAAGAGCTCACCCTCGGCGCGCCGCTGGAGCTGGCCGCCGACGAGGCCGTCGACCTTCAGCTGTCGGTGAGCGAACCGGACGTGACCGGCCGGCGCCGCCTCGAGGTCCACACCCGGGCCGGCGCCGGCAGCTGGACCCGCCGCGCCGAGGGCGTCCTCGCCACCGGCGCACACCACGAAGACTTCGCCGACGGCGACGACTACACCGAAGTCGCCTTCGGAGAGGACGAAGCCGAGACGGCGCGCTTCGGACTGCACCCGCGGCTCCTGGAAGATGCGCTGCACGCGGCCGGGCTGACCGGCTACCCGACGCACTGGAGCCGCGTGTCCCTGCACGCGGCGGGCGCCGCCCGGGTCCGCGTCCGGGTCCGGGTCCGCGACGGCATCTCGCTCACCGACACCTCGGGCGAGCCGGTGGCGTCGATCGGTTCGGTGCGCGCGGAAACCGTGCACACACTCTCCGATGTGGACTCGCTGTTCGAGCCGCGCTGGGTGCCGGTCGTGCTGCCCCCCGAAGGCGCCACCGACGCCACGCTCGTCCGGCTGACCCACGACGGCGACCCCCTCGACGGTCTCACCACGCTGACCACCCGCGCCCTCGAACTGGTGCAGGACTGGCTCGCCGGCGAGCACGCCGGCCGTCTGGTCTTCGTGACCGAAGCCGACGACCTCGCCGGCGCGGCCGTCTGGGGACTGGTCCGCGCCGCGCAGACCGAGAACCCGGGCCGCTTCGTCCTGGTCGACGCGGACGCCGAGACCACCGACGACGCCATCGAGCGCGCCCTCGCCCTCGACGAACCCCAGCTGCTCCTGCGCGGCGGCACTGCCCGCGCCGCCCGCCTCGCCCGCGTCGACCCCGAGCTTTCACGTGAAATCTCGGGCTGGAATCCCGACGGGACCGTCCTGATCACCGGGGGCACCGGCGGGCTCGGTGCCGAGTTCGCCCGGCACCTCGTGCGCGAGCACGGCGTCCGGCACCTGCTGCTGCTCAGCCGCCGCGGCGCCGGCGCCCGGGAGCTGCGCGAGGAGCTCGGCATCGACGTCGAGATCCGCGCCTGCGATGTCGCCGACCGTGCCGACCTCGCCGCCGCGCTCGCCGCGATCCCGGCCGAGCACCCGCTGACCGCGGTCGTCCACGCCGCCGGCGTGCTCGACGACGGCGTCGTCACCGCGCTCACCCCCGAGCGGCTCGCCCCGGTGCTGGCGGCCAAGGCCGCCGCCGCGTGGCACCTGCACGAGCTGACCCACGACCTCGACGCCTTCGTGCTGTTCTCCTCGGTCGCCGGCGTCATGGGTGGCGCCGGCCAGGCCGGGTACGCCGCCGCCAACAGCTTCCTCGACGCACTCGCCGCCCACCGCCGCGCCGCAGGCCTGCCCGGGCTGTCGCTGGCCTGGGGTTCGTGGACGGTCGGCATGGCAGGCTCCCTCGACGACGCCGACCGCGCGCGGATGGCCCGCTCCGGCATGCCGCCGCTCGAACTCGACCAGGGCCTCGCGCTCTTCGACACCGCTCTCACGTTGCCGCACGCGCTGGTCATGCCGGTCGCCGTCGACCTCGCCGCGCTGCGCCTGCGCGAAGAGCTGCCGCCGTTCCTGCGCGGGCTCGTCGGCGGGATCCGCCGCTCGGCCGCGACGTCCGGAGCCGCCGCCGATCTCGCCGGGCAGCTGCGCGCCCTCGACGACGCCGAGCGGCTCGCCCGGGTCACCGACCTCGTCCGCGGCCGCGCCGCGACCATCCTCGGCCACCCGGACGCGGCCGCCGTCGGCGCCGGGAAGTCGTTCTCCGACCTGGGTTTCGACTCGCTGACCGCGGTCGAGCTGCGCAACCGGCTCGCGGCGCTCACCGGGCTGCGGCTGCCCTCGACGCTGGTGTTCGACCACCCGACGCCGGTCGCGGTCGCCCGGCTCGTGCTGGCCGAGCTGTTCGGCGACGCCGTCACCCCCGCCGCCGTGACGGCCGGGCGGCGCGACGACGACCCGATCGTCGTCGTCGGCATGGCCTGCCGGTTCCCCGGCGGGGTCGAGAGCCCCGAAGACCTCTGGGACCTGGTGGCCGACGGCCGCAGCGGCGTGTCGAGCTTCCCCACCGACCGCGGCTGGGACGCCGCCGCGCTCGCCGCGTCGGACACACGCGCGGGCGGTTTCCTCTACGACGCCGCCGAGTTCGACGCCGGGTTCTTCGGCATCTCGCCGCGCGAGGCCGTCGCCATGGACCCGCAGCAGCGGCTCCTGCTCGAGGTGTCCTGGGAGGCGTTCGAACGCGCCGGCCTGGACGCCACCGGTCTGCGTGGCTCGCGGACCGGCGTGTTCGTCGGCACCAACGGCCAGACCTACTCCGACCTGTTCCTGACCGCGGACGTCGAGCTGCGCGGGCAGACCGGGACCGGCATCGCCGGCAGCGTCGTGTCCGGCCGCCTGTCGTACGTGCTCGGCCTCGAAGGCCCGGCGATGACCATCGACACCGCCTGTTCGTCGTCGCTGGTCGCGATGCACCTGGCCGCGCAGTCGCTGCGCGCGGGAGAGTGCGACCTCGCGCTGGCCGGTGGCGTCACGGTGATGGCGACGCCGGGCGGGTTCGTCGGGTTCAGCGGGCAGAACGGGCTTGCCCCCGACGGCCGCTGCAAGGCGTTCTCCGACGACGCCGACGGCACCGGCTGGTCCGAAGGTGTCGGCGTCCTGGTGCTGGCGCGCCGGTCCGAGGCGATCCGCGCCGGGCACGAGTTCCTCGCGGTGCTCAAGGGATCCGCGGTCAACCAGGACGGCGCCTCCAACGGACTGACCGCGCCGAACGGACCTTCGCAGCAGCGGGTCATCCGCGCGGCGCTGGCCGACGCCGGACTGTCCACTTCGGACGTGGACGTCGTCGAGGCGCACGGCACCGGCACGACGCTGGGCGACCCGATCGAAGCCCAGGCGCTGCTGGCGACCTACGGGCAGGACCGCGAAACGCCGCTGCTGCTGGGATCGGTGAAGTCCAACATCGGGCACACGCAGGCCGCCGCGGGCGTGGCCGGGGTGATCAAGGTCATCGAGGCGATGCGGCACGGCGTCGTCCCGAAGTCGCTGCACGTCGGCGAACCGTCGTCCCACGTGGACTGGGAAGCGGGTGCGGTCGACGTCGTCGCCGAGCCCGTCGGGTGGCCGGCCGTGGACCGGGTCCGGCGGGCCGGTGTCTCGTCGTTCGGGATCAGCGGCACCAACGCCCACGTCATCCTCGAAGCCCCCGAACCGCGCACGGCCGAAGCCGCGCCCCGGCGGGAGCTCCCGGTGGTGCCGTGGGTCGTCTCCGGCAAGAGCGAAGACGCTCTCACCGCCCAGATCGCCCGCCTCACCGAGGCCGGGCCCGACCCGGTCGACGCCGGCTACTCCCTCGTCGCCACCCGCGCGAGCTTCCCGCACCGCGCCGTGCTCCTGGCCACGCCGGACGGCGTCCGCGAGGTCGCGCGCGGCACCGCGGACACGCCCACGGTGGGTTTCCTGTTCACCGGCCAGGGTTCCCAGCGTCTCGGCATGGGCCGCGAGCTGTACGCGACGTCGAAGCCGTTCGCCGACGCCCTCGACGACGTCCTCGCCCACCTCGACCCCGGCGTGCGCGACGTCCTGTGGGGCGACGACGCGAGCCTGCTCGCCGAAACCGGCTGGGCGCAGCCTGCGCTGTTCGCCGTCGAAGTCGCGCTCGCCCGGATGGCCGAGGCGCACGGCGTCCGGCCCGCCCGCGTCGCCGGGCACTCGGTCGGCGAGATCGCCGCCGCCCACGTCGCCGGGGTGCTGTCCCTGGCCGACGCGTGCACCCTGGTGTCCGCGCGCGGCCGCCTGCTGCAGGCGCTGCCCACCGGCGGCGCGATGGTCGCCGTCGAAGCGTCCGAAGAGGACGCTCGGGCCGCATTGGTCGACGGCGTCGACATCGCCGCGGTCAACGGGCCGCGCGCGGTCGTGCTGTCCGGCACCGAGGACGCGGTGCTCGCGGTGGCGTCGCAGTTCGCGAAGAGCAAGCGGCTCTCCGTCAGCCATGCGTTCCACTCGCACCTGATGGACCCGATGCTCGACGACTTCCGCGCCGTCGTCACCGGGCTGACGTTCGCCGAACCGGAGATCCCGGTGGTCGCCGCGGGCGACGTCACCGACCCGGAGTACTGGGTCCGCCACGTCCGCGACGCCGTCCGCTTCGCCGACGTCCTCGCGGACTTCGCGGTCACGGCGTTCGTCGAGATCGGCCCCGACGGCGTCCTCTCGACGCTGGTCGACGAGCCCGACGCGGTCGTGACGCCGTTGCTGCGCAAGGACCGCCCGGAAACCGAGGCCGTCCTCACCGGGCTGGCCCGGCTGCACGTCGCGGGCGCCGACGTCGACTGGACGCCGTGGTTCACCGGCGCCCGGCGGATCACCCTGCCCACCTACGCCTTCCAGCGGCAGCACTACTGGCCGAAGGTCACGCCCGGCCGCGGCGCCGTCGAGCGCCTCGGGCTCACCCCGGCCGGGCACCCGTTGCTGGACTTCGCCGTCGACCTCGCCGACTCCGGCGGCGTCGTGCTGTCCGGGCTGCTGTCGACGGACGCGCAGCCGTGGCTGGCCGACCACGTCGTCGGCGGGCACGTGCTGTTCCCCGGCACCGGGTTCCTCGACCTCGCCGTCCGCGCGGCGGACCAGGTCGGCTGCTCGGCCGTGCGGAGCCTTTCCATCGCGACGCCGCTGTGGCTGCGTCCGGACGAGCCGGTGCTGCTGCAGATCGCCGTCGGCGGCCCCGACGACGCCGGGCGCCGCGACCTCACCATCTCCTCGCGCACCGGCCCGCACGCCGGGTGGGTGCAGCACGCGGCCGGGTTCGTCGCGGTCGACGAGCACCCTCCCGCGAGCATCGGCGACTGGCCCCCGGCCGGTGCGGCCGAAGCCGACGTGTCCGCGGTGTACGACGAGCTGGCCACGACCGGGCTCGTCTACGGGCCCATGTTCCGGGGCCTGACCCGCGCCTGGCTGGACGGCGACGCACTGCTCGTCGAAGCCGGGCTGCCCGGCGAGGCCGATGGCGACTACGGCCTGCACCCGGCGTTGTTCGACGCGGCTCTGCACGCGCTGCGCCGGCTCGACGCGATCGCGGGCGGCCTGCCGTTCGCCTGGTCCGGGGTGTCGCTGCACGCCTCGGGTGCGACCCGCATCCGCGCCCGGATCACCCCGATCGACCGCGAGTCCGTGTCGATCGCCGTCACCGACGAGACGGGCGCGCCGGTGCTCACGGTCCAGTCGCTCCAGCTGCGCGAAGCCGCCCAGCGCGACGCCGACGACGACTGCCTGTTCCAGACCACGTGGGTGCCGGCCGCGCTGGCCAAGGACGCGCCCGCCGGCACCTGGGCCCTGCTCGGCGACGACCCGCTCCTGGCGTCCGTCGCCCGCCCGTGCGCGGACCTCGACGAAGCCCTCGCCCTGGCCCCGGACGTCCTGCTGGTCCCGATCGGCGCCGGCCCGGGCCCGCTGCTCGCCGCGGTCCGCGAGGTGACCGGCCGGGTCTTGAGCGTGCTGCAGACGGCGCTCGCCGACGAACGGCTCCGCCGGGTCGTGTTCGTAAGCCGCGAGGCCGTCGCCGTCGACCCGGGGGAGCGGATCGCCGACCCGGCCGCCGCCGCGGCTTGGGGCCTCGTCCGCTCCGCGCAGTCCGAGCAGCCCGACCGCTTCGTCCTCGTCGACCTCGAAGGCGGCGCGACATTGCCCGGCGCCGGGTTCCTGCTCTCCGGCGAACCGCAGTTCGCCGTCCGCGGCGAGAGTGTGCGCGTCGCGCGGCTCGGCCGTCTCGCCGGCAACGGCGACCTCCTGCCCCCCGCGGTACCGGCGTGGCGGCTCACCGCCGGTCCCGCGGGGATCGACGACCTCGGGGCCGAGGCGTGCCCCGGCGTGCTCGACGAGCCGCCCGCGGGCCACGTCCGCGTCCGCCTCGAAGCGGCCGGGCTGAATTTCCGCGACGTCCTGTCCGTGCTCGGCATGTACCCGGGCAAGCTCGGGAACCTCGGCGCGGAAGGCGCCGGCGTCATCGAGGCGACTGGTCCGGGCATCGACCCGGCCCGCGTCGGCGAGCGAGTGTTCGGCATGCTGCCCGGCTCGTTCGGCACCCACAGCGTCTCCGACGCGCGCTACCTCGCCCCGGTCCCCGCCGACTGGTCCGCGCGCACCGCCGCGTCCGTCCCGCTCGTGTTCCTGACCGCCTGCTACGCGCTGGTCGACCTCGCCGACCTCAAGCCCGGTCAGAAGATCCTCATCCACGCGGGCGCCGGCGGCGTCGGCATGGCCGCCATCCAGCTCGCCCATCACCTCGGCGCCGAGGTCTTCGCCACGGCCAGCGCGGGCAAGCAGCACGTCCTGCGCGAACTCGGCGTCGCCGACGACCACATCGCCTCCTCCCGCTCGCTCGAGTTCGCCGCCGACTTCCGCCGCGTCACCGGCGGCGCGGGCGTCGACGTCGTGCTCAACGCCCTGACCGGCGAGTTCGCCGACGCGTCGCTGAACCTGCTCGCCGACGGCGGCCACTTCCTCGAGATGGGCAAGACCGACATCCGCGACGCCGCCGCGCTGCCGCGGATCCGCTACCGCGCGTTCGACCTCGGCGAGGCCGGCCCGGACCGCACCGCCGAACTGCTCGGCGAACTGCTGGCCCTGTTCGCGGACGGGGTCCTGACACCGCTGCCGATCCGCAGCTGGGACCTGCGCCAGGCGCCGGCCGCGTTCCGGCACATGAGCCGGGCCAAGCACATCGGCAAGATCGTGCTGACCCTGCCGCCGCGCTGGGAGCCCGACGGCACCGTGCTCATCACCGGCGGCACCGGCGGCCTCGGCCGCGAGCTGGCCCGGCATTTCGTCACCACCTACGGCGTCCGCCACCTCGTGCTCACCAGCCGCCGCGGCCCCGACGCCCCCGGCGCCGCCGAGCTGCGGGAGGAACTCGGCGTCGACGTCACCATCGAGGCCTGCGACGCCGCCGACCGCGACCAGCTCGCCGGCGTCCTCGCCCGGATCTCCGACGCGCACCCGCTGCGGGCCGTCGTGCACACCGCCGGCGTCCTCGACGACGGCGTCGTCGCGTCGCTCGATCCCGCGCGGCTGGACGCCGTGCTGCGGCCCAAGGCCGACGCGGTCGTCCACCTCGACGAGCTGACCCGCGACCACGACCTGTCGGCGTTCATCGTCTTCTCCTCGGTCGCCGGCACGGTCGGCTCGGCCGGGCAGGGCAACTACGCCGCCGCCAACGCGTTCCTCGACGCCTTCGCCCAGCGCCGCCACGCCGAAGGCCGCGCCGCGCTGTCCCTGGCCTGGGGCGGCTGGGAAACCGGCATGGTCGGCACCCTCACCGACGCCGACCGCGAGCGGATGGCGCGCGGCGGAGTCCCGCCGTTGACCGTCGAGCAGGGCATCCGCCTGTTCGACCGGGCGACGCGCTCGCCGAGCGCCGTGGTCGTGCCGATGCGCGTGGACATGACGGCCATGCGTGCCCAGGGCGAGCTGCCGTGGCTGCTGCGCCCGGTCGCCCGGCCCGGTCGCCGCCGTGCGGGTGGCGACGCCGAGCACGTGCGCGGATCGCTGCGCGAGCAGCTGGCCGGGATGCGCCAGGCCGAGCAGCTGCGCCTGCTCGTCGGCCAGGTCGCGACCGAGGTCGGCACCGTCCTCGGCCACGCCCCCGAAGACGTCGAGACCACCCGGGAGTTCCGCGAGCTGGGCTTCGACTCGCTGACCGCGGTGGAGTTCCGCAACCGGCTCGTCGCCGTCACCGGGCTGCGGCTGCCTTCGACGCTGGTGTTCGACTACCCGACCCCCGGCGCGGTCGCCGAGTTCCTGCGGGCCGAGCTGGTCGGCTCCGGCGCCACCGGTTCCCCCGTCGCCGTGACCGGCCCGGTGTCGGACGACCCGGTCGTGGTGGTCGGCATGGCCTGCCGCTTCCCGGGCGGCGTCACGGGCCCCGACGGGCTCTGGGACCTGGTCGCCTCGGGCGGCGACGCCGTTTCGGGCTTCCCCACCGACCGCGGCTGGGACACCGCCGCGCTCGCCGCCAGCGACACCCAGGCGGGCGGGTTCCTTTACGACGCCGCGGACTTCGACGCCGCGTTCTTCGGGATCTCGCCGCGCGAAGCCGTCGCGATGGACCCGCAGCAGCGGCTCCTGCTCGAAGTGTCGTGGGAGGCGTTCGAACGCGCGGGGCTGGACGCGACCGGCCTGCGCGGTTCGCGCACCGGCGTGTTCGTCGGCACCAACGGCCAGACCTACTCCGACCTGCTCATGACCACCGACGCCGACCTGCGCGGGCAGACCGGCACCGGCCTGGCCGCGAGCGTCGCCTCCGGGCGCCTGTCCTACGTGCTGGGCCTCGAAGGCCCGGCCATGACCATCGACACGGCGTGCTCGTCGTCCCTGGTCGCCCTGCACCTGGCCGCGCAGGCGCTGCGCGCGGGGGAGTGCGACCTCGCGCTCGCCGGCGGCGTCACCGTGATGTCCACCCCGGGCGGGTTCATCGGCTTCAGCGGCCAGAGCGGCCTCGCCCCCGACGGCCGCTGCAAGGCGTTCTCCGACGACGCCGACGGCACCGGCTGGTCCGAAGGCGCTGGCCTCCTCGTGGTCGAGCGGCAGTCCGACGCCCTGCGCCAGGGGCACCGGATCCTCGCCGTGGTGCGCGGTTCCGCGGTCAACCAGGACGGCGCGTCGAACGGCCTCACCGCCCCGAACGGCCCCTCGCAGCAGCGCGTGATCCGGGCCGCGCTCGCGAACGCCGGACTGTCCACTTCGGACGTCGACGTCGTCGAGGCGCACGGCACCGGCACGAAGCTCGGCGACCCGATCGAAGCCCAGGCCCTCCTGGCCACTTACGGCCAGGACCGGACCCGGCCCCTGCTGCTGGGCTCGATCAAGTCCAACATCGGGCACACGCAGGCCGCCGCGGGCGTCGCCGGGATGATCAAGGTCATCGAGGCGATGCGGCACGGCGTCGTCCCGAAGTCGCTGCACGTCGGCGAACCGTCGTCCCACGTGGACTGGGAAGCCGGCGCGGTCGAGGTCGTCGCCGAAGCTGTCGAGTGGCCCGCGGTGGACCGCGTCCGCCGCGCGGGCGTGTCGTCGTTCGGGATCAGCGGCACCAACGCCCACGTCATCCTCGAAGCTCCCGAACCCCGACCGGAAACCCCGCGCGAGGAGGTAGCCGCGACGCCGGTGCCGCTCGTCGTCTCCGGCCGCACCGCCGACGCGCTGCGCGACCAGGCCGCCCTGCTGGCCGCCCGGCTCGCAACGCCCGGCGAACTCCTCGACGTCGCCTTCGCCGCCGCCACGACCCGTGTGAGCTTCGCCCACCGGGCCGCGATCGTCGCCACCGAACCGGAAACGGCGATCCGCGAGCTGCGGGCGCTGAACGCGTCCACCGAAACCGGCCGCCCGCCGGTGCAGGCGTTCCTGTTCACCGGCCAGGGCGCGCAGCGGCTCGGCATGGGCCGCGAACTGGCCGAGACCTACCCGGTCTTCGCCGAGGCTCTCGACGAGGTGCTCGCGTTCTTCGACCCCGCACTGCGCGACGTCGTCCGGGGCGAGGACGCCGACGCCCTGGCCCAGACCGGCCACGCGCAGCCCGCGCTGTTCGCGCTCGAGGTCGCCCTGGTCCGGCTGCTGGAGTCGTGGGACGTGCGCCCCGACTTCGTCGCCGGGCACTCGGTCGGCGAGATCGCCGCCGCCCACGTCGCCGGGGTGCTGTCCCTGGCCGACGCGTGCACCCTGGTGTCCGCGCGCGGCC
>NZ_JBVKDO010000022.1:0-91693 GCF_055633805.1 Amycolatopsis sp. NPDC114478 | reverse complement strand
CGCCGAACCGGAGATCCCGGTGGTCGCCGCGGGCGACGTCACCGACCCGGAGTACTGGGTCCGCCACGTCCGCGACGCCGTCCGCTTCGCCGACGCCGTCACCGACCTCGCCGAGCGCGGTGTGACGTCGTTCGTCGAGATCGGCCCGGACGCCGTGCTCACCGGCCTGGTCGACGTCCCGGGCGCGACCGTGGTCCCGGTGCTGCGCCGCGACCGCGGCGACCGCGCCGCCGTCGCCGCCGCGGTGGCCGCCCTGCACACCGCCGGCAGCCGCGTCGACTGGACCGCGTGGTTCGCCGGCACCGGCGCCCGCGTCACCGACCTGCCCACCTACGCCTTCCAGCACCGCCGCTACTGGCCGGAACCCGCCGCCCGCACGACCGCGGACGACTCCTTCTGGTCGGTGGTGGAAAACGGTGACCTCGCCGAGCTGGCCGCCGACCTCCAGGTCGACGCCCCGGCCCTGGAGTCGGTCGTCCCGGCGCTGTCGGCCTTGCGCGCCCGCAGGCAGCGGCAGTCCGTGGTGGACGGCTGGCGCTACCGCGTCGAGTGGCGTCCCCTGACCACGCCGGCCGCGACGACCGGCGAGCGCCTCGTCCTCGCGCCGGCCGCAGCCGACCCGTGGATCCGCGAGGTCGCCGACGCGCTCGGCACCCCGCTCACGGTGTCCACTGTGGACCGTGCGGAGCTCGCCGACCTGCTGCGTCCGCACCTCGCCCCGACCGTCGTTTCGCTGCTCGCCCTCGACGAGACCACCGGCCTCACCGCCACGACCGCGCTCATCCAGGCCCTCGACGACCTCGGCGCCGACACCGCGCTGTGGTGCGTCACCCGGGGCGCCGTCTCCACCGGCCCGGCCGACCCGCTCACCGCGCCCGCGCAGGCCGCGATCTGGGGGCTCGGCCGCGTCGCCGCCCTGGAGTACCCGCGCCGCTGGGGCGGCCTCGCCGATCTCCCGGCCGACCTCGACGCCCGCCTGCTCGGCCGCTTCGCCGGAGCACTCGCCGGCGACGACGACCAGATCGCCGTCCGCGCCTCCGCGGTCTACGGCCGCCGCCTCGCGCCGGCCACCGCGGCGGCGACGCCGTGGCAGCCGCGCGGCACCGTCCTGGTCACCGGTGGCACCGGCGCGCTCGGCCGTCACGTCACGAAGTGGCTGCTCGGCCAAGGCGCCGACCGCGTCGTACTGGCCAGCCGCTCCGGCGGCGAACCCGGCGCCGACGAGCGCGTCGTCGTCGCCCGCTGCGACGTCGCCGACCGCGACCAGCTGACCGCGCTGCTCGCCGAGCACCGGCCCGACGCCGTCGTCCACGCCGCCGGGGTCCTCGACGACTGCGTCCTCGGGGGCCTCACCCCGGACCGCTTCGACGCCGTGTTCCGCGCGAAGGTCGAGTCGGCGCAGCTGCTCGACGAGCTGACCGGCGACCTCGACGCCTTCGTCCTGTTCTCCTCGGTCGCCGGCGCCGTCGGCAACCCCGGCCAGGCCAACTACGCCGCCGCCAACGCCGTGCTCGACGCGCTCGCCGAAGCCCGGCGCGCCCGCGGGCAGGCCGCGACGTCGATCGCCTGGGGCGCGTGGGCCGGTGACGGCATGGCCGCCGGCCTCGGCGGGGGCCTGGACCCCGACCTCGCCGTCACCGTACTCGCCGACGCGGGCGGGCCGGCCGCACAGCTCGTCGTCGCCGACATCCAGAACGCCGACGTCCTGCGGTCCCTGCTGAGCATCCGCCGCAGCCCGCTGCTGGCCGACCTGCCCGCCGTCCGCCGCGTCGTCGCCGAATTCGAGACCGCGCCCGCGCCCGGCGGCGCACTGGTCACCCGGTTGCTCGCGAGTCCTGCGGCCGAACGCGCGAGCGTGCTGCTGGACCTGGTCCGCGAGCACGTCGCCACCGTGCTCGGACACGCGGGCACCGCGGAAATCGGGGCCACGCGGGCGTTCTCGGATCTCGGGTTCGACTCGCTCACCGCGATCGAGCTGCGCAACCGCCTCGACGCCGCGACCGGGCTGAGCCTGCCAGCCACCCTGGTGTTCGACCACCCGAACCCCGCTGCCCTGGCCGAGTTCCTCCTCGCCGAGGTTCTCGGCGGCGACACCCCGGTGACTGCCGTGGCGGGCCCGGCCGGCGACACGAGCGACCCGGTCGTCGTGGTCGGCATGAGCTGCCGCTTCCCGGGTGGCGTCCGCACACCCGAGGACCTGTGGACGCTGCTGTCCGAAGGCCGCGACGCGATCACCGAGTTCCCCGCCGACCGCGGCTGGGACATGTCCGCGCTGGCCGGTGCGGGCCGCGGCAGCAGCTACGTCGACCGCGGCGGGTTCCTGCCCGACGCCGCCGACTTCGACCCGGAGTTCTTCGGGATCTCCCCGCGTGAAGCCCTCGCGATGGATCCGCAGCAGCGCGTGCTGCTCGAGACGTCGTGGGAAGCCGTCGAGCGTACCGGCATCGACCCGGCCGACCTGCGCGGCAGCCGCACCGGCGTCTTCGTCGGCACCAACGGCCAGGACTACGCCGGGGTGATCGTCCGCTCCGCCACCGACGTCGAGGCCCACGCGGGCACCGGCGTCGCAGCGAGCGTCGTGTCCGGCCGCCTGTCGTACGTGCTCGGGCTCGAAGGCCCGGCGATGACGATCGACACGGCGTGCTCGTCCTCGCTGGTCGCGCTGCACCTCGCGGCGCAGGCGCTGCGGGCGGGGGAGTGCGACCTCGCGCTCGCGGGCGGCGTCACGGTCATGGCCACGCCGGTCAGCTTCGTCGGCTTCAGCCGCCAGAACGGCCTCGCACCGGACGGGCTGTGCAAGGCGTACTCCGACTCCGCCGACGGCACGAGCTGGTCCGAAGGCGTCGGCGTCCTCGTCGTCGAGCGCCTGTCCGACGCGCGCCGCCACGGCCACGACGTCCTTGCGGTCGTCGCCGGCTCGGCCATCAACTCCGACGGCGCGTCCAACGGCCTCACCGCCCCGAACGGTCCTTCGCAGCAGCGCGTGATCCGGCAGGCCCTGGCCGGCGCCGGGCTGCGTCCGTCCGATGTGGACGTCGTCGAAGGCCACGGCACCGGCACGACCCTCGGCGACCCGATCGAAGCACAGGCGTTGCTGGCCGCGTACGGGCAGGACCGCTCGGCGCCGCTGCTCCTGGGGTCGGTGAAGTCGAACCTGGGCCACACCCAGGCCGCGGCCGGGGTCGCCGGCGTCATCAAGATGATCCTGGCGCTGCAACGGGAAAAGATCCCGGCGTCGCTGCACGTGACGGAGCCTTCGACGCACGTCGACTGGACTTCGGGCGGCGTCGAGCTGCTCACCGAGGCCGTCGACTGGCGGGAGAACGGGCACCCGCGCCGCGCCGGCGTCTCGTCGTTCGGCCTCTCGGGCACCAATGCGCACGTGATCATCGAGCAGGCCCCCGCTTTCTCACCGGCGTCACCCGCGCGCGATGTCACGCCCGGTGTGGTGCCGTGGCTCGTCTCCGGCCGGTCGGAAGCCGCCCTCGACGCGCAGCTTTCCGCGTTGCCCCTCGACCTCGACCCGGTCGACGCCGGCTTCTCCCTCGCCACGACGCGCTCGGCGTTCGAACACCGGGCCGTGCTCGTCGACGGCTCCCCGGTGGCCCGCGGGATCGCCCGCGAGCGGACGGTCGCGTTCCTGTTCCCCGGCCAGGGTTCGCAGCGGCTCGGTATGGGCCGCGGGCTCTACGAGCGGTTCCCGGTGTTCGCCGACGCCTTCGACGCGGTCTGCGCCCACCTCGACACCGCCCTGCCACGGCCGCTGCGTGACGTCGTCTTCGGCGACGACGCCGCGCTGCTCGACGAGACCGGCTGGGCTCAGCCGGCGCTCTTCGCGCTCGAAGTCGCGCTGTTCCGGCTCGTGCGCTCGTGGGGCGTGCGGCCCGCGTTCCTGGCCGGCCACTCGGTCGGCGAGATCGCCGCCGCCCACGCCGCCGGCGTGCTGTCCCTGGCCGACGCGTGCACCCTCGTCGCGGCCCGCGCCCGCCTCATGCAGGCCCTGCCGTCCGGCGGCGCGATGGTCGCCGTCCGCGCGACCGAGGACGAGGTCCGGATGCTGCTGTCGGACGACGTCTGCCTCGCCGCGGTGAACGGGCCGACGTCGGTCGTCCTGTCCGGCGCCGAGGACGCGGTCCTGGCCGCGGCCGCGGGCTTCGAGCAGACCAAGCGGCTCACGGTGTCCCACGCGTTCCACTCGGCCGCGATGGACCCGATGCTCGACGAGTTCCGCACGGTCGTCACGGGCCTGACCTACGCCCAACCGGAGGTCCCGGTGGCCGGCGACTTCACCTCGCCCGAGTACTGGGTGCGGCAGGTCCGCGACACCGTCCGCTTCGCCGACACGACCACGCGCCTGCTCGACGCCGGCATCACGGCGTTCGTCGAACTCGGCCCCGACGCGGTGCTCACCGCGCTCGTCGACGGCGAAGTCCTCGCCCCGGTGCTGCGTGCCGGACGCGACGAGGAGACCACCGCCGTCACCGCGCTGGCCGCACTGCACGTCAACGGGATTTCGGTGGACTGGGCGGCGCTGTTCGACGGCACCGGCGCCCGGCGCGTCGCGCTGCCGACGTACGCGTTCCAGCGCCAGCGGTACTGGCCGCGGCTCGTCCCCGGCCCGGAGCAGCTCGGCCTCACCGCGGCCGGGCACCCGCTGCTCGGCGCGGTCACCGAGGTGGCCGGCTCCGGCGAGGTCGTGTTCTCCGGCCGGCTCGCGCCGAAGACCACGACCTGGCTCGACGAGCACGTCATCGGCGGCCAGGTGCTGTTCCCCGGCGCCGGGTTCCTCGAGCTGGCCGTCCGGGCCGGCGACCAGGTCGGCTGCGGCCGCGTCGAGGACTTCACCGTCGCCGCGCCGCTCGTGCTGTCCGGCGCGACGCTCGTGCAGGTCGTCGCCGGCGCCCCGGACGCCGACGGCCGCCGCGAGGTCAGCGTGTCCTCGCGCGCCGACGGCGAATGGGTCCGCCACGGCACCGGCGTCCTGGCCCCGGGCACGCTCCCGGCCGGCTTCGACGCGGGGGAGTGGCCGCCCGCCGGAGCGTCCGAAGTGGACTTGACCGGGTTCTACGACAACTTCGCCGAAGCCGGTTTCGCCTACGGCCCGCAGTTCCGCGGCCTCCAGCGCGTCTGGTTGCGTGACGGCGAGGTCTTCGCCGAGGCCGAACTGCCCGGCGACGAAGCCGAAGAGTACGGCCTGCACCCGGCCTTGCTCGACTCGGTGCTGCACGCGATCTCTTTCGCTGATTCAGTGCCGGGCGGGCTGCCCTTCTCGTGGGCCGGTGCGGAGCTGCACGCGTCCGGCGCCCGCCGTGTCCGCGCCCGGATCGTCCGGGCCTCCGACGACTCGGTGACCCTCGACCTGGCCGACGACACCGGCGCGCCGGTGCTGTCCGCCGACGCGCTCACCCTCCGTCCGGCGACGCCGGTCCAGTCCGGCCCGGAATCGCTGTTCCGCCTCGACTGGCTGCCGCTGTCCGGCGGCACCCCCGAAGGCACGTGGGGGGTGCTCGGCTCCCGGCTCGCCGACCTGGGCACGGAGTACGCGGACCTCGCCGAGGCGCTGGCCGCCGAGCCGGACGTGCTGGCGATCCCGGTCCACGGCGGCACCGACGTGCTCGCGGACACGCACCGGCTGACCGCTGAAGTCCTCGCCGTCCTCCAGACCCCGAACGAGACCACCCGCATCGTGTTCGTCACCGAAGGCGCCGTCGCCGGGGACGACCTCGCCGCGGCCGCCGTCTGGGGCCTGGTCCGCTCCGCGCAGAACGAGAACCCCGGCCGGTTCGTGCTCGCCGACGTCGACGACGCCTCCCTTGCGGGGCTGCCCGCGGCCGTCGCCACCGGTGAGCCGCAGCTGCTCCTGCGGGACCGCACCGCCCGCGTCGCTCGGCTCGGCCGCGCGCCGAAGACCCACGACCGTCCACAGTGGAACCCGGACGGCACGGTCCTGATCACCGGCGGCACCGGCGGCCTCGGCCGCGTCTTCGCCCGGCACCTGGCCGCCGAGTACGGCGTCAAGCACGTCCTGCTGGCCAGCCGCCGCGGCGGTGAGGCCGACGGAGTCGTCGAGCTGGTCGCGCAACTCGCCGCCCACGGCACCGAAGTCACCGTCGCCGCCTGCGATCTCGCCGATCGTGACGCCGTCGCGAACCTGATCGGGAGTATCCCCGCCCAGCGGCCGCTGACCGCTGTCCTGCACGCCGCGGGCGTCCTCGACGACGGCGTCCTCGGCTCGCTCGACGCCGACCGGCTCGCCACCGTGCTGCGTCCGAAGGCCGACGCCGCGTGGAACCTGCACGAGCTGGCCGGCGACGTCGCTGCGTTCGTCCTGTTCTCCTCGGTCGCCGGCACCATCGGCTCGCCGGGCCAGGCGAACTACGCCGCCGCCAACGCCTTCCTCGACGCGCTCGCCGCCCGCCGGCACGCCCGCGGTCTCGCCGCGACGTCGCTGGCGTGGGGCGCGTGGGAGACCGGCATGGTCGGCACCCTCACCGACGCCGACCGCGCCCGGATGACCCGCGCCGGCATGCCGCCGCTGCCGGTCGAGCAGGGCTGCGCGCTCTTCGACCGCGCCGTCGCGCTCCCCGAGCCCGCGCTCGTGCCGGTGCTGATGGACCTGCCGCGGGTGCGCGGCCTGGCCGAACCGCCGTGGCTGCTGCGCCCGGTCGGCCGCAAGAGCCGCCGCGGCGCGGGCCGGCCCACCCCGGCCGCGAACGCCCTGCGCGACCGGCTGTCCGGGCTGCGCGAGAGCGAGCAGCACAAGGCGCTGCTGGAGGTCATCCGGGCCCAGGTCGCCGCCGTCCTCGGCTTCGACGCCGCGACCGTCGACGTCGAACGCGAGTTCCGCGGCCTCGGCTTCGACTCCCTCACCGCGGTCGAGTTCCGCAACCAGCTCGCCACCGCGACCGGCCTGCGGCTGCCCGCGACCCTGGTGTTCGACCACCCGACCCCGGTCGTGCTGGCCGGCTTCCTGCGCCGCGAACTCGCCGGCGAGGACGTCCCGGTCGCCCGCACCACGGTCCGGGCGCCGGTCTCCGACGAGCCGATCGCCATCGTCTCGATGGCCTGCCGCTACCCGGGCGGGGTCACCTCGCCCGAGCAGCTGTGGCAGCTGGTCCTCGACGGCGGCGACGGCGTCGGCCCGTTCCCGGCCGACCGCGGCTGGGACCTCGCCGGGCTCTTCGGCGCCGACCGCGGCCGCTCCTACACCCGCGAAGGCGGCTTCCTCGGCGAAGCCGGGATGTTCGACCCCGGCCTGTTCGGGATCTCACCGCGTGAGGCCCTCGCGATGGACCCGCAGCAGCGCCTGCTGCTGGAGACGTCCTGGGAGGTCGTCGAACGCGCCGGTGTCGACCCACTTTCGCTGCGTGGCAGCAAGACGGGCGTGTTCGCCGGCGTGATGTACCACGATTACGGCCAGGGCGTGCAGTTCCCGGAGGAGGCCCTCGGCTTCCTCGGCATCGGCACCGCGGGCAGCGTCATGTCCGGCCGCGTCGCCTACGCACTCGGCCTGGAAGGCCCGGCCGTCACCGTCGACACCGCGTGCTCGTCGTCGCTGGTCGCGATGCACTGGGCCGCCCAGGCCCTGCGGGCCGGGGACTGCGAACTGGCGATCGCCGGCGGTGTCACGGTCATGGCGACGCCGGGCGCGTTCGTCGACTTCTCCGCCCAGGGCGGCCTGGCCGCCGACGGCCGGTGCAAGTCGTTCTCCGATTCCGCCGACGGTGTCGGCTGGGCCGAGGGCGTCGGCGTCGTCCTGCTGGAACGGGTTTCCGACGCCCGCCGCAACGGCCACGAGATCCTGGCCGTCGTCAAGGGGTCCGCGGTCAACCAGGACGGCGCGTCCAACGGCCTCACCGCCCCGAACGGTCCCTCGCAGCAGCGGGTGATCCGGCAGGCGCTGACGGTCTCCGGGCTCACGACGTCCGATGTGGACGTCGTCGAAGGCCACGGCACCGGCACCCCGCTCGGCGACCCGATCGAAGCGCAGAGCCTCCTGGCCACCTACGGCCGCGATCGCGAGACGCCGCTGCTGCTGGGGTCGGTGAAGGCCAACATCGGCCACACCCAGGCCGCCGCCGGCGTCGCGGGCGTGATCAAGATGGTGCAGGCCATGCGCCACGGCGTCGTCCCGAAGTCGCGCTACGCCGGCGAGCCCTCGTCGCATGTGGACTGGACCGAGGGCGCCGTCGACCTGGTCCCGGACAACACCGCGTGGCCCGAAACCGGCCGCGTCCGCCGCTCGGCGGTGTCGTCGTTCGGCATCAGCGGCACCAACGCCCACGTCATCCTCGAACA
Source organism: Amycolatopsis sp. NPDC114478 (assembly GCF_055633805.1). NCBI lineage: Bacteria > Bacillati > Actinomycetota > Actinomycetes > Pseudonocardiales > Pseudonocardiaceae > Amycolatopsis > Amycolatopsis sp. NPDC114478. Next base: position 83,395 of record NZ_JBVKDO010000022.1, on the reverse strand, counting down.
GCCGGCCGACGAGCCCGCGACCCGGCCCGCCATGCCGGACGCCGGTCCGGTGCCGATCGTGGTCTCCGGCCGCACTCCCGAAGCTCTGCGCGCTCAAGCCGCGCGGCTGGCCGACCGCCTCGAGACGGACGACGTCCCGCTCGCCGACCTGGCGCACGCCACCGCGGTGACCCGCGCGGCGTTCACGCACCGCGCGGCGGTCGTCGGCAGCGAACTCACCGATATCGTCGCCGGGCTGCGGGCCGTCGCCGCCGGCGACTCGGCGGTGCAAGGCGAGGCCCGCGTCGCGCCTCCGGTCGCGTTCCTCTTCTCCGGCCAGGGTGCGCAGCGCGTCCACATGGGACGCGGCCTCTACACCACGCACCCGGTGTTCGCCGCCGCGTTCGACGAAGCACTGGCCCTGCTCGACCCGGATGTGCGCGCCGCGCTCGACGACGAAGAGCGCATCGACCGCACCGAGTTCGCGCAGCCGGCGTTGTTCGCCTTCGAGGTCGCGCTGTTCCGGCTGCTGGAGTCGTGGGGCGTGCACCCCGACTTCGTCACCGGGCACTCGGTCGGCGAGATCGCCGCGGCCCACGTGGCCGGCGTGCTGTCCCTGCCGGACGCGTGCGCGCTGGTGTCCGCGCGGGCCCGGCTGATGGGTGCGTTGCCCGCCGGCGGCGTCATGGTCGCGGTGCGGGCGTCCGAAGAGGACGTGCTGCCCTTCGTCGGCGAAGGCGTCGACGTCGCCGCGGTCAACGGCCCGGGCTCGGTCGTCCTGTCCGGCCACGAGGAGGCCGTGGTCGCGGTCGCCGCGAAGTTCGCCAAGCAGCGGCGCCTGCGCGTCTCGCACGCGTTCCACTCCGTGCTGATGGAGCCGATGCTCGCCGAGTTCGGCGACGTCGTCGCGAAGCTGACGTTCGCCGAGCCGCGGGTGCCGGTCGTGTCGGCGGGCGACGTCACGTCCCCGGCCTACTGGGTCAGCCAGATCCGCGACACCGTCCGCTTCGGTGACGCGATCGAGCGGCTCACCGAAGCCGGGGTGACGGTGTTCGCCGAGCTGGGCCCGGACGCCACGCTCACCGCGGTCGTCGACGAGCCGGCCGCGCACGTGATCCCGGTGCAGCGCAAGGACCGCGACGAGGCCACCGCGGCCGCCGAAGCCCTCGCGCGGCTGCACGTCGCCGGGGTCGCCGTCGACTGGCCCGCCCACTTCCCGAATGCCCGGCCCGTCGCGCTGCCGACGTACGCGTTCCAGCACGAGTGGTTCTGGCCGTTGCCCGCCGCCGGCGGCGACGCCACCGGCCTCGGCCTCACCCCGGCCGGGCACCCGCTGCTCGGCGCGATCCTCGCGCTGGCCGACTCACCCGGCGTGGTGTTCTCCGGGCGGCTGTCCGCGGCCACCCAGCCGTGGCTTCGCGACCACGTCGTCGGCGGCACGATCCTGTTCCCCGGCGCGGCTTTCCTCGAACTCGCGGTCCGCGCGGCCGACGAGGTCGGCTGCGCCGCGGTCGAGGACCTGACCCTCGCCGTGCCGCTCGTGCTCGACCCGGACGGCGCCGTCGTCCTGCAGCTGTCGGTCGGGGAGCCTGGCGACGGCGGCCGCCGCGAGCTGGCGATCTCCTCGCGGACCGACGACGAGTGGGTCCGGCACGCGACCGGCACGCTCGTCCCGCGGGCGGTCGCCGCCGTGCCGCTGCCGGACGTCTGGCCACCGGCCGGAGCGGTCGAAGCCGACCTCGCCGATTTCTACGTCCAGGCGGCGGAAGCCGGGTTCGCCTACGGGCCCGCGTTCCAGGGCCTCCAGCGCGTCTGGCGCTCCGGGGCCGAGGTCTACGCCGACCTCGCCCTGCCCGCCGACGTGGAAGCCGGCCGGTTCGGGCTGCACCCGGCGTTGCTCGACGCGGCGTTGCAGGCCATCGGTTTCGGCGACGGCGCCCCGGCCGGGCTGCCGTTCGTCTGGACCGGCGTCACCCTGCACGCGTCCGGTGCGAGTCGCGCCCGCGTCCGGATCACCCCCGCCGGCGGCGACTCGGTGACCCTGGCGCTGGCCGACGACGCCGGGAAACCGGTCCTGACCGCCACCGGCGTCACCCTCCGCGCCGCCGCGGCCCCCGTCGAGGCCGACGCGCTGTTCCAGCTGCGCTGGACGCCCGTCCCGCCGCCCGAGCCGGGCGACGAGACCTGGGCGGTCGTCGGCGACGGCCTCGCCGACGCGCTCGGCTGCGAGGCGCACCCGGACCTGGCGACCGCGCTGGCGTCGGGCGCCGACGTCGTCGCGATCCCGATCACCGGCGGCCCCGACGCGGCTGCTTCGGCCCACGCGCTCACCGCCGAAGTGCTGGATTACCTGCGCAGTCCCGCGCCGCGGCTGGTGTTCATCACCCGCGGCGCGGCGACCGGGGCCGACCTGCCCGCGGCCGCCGTCTGGGGTCTGGTCCGCTCGGCGCAGTCCGAGGAGCCCGGCCGGTTCGTCCTGCTGGACGTCGACGAGCTCGACGGCGCCGCGATCAAGGCGGCCCTGGCCACCGGCGAACCGCAGCTCACCCTGCGCGACGGCACCCTGAGCGTCGCCCGCCTCACCCGAGCGCCCGAGCTTTCACGTGAAAGCTCGGCCTGGGATGCGGACGGGACCGTGGTGATCACCGGCGGGACCGGCGGGCTGGGGCGCGTCTTCGCCCGGCACCTCGTGGCGAGCGGCGCGCGGAAGCTGGTGCTGCTCAGCCGTCGTGGTCCGGCGGCCGAAGGAGTCGACGAGCTGGTGGCCGAGCTGGCCGGTGCGGACGTCCGGGTGGTGGCCTGCGACGTCGCCGACCGGGCCGCGCTCGCCACCGTGCTGGCGGACGTGCCCGACCTGACCGCCGTCGTGCACACCGCGGGGGTCGTCGACGACGGCGTGCTCGCGTCGCAGTCGGCCGAGCGGCTGGCGACGGTGTTCGCGCCCAAGCTCGACGCCGCGTGGCACCTGCACGAACTCGTCGGCGACCGCGCGGCACTCGTGCTGTTCTCCTCCGTGGCCGGCACCATCGGCACGCCGGGGCAGGCCAACTACGCCGCGGCGAACGCGTTCCTCGACGCCCTCGCCACCCACCGGCGCACGCTCGGTCAGAACGCCGTGAGCCTGGCCTGGGGCGCCTGGGACACCGGCATGACCGGCGACCTGACCGACGCCGACCGCGAGCGGATGGTCCGCGGCGGGATGCCGCCGCTGAGCGCCGAGCAGGGCACGGAGCTGTTCGACCGCGCGGTGGCCGGAGACGTCGCGCACCTCGTCCCGGTGCGCGTCGACCTGCCGACCCTGCGTACCCGCGGCGAACTGCCGTGGCTGCTGCGGCCGGTGGGCCGTCCCGGCCGCCGGAGCGCGGCCGCCGGTCCGGACCGCGCCGCCGCGGCCGACCTGCGGGTGCGGCTGGCGACCATGCGCGAGAGCGAGCAGGAGCGGACGCTGCTGTCCCTGGTGCGCACCCAGGTCTCGGCGGTGCTCGGCCACCCGGCCGAGCAGGTCGGGGCCGGGCTGGAGTTCCGCGAGCTGGGCTTCGACTCGCTGACCGCGGTCGAGTTCCGCAACCGGCTCACCGCGGCGACCGGGCTGACCCTGTCGGCCACGCTCGTGTTCGACTACCCGACCCCGGCCGGGCTCGCCGGGTACCTGCGGGCGGAACTGGCGCCGGCCCCGGCCGCCGCCGCGACGTCGCTGCCCGCCGAGCTCGACCGGCTCGAAGAGCTGGTCGCGGCGGGCACGGCGGGCGAGTTCGCGGAAGCGGACGTCGCGGCCCGGCTGCGCCGGCTCCTGGCGAAGATCTCCGACGCGGAGCCCGCCGGCGAAGACGTCACCGGGCGGCTCGACGCCGCCAGCACGGACGAGGTCTTCGCCTTCATCGACAACGAACTGGGCCGGCTCGGCGACGGGTCCGGACTCGAGCGGGAGGGCTGAGGCCGTCATGACCGAGGACAAGAAGCTCGTCGAGTACCTGAAGTGGGTCACCGCCGACCTGGCCAAGACGCGCAAGCGCGTCGAGGAGCTCGAAACGGCGGAGCCGGAGCCCGTCGCGATCGTGTCGACGGCCTGCCGCTACCCGGGCGGGGTCTCCTCGCCCGAAGGGTTGTGGGACCTCGTGCTCGACGGCGGCGACGGCATCGGCGCGTTCCCCGAAGACCGCGGCTGGGACCTGGGAGGTCTGTTCGGTGATGAAAGAGGACGTTCGTACGTTCGTGAAGGCGGTTTTCTCGACCGCGCGGGCCGGTTCGATCCTGGCCTCTTCGGCATCTCCCCGCGGGAGGCGCTGGCCATGGACCCGCAGCAGCGCCACCTCCTCGAGGTCTCCTGGGAGGTGATCGAACGCGCCGGCATCGACCCGCTTTCGCTGCGTGGCAGCAAGACGGGCGTGTTCGCCGGCGTGATGTACCACGACTACGGCCAGGGCGCGCGGTTCCCCGACGAAGCGCTCGGCTTCCTCGGCGTCGGCACCGCGGGCAGCGTGCTGTCCGGCCGCGTCTCCTACACCCTGGGCCTCGAAGGCCCGGCCGTCACGATCGACACGGCCTGTTCGTCGTCGCTGGTCGCGATGCACTGGGCCGCGCAGGCCCTGCGGGCCGGGGACTGCGAACTCGCGATCGCCGGCGGCGTCACGATCATGGCCACCCCGGGGTCCTTTGTGGACTTCTCCGCCCAGGGCGGCCTCGCCCGGGACGGGCGGTGCAAGTCCTACGCCGAGTCCGCCGACGGGGTCGGCTGGGCCGAGGGCGTCGGGCTCGTCCTGCTCGAGCGGCTGTCCGACGCCCGCCGACACGGCCACGAAGTCCTCGCGGTGCTGCGCGGGTCGGCGGTCAACCAGGACGGCGCCTCCAACGGGCTCACCGCGCCGAACGGCCCCTCGCAGCAACGCGTGATCCGGCAGGCCCTCACCGCGTCCGGGCTGACGGCGTCCGATGTGGACGTCGTCGAAGGGCACGGGACGGGCACCCCGCTCGGGGACCCGATCGAGGCGCAGAGCCTGCTCGTGACCTACGGCCGCGGCCGGGAAACGCCGTTGCTGCTGGGGTCGGTGAAGTCCAACATCGGGCACACCCAGGCCGCCGCGGGGGTCGCCGGGGTGATCAAGATGGTGCAGGCCATGCGCCACGGCGTCGTGCCGAAGTCGGTGCACTTCGACGAGCCGTCGTCCCACGTGGACTGGACCGCGGGGGCCGTCGAGGTCGTCACCGAGCACCGGCCGTGGCCCGCGGCCGAGCGCGTTCGCCGTTCGGCGGTGTCGTCGTTCGGCATCAGCGGGACCAACGCCCACGTCATCCTCGAACAGCCCGAGCCCGTCGCACCGACGGCGGCCGAGGCCCGGCCGGGGGTGCGCGCGTTCGTCGTCGCCGGGCGCACCGAGGGCGCGCTCGCCGCCCAGGCCGCCCGCTTGCGCGACCACCTCGACGCCGGTGCCGCGTCGGCGGCCGACGTGGCGTGGTCCCTGGCCACTTCTCGCGCCGCGCTGGAACACCGCGCCGTCGTCGTCGCCGAAGACCCGCGCGACGACCTCACCGCGCTGGCGTCCGGCACCCCGGGCCCGGCGGTCACCACCGGCGTCGCCGACGTCGACGGCCGCGTCGTGTTCGTCTTCCCCGGCCAGGGCGCGCAGTGGGCGGGCATGGGCGCGCGGCTGCTCGACGATTCGCCGGTCTTCGCCGCCCGCATCGCCGAGTGCGAGGCCGCCCTCGCCCCGCACGTCGACTGGTCGCTCACCGAGGTCCTGCGCGGCGCCGACGGCGCGCCGGGGTACGACCGCGTCGACGTCGTGCAGCCCGCGTCGTTCGCCGTGATGGTCGCGCTCGCCGCGCTGTGGCAGGCCCACGGGATCACCCCGGACGCCGTCGTCGGCCATTCCCAGGGCGAGATCGCCGCGGCCTGCGTGGCCGGGGCGCTCGACCTCGCCGACGCCGCCCGCGTCGTCGCCCTGCGCAGCCGGACCATCGCCCGCCGGCTGGCCGGCGCCGGGATCATGCTGTCGGTCTCGGTCCCCGCCGCCGACGTCGAAGCCCGCCTCGCCCGGTTCGAGGGCAAGCTCTCGGTCGCGGTGGCCAACAGCCCGTCGTCCGTCGTCGTCGCCGGCGACCCGGCGGCGGGGGAGGAGTTCCTCGCCGAGCTGGCCGAAGCCGGCCTGCGCGGCCGGCGCGTCGACGTGGACTACGCCTCGCACTCCGCACACGTCGAGCTGATCGAAGCCGAGCTGGTGACCGCGCTGGCCGGGCTGGAGCCGCGGCCGGCGCAGATCCCGTTCTATTCCACTGTGGACTGCGAGTGGCTCGACACGACCCGGATGGACGCCGGCTACTGGTACCGCAACCTGCGGCAGCGCGTCCGCTTCGAGGAAGCCGTTCGCGAACTGCTTTCCCTGCAATACCAAGCGTTCCTGGAGATCAGCTCGCACCCGGTGCTCAACGTGCCACTGCAGGAGATCGCCGAGGACGCGGGCGCCCGCGCGGTCGTCACCGGCACCCTGCGCCGCACCGACGGTGGCCTCGACCGGTTTCTCACGTCGGTGGCGAAGGCGCACGTCCGCGGAGTCAGCCCGGACTGGTCGACGTTCCTCGCCGAAGGCGCGAAGGTCGTCCCGCTGCCGACGTACGCCTTCCAGCACGAGAACTACTGGCCCGAACCCGCCGAAGCCGCGGCGGCGGACCCGGCGGAGGCCGAGTTCTGGAGTGCGGTCGACGACGCCGACTTCGCCGCGCTCAGCACCACCCTCGACGTCGAAGAGGACGCCCTCACGCGCGTACTGCCCGCGCTGTCGTCGTGGCGCCGGCGCCGCGGCGAGCAGTCCGTGGTCGACGGCTGGCGCTACCGTGTCACCTGGAAGCCGCTGTCCGCCGGGACGCCCGCGGCCGGCCGCTGGCTCGCGCTGGTCCCCGAAGGTTTCGACGTCCCGCTGGACGCCGATCGCCTGGTGGTGGGCCCGGACGCCGACCCGGTCGAGGTCCTGCGCGACGGACTGACCGGCGAGCACACGGGGGTCGTCTCGTTCCTGGAGCTGGACGGGACGACGTTCACCACGACCGCCGCCCTGGTCGAATCCCTGGCCGGAGCGGAGCCGGCGCGGCCGCTGTGGGCCGTCACCCGCGGTGCTGTGTCGGTCGGCCGCTCGGACCCGACGGCCGACCCCGCCCGCGCCGCGTTGTGGGGCGCCGGACGGGTGCTCGCCTTGGAGTGCCCGCGCGCCTGGGGTGGCCTGATCGACCTGCCCGAGACCCTCGACGACCGCGCCGCCGCCCGGTTCGCTGCCGCGCTCGGCGGCCCGGAAGACCAGGTCGCCGTCCGCGCGTCCGGGCTCTTCGGCCGGCGGCTCGTGCACGCGGCCGCCGGCGGGGCCGCCGAACCGTGGCGTCCGCACGGCACCGTCCTGGTCACCGGCGCCGCCGAAGGCTTCGGCGCGCGCGTGGCCGAGTGGGTCACCGGGTGCGGCGCGCACGTCGTGACCGACGTCCCCGCCGACCGGAAGTTGACCGCCGTGCTGCACACCGCCGGGATGACCGGCGACCCCGACGCGTGGACCACCGCCCTGCGGCTCGACGAAGCTCTGGCCGACACCGACCTCGAAGCGTTCGTGCTGTTCACGTCGGTGAGCGCGGTGTGGGGTGCGGAAGGCCAGCGCGACCGCGCCGCCGTCGACACCGGCCTCGAAGCCCTCGCCCGGCACCGCCGCGACCGCGGCCGGACCGCCACCGCCGTCGCGTGGAGCGCCTGGGCCGACACCGGCGTCGCCGAAGACGAAGAGACCGCCGGGTTCCTGCGGGCCCGCGGCCTCCCGCCGCTGCCGGTCGAGCAGGCGCTGCTCGCCCTCGGCCAGGCCGTCGCCCACGACGACACCGCCGTCGTGCTCGCCGACGTCGCCTGGGACCGGTTCGTTCCCGCGCTGACTTCCCGTCGCGACGGGACCCTGCTCGGCGAACTGCCTGAGGTGCGTGCGCTCACCGAGACGGGCGCCGGCGACGTCACGACGGCGTCGGCGCTGCTGGGACGGCTGCGCGAGGTCGATCCGCGCGAGCGGGAAACCCTGCTGCTGGACCTGGTCCGCGAGCAGGTCGCCGGGCTGCTCGGCTACGCGGGCGCGGCGGCGGTCGAACCGCGGCGCCCGTTCAAGGAACTCGGGTTCGACTCGCTGACCTCGGTCGAGCTGCGCAACCGGATCAACGCGGCGACCGGCCTGGCCCTACCGTCCACGTTGGTCTTCGACCACCCGCGCCCGGACGCCGTCGCCCGTCTGCTCGCGGCCGAACTGCTCGGCGGCGGCGACCACGCCGTCGCGCCCGTGACGATCGGCGTTCTCGACGGCGACCCGATCGTCGTGGTCGGCATGAGCTGCCGGTACCCGGGTGGCGTCCGCTCGCCCGAGGACCTGTGGCGGCTGGTCGCCGACGGCACCGACGCGATCACCGAGTTCCCCGAGGACCGCGGCTGGGACCTGCTCGGCCTCAGCGGCGGCGCGTCCTACGTCCACGAGGGCGGCTTCGTCGACGGCGTCGCCGACTTCGACGCCGGCTTCTTCGGCATCTCCCCGCGCGAAGCCCTCGCGATGGACCCGCAGCAGCGGCAGCTCCTCGAAGTGGCGTGGGAGCTGTTCGAACGCGCTGGCGTCGACCCCGAAGGCCTGCGCGGCAGCACCACCGGCGTCTACGTCGGAGGCTCCGGCAGCGGCTACTCGCCGCCGCCGGAGCTGGCCGGGCACCTGCTCACCGGCGCCGCCACCAGCGTCCTGTCCGGCCGGATCTCCTACCTGTTCGGGCTGGAAGGCCCGTCGGTCACCGTCGACACCGCGTGCTCGTCTTCGCTGGTCGCGCTGCACATGGCCGCCCGCGCGCTGGCCTCGGGCGAGTGCTCTCTCGCCGTCGCCGGCGGGGTCACGGTGATGGCGACGCCCAGCGCGTTCGTCGAGTTCAGCTACCAGGGCGGCCTCGCCCCGGACGGCCGCTGCCGGTCGTTCGCCGAGACCGCGGGCGGCACCGGCTGGTCCGAAGGCACCGGCCTGCTCCTGCTGGAGCGGCTGTCCGACGCTCGCCGCAACGGCCACACACCTCTCGCCGTGCTGCGCGGCAGCGCGGTCAACTCCGACGGCGCGTCCAACGGCCTGACCGCCCCGAACGGCCCGTCGCAGCAACGCGTCATCCGCGCCGCACTGGCGAACGCCGGACTGTCCACTTCGGACGTCGACGCCGTCGAGGCGCACGGCACCGGCACCTCCCTCGGGGACCCGATCGAGGCGCAAGCGTTGCTGGCCACCTACGGCCGCGATCGGGAGGAGCCGCTGTTGCTCGGCTCGATCAAGTCGAACCTCGGGCACGCCCAGTCCGCCGCGGGCGTCGCGGGCGTGATCAAGATGGTCGAGGCCATCCGCCACGGCGTGCTGCCGAAAACCCTGCACCTCGACGAGCCGACGTCCCAGGTGGACTGGACAGCCGGGTCGATCTCGCTGCTGACCGAGCAGCGCGCGTGGCCGGAGACCGGCCGGGCCCGCCGCGGCGCGGTGTCGTCGTTCGGCGTCAGCGGCACCAACGCGCACGTGATCATCGAACAGGCTGCCGCGACCGACGTCGGGAAAGCTTCGGTGAGCGGGCCGGTGCCGGTCCTTCTCTCGGCCCGGACGCCGGAACGCCTCGCCGCCCAAGCCGCGCGGATCGCGGACTTCCTGGCCACCGAGCCGGATCTCACCGACCTCGCGGCCGCCTTGGCCACCACTCGCACGCACTTCGACCACCGCGCCGCGGTCGTCGCCACCGACCGGGACTCACTCCTGGCGGGTCTGCGCGACCTCGACGGGCCGACGGCGGCGGGTGCGCCGGGCAAGCTCGCGATCCTGTTCGCCGGACAAGGTAGCCAGCGGCTCGGCATGGGCCGCGAGCTGGCCGCCACCTACCCGGTGTTCGCCGACGCGCTCGACGCCGTCCTCGCGCACCTCGACGTCGAACTCGACCGGCCGCTGCGCGACGTCATGTCCGGCGGCGACGCCGATCTGCTCAACCAGACGCAGTACGCGCAGGCTGCGATCTTCGCGTTCGAAGTGGCGCTGTTCCGGCTGCTGGAGTCGTGGGGCATCACACCGGATCAGCTGGCCGGGCACTCGGTCGGCGAGATCGCGGCCGCGTACGTCGCCGGGGTGTTCAGCCTCGCCGGGGCGTGCCGGCTGGTCGCCGCGCGCGGCCGGCTGATGCAGGCGCTGCCGCCCGGCGGCGCGATGCTTTCCCTGGTGGCGAAAGAAGAAGAGGTCGTCCCGCTGCTCGGCGACGAGGCCGTGATCGCCGCCGTCAACGGGCCGCGGTCGGTCGTCGTCTCCGGCGCCGAAGCCGCGGTGCTGGCGGTGGGGGAGCACTTCGCCAAGACCAAGCGGCTCGCCGTCTCGCACGCCTTCCACTCACCGCTGATCGAGCCGATGCTCGCGGAGTTCGGCCGGGTCGTGGCCGGGCTGGAGCTCGCCGAGCCGTCGATCCCGCTCGTCTCGGCCGTGGCGGGGACCGCCGACTTCACGTCGCCGAAGTACTGGGTGCGGCAGGCTCGCGAAGCCGTGCGCTTCGCCGACGCCGTCACCACGCTGGCCGACGCGGGCGTGACGACGTTCCTCGACGTCGGCCCGGACGGCGTCGCCGCCGCGATGGCGGCCGAAAGCCTGACCGGTGGCGAGGTCGTCGCGGCCGTGCGCGCCGAGGACGAGCCCCGCTCCCTGGTGACCGCCCTGACCCGCCTGCACCACGCGCGCGTCCCGGTGGACTGGGCGAGGTTCTTCGGTGGCGGCCGCCCCGTCGCGCTGCCGACGTACCCGTTCCGCCCGGACCGCTACTGGCCCGAGGGCTTCCACGGCGCCAACGGCGACCTGCGCCTGTCCGGCCTGCACTCCGCGGAGCACCCGCTGCTCGGCGCCGGGGTCGCACTGCCGGAGTCCGGCGGCTTCCTGTTCACCGGCGCGCTGTCGCCCCAGCTGCAGCCGTGGCTGGCCGACCACACCGTCGACGGCGTGATCGTGTTCCCGGAAGCCGGGTTCGTCGAACTGGCCGTGCGAGCGGGTGACGAGGTCGGCTGCGACCTGCTGGACGAGCTGACCGTCGAGGTCCCGCTGACGCTGCCGCCGGTCGGCGGGGTGCACGCCCAGGTCGTCGTCGGGCCGGAAGGCGCCGCGGGGGCCCGGGACCTGACCATCTGGACCCGGCCGGAAGGTGCCGGCGAGCAGGTGTGGACGCGGACCGCGGCCGGCCGGCTCACGGCCGGCGCCCCGGAGCCCGCGGTCGACCCGACCTGGCCGCCCGCGGCCGTGGAGCTGGTCGTCGACGGGTTCTACGACGACCACGCCGAGGTCGGCGCCGCTTTCCGCGGCCTGCGGGCCGCGTGGCGCGCCGACGACGACGTCTACGCGGAGATCGCACTGCCCGAGTCGCGTCAGGACGACGCGGCCAAGTTCGGGCTGCACCCGGCCCTGCTCGACGCGGCCTTGCAGACCGCCACGCTCCTGGACGCCCCGCTGCGCCCGGCGACCGGCTGGTCGCGGTTCGCGCTCCACGCCGGCGGTGCGGCGGCCGCGCGGGTCCACCTCCGCCGGGACGGCGACACGATCTCCCTCACCCTGACCGATCCCGGCGGCGCACTGATCGCGTCGGCGGAGACCGTGTCGTTCGGGGACGCCGCCACGCCGCGGCGGCAGGGGCACGACTCACTGTTCCACCTCGAGTGGTCCCCGCTGCCTTCGGTGGTGGCGACGGGCAAGCGGCACGTCGTGCTCGGCGAGGACGTCAGCGACCTCGCCGCGCTGGTGGCCGAGGACGACGCCGTGCGCGTCATCCCGGTGGACACGAGCGGCGACCCGGTCGCCGCCACCCACCGGGCGACCGCGGCCGTGCTCGACCAGCTGCAGTTCCTCCTCGCCATCGACGACGTCCAGGTCGTGTTCCGCACCGGTGACGGGCTGGCGGCCGCGGCCGTGCAGGGCTTGATCCGGGCGGCACAGTCCGAAAACCCGGGCCGGTTCGTGCTGGTCGAAGGCGACACCGCCGACACTGTCGACGCCGCGGTGGCGTCCGGCGAACCGCAGATCTCGGTGCGCGACGGCGTCCCGCACCGCGCGCGGCTGGTCCGGGCGCCCGCGGCCGAACGGCCGGAGCCCGGCTTCGGCGACCCGGCCGGCACGGTGCTCGTCACCGGCGGCACGGGCGGGCTGGGCCGGCTGCTGGCCCGGCACCTGGTGACCCATCACGGCGTCCGGCACCTGCTGCTGGCCGGCCGGCGGGGTCTCGGCGCCGCGGGCGCGGCGGACCTGGTGAACGAGCTGAAGGCGCTGGGCGCGGACGTGCGCGTCGCGGCGTGCGACACCTCGGACCGCGAAGACGTCGCCGATCTGCTTTCGAGCGTTCCCGAGGGGCATCCGCTGACGGCGGTGGTGCACGCGGCGGGCGTCCTCGACGACGGCGTCGTCGGGTCGCTGACGCCGGCCCGGCTGAAGAAGGTGCTGCGCCCCAAGGTGGACGGCGCCTGGAACCTGCACGAGCTGACCCGCGACCTCGACCTGGCGGCGTTCGTCCTGTACTCGTCGGCGAGCGGCCTGCTCGGCGGCGTCGGCCAGGGCAACTACGCGGCGGCGAACTCGTTCCTGGACGCGCTGGCTCTCGCCCGGCGCTCGGAGGGGCTGCCGGCGGTGTCGCTGGCGTGGGGCCCGTGGGCGCAGGAGGACGGCATGGCGGGCACGCTCGCCGACGTCGACGCCCAGCGCCTGGCGAAGTCCGGCATGCGCCGGTTCACCCCGGAGGAGGGGCTGGCGCTGTTCGACACGGCTCTCGGCTCCGAAACCGCGATGGTCGTCCCGGTGGGGCTGGACCTGGCGGTGCTGCGCGGCCACATCGTCCCGCCGGTGCTGGGCGACCTGGTCCCGAAGACGCGCCGCACGGCCCGCATCGCCGAGGACGGCGTGCGGTCGTTCGTCCCGCAGCTGGGCGAGCTGGCTCCGGCCGCGCAGGCCCGCGAGCTGCTGACCCTGGTCCGCGAGCTGGCGGCGAGCGTCCTTGGCCACGGCTCGCCGGCGGCGATCGACCCGGACACGGGCTTCACGGAGATCGGCTTCGACTCCCTGACGGTGGTGGAGCTGCGCAACCGCCTCGGCTACGCGACGGGGTTGACGTTGCCGGCGACGGTCCTGTTCGACCACCCGAACCCGCGGGTCCTGAGCGAGCACCTGCTGACGCTGCTGAGCCCGGCGCCGGTCGATCCTTCGGCCCGCGTGCTGGACGAGCTGGGGCGCTTCGAGCAGCTGGTGGCGGACCCGTCACTCGCCCCGGAGACGCTGGGCTTCGTCACGACGCGCCTGCGTTCGCTGCTGGACCGCCTCGGCGGCGACGGCGAGTTCCTCGAGTCCCTGGGCTCGGCCAGCGACGGCGAGCTGTTCCGCCTGATCGACTCGGAGCTGGGCTCCGACTGAGGTGACCGGCACACGAAAAACCGGGCCGGGGAACGAATCCCCGGCCCGGTCGGAAACTGGCTCAGGCAGCTACTGCTTGGAAGGTCCGCGAGTTCCACCGCACCGCCAGTGCCGCCAGCGACACGATCACCACCGCACCCAGCAGCGTGGGCACCAGCGGCAGCGTCTCCCGGAAGCTGGCCCGGCTGATGTCCACCACGTACGCCAGCGGGTTGAACCGCGACAGCACGTACAGCCACATCGGCGCGCGATCCGGCGTGATCGGCAGCAAGATCCCCGACAGCAGCGTCAGCGGAAGGATCACGATGTTCACGATCGACGTGAACGTGTCCTCCTTGCGCAGCTTCAGCACGATCGCGTCCGCGCAGCAGGCGATCGTCAGCGCCGTGAGGGCCGTGATCACCAGGACCAGTGCCACTCCTACCACGCTGAGCGAAACACCGAACGCCAAACCGGCCAGCAGCAGGATGATCACGCCCTGCACCAGCGACAACGTCACCGACGGCAGGGCTTGGCCGAGGCTCAGCGCCGTCCGGCTGACCGGCGTCACCCGCAGCCGGTCGACCGCGCCCGCGCGGATTCCGGCCAGCAGCACGAATCCGCAGTAGACACCGTTGGTCGCGGCGATCTGGATGATCAGCGCCGGGGTCAAGTCGACCCACGACGTCTGGGCCGGCGTGCCCGGCATCTTGCTGACCAGCACCGCCAGCAGCGGGCCGCACAGCACCAGGTACAGCACCGGCTGGATCATGCCCAGCACCAGGTACGGCTTGTTCCGCAGCGTCACCGCCAGCTCGGCGCGGTAGACCAGGATGGCTTCACGCAGCATCGGAGACCCCCTCGCGCAGGCCCCGGCCGGTCAGGGCGAAGAACACGTCGTCGAGCGTCGGGCGCTGGACGCGCAGGGCCACCAGCGGGATGTCCTGCTGGTCGAGCGCCCGCACCAGCGGCGAGAGCACCGCTTCACTCTGCGCCACCTGGAACCGCAGCGTCTGCTCCTCGCGGCGCAGGCCGCGCACGCCCGGCAGGTCGGCGATCAGCAGCTCCGCGTGGTCGACGCGCTCGGGCGGCACCGTCACCTCGACGCCGTCGCCCAGCAGGCGCGCCTTCAGCGCGTCCGGGGTGTCCTCGGCGACGATGACGCCGTCGTCGATGACCTGGATCCGGTCGGCCAGCGCGTCGGCCTCGTCGAGGTAGTGGGTCGAGAGGAACACGGTCACACCCTGCTCGTCGCGCAGCCGCCGGATGTGCGTCCACAGGTGGGCCCGGCTCTGCGGGTCCAGCCCGGTGGTCGGCTCGTCGAGGAACAGCACCACCGGCAGGTGCACCATGCCGAGCGCCAGGTCGAGCCGCCGCCGCTGGCCGCCGGACATCGCCGACGTCAGGCGGTCCTCGAGGCCGTCGAGGCCCAGCTGCCCCGAGATCTCGCGGACGCGCTCGGTGGCGTCGGTCTTGTTCAGCCCGTAGAGCCGGGCCTGCAGCATGAGTTCCTCGCGGACCTTGCGCTCGTCGAGTGTTCCGCCGCCTTGGGCGACGTAGCCGAGGCTGCGGCGCACCCGAGCCTGCTCGGTCAGCAGGTCGGCGCCGGCGATCCGGGCCTGCCCGGCGGTCGGGCGCAGCAGGGTCGTGAGCATCCGCATGGTCGTGGTCTTGCCGGCGCCGTTCGGGCCGAGGAACGCCACGATCTCGCCGGCGTTGACCTTCAGGTCGACGCCGCGGACCGCGGCCACCTCGCGGCCGTCGGCGGTGAAGGTGCGAGCCAGGCCCGCTGCCTCGATCACGGCGCCGACCGGACCGGCTCGGCGGCGTCCGCGACGAGCTCGAGCAGCGCGTCGACGGCGCCGTCGCGGCCCCGGCCGGGCTCGTGCTGCAGCCGCGCCATCTCCCGGGCCCGCTCGGTGAAGGACAGCTTCTCCAGCACCTCGGTCAGCTTCGCGGTGACGTCGTCGACGTCGATGCCGTGCGAGGACTCGACCACCAGGCCGACGCCGGTGTCGCGGGCGCGGACCGCCTGGTCGTAGCCGTCGACGAACAGCGGGCGCAGCAGCAGGGGCTTGCCGAAGTACAGGCTCTCGATGTAGCCGTTGCCGCCGCCGTGGGTGAAGTGCGCGCGCACGTGCGGGTGGGCGAGGACGTCGAGCTGCGAGGGCAGCCACTTCTCGGCGCGCAGGTTCGAGGGCAGTTCTTCGGCGGGGGGCAGCATGTCCCACGACTTCGCCGGCAGCCGCCAGAGCACGGCGTGTTTGCCTTCCAGCCGCCGTGCCACCTCGACGAGGCCCTTGATCTCTTCCTCGCTCATCCGCACGACTGTGCCGAACCCGATGTACACGACCGATTCGTGCCGGTCGAGCCAGCCCTTGACGTCCTGCTCGTCCGGCAGCTCCGGCAACGGCGGCACGATCGCGCCGAGCATCCGGAAGTGCCCGGGGATCTCGACCGGGTACTCCAGCTCGGCGAGCGAGTACACCAGCACGAGCGCGGCTTCGTCGATGCGCGACGTGTACTTCGCGGCCAGCTTTGAAACGCCGAGCTCCTTGTTGGACTTGACGTACTCGACGACTCGCTTGCGCAGCAGGGAATCGGTGACGTAGAGCGCCCTGCGGCGGAAGCCGAACCAGGCGTTCTCGCGGCGCTGCGCGGGCGTCATTTCCAGCGGCAGTCCCGAATGCGGGACGGGGAAGCCCTTCGGCAGGTTCGTGAGGTGGTTGCTCACCGAGAACGGGACGCTCACCACGTGCGGGATCCGCAGGGTCACGGCCAGCTCGAAGCCGGCGTGCAGCAGCGAGTCGATCACCATCGCGGCCGGCTCGACCTCGCGCACGACTTCGGCGAGCGCGCGGTAGACGGGGTCGCGGAAACGCGTGTCGAAGGTGTGCCGCATCAGCGCTTTGTGCGCCTTCCACCGCGACTTCTGGGTGACCGCGTGGTAGGTGTCGTCGTCCCACGAGCCCGAGGACAGTTCGGGGATCGGCGCGCCGAGTGAACGGAACTCGACCCGGCTGCCGGCACCGTCGGCGCCGATCGCCTCGACTTCGGCGCGCCGGTTGTCGAAGGTCGCGAAGTACAGGTCCGGGACCCCGCGCCGGGACAGCTCCGCCGCGAGCACGAGCAGGGAGTTGACCAGCCCACTGTCCGGTGAGCTGACGAACAGGATCGGACGCCGTTGTCGGCTCATGCGGAAGCACCTTTCCTCGGACGGGAGCACACGGCCGCCGGAACCGTAACAACGGGCTTCCCCGGATTTGACTACATTTCGCGCGCTCGAGCCGGGCGGCCGGGCCGGGGCGAAGACTAAGGGTTTGTGGGCGCGGGAAGCGGTTGACTCTCGCGATGCGGAACCCCGACCGCGGTGCCGCGAGTCCCGACCGGACGACACCGAGAGGCCAGGATGGCCAGCGAGAGCCAGCTGCGTGACTACCTCAAGCGCGTCACCGCCGACCTGCACCGGTTGCGCCGGCGCGTCCGTGAGATGGAAGACGCCGCCGCGGAGCCGATCGCGATCGTCGGCATCGGCTGCCGCTTCCCCGGCGGGGTCGAGACCCCCGATCAGCTGTGGGACCTGCTCGCGGCGGGCATCGACGCGATCGGCCCGCTGCCCGCCGACCGCGGCTGGTCGGCGCTGCTGGCCGGGGTCGACCGCAGCACGATCAGCCTGGGCGACGTCGACGCGTGGCGCGGCGGCTTCGTCGAGGCGCCGGACCGGTTCGACGCCGGCTTCTTCCGCGTGTCCCCGCGCGAAGCGCTCGCGATGGACCCGCAGCAGCGCGTGCTGCTCGAAGTCGCCTGGGAAGCCCTCGAACGCGCCCGGATCGTGCCCGCGAGCCTGCGCGGCAGCCGCACCGGCGTGTTCGTCGGCACCAACGGGCAGAGCTACGGCAAGCTGCTGGCGGCCTCCGGCGAGACCGTGGAAGGACACGCCGGCACCGGCTCCACCGCGGCCGTCCTGTCCGGCCGCCTCGCCTACTCCTTCGGCCTCGAAGGACCTTCGGCCACGGTCGACACCGCCTGTTCGTCCTCTTTGGTCGCCGCGCACTGGGCCACCCAGGCGCTGCGCTCCGGTGAGTGCTCGCTGGCGCTGGCCGGCGGCGTCACGGTGATGGCGACGCCCGAGGCGTTCGCCGAGTTCAGCAAGCAGGGCGGCCTCGCGCCGGACGGGCGCTGCAAGGCCTTCGCCGACGACGCGGACGGCGTCGGCTGGGCCGAAGGTGCCGGGATCCTGGTCCTGGAACGGCTTTCCGACGCTCAGCGTCACGGCCACCCCGTGCTCGCGGTCCTGCGCGGCACCGCCGTGAACTCCGACGGCGCGAGCAGCGGCCTGACCGTGCCTAACGGGCCTTCGCAGCAGCGCGTCATCCAGCAGGCGCTCGCCGCTTCCGGACTGTCCACTTCGGACGTCGACGTCGTCGAGGCGCACGGCACCGGCACCCGGCTCGGCGACCCCATCGAGGCGCAGGCGCTGCTGGCCACCTACGGCCGCGACCGCGAGCACGACCTGCTCGTCGGCTCGGTCAAGTCGAACTTCGGGCATACCCAGGCCGCAGCCGGCGTCGCCGGGATCATCAAGGCCGTGCTGGCCATCCGGCACGGCGAGGTCCCGCGCACCCTGCACGCCGAGCGGCTCTCGTCCGAAGTGGACTGGACCGCCGGAGCCGTCCGGCCGGTGACCGAGGCGGAAACCTGGCCGGAGACCGGCCGCCCGCGCCGCGCCGCCGTGTCGTCGTTCGGGGTCAGCGGCACCAACGCCCACACGATCATCGAGCAGGCGCCCGAACCCGAGCCGGAGGAACGCGGTCCCCGCGCGGCTGGCCCGGTGCCGTGGTTCGTCTCCGCCCGTTCGGAACCCGCGTTGCGGGCGCAGGTGGCAGCGCTCCTGGACGTCACCGCCGATGTGGCCGATGTGGCCGATGTAGCACTGTCGACCGCGGTCACCCGCACTGCCTTCGACCACCGGCTCGCGGTCACCGGCACTGACACGACGACTCTGCGCGAGGGGCTGCGTTCCTGGCTCGACCAGGGGATCGCCGCGAACGTCACGACCGGGACCGCGTCGCGCGGCGAGACGGCCTTCCTGTTCTCCGGGCAGGGCGCGCAGCGGGTCGGGATGGGCGCGCGGCTCGCCGAGGTGTACCCGGTCTTCGCCGAGGCCTTCGCGGAGATCACCGGAAAGCTCGGCGGGCTGCCCGCCGACGAGCGGCTCGACCGGACCGAGCACGCGCAGCCCGCGTTGTTCGCCTACGAAGTCGCCCTGTTCCGGCTCCTCGAATCGTGGGGCGTGCGCCCGGCGTTCGTGGCCGGGCACTCGATCGGCGAGGTCGCGGCCGCGCACGTCGCCGGGGTGCTGTCCCAGGACGACGCCTGCACGCTCGTCGCGGCTCGCTCGAAGCTGATGGGCGCGTTGCCCGGGGGCGGCGCGATGATCGCGGTGCGCGCGTCCGAAAAGGACATCGCGCTCGACGACGTCGACCTCGCCGCGGTCAACGGCCCGGACTCGCTGGTGCTGGCCGGGCCCGAGGACGCCGTGGCCGCCGTCGCCGCGCGCTTCCCCGAAGCCAAGCGGCTCAAGGTGTCCCACGCGTTCCACTCGCGCCTGATGGACCCGATGCTCGACGACTTCCGCGCGGTCGTCACGAAGCTCACGTTCGCCGCGCCGGAGCTGCCGCTGATCGCCGGCGGCGACGTCACCGACCCCGAGTACTGGGTGCGGCAGGTCCGCGACACCGTCCGCTTCGCCGACGCCGTCGCCCGGCTCACCGAGTCCGGCGTGACGCGGTTCGCCGAGCTGGGCCCCGCCGCCGTCCTTTCCGGACTCGTCGACGGCGCGGTTCCCCTGGCTCGCCGCGACCACGACGAGGACACCGCCCTGATCGCCGGGCTGGCCGCGCTGCACGTCGCCGGCGGCACCGTCGACTGGGCCGCCGTGCTCCCCGGCGCCCGCCCGGTCGACCTCCCGACCTACGCCTTCCAGCGCGAGCGCTACTGGCCGACGCTGACCCCGCGCACCGGCGACGCCGCCGGGCTCGGCCTCACCCCGGTCCGGCACCCGCTGCTCGGCGCCGCCCTCGACGTCGCCGCGTCCACCGAGACGGTGCTCACCGGGACGGTCTCGCCGGCCACCCAGCCGTGGCTGGCCGGCCGGACCTCGTTCCCCGGTACGGGTTTCCTCGAGCTGGCGCTGCGCGCGGCCCGCAACCTGGGCTGCCCGGAGATCGCCGAGTTCGCGCTCACCACGCCCCTGGAACTGGGGCCGAAGGATGTCGTCGTGCTGCAGGTGCGGGTCGCGCCCCCCGCGCCCGACGGCACGCGCGCGGTCGACGTCCACTCCGCGCCCGCGTCGGAAGGCGCTCCCGAGTGGACGCACCATGCCACCGGCACCCTCGCCACGGCCGTCGGTCCGGAACCCGCCGTGCTGGCCGAAGGCGCTTACCTGACCGACGTCACCCTTGACGGCGACCCGGGTGCGTTCGACCTCCACCCGCTTCTGCTCGCCGACGCCCTCGAAGCGTGCGGCTCGGAAGCCGTCGCCTGGCGCGGGGTTTCCCTCCACGCCCGCGGGCTCTCGACGCTGCGGCTGCGCATCGCCCCGCTCGGCGACGCCGCGGTCAGCCTCGCGCTGCTGGACTCCGCCGACCGGCCGGTGCTGCTCGCCGCCGAGGTCGCTTTCAGCGGCGCCGTCACCCCGGTCGAAGCCTCGGCCGCGACACCGGTGCGCGTCCCGGCGAGCCCGGTGGCCGGCGGCTGGGCCGCGCTCGGCGACGCCGATCGCGGCCGCGCGGCCGAAGACCTCGTGCGCACGACCGTCGCGGCCGTGCTCGGGCACGGCGACACCGGCGCGGTCGGCACCGGTGACCCGTTCACCGACCTCGGCTTCGACTCGATGATGGCGGTCGAGCTGCGCAACCGGCTCACCGCGGCGACCGCCCTGGAGCTGCCCGCGACGCTCGTGTTCGACCACCCGACCCCGGCGGCCGTCGCGCGCCTGCTGCTGGCCGGGCTCTTCGGCACGGACGAGCGCGTCGGCCCGGTCCGCCGCGGCCGGGCGCGCACCGACGACCCCGTCGTCATCGTCGGCATGAGCTGCCGCTACCCGGGTGGGGTCCGCTCACCGGAGGACCTCTGGACGATGGTCGCGAACGGCCACGACGCCGTCGGTCCCTTTCCCGCCGACCGCGGCTGGGACCTGGCGACGCTCGCCGCGGGCGCCTCCGCCACGACGTACGGCGGCTTCCTCGACGGCATCGACCGCTTCGACGCGGCCTTCTTCGGCATCTCCCCGCGCGAGGCCCTGGCGATGGACCCGCAGCAGCGCCAAGTGCTGGAAACGTCGTGGGAAGCCCTGGAAGACGCGGGGATCGACCCGCTCGGCCTGCGCGCCACCCCGACCGGCGTGTTCGTCGGCACCAACGGCCAGGACTACGCGAGCGTGCTCGCCGGCAGCGACGCCGACGTCGGCGCGCACGCCGGGCTCGGCAACGCCGCCAGCGCGGTCTCCGGCCGGGTGTCCTACGTGCTCGGCCTCGAAGGCCCGGCGATGACGGTCGACACGGCGTGCTCGTCGTCGCTGGTGGCGCTGCACCTCGCGGCGCAGGCGCTGCGGGCGGGGGAGTGCGAGCTCGCGCTCGTCGGCGGCGTGCTCGTGATGTCCAGCCCGAACTACTTCCTCGGCACCAGCCAGCAGGGCGGCCTCGCCCCGGACGGGCGCTGCAAGGCGTTCGCCGAAGCGGCCGACGGCACCGGTTGGGCCGAAGGCGTCGGCATGCTCGTCGTCGAACGGCTTTCCGACGCGCGCCGCCGCGGGCACGAAGTCCTCGCCGTGGTCAAGGGATCCGCGGTCAACTCCGACGGCGCGTCCAACGGCATCACCGCCCCCAACGGCCCCTCCCAGCGCCGGGTGATCCGGGCCGCGCTCGCCGACGCCGGACTGTCCACTTCGGACGTCGACGTGGTCGAAGCGCACGGCACCGGCACGACCCTCGGCGACCCGATCGAAGCGCAAGCCCTGCTCGCGACCTACGGCCAGGACCGCGAGACGCCGTTGCTGCTCGGGTCGTTCAAGTCGAACATCGGCCACACGCAGGCCGCCGCCGGGATCGGTGGCGTGATCAAGGTGGTCCAGGCGATGCGGCACGGCCTGGTGCCGCCGACCCTGCACGTCGACGCGCCGTCGTCCCACGTGGACTGGACGACCGGCGCGATCGACCTGGTCACCGAACCCACGCCCTGGCCCGAGGCGGGCCGGCCGCGCCGCGCCGGAGTGTCGGCGTTCGGCGTCAGCGGAACCAACGCGCACGTCGTCCTCGAACAAGCCCGGGAAGCTCCGGCGCCGGCGCCGGAACCCCCGGCCACCGTCGTGCCGTGGGTGCTTTCGGCCCGCAGCCGGACCGCCCTGCACGCGCAGGCCGCGCGGCTGGCCGACGCCGCGCCGTCGTCACTCGTCGCCACCGGACTCGCCCTGGCCACACGCCGGGCCGCGCTGGAGCACCGCGCGGTCGTCGTCGGCTCCGACCTCGAGACGATGCGCTCGGCGCTGGCCGGGAACCTCGTCGAGGGCACGGTCCAGGACGGCGGCACCGCGTTGCTGTGCACCGGCCAGGGCTCGCAGCGGCTCGGCATGGGCCGCGGGCTCTACGACCGCTACCCGGTGTTCCGCGAGGCCTTCGACGAGGTCTGCGCCGAACTCGGGGAGGAGCTGCGCGACGTCGTCTTCGGCGACGACGCCGCGGCACTGGACATCACCGGCTGGGCGCAGCCCGCGATCTTCGCCGTCGAAGTCGCGCTGCTGCGGCTGCTCGACGCGTGGAGCGTGCGGGCCGACCACCTCGCCGGGCACTCGATCGGCGAGATCGCCGCCGCCCACGCGGCCGGCGTGCTCTCGCTGACCGACGCCTGCACGCTCGTCGCGGCCCGCGCCCGGCTGATGCAGGACCTGCCCGAGGGCGGCGCGATGGTCGCCCTGCGCGCGAGTGCCGCCGAGGTCGAGCCGCTGCTCGGCCCGGACGTCGCGCTCGCCGCCGTCAACGGGCCCGAGTCCGTGGTCATCGCCGGCGCCGAAGCCGCCACGCTCGCCGTCGCCGAGCGGTTCGCGAAAGCGCGCCGGCTCACCGTCAGCCACGCGTTCCACTCGCCGCTGATGGAACCGATGCTGGACGACTTCGCCAAGGTCGTCGCCGGGCTCGACCTGCGGGTGCCGCGGCGGTCGCTGCTGTCGGCGGTGACCGGGCAGCCGGAAACCGACCTGTTCGCCACCGCCGAATATTGGGTCGGCCACGTCCGCCGGACCGTCCGCTTCGGCGACGTCGTCGCGGACCTGGCCGCGCGCGGGGTCACGAGATTCATCGAGGTCGGCCCGGACGCCGTGCTCACCGGCATGGCCGCCGAGACCGTCGAGGCCACGTTCGTGCCGCTGCTGCGCGCGGGCCGCGACGAGGAGACCACGCTCGTCACCGCACTCGGCCGCCTGCACGTCGACGGCCTCGCAATCGACTGGACCGCGTTCTTCGCCGGGGCCGACGCCCGCGGCGTCCGGCTGCCGACGTACCCCTTCGCCGGCGAGCGGTTCTGGCCGGAACCCATCACCCCTGCCGAAACCGTGAACGACGACGGTGGGTTCTGGGCCGCGCTCGAAGGCACCGACGTCACGGCGCTGGCCGCCGATCTGGGCGCCGACGCCGACGAGCTGGCTCGCCTCCTGCCCGCGCTTTCCGCGCACCGCAAGGCACACGTCGACCGCAGCACGACCGACGGCTGGCGCTACCGCATCGACTGGCAGCCCCTCGCCGGCACCGCCGCGCCGCGCCGTGAGGATTGGCTGGTTGCCGTCCCGGCCGCGTTCGACGGCGACGAACGCGTCGACGTCCTGGTCGACGTGCTCGGCGCGGACACCGTCCGGCTGGTCGTCGACGGTCCCGACCGCGCGGCGCTGGCCGAGCGGATCACCGCGCTGCTGGAGACGTTCCCGAGCCCCGCGGGCGTGCTTTCCCTGCTGGCGCTGGACGAAACGCCCGCATCGGACGCGCCGTCGGTGCCCGGCGGCCTCGCCACGACCGCGGCGCTCGTGCAGGCCCTCGGCGACGCCGGGGTCGACGCGCCGCTGTGGTGCCTGACCACCGGCGCCGTGCGCGTCGGGCCGGGCGACGCGGCGGGCAGCCTCGCTCAGGCTGCCGTCTGGGGCCTCGGCCGGGTGGCCGCGATGGAGTACCCCGGCCGCTGGGGCGGCCTCGTCGACGTGCCTCCCGACTTCGATCCCCGTGCGGTGACGCGCCTGCCCGGCACGCTCGCCACGGCCGGCGAGGAGGACCAGATCGCGTTGCGCGCCAACGGTGCGCTGGTCCGCAGGCTCGTCCCCGACCCCGCCGGACCACCTGCCGGGCGGCCGGGGGAGGTGCCGGCCGACGGCACCGTGCTCGTCACCGGCGGCACCGGCGCGCTGGGCGGCAAGCTCGCGCACTGGCTCGCCGACGCCGGCGCCGGGCACATCGTGCTCACCAGCCGCCGCGGCCTCGATGCGCCGGGCGCCCGTGAGCTGGCGGGCGAGCTGACCGCCGGGGGCGCCCGGGTGACCGTCGCCGCGTGCGACGTCTCCGATCGCGACGCCCTGGCCGCGCTGATCGAGAACCTGCCGCAGGAGTTCCCGCTGCGCGGGGTCGTGCACGCCGCCGGTGTGCTCGACGACTGCGTGGTCGACGCCGTCGACCCGAGCCGGTTCGAGACCGTGCTGCGGCCGAAGACCGCCGCCGCGCTGCACCTGCACGAGCTGACCGCCGGGCTCGACCTCGGCCTGTTCGTGCTGTTCGCCTCGATCGCCGGCACCGTCGGCGGCCCCGGGCAGGGCAGCTACGCCGCCGCGAACGCCGTCCTCGACGCCCTCGCCGAGCAGCGGGCCGCGGCCGGACTGCCCGCGCTTGCGGTCGCCTGGGGCGCCTGGGGCGAGGTCGGCATGGCGGCCGACCCGGCCATCCGGGACCGCATGCGCCGCAGCGGCGCCGAAGCCCTCCCCCCGCGGCGGGCGCTGCTCGCCCTCGACGAAGCATTGCGCCGCGGCGACACCTCGGTGACCGTCGCCGACCTCGACTGGACCCGGTACGCGCCCGGCATGGCGCTGATGCGGATGACGCACCTGCTCGACGGGATCCCCAGCGCCCGCACGGCCATCGAGGCCGCCCGCCGCGCCCCGGAGACCGCCGAGCAGCCGCTGGCCGAGCAGCTCGCCGGGATGTCCGAGCCGGAACGCGTCAGCACGCTGTCGAAGGCGGTGCGGGGGGCGGCGGCGATGATCCTCGGGCACGCCTCCGGCGACGCGATCGAGCCCGAGGCGAAGTTCGGCCTGCTCGGCTTCGACTCACTGAGCGCGGTCGAGTTCCGCAACGTGCTCGCTCGGCGCACCGGGCTGAACCTGCCGCAGGGCCTGGTGTTCGACCACCCGACGCCGCTCGCGCTCGCGCAGTACCTGCGGGCCGAGCTGGTGCCGGCGGACGCCCCCGCGGCCGACCCCCTGGACGCCGAGCTGGCCGGCCTGGAACGGGCGATGGCCGCCGGTGACCTCGACGAACCCCGCCGGGACGAGGTGTCCCGGCGGCTGCACCGCCTGCTCGACGGGCTGCGGCCGGAGCGCGCGGACGGCGAAGACGTCTTCGCGGCTTCGGATGACGAAATGTTCGACCTGCTCGGCAAGGAGTTCGGGATCTCGTGAGCACGCAGGATGGGCGAGCGCTGATGGACAACGAAGAAAAGCTCCGGCACTTCCTCAAGCGCGTCACCGTGGAGTTGCAGGAGACGCGCGCGAAGCTGCGGGAGGCCGAGACGGCCGACCAGGAACCGATCGCGATCGTCGGCCTCGGCTGCCGGTTCCCCGGCGGGGCGTCGACTCCGGAAGCGCTGTGGGACCTGCTTTCCGAGGGTCGCGACGCGATCACGGAGTTCCCCGGGGACCGCGGCTGGGACGTCGACCGGCTGCACGACCCGGACGGCGCCTCGCGCGGCACGTCGTACGTGCGCCACGGCGGGTTCCTGCACGACGCCGGGGACTTCGACCCGGCGTTCTTCGGCATCTCGCCCCGCGAAGCGCTGGTCATGGACCCGCAGCAGCGGCTGATGCTGGAGATCTCGTGGGAGGCGATCGAGCGCGCGGGCATC
The DNA here is from genome assembly GCF_055633805.1 of Amycolatopsis sp. NPDC114478. NCBI lineage: Bacteria > Bacillati > Actinomycetota > Actinomycetes > Pseudonocardiales > Pseudonocardiaceae > Amycolatopsis > Amycolatopsis sp. NPDC114478. The sequence goes on along the minus strand of NZ_JBVKDO010000022.1, from coordinate 57,857 downwards.
GACCCGTCGTCGCTGCGCGGCTCGTCCACCGGCGTGTTCTCCGGCACGAACTTCCAGGACTACATCCACCTCGCCGCGAGCGCGGCCGAAGGCGCCGAGGACTACCTGTCCACGGCCAACGCCTCCAGCGTCCTGTCCGGCCGCGTCGCCTACGCGCTCGGCCTCGAAGGCCCGGCGATCACCGTCGACACGGCGTGCTCGGCGTCGCTGGTCGCGATGCACCTCGCCGCGCACGCGCTGCGCCGCGGCGAATGTTCGCTGGCCCTGGCCGGCGGTGCGACCGTGATGGCCACCCCGACGTTGTTCATCGCCTTCAGCCGCCAGCGCGGGCTCGCCCCCGACGGCCGCTGCCGCTCGTTCGCCGAAGGCGCCACGGGCACCGGCTGGGGTGAAGGCGCGGGCGTGCTCGTGCTGGAACGCCTGTCCGACGCCGAGCGCAACGGCCACCGCGTCCTCGCCGTGCTACGGGGAAGCGCGGTCAACCAGGACGGCGCGTCCAACGGCCTGACCGCCCCGAGTGGCCCGGCCCAGGAGCGCGTCATCCGCGCGGCCCTCGCCGGCGCCGGGCTGACCCCGGCCGACGTCGACGCCGTCGAAGCCCACGGCACCGGCACCACCCTCGGCGACCCGATCGAGGCCCGCGCGCTGGCCGCCACCTACGGCCGCGACCGCGACGGCGGACCGCTGTGGCTCGGCTCGGTCAAGTCGAACCTCGGGCACACCCAGGCCGCCGCCGGCGTGGCCGGTGTGCTGAAGATGGTCCTGGCGCTGCAGCACGGCGTCCTGCCGGAGACGTTGGGCGTCGACGCGCCGACTTCGGCGCTCGATTGGGAGGACAGCGGGCTCGCGCTGGTCACCGGCACGCGGCCGTGGCCGGAGACCGGGCGCCTGCGGCGCGCGGGTGTCTCGTCGTTCGGGCTGAGCGGCACCAACGCGCACGTCATCCTCGAGCAGGCGCCCGCGGTCGAGGCCGTCGTCGAGCCGGCGCCGCGGGTGCCGGGGGTGCTGAACTGGCCGGTCTCCGGCAAGAACGCCGCCGGGCTGCGCGGCCAGGCCGCGCGGCTGCTGTCCGTTGTGGACGCTTCGCCGTTGGACCTCGCCTACTCCCTGGGTGTCTCCCGGGCCGCGCTGCCGCACCGCGCGGTCGTCACCGGGTCCACTGTGGACGAGCTGAGCGCCGGGCTCACCGCGCTGGCCGAGGGGAGCGGCGCGTCGGGCGTCGCGACGTCCGGGGCCATGGCGTTCCTGTTCACCGGCCAGGGCTCGCAGCGCGCCGGAATGGGCCTCGAACTGCGGGACGCCTTCCCGGTGTTCGCCGAAGCGTGGGACGCCGCGTGCGCCCACCTCGACCCGGCGCTCACCGAGATCATCCGCTCGGGCGACGGGCTCGACGACACGAAGAACGCGCAAGCCGCGCTGTTCGCCCTGGAAGTCGCGCTCTTCCGGCTCGCCGAGTCGTGGGGGCTGCGGCCGGACTACCTGCTCGGGCACTCCGTCGGCGAGATCGCCGCCGCGCACGTCGCCGGGGTGTTCTCCCTCGAGGACGCCTGCGCGCTCGTCACCGCGCGCGGCCGGCTCATGCAGGAACTGCCCGCCGGCGGCGCCATGCTCGCCGCCGAAATCACCGAAGCCGAAGCCCTCGACCTGATCACCGGCCCGGAAGTCTCACTGGCCGCGGTCAACGGGCCCGACTCCGTGGTGTTCTCCGGGGACGCCGCCGCGATCGACGCGCTGGAAGCGGCGCTGGGCGACCGGCGGACCAAGCGGCTGCGGGTCAGCCACGCCTTCCACTCGGCCCGGATGGAACCGATGCTCGGCGAGTTCGCGGCCGTCGCCCGCCGCATCTCCCTCGGCGAGGCGAAGATGCCCGTCGTGTCGAACCGCACCGGCCGCGTCGCGACCGCCGGGGAGCTGCAGGACCCGGCGTACTGGGTGTCCCACGTGCGCGACACCGTCCGGTTCGGCGACGGCGTGCGCTGGCTGGCCGAGCGGGACGTCGCCCGCTTCGTCGAACTGGGCCCCGACGGGGTGCTGTCGGCGATGGCGAGCGGCGCGGGCGACGACGTCAAGTGCGTGCCACTGCTGCGAGCCGGGCGGCCGGAAGAGCACTCCGTCGCCGCGGCGGTCGGCGCCCTGCACGTCGCGGGCGTGCCCGTGGACTGGGCCGGGTTCTACGCCGGCACCGGCGCCCGGCTGATCGACCTTCCGACGTACGCCTTCCAGCACCAGCGCTACTGGCCCGAGGCCACACCGCCGGGCGCGGCGGCGACCGACCCGGGCGGGCTCGGCCTGACCGCGGCCGGCCACCCGCTGCTCGGCGCGGCCACCGGACTGGCCGACGGCGAGGGTCACCTGTTCACCGGCCGGCTGTCCGCGGCGGCGACGCCGTGGCTGGCCGACCACGTCATCATGGGCGCGATCCTGTTGCCCGGCACGGCCTTCCTGGAACTGGCGATGCGGGCGGGCGACAGTGTCGGCTGTCCGCGCGTCGCCGAGCTGACCCTGGAAGCGCCGCTGGTCCTCCCCGAACGCGGCGGCGTCCGGCTGCAGCTGCTCGTCGGCGCGCCGGACCACGCCGGGCGGCGCTCGTTCACCGTCCACTCGCGACTCGAAGACGAACCCGAGGACACCGCCTGGGAGCGCCACGCCGGCGGGGTGCTCGCCCCCGGGACCGCGGAACCGGCGCCGCTGACGTGGCCGCCCACGGACACCGAGGAGGTCGACCTCACCGGCTTCTACGACGGCCTCGCGTCGGCCGGGTTCGGCTACGGCCCGGCGTTCCAGGGCCTGGAGCGCGTCTGGCGCCGCGGCACCGAGGTGTTCGCCGAGGTGACGCGGCCGGAGAAGGCCGGCGCGACCGACGCGTACGGCCTGCACCCGGCCGTCCTCGACGCGGCACTGCACGCGTTGGGCGCGGCGGACCGCGGCGAGGACGCGGACCGGCTGCTGCCGTTCGCGTGGTCGGGCGTCACCCTGCACGCCCCGGGCGCGTCGGCGCTGCGCGTGCGGATCGACGCGACGGACCCGGTATCGGTGGCGATCGAGGTCGCCGACACGGCGGGCAACCCGGTGGCGTCGGTGGAAGCTCTGGCGTTGCGCCCGGTCGCCGCGGGCACCGGCGCGGGCCGTAAGGCACGTCACGAATCACTGTTCACGGTGGACTGGGTCCCGGTCCCGGCGAGCGCGGCGACCGGGCCGGTGGACTGGCCCGAACTCGGCGAGGCCACCGGCACGCCGTCCCACGTCGTCTACCGGCCGACCGGCGGCGACACCCCCGAAGCCGTCCGCGAGACGCTGCGAGTAGTCCTCCACACCGTTCAGACCTGGCTCGAAGACGACCGGTTCGCCGACTCCCACCTGGTCGTCGTCGCCAGTTCCACCGCCCTCGCCACCGCCCCGATCTGGGGCCTCCTCGGCTCCGCACAGGCGGAACAACCCGGCCGCCTCACGCTCGTCGATCTCGAAGACGATGCCGACCTGCTCGGTGCCGCCGTTGCGCTCGGCGAACCCAAGGTCGTCGTCCGCGACGGAAAACTGCACGTCCCGCGGCTCGGCCGGGCCGCCGTCGCGCCCGCCGCCGAAGGCCGCTTCGACGGCACCGTCCTGATCACCGGCGGCCTCGGCGGCCTGGGTTCGCACCTGGCCCGCCACCTCGTCACCGAGCACGGCGCCCGCCGGCTCCTGCTGCTGGGCCGCCGCGGCCCGGACACCCCGGGCGCGGCCGAGCTGATCGCCGAGCTGGGCATCGACGCCACCGCCATCGCCTGCGACGTCACCGACCGCGAAGCGCTGGCCGCGGTCTTCGCCGAGCACGAGGTCACCGCCGTCGTGCACACCGCCGGTGTCCTCGGCGACGCCACCTTCGGGTCGCTGACCGACGACCAGCTCGACGCCGTCCTGCGGCCTAAGGTCGACGCCGCCTGGCACCTCCACGAACTGGCCGAGAACGCCGAGACCTTCGTGCTGTTCTCCTCCGTCGCCGGGGTCTTCGGCGCGGCCGGGCAGAGCAACTACGCCGCCGGCAACGCCTTCCTCGACGCGCTCGCCGCCCACCGGCGAGCGCACGGCCTGCCCGCCGCCAGCCTCGCCTGGGGCGCGTGGGAGACCGGCATGGCCGGCACCCTCACCGACGCCGACCTCGACCGGATGACCCGGGCCGGCACCCCGCCGCTGGCCCTCGACCAGGGGCTGAGCCTGTTCGACGCCGCGCTCGGCGCCGACGACGCCCTGCTCGCACCGGTCCGGCTCGACCTCGACACGCTGTCGGCCGCCCCCGAGGTACCTCCGCTGCTGCGCCGCTTGGTCCGCGGTACCACCCGCCGCCGTGCCCGCGCCGACTCCGGCCTCACCGCCCGCCTCGCCGGGCTGGCCCCGGCCGACCGGCAGCGCGCGCTCGTCGACCTCGTGCGCACGCACGTCGTGGCCCTGCTCGGCTACAGCTCGATCGGCCAGGTCGAGCCCGGGCAGTCCTTTTCGGACCTCGGCTTCGACTCGCTGTCGGCGGTCGAGCTGCGCAACGCCGTCCAGGCCGACACCGGCCTGCGCCTGCCCGCGACGCTCGTCTTCGACTACCCGACGGTGCTGGCCCTGGCCCGCCACCTGCACGACGAGCTGGTCGGCACCCTCGAAACGGTCCACGCCCCGGCGCGCACGACCCCGGTCGAGGACGACCCGGTCGTCATCGTGTCCATGGGCTGCCGCTACCCGGGCGGCATCACCTCGCCCGACGAGCTGTGGGACTTCGTGCTCGGCGACGGTGACGGCGTCTCCCGCTTCCCGGGCGACCGCGGCTGGCCGGTCGACGCGCTCTACCACCCGGACCCCGAGCACGCGGGCACCAGCTACACCCGCGAAGGCGGCTTCCTCGACGACGTCGCCGGGTTCGACCCCGGCTTCTTCGGCATCTCCCCGCGTGAGGCCCTGGCGATGGACCCGCAGCAGCGTCAGCTGCTCGAGACGTCGTGGGAAGCCTTGGAGCGAGCGGGAATCCGGCCCGAGACCCTGCGCGGCAGCCGCACCGGCGTCTACGCGGGCATCATGTACCACGACTACCTCGGCGCGAACGTCGAGTTCCCGGCCGACTCGCTCGGCTACCTCGGCACCGGCAACGCCGGCAGCGTGCTGTCCGGGCGCCTGTCGTACGTGTTCGGCCTGGAAGGGCCGTCGGTCACCGTCGACACGGCGTGCTCGTCGTCGCTGGTCGCGCTGCACATGGCCGCGACCGCGCTGCAACGCGGCGAGTGCGAGCTGGCCCTGGCCGGCGGCGTCACCGTCATGGCCACGCCCGGCACGTTCATCGACTTCAGCCGCCAGCGCGGCCTCGCCGCCGACGGCCGCTGCAAGTCCTACGCCGACGCCGCCGACGGGGTCGGCTGGTCCGAAGGTGTCGGCGTCCTGGTCCTGGAACGGCTGTCCGACGCTCGCCGCAACAACCACCCGGTCCTGGCCGTGGTCCGCGGGTCCGCGGTCAATTCCGACGGCGCGTCCAACGGCCTGACCGCCCCGAACGGCCCGTCGCAGCAGCGCGTGATCCGCCAGGCCCTCGCGGCCTCGGGTCTGTCCACCGCGGACGTCGACGTCGTCGAAGGGCACGGCACCGGCACCACACTGGGGGACCCGATCGAAGCCCAGGCCTTGCTCGCCACCTACGGGCAGGACCGCGAAGAGTTCCGGCCGCTCCTGCTCGGCTCGATCAAGTCGAACCTCGGCCACACGCAGGCCGCCGCGGGCGTCGCGGGTGTGATCAAGTCGGTCTACGCGCTGCGTGCCGGCGTCGTGCCGAAGACCCTGCACGTCGACACACCGTCGTCCCATGTGGACTGGACCGCGGGTGACATCGAGCTGGTCACGGCGACCCGGCCGTGGCCGGAGACCGGCAAGCCGCGCCGCGCGGCCGTGTCGTCGTTCGGCATCAGCGGCACCAACGCCCACGTCGTGCTGGAACAGGCCCCGGCCGCCGAGCCCGCCGCCGCGCCGGCCGGCCGGACGACGCCGTGGCTGCTGTCCGCGCGCACGCCGGAAGCCCTGCGGGCGCAGGCGAGCCGGCTGCTGGCCCTGGACCCGGGCGACGTCGCCTGGTCCCTGGCCACGACGCGCACCACGTTCGAGCACCGTGCCGTCCTGACCGGCGACCCGCTCACCGCGCTCGCCGCCCTCGCCGCGGGCACCGACGCGCCCGGACTGGCCGTCGGCGAAGCGGCTTCCGGCGTCCGGACGGCCTTCGTGTTCACCGGCCAGGGTGCCCAGCGCGCCGGGGCGGGCCGCGAGCTGTACGAGCGGTTCCCGGTGTTCGCCACCGCGCTCGACGAGGTCTGCGCGCACTTCGACCCCTCGCTGCGGGAGCGGATGTTCGACGCCGACGCGTCGCTGGAGTCGACCGACATCGCGCAGCCGGCGTTGTTCGCGATCGAGGTCGCGCTGTTCCGGCTCGTGCGCGCGTGGGGCGTCACGCCGGATCTGCTGCTCGGCCACTCGATCGGCGAGCTGGCCGCGGCGCACGTCGCCGGGGCCTTTTCCCTCGAGGACGCGTGCCGGCTGGTCGCCGCGCGCGGCCGGCTGATGGCCGCGCTGCCCGCCGGCGGCGCGATGGTCGCCGTCAACGCGCCGGAAGCCGTCGTCGCCGAGGCCCTGACCGACCGGGTGTCGATCGCCGCGGTCAACGGTCCGGAGTCCGTGGTCATCTCCGGAGACGCGGACGCCGTCACGGAGATCGCCGCCGCGTTCGCCGCCGACGGGCACCGCACCCGCCGCCTCGACGTCAGCCACGCCTTCCACTCGCCGCTGATGGACCCGATGCTCGACGACTTCCGCGCCGTCGCGGAGACCATCGAGTACGCGCCCGCGGACCTGCCGGTGGTGTCGAACCTGACCGGTGCCGTCGCGGGTGACGAACTGTCCACGGCGGACTACTGGGTCCGGCACGTCCGCGGCGCCGTCCGGTTCGCCGACGGTCTCTCGACGCTGGTCGCGGACGGCGTCACGGCGTTCCTCGAGCTGGGCCCGGCGGGGGTGCTCAGCGCGCTCGCCGCGGAAACCCTGCCGCCCGAGGCGCTCGCCGTGCCGTGCCTGCGCCGCGACCGCGACGAGGACGGCTCGGTCCTCGACGCCCTGACCGCCCTGCACCTGCACGGCGTCGAGCTCGACTGGGCGTCCTACCTGGACGGTGGCCGGGCGGTCGAACTGCCGACGTACGCGTTCCAGCACGAACGGTTCTGGCCTCGCGTCGCGCTGCTGACCGGCGGCGCCGGTCTCGACGCCGTCGCCCACCCGCTGCTCAGCGGCGGTATCGAGCTGCCCGAGTCCGGTGGTTTCCTCTACACCGCACGGCTTTCGCTCGCGTCGCACCCGTGGCTGGCCGGCCACCGGATCGCCGGCTCCCTGTTGCTGCCCGGCACCGCGCTCCTGGAGCTGGCCGCCGCGGCCGGCGAGCAGGCCGGTTGCCCGGTGGTCGGTGAGCTGACCCTCGAAGCCCCGCTGGTCCTGGGCGACAAGACCGGCACGCACGTCCAGATCGCCGTCGGCGCCCCGGGCGAGGACGGCGAACGCCCGATCTCGATCTACTCGCGCCGCGAGGACGCCCCCGACGAGCTGTGGACCCGGCACGCCGGCGGCGCGCTGGTCACCACCGGCGAACCCGCGGCGCCGGTCACCCGGCCCGCCGAAGCCACGGAAATCGACCTCGACGGCCTCTACGACCGGTTCGCCGACCAGGGTTTCGAGTACGGCCCGGCCTTCCGTGGCCTGACCGCCGCCTGGCAGCGCGGTGAGGACGTCTACGCCGAGGTCGAGCTGCCCGAGGACGAACCCGCCGATGCGTTCGGCCTGCACCCGGCGCTGCTCGACGCGTGCCTGCACGCCACGTCGTTCAGCCCCGCCGTGCGGCCGGGCGCGCTGCCGTTCTCGTGGGAGGGCGTCACGGTCCACGCTTCGGGCGCGACCGCGGTGCTGCTGCGCGTTTCGCCTGCCGGGGACGACGCCGTCACGCTGCACGTCACCGACCTCGACGGCGAGCCCGTCGCGACCGTGCGATCGCTGGTGTTGCGTCCCCAGTCCGCGGCCCCCGCGGTGGACCGCGACTCGCTGTTCCAGCTCGACTGGACCCCGATCGCCGTCGGCGCGCCCGAAACCGGCGCGGTGACCGTCGTCGGCGTCGACCCGCTCGGCGTGGCCGGTGTCTTCCCGGCCGCCCAGCGCCTTTCCGGACCGACGGAAGCCGAAGCGGGGGTCGTCCTCTGGCCGATCGCCTCCGACGAGATGGCCGAAGCCGTCCGGGAAACCCACGAACTCACCACGCACGTGCTGGGCCTGCTGCAGGACTGGCTGGCCGACGAGCGGTACGCGGCCGCGCGGCTCGTGCTCGTCACCCGCGGCGCCACGACCGGCGCCGACCTGCCCGCGGCCGCTGTCTGGGGCCTGGTCCGCACCGCGCAGGTCGAGCACCCGGGCCGCGTCGCGCTCATCGACCTCGACGGCACCGAGGCGTCCCTGGCCGCGCTGCCGGTCGCACTCGCCGCCGGCGAACCCCAGCTCACGCTGGTCAACGGCGAACCCCGCGCCGCCCGCCTCACCCGCGCCGACCCGGAGCTTTCACGTGAAAGCTGGAACCCGGACGGGACCGTCCTCATCACCGGTGGCACCGGCGGGCTCGGGGGGCTGCTGGCCCGGCACCTGGTCATCGCGCACGGAGCGCGGAACCTGCTGCTGGTCAGCCGGCGCGGCCCGGCCGCCGACGGCGCGACCGAGCTGGCGGCCGACCTCACCGAGGCCGGCGCGCACGTCGAGGTCAAGGCGTGCGACATCGCCGACCGCGACGCCCTGCGGGCCCTGCTCGACGACGTCTCGCCCGAGCACCCGCTCACCGCGGTCGTGCAGACCGCGGGCGTCCTCGACGACGGCGTCCTCGGCTCGCTGACGCCCGAACGGCTCGCCACCGTGCTGCGCCCCAAGGTCGACGCGGCCTGGAACCTGCACGAGCTGACCCGCGACCTCGCCCTCAAGGCGTTCGTCTCGTTCTCCTCGGTCGCCGGCACCTTCGGGGGCGCCGGGCAGGCGAACTACGCCGCGGCCAACGCGTTCCTCGACGCGCTCGCCCTGCACCGCCGCGGACTCGGGCTCCCGGCGCAGTCGCTCGGCTGGGGTCCGTGGGCCGCGGCCACCGGCATGACCCGGACGCTCGGCGAAGCCGACTTCGAGCGAATGGCCCGGCTCGGCATGCCCGTGCTGCAGCCCGAGCAGAGCATCCGGCTCTTCGACCGCGCGCTCACCACCGACCGCGCGGTGCTGCTGCCGGTCCGCCTCGACCTCCCGGTGATCCGGACGCAGCCGGAAATCCCGCCGCTGCTGCGCGGCCTGGTCCGCGTGACCGGTCGCAAGCAGGCCGGCCGCGGGTCCGCCGGACTGCTCCGCCGCCTGGCCGGATCGACGCCGGACGAGCGCGCCGAAGCGGTACTGACGCTGGTGCGCGAACAGGTCGCGCTGGTCCTCGGGCACACCGACGCGACGGCCGTTTCGGCCACGAAGACGTTCCAGGACCTGGGTTTCGACTCGCTGACCGCGGTCGACCTGCGCAACAAGCTGACCGCCGCGTCCGGCGTCGCGCTGCCGGCCACGACGGTGTTCGACTACCCGACCGCCACCGCACTGGGGCGCCACCTGCTCGAGCAGCTGGGCGACGGCGACGGCGCCCGCGTGGACGTCGCGCCGGTGACCGCCGTGGTCGCCGACGAGCCGATCGCCATCGTCGCGATGAGCTGCCGCTACCCGGGCGGCGTCACCACGCCCGAGCAGCTCTGGGAGCTGGTCAGCGGCGGCGCCGACGCCATCACCGAGTTCCCGGACGACCGCGGCTGGGACGTCGACGCCCTCTACGACCCCGACCCGGACCACCCGGGCACGTCCTACACCCGGCACGGCGGCTTCCTGCACGACGCGGCCGAGTTCGACGCCGCGTTCTTCGGGATGAGCCCGCGCGAAGCGGTCGCCACCGACACACAGCAGCGGCTACTGCTCGAAGTCTCGTGGGAGGCGTTCGAGCGGGCCGGCCTCGACCCGCGCTCCCTGCGCGGCAGCCGCACCGGTGTGTTCGCCGGCGTGATGTACAACGACTACAACAGCCTGGTCGCGGGCGCGGACCTGGAGGCCTACCAGGGCAACGGCAGCGCGGGCAGCGTCGCCTCCGGCCGCGTCGCGTACGTGCTCGGGCTGGAAGGCCCGGCCGTCACGGTCGACACGGCGTGCTCGTCGTCGCTGGTGGCGCTGCACTGGGCGGCGCAGGCACTGCGGTCGGGGGAGTGTTCGCTGGCGCTCGCCGGCGGTGTCACGGTGATGTCGACGCCGGGCACGTTCGTCGGGTTCTCGCGCCAGCGCGGGCTGTCCCCGGACGGCCGCTGCAAGTCCTTCGGCGACAGCGCCGACGGGGTCGGCTGGTCCGAAGGCGCCGGCATGCTTCTGCTGGAACGGTTGTCCGACGCCCAGCGCAACGGCCACCCTGTCCTCGCCGTGGTCCGCGGGTCCGCGGTGAACTCCGACGGCGCGTCCAACGGCCTGACCGCCCCGAACGGGCCGTCGCAGCAACGCGTGATCCGGCAGGCACTTTCGGTGGCCGGACTGTCCACTTCGGACGTCGACGTCGTCGAAGGGCACGGCACCGGCACCACGCTGGGCGACCCGATCGAGGCCCAAGCCCTGCTGGCCACCTACGGTCAGGAACGCGAGACACCATTGCTGCTCGGCTCGGTGAAGTCGAACATCGGCCACACGCAGGCCGCCGCCGGCGTCGCCGGGATCATCAAGATGGTCGCCGCGCTGCAGCACGGCGTGGTCCCGCCGTCCCTGCACGCCGGCGAAGTGTCTTCGCACGTCGACTGGGCGTCCGGGGACGTCGAGGTCGTCACCGAGAACCGGCCGTGGCCGGAGTCGGGGCGCGTGCGGCGCGCGGCGGTCTCGTCGTTCGGCATCAGCGGCACCAACGCCCACACGATCATCGAACAGGCTCCCGCGGCGACGCTCGGTGAGGCGCCGCCGGACGCCGGGGTCGTGCCGTGGCCGCTCTCGGCCACCACCGAACGCGCGCTGCGCGAACAGGCCGCGCGGCTGACCGGTCTCGACGTCAACCGAGTGGACGCCGGCCACACCCTGGCCACCGGCCGGACCGCGTTCGACCACCGCGCGGTGGTCCTGTCGGAGCACCGCGCCGAGCTGGCGGCGGCGCTCGACGCGCTGGCCGCCGGTGAAGCCCACCCGGCCGTCGTCACCGGGCGCGTCGCCGAGTCGGCGAAGCTCGCCGCGTTGTTCGCCGGGCAGGGCGCTCAGCGGCTCGGGATGGGCCGCCACCTTTACGCGCGCTACCCGGTGTTCGCGCAGGCCTGGGACGCGACAGCCGAGCAGCTTCCCGGCGAGTGGGCCGGGATCGTCTGGGGCGAGGACTCCCGCCGGCTGGCCGACACGGCCTCCGCGCAGCCGGCGCTGTTCGCGCTGGAAGTCGCGCTCTTCCGGCTGTTCGGGTCCTGGGGCGTGCGGCCCGATTACGTGCTCGGGCACTCGGTCGGCGAGATCGCGGCCGCGCACGTCGCGGGCGTGCTGTCGCTGGCCGGCGCCTGCACGCTGGTGCGGGCGCGCGCCGAGCTGATGGGCGCGCTGCCGGCCGGGGGCGCGATGGTGTCCGTCCGGGCGACCGAGGAGGAAGTCCGGCCGCTGCTGGACGACGACGTCGCCCTCGCCGCGATCAACGGCCCGGACGCGATCGTGCTCGCCGGCGCCGAAGAGGCCGTGCTCGCGGTCGCGGCCCGGTTCGAGAAGACCAAGCAGCTGACCGTGTCGCATGCGTTCCACTCGCCGCTGATGGACCCGATGCTCGACGAGTTCCGCGCCGTGGCGGCCGGGCTGACGTACGAGGCGCCGCGGATCCCGGTGGTCTCGACGGTCACCGGCGCGCTCGTCACGGACTTCTCCGCCGAGCACTGGGTCGACAACGTGCGGAACACGGTCCGGTTCACCGACGGCGTGACCGCGCTGCACGAGCACGGCGTCCGCGTGTTCGCCGAGTTCGGCCCGGACGGCGTCCTCTCCGCCATGACCGCAGGCACCCTCGACGACGCGACCACGGTTCCGTTGCTGCGCAAGGAAACGCCCGAGCCGCGCGCCGCGCTGTCGGGGCTGGCGGGGCTGCACGTCACGGGCGTCCGGGTCGACTGGCCCGCGGTGCTGCCGGGCGGGCGGCACGTGGAGCTGCCGACGTACGCGTTCCAGCGCGAGCGGTTCTGGCCGCGGGGCGGCGCGACCCCGCGCGGCGACGCGACGGCCGCGGGCCTGGGCGTCGGCGGGCACCCGATGGTCGGCGCCGTGGTGCGCCCGGCCGGATCGGGCGAGGTGCTGCTGACGAGCCGATTGTCGGTCTCGGTCCACCCGTGGCTGCGCGGGCACGTCGTCGGTGGCGCGGTCGTGCTGCCCGGCACGGTGTTCGCGGAGCTGGCGCTGCGGGCCGGGGACGAAGCCGGGACGCCGTGCCTGGACGACCTGACCTTGGAAGCGCCGCTGGTGCTGCCCGAGCGGGGCGGCGTCCAGCTGCAGCTGCGCGCGTCGGCGCCGCGTGAGGACGGGCGCCGGACGCTGACTGTCCACTCGCGACCGGAAGACGGCGACGACCACACGTGGGTCCAGCACGCGACCGGCGTGCTCGGCCCGCAGCGCCCGGCAGTCGCGTTCGACGCGGCTTGGCCGCCCGCCGGCACCCCGCTGGACCTGTCGGACCACTACGAGCGGCTGGCCGAGGGCGGACTGTCCTACGACGGCACGTTCCGCGGCTTGCGGGCGGCGTGGCAGTCGGACGACGCGGTGTTCGCCGAGGTCGCGCTGCCCGCGGACGACGCGGGCGAAGCGCGTGCGTTCGGCCTGCACCCGGCGCTGTTCGACGCCTGCCTGCACGCGATCGGCCTGCTCGGCGGCGAAGCCGGACTGCCGTTCGCGTGGGAAGGCGTGCAGCTGCACGCCACCGGGGCGGCGTCGGTCCGGGTGCGCATTTCCCGCGGCGGGTCGGGGGTTTCCCTCGCGATCGCGGACCCGTCCGGCGCGCCGGTGGCCGAGGTGGCGACGCTGCGTCTGCGGCAGCCGACGGAGATCCGCCAGGTGAGCCAGGAGCACCTGTACCGGCTCACGTGGACCCCCCTGGTCGCGGAACCTCAGGGGCTCGCGGGCGTCGGAGTGCTCGGCTCGACCGCACTGCTTCCCGGCGCGGAGTCCTTCGCCGACCTGGAAGCCGCGGCCACCACCGCACCCGGCCTGGTCGTCCTTCCGGTGCTCGACCCGCTCGGTGCCGACCCCGCGGCAGCAGCGCTCGAGGTCACCACTCGGGTTCTGGACCTGCTCCAGCGCTGGCTCGCCGACGACCGCCTCCGGGATACCCGCTTGGCCGTCGTCACCCGTGACGCCACCGAAGGCAACCCGGTCGCCGCCGCGGTGTGGGGCATGGTGCGTTCCGCCCAGGCCGAACACCCGGGCCGGGTCACGCTGGTCGACCTCGACGGCACCGGCGAGCACCTGGCCGCCGCCCTCGCAGCCGACGAACCGCAGGTCGCGGTCAAGAACGGCCGGGTGCACGGCGGCCGCCTCGCCCGCGTCGTGGCGGAGCTTTCACGTGCAACCTCCCACCACGGGCACGAGCTTTCACGTGAAAGCCCGGGCTGGGATCCGGACGGGACTGTGCTCATCACCGGCGGCACCGGCGGCTTGGGCGCGGTCTTCGCCCGGCACCTCGCCGCCGAGCACGGGATGCGCCGGCTGCTGCTGGTCAGCCGCAGCGGGGGAGACCCGGCCGAGGTCGCGACGCTCGTCGCGGAGCTCGCCGCGCACGGAACCGAAGCCACCGCCGCCGCTTGCGACATCGCCGACCGGGACGCCCTCCGGGCCCTCCTGGACGGCCTCGAGCACCCGGTGACCGCCGTCGTGCACAGCGCCGGTGTCGTCGACGACGGCGTGCTGGACTCGCAGACCCCGGAGAGCTTCGAGCGCGTCCTGCGGCCCAAGGTCGCCGGCGCCTGGAACCTCCACGACCTGACGCGCGACCTCCGGTCGTTCGTGGTGTTCTCCTCGGTCGCCGGCACCGTCGGCACCGCGGGCCAGGCGAACTATGCCGCCGCCAACGCCTTCCTCGACGCCCTCGCGCGGCATCGTCACAGCGAAGGACTGCCCGCCACCTCGCTCGCGTGGGGCCCGTGGGCGACCGGCAGCGGCATGACCAGCACGTTGTCCGAAGCCGACCTCGCCCGCATGGCGCGGGCCGGCACGCCGGCCATCCCGGCCGAACTGGGCACGGCGCTCTTCGACGCCGCGCTCACCGCGGGCGTCCCGGACGTCGCGCCGGTCCGGCTCGACCTGCCGGTGCTGCGTGCGCTGGGCGACGTGCCGCCGGTGCTGCGCGGCCTGATCCGCGTCCCGCTCAAGCGGTCCGCGACGGGCGGCGAAGCGGCCGTCGGGCTGGTCCAGCGCCTCGGCGCCCTCGATGCGGCCGGGCGCACCCGGGCCGTCCGCGACCTCGTGACCACCCAGGTCGCGCAGGTCCTCGGGCACGCCGACGGTGGCGCGATCGACGCGGGCCAGACGTTCCAGCAGCTCGGCTTCGACTCCCTGACCGCCCTCGAACTGCGCAACCGGCTCGACGGCGCCGCCGGCGTCCGGCTCGGCGCGACCGCGGTGTTCGACTACCCGACCGTCGCCGCGCTGGGCGAGCACCTCCTGGAGGCGCTGCTCGGCTCCGGCGCGGTCACCGACGAGACTCCGGTGACCGCCGCGGTGGCGGGCGACCCGATCGTCATCGTCGGGATGAGCTGCCGGTTCCCGGGCGGCGTCGAGTCGCCCGAGGACCTCTGGCGGCTGCTCACCGAGGAACGCGACGCCATCACGGCGTTCCCGGCCAACCGCGGCTGGGACGTCGCGTCGCTCTACCACCCGGACCCCGACCACCCGGGCACGACCTACACCCGCGAGGGCGGGTTCCTGCACGCCGCGGGGGAGTTCGACCCCGAGTTCTTCGGGATGAACCCGCGCGAGGCGCTGGCCACCGACGCGCAGCAGCGGCTGCTGCTGGAAACCGGCTGGGAGGCCGTCGAACGCGCGGGCATGGACCCGGCCGGGTTGCGCGGCAGCCGCACCGGCGTGTTCGTCGGTGTCATGTACAACGACTACGGCCTGACGCTCGACCACCTGGCCGACACCGACGGCTACGAGAGCAACGGCAGCTCCCCGAGCGTCGCCTCGGGCCGCGTCGCCTACACGTTCGGCTTCGAAGGCCCGACGCTGACCGTCGACACGGCCTGCTCGTCGTCGCTGGTCACGCTGCACCTGGCCGCACAGGCGCTGCGCAACGGGGAATGCGAGCTGGCCCTGGCCGGCGGCGTGACGGTGATGGCGACGCCGGGCACGTTCGTCGGCTTCAGCCGCCAGCGCGGGCTCGCGCCGGACGGGCGCTGCAAGGCGTTCTCCGACGACGCCGACGGCCTGGGCTTCGCCGAAGGCGTCGGCATGCTGGTGCTGGAACGGCAGTCCGACGCGCTGCGCAACGGTCACGAGATCCTCGCCGTCGTCCGCGGGTCCGCGGTCAACTCCGACGGCGCGTCGAACGGCCTCACCGCGCCGAACGGGCCGTCGCAGCAACGCGTGATCCGCCAAGCGCTCGCAGCGTCCGGTCTGTCCACTTCGGACATCGACACGGTTGAGGCGCACGGCACCGGCACCGCTCTCGGCGACCCGATCGAAGCCCAGGCGCTCATCGCCACCTACGGCCGCGACCGGGAGACGCCGCTGCCGATCGGCTCGGTGAAGTCCAACATCGGGCACACCCAGGCCGCCGCAGGTGTCGCCGGGATCATCAAGATGGTCCTCGCGATGCGCCACGGCGTGCTGCCGCGGTCGCTGCACACGGCCACCCGCTCGGCCCACGTGGACTGGGACGACAGCGGCGTCGAGGTGCTGTCGGCGGCCCGGCCGTGGCCGGAGACCGGCCGCGTGCGCCGCGCGGCGGTGTCGTCGTTCGGCATCAGCGGCACCAACGCCCACGCCGTGCTCGAAGCCGGCCCGGCGCCGGTGCCCGCGCCGGAACCGGCGCACCGGCCCTCGACCGTGCCGTGGGTGCTGTCCGGCCGCACCGCCGGCGCCCTGCGCGGCCAGGCCGAACGGCTGCTCGCGCACCTCACCGACCAGGACGTCGCCGCGGTCGGGCGGGCACTGGCGGGCCGGACGGCGTTCGCGCACCGGGCCGTGCTCGTCGGCGAAGACCGGGCCGGGCTCACCGCCGCGCTCACCGCGGTGGCGGCGGGCGAGGCGGCGCCGGACGTCGTGACCGGCCGGGCGTTCGGCACGCGCACCCCGGCGTTCGTCTTCCCCGGGCAGGGCTCGCAGTGGGCGGGGATGGCCAAGGACCTGCTGGCCGCGTCACCGGTGTTCGTCGCGACGATGGCCGAGTGCGCCGCCGCGCTGGCGGAGTTCGTCGACTGGTCCCTGTTCGACGTGCTCGACGACGCCGAAGCCCTGGAAGAGGTCGACATCGTCCAGCCGGCGCTGTGGGCGGTGATGGTGTCGCTCGCCGCGCTGTGGCGCGAGTTCGGCGTCGAACCGGCTGCGGTCGCCGGGCACTCGCAGGGCGAGATCGCCGCCGCCTGCGTCGCGGGCGGGCTTTCCCTTCAGGATGGTGCGCGCATCGTCGCGCTGCGCAGCCGCTTGATCCGGCAGAAGCTGGCGCGCACCGGCGTGATGCTCTCGGTGGTCGCCCCGGCCGACGACGTCCGCGCGCTCGCCGGCGACGACATCTCGATCGCCGCGGTGAACGGCCCCAAGCTGGTCACGGTCTCCGGTGACGAGGCGGCGATGGCGAAGCTGGAGAGGAAGCTCTCGGCCGCCGGCATGATGCGCTGGCGCCTGGCCGGGGTGAACTTCGCCGCGCACTCGCCTCAGGTCGAGCTGCTCGAAGCCGACCTGCTGGAGCTGCTCGAGCCGGTGCGCCCGCGCGGCTCGGCGGTGCCGTTCTACTCGTCGGTGACCGGCGGGCTGCTCGACACCGCGGAGCTGGACGCCCGGTACTGGTACCGGAACCTGCGCCAGACCGTGCTGTTCGGGGAAGCGGCCGACGCGATGGTGGCCGGCGGGGCGAGCGCGTTCGTCGAGCCCAGCCCGAACCCGGTCCTGAAGATGGCGCTCGAGCAGACCATGGACCGCACCGGCGAGCCGCTGGTGTTCCAGGAAACCCTGCACACCGGCGAAGGCGACTGGCGCCGGATGGTCACCGCGGTCGCCGGGGCGCACGCCCAGGGCGTCACGATCGACTGGACGGCCTTCTACACCCGCGCCGGTGTCACCGCGCGCGTGCCGCTGCCGACGTATGCCTTCCAGCGCAAGAACTACTGGCCCGAGCCGGCGCCGCAGGCCGCGCCCGCAGGCGGGGAAAGCGCCGCCGACGCGCGCCTGTGGGGCATGGTCGCGGCGACCGACGGCGAGGTGCTGGCCTCGGCGCTGGAGGTCGACCGGGCCGCGCTGGACGCGGTGCTGCCCGCGCTCAAGTCGTGGCGGGAGAAGCTGCGCACCGAGGCCGCGATCGACCGCTGGTGGTACCGCATCGACTGGACGCCGTTGAGGCCGCCGGCGGGCACCGCCGAGCCGGGCCGCTGGCTGGCAGTCGTCCCCGAGGACGGTGACGACTGGAGCGCGAAGGTGCTCGGCGCGCTGCCCGGCGACGTCACCGTGCTGACGGTGACCGATCCCGACCCGGGTGCGCTGGCCAGCCGCATCGGCGAGCTGCCAAGGCCGTTCGACGGCGTCGTTTCGCTGCTCGCGCTGAGCACCCGGCCGATCGAGGCGGCGCCGACCACCCCGCCGGGCATCGTGCTCACCGCGGTCCTGGTCCAAGCGCTCGCCCGGGCCGGAATCGAAGCCAAGCTGTGGTGCCTGACCCGCGAAGCCCTCCCGATCGCGGGGCAGCACGCGGCGGCGGACACCGTCGGGCAGGCGGCGGTCTGGGGCTTCGGCCGCACCGTCGCGCTGGAACGGGCGGCCGCGTGGGGCGGGCTCGTGGAGCTGCCCACCGAACCCGGCGAGGCCGACCTGCGGCACCTGCCGCACGTGCTGGCCGGGATCGACGGCGAAGACCAGGTCGCGCTGCGCGACGGCCGGCTGCTCGGCCGGCGGCTGCGCCGCACGACGGCGGCCGAGACCCCGACGGTCACCCCGGCGCTGGCTGGGCCGGGCACAGTGCTGATCACTGGCGGCACGGGCGCCCTCGGCGTCGAGACGGCGCGCTGGCTGGCCGGGGCCGGCGTCCGGCGCCTGGTGCTGACCAGCCGCCGCGGCCCCGACGCGCCGGGCGCGGCCGAGCTGGTCGAGGAGCTGACCGCGCGCGGCGCCGAGGTGTCGGTGGTGGCGTGCGACGTTGCCGACCGCGCCCAGGTGGCCGCGGTGCTGGCGGCGATCCCCGAGTCGGACCCGCTGCGCGGTGTTGTGCACGCCGCGGGCGTCGCCCAGGACGGCGCCGACGTCGTCGCGCTGACCCTGGAAGAGGTCGAAGGCGTCCTGAAGTCCAAAGTAGAGGGTGCGCGGCACCTGGACGAGCTCGTGGGCGAGCGGGAGCTGGACTTCTTCGTGCTGTACTCGTCGGTGTCGGGCATGCTCGGCAGCGGCAAGCTCAGCGCGTACGCCGCCGCGAACGCCTACCTCAACGCGCTGGCCGAAGACCGCGAGCGGCGCGGGCTGGCGGGCGTGTCGATCGGCTGGGGCGTGTGGGGCGAGGCCGGCATGGCCCTGCAGGGCGACATGTTGGAGCACATGCAGCGTCACGGCCTGGTGCCGCTGGTGCCGGCGGAGGCGATGGTCGCGTTCGGCCGCGCCCTCGGCGTCCGCGGGTCGGTGCTGGCGGCCGACTTCGACTGGAACCGCTTCGCGCAGACGTTCACGCTGCCCCGCGAGAGCGCGCTGCTGAGCGAGCTGCCCGAGGTCCGCGAGGCCCTGTCGGCGGCGGGCTCGGAGCGGGACGCGGTGGTCGCCGAGGCGACGTTGCACGAGGAGCTGGCGGGCCTGGACCCGGCGGAGCGGCGCGACGCGTTGCTGGCACTGGTCCGCGCGGTCGCGGCCGAGCTGCTCGGCTACGGCGAAGCGGGCGACATCGAGCCGTCGCTGGCGTTCCGGGAGATGGGCGTCGACTCGCTGGCCGCGGTGGAGGTTCGCAACCTCCTGGGCGAGCGCACCGGCCTGCGGCTGCCGTCGACACTGGTGTTCGACCACCCGACGGCCCAGGCGGTGGCGAACCACCTGCACCGCGAGCTGTTCGGCGACGAGGCCGACGCCCCGGCGTCGGCGGCGGAGGCCCGCGTCCGGAAGTTCCTGGCATCGGTCTCGTTCGACCAGCTGCGCTCGCTGGGCCTGATGGACCTGCTGTCGGAGGCGGCGGAGCGGGCGGACCGCCCGCAGGAGGCCGCCCCCGAGTCCGAGGACGGCGACGTCGGCGACATGGACGCGGACGACCTGGTCCGCTTCGTCCTGGGCGGCGACCAGGACTGACCCCCGGCAAGCGCCCCAAGGGCGGCCTTCGGTGCGTCAGACGCACCGAAGGCCGCCTTGGGTGTGTGAGACGCAACCAAGGCCACCTGGGGGCGCTCGGGGCCGTCCCCAGGTCCAGGGCAAGTCTCGGGTTTTCCAGGCGGGGCGTGCGGTTGACTCCCCGGCAAGTGGACGTTCGCTCGGCGCCGGTCCGGAGAGGAACGCCGTCGCGGTGGCGTCACCCGGGTAAGAACACGCTCACCCTGGAGATGTCTATGCCGGCCGGGTCGGATCGAGTCGTCGAAGCACTGCGCGTCGCCGTGCAGGAGAACAAACAGCTGCGGCGGCAGAACACCACGCTGCTCGCTGCGGCGGCGGAGCCCGTCGCGGTCGTCGCGATGAGCTGCCGGTACCCGGGCGGCGTGCAGTCGCCCGAGGACCTGTGGCGGCTAGTCGACGACGGCGTCGACGCGGTCACGGACTTCCCGGACGGCCGGGGCTGGCCGGATTCCCCGCACCAGGGCGGTTTCCTGCACCAGGCCGGGGACTTCGACCCCGCCTTCTTCGGTATCTCGCCGCGCGAGGCGCTGGCCATGGATCCGCAGCAGCGGATCGTCCTCGAGCTGGCCTGGGAAGCCTTCGAACGCGCCGGCATCGACCCGCGCGAGATCGAGGGCAGCACCGGCGGCGTGTTCGTCGGCGCCGGCTCCATGGGCTACGGCCGCGGTCTCGCCGCCCTGCCCGACGGAGTCGAGGGTTACCTGGTCACCGGCACCGAGTCTTCGGTGATCTCCGGTCGCATCGCCTACTTCTACGGTCTCGAAGGTCCCGCCGTCACCGTCGACACGGCGTGCTCGTCTTCGCTGGTCGCGCTGCACTGGGCGGCCCGGTCCCTGCGGGCGCGCGAGTGCTCGTTCGCCCTCGCCGGCGGCGTCGCCGTGATGGCCACCCCCGGCCTCTACGGCGAGTTCGACCGCCAGGGCGGCCTGGCGTCCGACGGCCGCTGCAAGTCCTTCGCCGAGGCCGCCGACGGCGCCGGGTTCTCCGAAGGCGCCGGGCTCGTGCTGCTGGAACGGCTGTCCGACGCCCGCCGCAACGGCCACGAAGTCCTCGCCGTCATCCGCGGCTCCGCCGTCAACTCCGACGGCGCGTCCAACGGCCTCACCGCCCCCAACGGCCCCTCACAGCAGCGCGTCATCCGCCAGGCGCTGGAGAACGCCGGTCTCACCCCCGACGACATCGACACCGTCGAGGCGCACGGCACCGGCACGATCCTCGGCGACCCCATCGAAGCCCAGGCCCTGCTGGCCACCTACGGCCACGAGCGCGCGGGCGACCCGCTGTGGCTCGGCTCGTTCAAGTCGAACGTCGGCCACACGCAGTCCGCCGCCGGCGTCGGCGGGGTCATCAAGACCATCCAGGCCATGCGCCACGGTGTGCTCCCGCGAACCCTGCACGTCGACGCGCCGACGTCCCACGTGGACTGGGCGGCGGGCCGGGTCTCGCTGCTGACCGGCGCACGGCCGTGGCCGGAGACCGGGAAACCGCGGCGCGCGGCCGTGTCGTCGTTCGGCATCAGCGGCACCAACGCGCACCTGATCCTCGAACAGCCGGTCCCCGAGATCGTCGAAGCGGCTCCGGTCCACGAGCCCGCCGGCTACCTGTGGCCGGTGTCCGGCCGCACGCCGGACGCGCTGCGTGCCCAGGCTGCCCGCCTGCTGACCCATCTCGACGCCCGTCCGGAGCACACGCCGCTCGACGTCGCGCATTCGCTGGCCACCACGCGGGTCGCGTTCCCGCACCGCGCCGTGCTCACCGGCACCGGCCGTGACGAACTGCTGACCGCCCTGCACGCGCTGGCCACGTCCGCCGCCGCGCCCGGGGTGCACACCGGCTCGGCCCTGCACCCCGGATCCTCGGCGTTCCTGTTCACCGGCCAGGGTGCCCAGCGCGCCGGGATGGGCGACGCGCTCGCCGCGGCCTTCCCGGTGTTCGCGCGCACCCGCGACGAGATCTTCGCGCTGCTCGACCGGCCCGAACAGTCCTCGGTGGACGAGACGGGGGTGGCGCAGCCCGCGCTGTTCGCCTTCGAGGTCGCGCTTTTCCGCCTCCTCGAATCCCTCGGTGTGCGCCCGGACTTCGTCGCCGGGCACTCGGTCGGCGAGATCGCCGCGGCGCACGTCGCCGGCGTGCTGTCGCTGGCGGACGCCTGCACGCTCGTCGGCGCCCGCGGCCGGCTCATGCAGGCCCTGCCCGCCGGGGGCGCGATGGTCGCGATCCAGGCGACCGAGGCCGAGATCCTGCCGCTGCTGAACGACGAGGTCTCCATCGCGGCGGTCAACGGCCCGGAGGCGGTCGTCGTCTCCGGGGCGGAAGGCGCCGTCCTGGCCATCGCGGTGCGGTTCGAGAAGACCAAGCGGCTCACGGTGAGCCACGCGTTCCACTCGCCGCTGATGGACCCGATGCTCGACGACTTCCGCGCGGTACTGGCGACGCTGACCTTCGCCGGGCCCGCGATCCCGGTCGTCGCGGCCGGCGATGTGTCTACAGTGGACTACTGGGTCCGCCACGTGCGCGACGCCGTCCGCTACGCCGACACCGTCGCCGACCTGGTGTCCCGTGGCGTCACCACGTTCCTCGAAGTCGGCCCGGACGCGACGCTCTCGGCGATGACCACCGAGCTGACCGGCCCGGACACCGACTGCGTCCCGACCACCCGCCGTGGCCGCGACGAGATCACGACACTGCTTTCGGCGCTCGCCCGCTGGCAGGTCCGCGGCGGCGCCTTCGACTGGACGGCCTGGCACGAGGGCACCGGCGCCCGCGTCGTCGACCTGCCCACCTACGCCTTCCAGCGCCGTACCTACTGGCTCGAGGGCGGCACCGGCGGCGACCTCGGCCAGGTCGGGCTCGACCCGGCTGGGCACCCGCTGCTCGGCGCCGCCGTCGAGCTGCCCGAGTCCGGCGGTTTCCTGTTCGCCGGCGAGCTGTCCGTGCGCCGCCAGGCCTGGCTCGGCCAGCACGAAATCCTGGGCACGAAGCTGCTGCCGGGCACGGCGTTCGTCGAGCTCGCGGGCCGGGCCGGCGCGCAGGTCGGCTGCGCGCGCGTCGAGGAGCTGACGTTCGCGGCGCCGCTCGTGCTGCCCGCGTCCGGCGGCGTGCGGGTGCAGGTCGTCGCCGGTCCGGCCGGCGAGGACGGCAGCCGCTCGGTCAGCGTCTACTCCCAGCAGGACGACGGCTGGGTGCGGCACGCCTTCGGCCGACTCGGCGTGGGCGGCGCGCCCGCCGCGGCGCTCCCCGCGGAGTGGCCCCCGGCCGGCGCCGAGCCGATCGGGCTGGACGGCTTCTACGAGAACCTCGCCGAGCAGGGCCTGAGGTACGGCACGGCGTTCCGGGGACTGCGTGCGGCGTGGCAGCTCGGGGACGAGGTGTTCGCCGAGGTCGCGCTGCCGCCGGAGCACGAGACCGAAGCCGCGGCGTTCGGCCTGCACCCGGCGCTGCTGGACGCGGTCCTGCACGCCTCCGCCCACCTCGACCGCGACGGCCTTCCGTTCTCCTGGGCCGGTGTCGGCGTCCAGCCGACCCAGGCGACGACCTTGCGGGCCAGGCTGAGCCCGGTGGGGGAGAACGCCGTCGCGCTCGCCGTCACCGACCCCGCGGGCACGCCGGTGCTCGCCGCCGACGCGCTGACGTTCCGCTCCGTCGCCGCCGGCGAACTGCGCGCGACCCGGCACGAATCCCTGTTCCGTCCCGTGTGGACACCCGCGCCCGCCGTCGCCGTGACGCAGCCGGCCGACGACGCCGACTGGGTCGTCCTCGGCACCGGGCTCGGCTTCGCCACCCCAGCCGTGTTCCCCGACCTCGCGACGGTCCGGATCAGCGCGGACCCGGTCCCGGCCGTCGTGCTCGCCCCGCTCCCCGGCGGCACGGGCGACGCGGAAGCCGCGCACGCCGCCGCGTCGTGGGCCCTCGAACTCCTGCAGACCTGGATCGCCGAACCGGACTTCGCCCGGTCGCGCCTGGTCTTCGTCACCTCGGGCGCCGTCCCGGCCGCCGAGGGCGACGAGGTCGACCCGGCCGCCGCCGCGGTGTGGGGCCTGGTCCGCTCCGCACAGGCCGAGCACCCCGGCCGGTTCGTGCTCATCGATGTCGACGAACCCGAGAACCTCACCACGCCGCTGCAGCACGTCCTCGACTCCAGCGAAGCCCAGGCCGCGCTGCGCGACGGCGGGATCCTCCTGCCGCGCCTGGCCCGGCTCCCGGTCGGCGACAGCCCGACCGCACACTTCCCCGAAGGCGCCACCGTCCTGGTCACCGGTGGCACCGGCGGACTCGGTGGCCTGATCGCGAAGCACCTGGTCACGACCCACGGCGTCCGCAGCCTGCTGCTCGCCGGCCGGCGCGGTCCCGACGCCCCGGGTGCGGCCGGACTCCGCGAGGAGCTGACCGCGCTCGGCGCCGACGTCACGATCGCCGCCTGCGACGCCGCCGACCGCGACGCCCTGGCCGCGCTGCTGGCCGAGCACCCGATCGGCGCGGTCGTGCACGCCGCCGGTGTCCTCGACGACGGCGTCGTCGAAACCCTGACGCCCGAACGCCTGGCGACGGTCTTCCGCGCGAAGGTCGACGCGGCCTGGAACCTGCACGAGCTGACCGGCGACCTCGGCGCGTTCGTGCTGTTCTCCTCGGCCGCCGGTGTGCTCGGCAGCCCCGGGCAGGCCAACTACGCCGCCGCCAACGCCTTCCTCGACGCGCTCGCCCAGCGCCGTCGCACCGACGGACGGCCCGGCCAGTCCCTGGCTTGGGGCGCGTGGGCCGGGGACGCGGGCATGGCGGCCCGGCTGTCCGCCGTGGACCACCGCCGGCTCGCCGCGGCCGGTCTGCCGCCGCTCGACCCGGCGGAGGGGCTCGCGCTGTTCGACGCGGCCCTGGCCGAAGCCGAACCCAGCGTCCTGCCCATGCGCTTGGACGTCGGCGCCCTGCGTGGCCGCCCGGGTGTCCCGGCACTGCTGCGCGCGCTGGTCCCCGGCGGTGCCGCGCCGAGCGCGGCGCGCGGCCCGGCGACCGCACTGGCCGAAAGCTTCGGCGGGCTCACCGAAGCCGACCGTGCCCGCGCGCTGGCCGATCTGGTGTGCGCCGAAGCCGGCCTCGTGCTCGGCTACGCGGCCACCGACAGCGTCGACGGCCGAAGTGCGTTCAAGGACCTCGGCTTCGACTCGCTGACCGCGGTCGAGCTGCGCAACCGCCTCGACGCGGCCACCGGGCTGCGGCTGCCCGCCACGCTCGTGTTCGACTACCCGACGCCGGAAGCGCTCGCCGCGTTCCTCGACCGGCAGCTGACCGGCGCCGACGCCGACCACCACACCCCGGTGACCGTGCGCCCGGTGTCCGATGACCCGATCGTCATCGTCGGCATGGGCTGCCGCTACCCGGGTGGCGTCGGTTCGCCCGAGGACCTGTGGAATCTGGTCGAGAACGGCGTGGACGCGGTATCCGGTTTCCCGGTCAACCGCGGCTGGGACGTCGAGGGCCTCTACCACCCGGACCCCGACCACCCGGGCACGTCCTACACCCGCAGCGGCGGGTTCCTGCACGAGGCGGGCGAGTTCGACCCGGCGTTCTTCGGGATGAGCCCGCGCGAAGCCCTGGCCACGGACTCGCAACAGCGCCTGCTGCTCGAAGTCTCGTGGGAAGCCGTCGAACGCGCGGGCCTCGACCCGCGTTCGCTGCGCGGCTCCCGGACCGGCGTGTTCGTCGGCGTGATGTACTCCGACTACGGCCTGCTGCTGCAGGGCAGCCCGGAAGCCGAGGCGTACCAGGGCAACGGCAGCGCGCCGAGTGTCGCCTCGGGCCGGATCGCCTACACGATGGGGCTCGAAGGCCCGACGGTCACCGTCGACACGGCGTGCTCGTCTTCGCTGGTCGCCCTGCACTGGGCGGCACAGGCACTGCGACAGGGGGAGTGCTCGCTGGCGTTGGCCGGCGGCGTCACGGTCATGTCGACACCCGGGTCGTTCGTCGCCTCCAGCCGCCAGCGCGGCATCGCCGCCGACGGCCGCTGCAAGTCCTTTTCGGACACCGCCGACGGCGTGGGCTGGTCCGAGGGGGCCGGCATCCTGGTACTGGAGCGCATGTCGGACGCGCGCCGCCACGGCCACGAGATCCTCGCCGTCCTGCGCGGGTCGGCGGTCAACTCCGACGGCGCCTCGAACGGCCTGACCGCACCGAACGGCCCGTCGCAGCAACGCGTCATCCGCCAAGCGCTTGCCGCGTCCGGACTGTCCACGAAGGACGTCGACGTCGTCGAGGCGCACGGCACCGGCACGACCCTCGGCGACCCGATCGAGGCGCAGGCGCTGCTCGCCACCTACGGCCAGGACCGGGAAATCCCGCTGCTGCTGGGCTCGATCAAGTCCAACATCGGGCACGCCCAGGCGGCGGCCGGGGTCGCCGGGATCATCAAGGTCGTCCAGGCGATGCGGAACGAGACGCTGCCGCGCACGCTGCACGTCACCGAGCCGTCCACGCACGTCGAGTGGGCCGCGGGGAACGTCGAGCTGCTCACCGACGCGCGCCCGTGGCCCGCCGAGGCCGGCCGTCCGCGCCGCGCGGGTGTCTCGTCGTTCGGCATCAGCGGCACCAACGCGCACGCGATCATCGAAGAACCGCCGGTCGTCATCCCGGCCCGCGACGAAGCCGAACGCGAGCTGCCGTGCGTCCCGCTGATCCTCAGCGGCCGCACCCCGGAAGCCCTGCGGGACCAGGCCGCGCGACTGCGAGACGTCACCGCCGCCCCTCTCGACTTCGGCTACTCCCTGGCCACGACGCGCTCGACGTTCGACCACCGCGCCGTCGTCTTCACGGCCGACGGGCTCGCGGCGCTCGCCGAAGGGCGGCCGTCGCCGCTGGTCACCGTCGGCGAGGCGAAGGGCGCGCCCAAGGTCGCGTTCGTCTTCACCGGCCAGGGCGCCCAGCGGCCCGGCATGACCCGCGGCCTCTACGACGCCTTCCCGGCGTTCGCCACCGCGCTCGACGCCGTGCTCGATCGCCTCGACCCGCGGGTCCGCGAAGTCCTGTGGAGCGAGGACGCCGAAGCGCTGTCACAGACCGGGTTCGCGCAGCCGGCGTTGTTCGCGGTCGAGGTCGCGCTCGTGCGCCTGCTGGGTTCGTGGGGCGTCCGGCCGGACTTCGTCGGCGGCCACTCGGTCGGTGAGATCGCCGCCGCGCACGTCGCCGGGGTGCTCACGGTGGACGACGCTTGTGAGCTGGTCACGGCCCGCGCGTCGTTGATGCAGGACCTCGAGCCGGGCGGCGCGATGGTCGCCGTCCGCGCGACCGAGGACGAAGTCGCGCCGTACCTGGGCGACGAGGTCGCGATCGCGGCGGTCAACGGCCCGACGTCGATCGTCCTGTCCGGCGTCGAAGCCGCGGTGCTCGCCGCGGCCGAGAACTTCGAGGACATCAAGCGGCTCGCGGTGTCGCACGCGTTCCACTCGCCGCTGATGGACCCGATGCTGCCCGCGTTCCGAGACGCCATCGCGGACCTGACCTTCACCGCGCCCGCCGTGCCGTTCCTCGGCGAGGGTGACGTCACCGACCCGGAACGGTGGGTCGCGCACGTCCGCGAGCCGGTCCGGTTCGCCGACACCGCCGCGCGGTTGCCGGGGGCCGCTCTGATCGTCGAGATCGGCCCGGACGCGGTCCTGTCCGCGATGACCGACGGCATCCCGGTGGCCCGCCGCGGCCGCGACGACGTGGAAACCCTGGTCGGCGCCCTCGGCCGGCTGCACGTCGGTGGCGTGCGGATCGACTGGCCGGCCTTCTTCGCCGGTACCGGCGCCCGCCGGGTCCCGCTGCCCACCTACGCGTTCCAGCACGAGTGGTACTGGCCCTCGGCCGCCGCGCCCAGCACCGAGACGGCCGACGCGGAGTTCTGGGCCGCGGTCGATCGGGGCGACGCCGCGGGTTTGGCCGCCCGCCTCGACGTCGACGACGCGTCCCTCAGCGCCGTCTTGCCCGCGCTGTCCTCCTACCGTCGTTCGCGCCACGAAGAGTCCGTGGTGGACAGATGGCGCTACAAGGCGACGTGGGTCCCGGTCACCGCGGCCCGTCCCGGCACCGGAGCGTGGCTCGTGGTCGTCCCGGCCGCGCTCGCCGGCGACCCGTGGGTCACCACCGTCGCCGGGTACTTCGACGGCGAGCCCCTGGTCTTCGACGACGCCATCGCCGACCGTCTGCGCGAGCGCGACTTCGACCACGTGCTTTCCTTGCTGGCGCTGGACGAATCCGGCTTCCCGGGCGTCCCGGCCGGCCTCACCGCCACCACGACGCTGTTGCAGGCCCTCGGTGACACCCCGCTGTGGTCGGTGACCCGCGAGGCCGTCGCGGTGGCCCCGGGCGACCCGGTGAGCAGCCCCGCGCAGGCGGCCGTCTGGGGGCTCGGCCGCGCCGCCGCGCTCGAACTCCCGCAGCGCTGGGGTGGTCTCGTCGACCTGCCCGGCGAGCTCGACACCGAAGTCCCGCGCCGGCTCGCCGCCGCGCTGACCGGCGCCGACGGCGAGGACCAGCTGGCCGTTCGCGCGGCCGGGCTGTTCGGCCGTCGCATCATCGCCGCGCCGCCACCGTCGACCCGCCACCCCGGATCCGGCGAGGGCACCACGCTCATCACCGGCGGCACCGGCGCCCTCGGCGCGGCGGTCGCGCGCCACCTGGCCAAGGCCGGCCGCACCCTGGTGCTGCTCAGCCGCCGTGGCCCGGACGCGCCGGGCGCGTACGAACTGCACGAGGAGCTGACCGCCCTCGGCGCCGACGTCACCATCACCCCCTGCGACGTCACCGACCGGGCCGCCCTCGCCGCCGTGCTGGCCGGGATGCCCGGCCTGACCGACGTCGTGCACACCGCCGGGGTCCTCGACGACGGCGTCCTCGACGGCCTCACCCCGGACCGCTTCGAGGCCGGGTACCGCGCCAAGGCCGAGGCCGCGTGGAACCTGCACGAACTGACCGCAGACCTGCGGAGCTTCGTGCTGTTCTCCTCCGTCGCGGGCACCTTCGGCTCGGCCGGACAGGCCGCCTACGCGGCGGCGAACGCGACCCTCGACGCCCTCGCCGAGCACCGCCGCGGCCTCGGGCAGCCCGCGACGTCGATCGCGTGGGGCCCGTGGGCCGGCGGCGGCATGCTCGCCGCCGACCCGGGGGTCGCCGACCGCGCCCGGCGGGGCGGGCTCAGCCCGCTCGACCCGGAGCGCGCGGCCGCCGCGCTGGACCGCGCCCTAGCCGACACCACCGTCGTCGTCGCCGACATCGACTGGACCCGCTACACGCACGTGCTGCGCCGGGGCCCGCTGCTCAGCGGCGTCCCGGCGGCCGCGCTGCCCGACGCCCCGCGCGGTGACCACGAGCTGCGGGCGCGGCTCGCCGCCGTCCCCGAGGACGACCGGTTCGACTTCCTGCTCGGGCTGCTCCTGGAACAGGTCGCCCTCGTCCTCGGCCACAGCGGCGCCGGCGGCGTGGCCCCGGACCGCGCGTTCCGCGACCTCGGCTTCGACTCGCTCACCGCGGTCGAGCTGCGCAACGTCGTCGCCCTCGCCACCGGCCTCGACCTGCCCCCGTCGCTGGTGTTCGACCACCCGACCCCGGAAATCCTGACCCGCCACCTGCTGGGCGAGTTGGCCGGCACTCTCGCCGAGACGGCCGCGCCGGTGCGGACGGCTGCCGACGACGACCCGATCGTCATCGTCGGCATCGGCTGCCGCTTCCCCGGCGGCGTCCGCGGCCCGGAGGACTTCTGGCGCCTGCTGGCTGACGGCGGCGACGGCATCACGAGCTTCCCCGACGACCGCGGCTGGGACCTCGCGAACCTCGCCTCGGGCTACGAGTACGCGCTGACCGGCGGGTTCCTGGACGGCGTCACCGACTTCGACGCCGACTTCTTCGGCATCTCGCCGCGCGAGGCGATGGCCATGGACCCGCAGCAGCGGCTGCTGCTCGAAGTCTCCTGGGAAGCTTTGGAACGCGCCGGGATCGACCCGGCGACGCTGCACGGCGGCGACACCGGCGTGTTCGTGGGCACCAACGGCCAGGACTACGTCAACCTCCTGGCGACCTCCGGCGAAGACGTCCAAGGGCATCTGGCCACCGGCACCACCGCGAGCGTCCTGTCCGGCCGGCTGTCGTACACGCTCGGGCTGGAAGGCCCGTCGGTCACCGTCGACACCGCGTGCTCGTCGTCGATGGTCGCTTTGCACTGGGCCGTGCAGGCGGTGCGCCGCGGCGAGTGCACGACCGCGCTCGCGGGCGGGGTCACGATCATGGCCACCCCGAACTCCTTCGCCGAGTTCGCCCGCCAGGGCGGCCTCGCCGCCGACGGCCGCTGCAAGCCGTTCGCCGACGGCGCCGACGGCACCGGCTGGTCCGAAGGCGCCGGCGTCCTGGTCGTCGAGCGCTTGTCGACCGCTCGGGAGCAGGGCCACCCGGTGCTCGCCGTGGTCCGCGGCACCGCCGTCAACTCCGACGGTGCGTCCAACGGCCTCACCGCCCCCAACGGCCCCGCCCAGCAACGCGTGATCCGCCAAGCGCTCGCCGACGCCGGACTGTCCACTGCGGACGTCGACGCGGTCGAAGCGCACGGCACCGGCACGGTGCTCGGCGACCCGATCGAGGCCCAGGCCCTGCTGGCCACCTACGGCCGCGACCGCGAAGAGCCGCTGTGGCTCGGCGCCGTCAAGTCCAACCTCGGCCACACCCAGGCCGCGGCCGGCGTCGCCGGGATCATCAAGATGGTCCTCGCGCTGCGCCACGGCGAACTGCCGAAAACCCTGCACGTCGACGAGCCCTCGAGCCGCGTCGACTGGGCCGCCGGCGACGTCCGCGTGCTCACCGAGCACCGCGCCTGGCCCGAAGCCGGGCGGCCGCGCCGCGCCGGCGTGTCGTCGTTCGGGCTGAGCGGCACCAACTCGCACGCGATCCTCGAGCAGGCCCCCGTCTTCGACGACGTCGTCGCCGCGGAGCCCGCGACTGTGCCGCTGCTGCTGTCCGCGCGCACGCCACAGGCCCTGTCCGAGCAGGCGGGGCAGCTGCACGCGCTGCTGTCCGACCGCGCCCCCGCCGGCGTCGCCCGGGCGCTCGCGACCACCCGCACCGCGTTCCCGTACCGCGCAGCGATCATCGGCGACCCCTTGGACCGGCTCGCCGCGCTCGCCGAAACGCCCGCCGGAACGCCGGCGCGGACGCGCGCCAAGAGCGCGTTCGTCTTCGCCGGCCAAGGTGCTCAGCGGCCGGGCATGGGTGCCGAGCTCTACCGGCGCTTCCCGGTGTTCGCCGAAGCCTTCGACGCCGTGTGCGCGCAGTTCGACCAGCCGTTGCGCGACGTCGTCTTCGGCGACGACGCCGCGCTGCTGGACCGCACCGACTGGACCCAGCCCGCGACCTTCGCCCTCGGGGTCGCGCAGTTCCGGCTGCTGGAATCCTTCGGCGTCAAGCCGTCCTGGCTCGCCGGGCACTCGGTCGGCGAGATCGCCGCCGCGCACGTCGCCGGGGTGCTGTCGCTGAAGGATGCCTGTACGCTCGTCGCCGCCCGCGGCCGCCTGATGGCCGCGCTCCCGGCCGGCGGCGCGATGGCCGCGGTCCGCGCACCTGAAGCGGTCGTCCGCGTGTTCCTGACCGACGGTGTCACGATCGCCGCGGTCAACGGCCCCGCAGCCGTGGTCGTGGCGGGCGCGGAAGCCGCCGTCACCCGCACCACCGACGCGCTGGCCGGGTCCGGGCACCACGTCCGGCGCCTCGCGGTCAGCCACGCGTTCCACTCACCGCTGATGGACCCGATGCTCGACGAGTTCGCCGAAGTACTGGCGGGCCTGGAGTTCGGCGAACCGCGGCTGCCGATCGTCTCGACCGTGACCGGCGAGGTCGCCGATCCGCGCACGCCCGGGTACTGGGTCGAGCACGTCCGGCGGCCGGTTCGGTTCGCCGACGCCGTGCGCGTGCTCGGCGAACAGGGCGCCGCGGCCGTCGTCGAGCTGGGCCCGGACGGCTCGCTGTCGGCCGCCGCGAGCGAGATCCTCGGCTCCGACGTCGCCTGCGTCCCGCTGCTGCGCCGCGACCAGGGCGAGGAGACCGCGTTCGTGACGGCGCTGGGCCGCCTGCACGTCGCCGGCGTCCGCGTCGCCTGGCCCGCGTTCTTCGGCCCGGCCGGCGGCCCCGGTCCCGACCTGCCGACGTATCCGTTCCAGCGCGAACGCCACTGGCCGCGCACGTCCGCCGCGGTGCCCGGCGACCTCGGTTCGGTCGGCCTCGACACCGCGGCGCACCCGCTGCTCGGCGCGGGCGTCGAACTGCCCGACTCCGGCGGGTTCCTGTTCACCGCGCGGCTTTCGCTGCGCACGCAGCCGTGGCTGGCCGACCACTTCGTGCTCGGCGCGGCGCTGCTGCCCGGCACCGCCTACCTCGACCTCGCGATCCGCGCCGCCGATCGGGCGGGGTGCGACCGCGTCGACGAGCTCACCCTCGAAGTCCCGCTGGTCCTGCCCGCCGACGGGGCGGTCCGGTTGCAGGTCGTCGTCGGCCCAGCCGGCTCGGCGGGCGAGCGCGCCTTGGCGGTGTACTCCAGCCCGGCCGGCGGCGGTGAGCAGCCCTGGACGCGGCACGCGAGCGGCCGCCTCGGCACGGGCGCCGCGACTCCGGACGCCACCGCCGCGTGGCCGCCGCCGGACGCCGAACCCGTTGCCCTGGAGGGGTTCTACGAGCGGCTCGCCTCGGGTGGGTTCGCCTACGGACCGCTGTTCCGCGGTCTCAAGGCCGTCTGGCGCACGTCGGAGGCGGTGTTCGCCGACGTCGTGCTGCCCGAGGAGGCCGAGCGCGACGCGGCGGCGTTCGGGCTGCACCCGGCGCTGCTGGACGCCGTCTTGCACGCCGCCGAGCACGCGGGGCTGACCGACGTCGACGGTGGCCGGCTCCCGTTCGCCTGGAGCGACGTCACCCTGCACGCCGGTGGCGCGGCGGTTGTGCGGGCCAAGCTGACCCGGCGCGGCGAAGACTCCGTCGCGATCGAGTTGCGCGACGCGGCCGGAGACCCGGTCGCCTCGGTCGGCTCGCTCGTCCTGCGGCCCGCGGCTCCGGCCCGGACCCAGCCCGTCGACTCGCTCTACCGCCTCGACTGGGTGCCGGTCCCGCGGCCGGCAGAGGACGCCGAGTTCGCCGTCCACCGCGTCACGACCGGCGACCCCGGTCCCGCGGGGGTGCGTGCCGCCACCGCCGAAGCGCTTGCCGTGCTGCAGTCCGCCGAGGACTCCCGGCTGGTGTTCGTCACGTCCGGCATGGACGATCCCGCCACCGCGGCCGTCTGGGGCCTCGTGCGTTCGGCCCAGCGCGAGAGCCCGGGCCGGTTCTTCCTGTCCGATGTGGACGGCCACCCCGAGTCCCTCGCCGCGCTGCCCGCCGTGGTGGCGTCCGGTGAACCGCAGACGATCGTGCGCGGAGGCGAGATCAGCATCGCGCGGATCACCCGCGTGCCGCACGCCGACGACGTCGTCCCGCCGAAGTGGGACGAGGGCACCGTGCTGATCACCGGCGGCACCGGCGGGCTCGGCGCGACGCTGGCCCGCCACCTGGTCACCACGCACGGCGCCCGGCGGCTGCTGCTGGTCAGCCGCCGCGGCCCGGACGCACCCGGCGCGGCCGACCTGGTCGCCGAGCTGACCGCGGCCGGCGCCGAGGTCGACGTCGCGGCGGCGGACGTCGCCGACCGCGCCGAGCTGGCCCACGTGCTCGACGGTGTCGCGCTGTCCGCGGTCGTGCACACCGCCGGTGTCCTCGACGACGGCATCCTCGGCTCGCTCACCCCCGAGCGGCTCGACACCGTGCTGGCGCCGAAGTTCGACGCCGCCTGGCATCTCGACGAGCTGACCCGCGACCTCGACCTGACCGCGTTCGTCGTCTACTCCTCGGTCGCCGGCACGTTCGGCGCGGCCGGGCAGGCGAACTACACCGCGGCCAACGCGGCCCTCGACGCCCTCGTCCGGCGCCGCCGCGCCCGCGGGCAGGCCGCGCTCTCGCTCGGCTGGGGCGCGTGGTCGCGGGCGGGCGGCATGACCGCCACGCTCACCGACGCCGACCTGCGCCGGATGGCCGCCACCGGCATGCCCGCGCTCGAGCCGGAGCACGCGCTCGCGTTGTTCGACGCGGCGTGCGCATCCGGGCTCGACACCGTGCTGCCGGTGCGCCTCGACTTCGCCGTGCTCGGCACGCAACCGGAGGTCGCGCACCTGCTGCGCGGCCTGGTCCGCACTCCCGCCCGGCAGGCGGCGGCCAACCTGCCGCGGCTCGACGGCCCGCTTCTGGGCCTCACCGAAGCCGAGCGCTCCCGCGCCGTGCTCGACCTGGTCCGCGCGCAGATCGCCGCGGTGCTCGGGCACTCCGGCACCGCGGGGGTGGCGGCCGACCGGCCGTTCCGCGAACTCGGGTTCGACTCGCTGACCGCGGTCGAGCTGCGCAACCGCCTCGACGCGGCCACCGGCCTGCGGCTGCCCGCCACCCTCACCTTCGACTACCCGACCCCGGCCGAGCTGGCCGCGTTCCTGCTCGGCGAGGTCGACGTCCCCGAGCCGGTCACCACCACGGTCGCGGTGACCGGCGACCCGGTCGTCATCGTCGGCATGGGCTGCCGCTATCCCGGTGGCGTCGGCTCGCCGGAAGACCTCTGGACCCTCGTCAACGACGGCGTGGACGCGGTGTCCGGCTTCCCGGTCAACCGCGGCTGGGACGTCGAGGGGCTCTACCACCCGGACCCCGACCACCCGGGCACGTCCTACACCCGCAGCGGCGGGTTCCTGCACGAGGCGGGCGAGTTCGACCCGGCGTTCTTCGGGATGAGCCCGCGCGAAGCCCTCGCGACCGACTCGCAGCAGCGCCTGCTGCTCGAGGTTTCGTGGGAAGCCGTCGAACGGACCGGCGTCGACCCGCGTTCGCTGCGCGGCTCGCGCACCGGCGTGTTCGTCGGTGTCATGTACTCCGACTACGGCCTGCTGCTGCAGGGCAGCCCGGACACCGAGGGCTACCAGGGCAACGGCAGCGCGCCGAGCGTCGCCTCGGGCCGTGTCGCCTACGCGTTCGGCTTGGAGGGCCCCACGCTGACCGTCGACACGGCGTGCTCGTCGTCGCTGGTCGCGCTGCACCTTGCGGCCCGTGCCCTGCAGAACGGGGAGTGCTCACTCGCGCTCGCCGGCGGCGTCACGGTGATGTCGACGCCGAGCACGTTCATCGGCTTCAGCCGCCAGCGCGGCCTGGCCGCCGACGGCCGCTGCAAGTCCTTTTCGGACACCGCCGACGGCGTCGGCTGGTCCGAGGGCGCCGGTGTGCTGGTGCTGGAACGGATGTCGGACGCGAAGCGCAACGGCCACGAGATCCTCGCGGTGGTCCGCGGATCCGCGGTCAACTCCGATGGCGCGTCGAACGGTCTCACCGCCCCGAACGGCCCCGCGCAGCAACGCGTGATCCGCCAGGCGCTCGCCGCGTCCGGACTGTCCACTTCGGACATCGACGTCGTCGAGGCCCACGGCACCGGCACCACGCTCGGCGACCCGATCGAGGCGCAGGCACTGCTGGCCACCTACGGCCGCGACCGCGCCGAGGACGCGCCGCTGCTGCTCGGGTCGATCAAGTCGAACCTCGGGCACACCCAGGCCGCGTCCGGCGTCGCCGGGATCATCAAGATGGTGCAGGCCATGCGCGCGGGTTCGCTGCCCCGCACGCTGCACGTCACCGAGCCGTCGTCGCACGTCGACTGGGCGAGCGGCGCGATCGAGCTGCTCACCGAGGCCCGCGCCTGGCCCGAGCGCGGCCGCCCGCGGCGCGCCGCGGTGTCGTCGTTCGGGATCAGTGGCACCAATGCCCACACCGTGCTCGAAGCGCCGCCCGCCCGGGTGATGCCGCCGCGTACCGAGCCGGCGCCGGCGGTGGTGGCCTGGCCGCTGGCCGGCCGGACGCCGGAAGCGGTGCGGGACCAGGCTTCCCGCCTGCTCACGCACCTGGCCGAGCACCGTGACGGGAACCCGGCGGACATCGGGTTCGCGCTGGCCACCACCCGGACGCCGTTCGCCGAACGCGCGGTCGTCACCGGCGGGACCCGCGCCGACCTCGAGCGCCGCCTGGACGTGCTGGCCCGCGGCGGCAGCGTCGCCGGGCTGGTCACCGGGACGGCGGGGGAGCAGGTGCCCGCGTTCCTCTTCGCCGGGCAGGGCAGCCAGCGCGCCGGGATGGGCCGCGATCTGTACGCGCGGTTCCCGGTGTTCGCCGAGGCACTCGACACCGTCCTCGCGCGGCTGGACCGGGAGCTGGACCGTCCGCTGCGAGAGCTGCTGTTCGCCGACGAGGCGGCCGAGCTCGACGAGACGCAGTACGCGCAGCCCGCGCTGTTCGCCTTCGAAGTCGCGCTGTACCACCTGGTCCGCTCGTGGGGGCTCGCGCCGGAGTACCTGGCCGGTCACTCGATCGGCGAGATCGCCGCCGCGCACGTCGCCGGGGTGTTCGGCCTCGACGACGCGTGCACGCTGGTCGCCGCGCGTGGCCGGCTCATGCAGCAGCTGCCCGAGGGCGGCGCGATGGTCGCCGTGCAGGCCACCGAAGCCGAGGTCCGGCCGCTGCTGGCCGGGCACGAGGACGAGGTCGCCCTCGCCGCGGTCAACGGCCCGGCGTCGGTCGTCGTGTCCGGCGCGGAGAACCGCGTCGGCGAGATCGCCGCGCACTTCGCAGCCGACGGCCGCAAGACCCGCCGCCTGCGCGTCAGCCACGCCTTCCACTCGCCGCTGATGACGCCGATGCTCGATGACTTCCGCAAGGTCGTCGCCGGGCTGACCGCGGCCGAACCGGCGGTGCCGATCGTCTCGACGGTCACCGGCGACGTGGTCACCGCCGCGACGCTGGCCTCGGCCGAGCACTGGGTCGAGCAGGTTTGGCGGCCGGTGCTGTTCGGGCCGGCCGTGCGGCGGCTGACCGAGCTGGGCGTCACCGCGTTCGCCGAGCTCGGCCCGGACGCGACGGTGTCCGCGATGGCCGCGGCGTCCCTCGACGCTTCACATGTCGCCGTCCCGTTCCTGCGGCGCGACCGGTCCGAGGCCGACGCGGTCGTCGAGGCGCTCGGCCGGCTGCACGTCGCGGGCGTCGTGCTCGACTGGCCGGCGGTGGCCGGGCCGGGCGCGCGGGCCGTGCCGCTGCCCACTTACGCCTTCCAGCACCAGTGGATCTGGCCGGGCGGCGGGCTTTCCCAGGCCGGCGACGTCTCGGCAGCCGGGCTCTGGGCGGCCGGGCACCCGCTGGTCGGCGCGGCGGTCGAGCTGCCGGACTCCGGCGGCCTGCTGTTCACCGGGCGGCTTTCGCTGGCCGCGCAGCCGTGGCTGGCCGGGCACACCGTCGGCGGGGCGGTCGTGGTCCCCGGCACGGCGCTGCTGGAGCTGGCCGTGCGGGCCGGCGACCAGGCCGGCTGCCCGCGCATCGACGAGCTCACGCTGGAAGCGCCGCTGGTCGTTCCCGATGGCGGCCGGGTCGTTGTCCAGGTCGCCGTCAGCGGCGCCGAGGACGGCGTCCGCACCCTGCGGATCTACTCCCGCGACGACGGTGAGCCGGGCGCGGCCTGGACCCGGCACGCGAGTGGCACGCTGGTGTCCGCTGTGGACGAACCGGTCACCGCGTGGCCCGAGTGGCCGCCCACCGGCGCGGAAGCCGTCGCGCTGGACGGTTTCTACGACACGATGGCCGACCGCGGCCTCGGGTACGGCCCGATGTTCCAGGGCCTGACCCGGGCGTGGCGGCTCGGCGACGACGTCTACGCCGAGGTCGCGCTGGCCGAGGACGACCACGAGGCCGCCGGGCGGTTCGTCGTGCACCCGGCGCTGCTGGACTCCGCGCTGCACGCGGCGTCGCTGCTGGACGTGGGCGGCGGCCTGCCGTTCAGCTGGGCCGGCGCGGCGTTCCTGGCCTCCGGCGCGACCGCGCTGCGGGTCCGGCTCACGCCGGTCGACGGTTCCCTCGCGGTCACGGCGACCACGCCGGACGGGACCCCGGTCGTCGTGGTCCGTTCCCTGGCCCTGCGGGCCGTACCCACCCTGTCCGCCCCGGCGCCGACCGGCTACCGGCTCACCTGGCCCGCATTGCCCGAAGCGCCGCTTCCACCCGGCACACCGCCGGTGACGCTGCTCCCGGTGCCGTCCGCGGACGGACCGGTCCCGGCCGCCGTCCGCACGGTGACGGCGCAGGTGCTGGCCGACGTCCAGCGCGCCCTCGCGGACGAACCGACGCTGGTGGTCGTCACCCGCGGTGGCGTCGCCGTCGAGCCGGCCGAACACGTCGACCTCGCCCACGCTGCCGTCTGGGGCCTGGTCCGCGCGGCCCAGCTGGAGAACCCGGGCCGGATCGTCCTCGTCGACTCCGACGGAGAGGTCCCGGAGACGGCCATCGCGGGCGCCATCGCGGCCGGTGAACCCCAGGTCGCCCTGCGGGCGGGCAAACTGCACACCGCCCGGCTCACCCCCGAGCTTTCACGTGAAAGGTCCGCGTCCTGGGATGCGGACGGGACCGTGCTCATCACCGGCGGCACCGGTGGGCTGGGCGCGACCTTCGCCCGGCACCTCGCCGGCCGCGGGGTGCGGAACCTGCTGCTGCTCGGCCGCCGCGGCCCGGCGACCGCGGACGTGCCGGAGCTCGTCGCCGAGCTGGCGGAACTCGGCGCGGAAGCGCGGGTCGTCGCCTGCGACGTCAGTGACCGGGACGCGCTCGCGGCGGTGCTGGACTCCGAGAAGCCGACGGCGGTCGTCCACGCGGCAGGCGTGCTCGACGACGGCGTCTTCGGGGCCCTCACCCCGGATCGCCTGGACACCGTCTTCGCCCCCAAGGTCGACGCGGGCTGGCACCTGCACGAGCTGACCGCCCCAGGCACCCGGCTCGTCTTCTTCTCCTCGATCGCGGGCACCCTCGGTGCGGCCGGGCAGGCCAACTACGCCGCCGCCAACGCTTTCCTCGACGCGCTCGCCCACCAGCGGGCCGCCGACGGCAAGGCCGCGCTTTCGATCGCCTGGGGTGCGTGGAGCACCGGCATGGCCGGCACCCTCACCGAAACCGAACTGGCCCGGATGCAGCGTTCCGGCCTGCCGCCACTGTCCACGGAGGACGGCGTCGCGCTGTTCGACGCGGCACTGGGCAGCACCGCCCCGGCGGTCGCAGCGCTCCGCCTCGACCTCGGCGTGCTGCGCGGCCAGGACGCGCTCCTGCCCGCCCTGCGCGGCCTGGTCACCGCGACGCCGCGGCGGGCCACGGCCACCGCGGCCGAGCCCGGCGGTGACCTGGCCGCCCGGCTGGCGCCGCTGTCGGCAGAGGAGCGGCTGCCGGTCACGATCGGCCTGGTCGGCAAGCAGGTCGAGGCCGTGCTGGGCCACGACGGCGCGGTCGGCCCGGCCGTGAGCTTCACCGACCTCGGCTTCGACTCGTTGACGTCGGTGGAACTGCGCAACCGCCTGGAAGCCCGCACCGGACTGCGGCTGCCCGCGACGCTGGTCTTCGACCACCCGACGATCACCCGGGTCGCCGAGTTCCTCGTCGCGTCCGCGCTCGGCGACGGCGCCGCGGCCCGCCCGGCGCTGGCCGAGATCGAAAAGCTGGAAAACCTGCTGTCGGCCGTCGCCTCCGACGACGACGTCCGCGCGGCGATCACCGTGCGGCTGCAGGCCCTGCTCGTCAAGTGGACCGGACCCGGCGACGAGGGCGCGGCGCCGTCCGCCGACGGGCTGGGCGCCGACGAGCTCCTCGCGTTCATCGACAACGATCTGGGGGTGAAGTGACCCGTGGCGACCGAAGCCGAGCTCCTCGACTACCTCCGCCGGGTGACCGCCGACCTGCAGCGCACCCGCGAGCGCCTGGTGGCAGCGGAGTCCGCGGGCGACGAGCCGATCGCCGTGGTCGGCATGAGCTGCCGCTACCCCGGGGACGTCGACACCCCCGAGGGGCTGTGGCGGCTGGTCGACGACGGCACCGACGCGATCTCCGGCTT
The DNA here is from genome assembly GCF_055633805.1 of Amycolatopsis sp. NPDC114478. Classification (NCBI taxonomy): domain Bacteria; kingdom Bacillati; phylum Actinomycetota; class Actinomycetes; order Pseudonocardiales; family Pseudonocardiaceae; genus Amycolatopsis; species Amycolatopsis sp. NPDC114478. The sequence continues at coordinate 18,313 of NZ_JBVKDO010000022.1, read as the reverse complement.
CCCCGAGGACCGCGGCTGGCCACTGGCCGACCTGCTCGGTGACGTAGGCCCCGGCACGTCGGCGACCGCCGAGGGCGGTTTCCTGCACGGCGCGGGCGGGTTCGACGCGGCGTTCTTCGGGATGAGCCCGCGCGAGGCCCTGGCCACCGACCCGCAACAGCGCCTGCTGCTCGAAACCGCCTGGGAGGCGTGCGAAAGCGCGGGCATCGACCCACTTGCCCTGCGCGGCAGCGACACCGGCGTGTTCGTCGGCGTGATGTACAACGACTACGCTATCGCGCTGCAGGGCGTCACCGAGGACCTCGAGGGCTACCAGAGCAACGGCAGTGCCGGCAGCGTCGCCTCGGGCCGCATCTCCTACACGTTCGGCTTCGAAGGCCCGACGATCAGCGTCGATACCGCGTGCTCGTCGTCACTGGTCACCCTGCACCTGGCCGCCCAGGCCCTGCGCCGCGGCGAGTGTTCGCTGGCGCTGGCCGGCGGGGTCGCGATCATGTCGACGCCGATGGTGTTCATCGAGTACAGCCGCCAGGGCGCGCTTTCGCCGACCGGCCGCTCGCGGGCGTTCGCCGAGGGCGCCGACGGCACCGGCTGGTCCGAAGGCGTCGGCATGCTGGCGCTGGAAAAACTGTCGGACGCGCGGCGCAACAACCACGAGGTCCTGGCCGTGCTGCGCGGATCCGCGGTCAACTCCGACGGCGCGTCCAACGGCCTCACCGCACCGAACGGTCCTTCGCAGCAACGGGTGATCCGGGCCGCGCTGGCCGACGCGAAGCTGTCGCCGTCCGATGTGGACGTCGTCGAGGCGCACGGCACCGGCACGGCGCTCGGCGACCCGATCGAGGCGCAGGCGCTGATCGGTGTCTACGGCCAGGACCGCCCCGAGGGCCGGCCGCTGTGGCTCGGCTCGCTGAAGTCGAACATCGGGCACACCCAAGCCGCCGCGGGCGTCGGCGGCGTGCTGAAGATGATCCTCGCCATGCGCAACGGCGTCCTGCCGCGCACCCTGCACGCCGAGCGGCCCTCGACCAAGATCGACTGGACCGCGGGCGCCGTCGAGCTGCTCACCGAACCGCGCCCGTGGCCGCGGACCGGTGCACCGCGCCGCGCGGCCGTGTCGTCGTTCGGCGTCAGCGGGACGAACGCGCACGTCATCCTGGAACAAGCCCCAGCCGCCGAGCCCGCCGCGACCGCGCCGGAACCCGTGGCCGTGCCCTGGGTGCTGTCGGCCAAGTCGCCGGACGTGCTGGCCGCTCAGGCCGCGCGGCTGCTGGCTCACCTCGACGAGCACCCGGCGCAGTCGCTGTCCGGGATCGCCCGCACGCTGCTGGCCCGCAGCCGGTTCGACCACCGCGCCGTCGTGGCCGGCGCCGACCACGCCACCCTGCGCGAAGGCCTGTCCGCGCTCGCGGCCGGCGTGCCGGCCCCGAACGTGGCCACCGGCACGGTGACGGCCGCGCCCGGTCCGGTGTTCGTGTTCCCCGGTCAGGGTTCGCAGTGGCCCGAGATGGCGATGGCCTTGCTGGAAACCCAACCCGTCTTCCGCGCCCGGATCGAGGAGTGCGCCGAAGCCCTCGGGCCGTTCGTGGATTGGTCGCTGCTGGACGTCCTCACCGGGGTCGCGGGCGCCCCGTCGGTCGACCGGGTCGACGTCGTGCAGCCGGTGCTGTTCTCGGTGATGGTGTCGCTCGCGCACCTGTGGCGTTCCTACGGCGTCGAGCCGGCCGCGGTGCTCGGGCATTCCCAGGGCGAGATCGCCGCGGCGTGCTTCGCCGGCGTGCTGTCGCTGCCCGAGGCCGCAAGGATCGTGACCCTGCGCAGCCGCCTGATCGGCGAGCGGCTGGCCGGGCACGGCGGCCTGCTGTCGGTGATGGCGTCCGAGGCCGAAGTCGGCGAGCTGCTCGACGACTTCGAGGGCACCCTGTCGATCGCCGCGGTCAACGGGCCGCGCACGGTCACGGTCGCCGGCGAGCCGGAAGCGCTGACCACGCTTGAAAAGCGCCTGTCGGCGGCCGGCCTGATGCGCTGGCGCGTCGAGGGTGTCGACTTCGCCGCGCACAGCCCGCAGGTGCGCGTGCTGCACGACGAGCTGCTCGACGTCCTGGGCGAGCTGCACCCCGGCGAGTCCGCGATCCCGTTCTTCTCGACCGCCGACCAGCGCTGGCTCGACGGCCCCGAGCTGGACGGCGAGTACTGGTACCGCAACCTGGAACGCACCGTGCGCTTCGACGCCGGGGTCCGGGCCGCGCTCGATCGCGGCGCCCGGCACTTCGTCGAGATCAGCCCGCAGCCGGTGCTCAGCCTCGGGCTCCAGGCGCTGCTGGAAAAGTCGGGCACCGGCGCGTCGGCGTCGGCGACGCTGCTGCTCGGCCACGGCGGCCCCGACCGGTTCCTGGCCGCGCTCGGCGCCGCGTTCGCCCGCGGCGCCGACGTCGACTGGCAGCTCCCCGCCGGTGAGCGCGTCGCGCTGCCGACGTACCCGTTCCAGCGCACGGACTTCTGGCCGCGCGGCACGATGCAGACGACCGGGGACATCACCGCGCTCGGCCTCGCCGCCGCGGATCACCCGCTGCTGGGCGCCGTGACGGCGTTGCCCGACACCGAAGGCTTCCTGTTCACGTCGCGGCTGTCGGTGCCGACTCACCCGTGGCTCGCGGAGCACACGTTCGGCGGCTCGGTCCTGCTGCCCGGCACCGCGTTCCTGGAGCTGGCCGTCCGGGCCGGCGACGAGGCGGGCTGCCCGTTCGTCGACGAGCTCACCCTGGCCGTGCCGCTGGTCGTCCCGCCCGGGCAGGCCGTGCGGACGCAGGTCGTGCTCGGTCCGCTCACCCCGGCCGGGCGGCGCACCCTGTCGGTCTACGCCCGGCCCGACACCGGCGACGAGCCGTGGACCTGCCACGCCACCGGCGTCCTGCGTACCGGGGACGCGCCCGAGCCGGGTGAGTTCCCGGCCGAGTGGCCGCCGTCCGGGGCCGAGCCGATCGACCTGACCGGCTTCTACGAGACGGCCGCCGAGAACGGCTTCGGCTACGGCCCGCTCTTCCGCGGCCTCGAAAAGGCGTGGCGGCACGGCGAAGACGTCTACGCCGAAGTGGCGCTGCCGGAAGCGAACCGCCCCGAAGCCGCGGCGTGTGCCCTCCATCCCGCGCTGCTGGACGCGGCGCTGCACGCGGCGTCGTTCGCCGGCGAGGGCCGCAGCCGGCTGCCGTTCTCGTGGACCGACGTCGAGCTGTACGCGATCTGCGCGTCGCGGGCCCGGGTGCGGATCAGCCCGACCGGCGCCGACAGCTTCCGCGTCGACCTCGCCGACACCACCGGCACGCCGATCGTCTCGGTCGGCTCCCTGCTGCTGCGCGCGGCCGGCGCCGTCGAGACGGCCCCGGCGCACGGCGACAGCCTCTTCCGCTGGGAGTGGCAGCCGGTGCCGGCGCCGGAGCCCGGCCGGCTCGTCGACGGCACGTGGGTCGTCGCCGGCGCCGACGAGTTCGGCCTGACCGGCGCGGTCTACACCCTCGGGCGCGCGGTCGAGACGTTCCTCGGCATCGGCGCGCTGTCCGCTGCCCTCGACGACGGCCTGGCCGCACCCCAGGTGATCCTGATGCCGCTGGTGCCGGTGCGGCCGGAGAACGACCGCGACGCCGCGCGCGACCTGACGAAGTGGGTGCTGGGGGAGGTCCACGCGTTCCTGGAGGAAGACCGGCTGCGCACCACGCGGCTGGTGTTCGTCACCCGCGGCGCCACCGAGGACGCGCTGGCCGGCGCGACCGCGTGGGGCCTGCTGCGCTCGGCGCAGACGGAGAACCCGGGCCGGATCGTGCTGGCCGACCTCGAACGCGAAGGCGACCAGTCCATCCGCGACCTGCTGCCGCTGTTGCCCGGCCTGCTCGCCTCGGGCGAGCCGCAGGTCGTGCTGCGCGACGGCGTCCCGCACGTCGGGCGCCTGACCCGGGTGCGCGGCGAGGAGTCCACTGTGGACTGGACGGCGGCGGGCAAGGTGCTCGTCACCGGCGGCACCGGCGCACTGGCCCGGACGGTCACCCGGCACCTGGTCACCGAGCACGGCGTCCGTGACCTGCTGCTGGTCAGCCGCAGCGGTCCGGACGCGCCGGGAGCGGCGGAGTTCGCCGCCGAACTGGACGCCACCGTGGACGTCCGGGCCTGCGACGTCTCCGATCGGGACGCACTGGCCCGGCTGCTGGAAAGCGAGCCGTCGGTGCGGGCGGTCGTGCACACCGCGGGTGCGCTGGAGGACGGCGTACTCGGCTCGCTGACGCCGAAGAAGCTCGACACGGTGTTCGCGCCGAAGCTCGACGCGGCCTGGCACCTGCACGAGCTGACCCGCGACCGGCCGCTCGAGGCGTTCGTGCTGTTCTCGTCGTTCGCCGGGCTGGCGGGCAACGCGGGGCAGGGCAACTACGCGGCCGCGAACGCGTTCCTCGACGCGCTCGCCCGGCACCGCCGGAACCTCGGGCTGCCCGCGACGTCGATCGCCTGGGGCACCTGGGCCGGCGACGGCAGCGTGATGGCGGCGCGGCTGGACGAGGCCGGCCGCCGCCGTCAAGAACGCGGGGGAGCGCTGGCCCTGACGGCCGAGCAGGGCGTGGCCCTGTTCGACGCCGCCCTGGCCCGCCCGGCCGAACCGGTGCTGGCGGCCATCCGCCTCGACCTGGCCGCGATGCGCGCGGCCGGCGAGGTCCCGCGCATGATGCACGCGCTGATCCCGCCGCCGTCCCGGCGTTCGGCGGCATCGGCGGAGCCGGACGCGGGCTCGTTCGCGCGGACGTGGGCGCAGCTGCCGGCCGACGACCGGCCGGCGGCGGTGCTGGACCTGGTCCGCGGTCTGGCCGCCGCGGTGCTCGGCCACACCGGCGCCTCTGCAGTCCCGGCCGACGGCAGCTTCCCGGAACTGGGCTTCGACTCATTGACGGCGATGGACCTGCGCAACCGCCTGCAGACGGCGACGGACCTGATCCTGCAGGTCGGCGTGGTGTTCGACCACCCGACGCCGGAGGAGCTGGCCGCGCACCTCGCCGCGGAGCTGGCGGCGGGACCGGCGTCACCGGACGAGGTCGCGACGACCGTGTCGGTGCAGGCGCCGGAGACGATCGCGGGCCTGTTCACCGAGGCGCTGAAGGCCGGTCAGCAGGCGGACGCGATCGCGTTCCTGCGCGCGGCGGCGACATTGCGCCCGAAGTTCCGCACGTCGGAGGAGCTGACCCGCCCGATCCGCCCGCTGCGCCTGGCCCGTCGCGACGCGGTGGCCGAGCCGGGTCCGCACCTGATCTGCGTCCCGGCGCTGGTGGCGATGGCGGGAGTCCAGCAGTACTCCCTGTTCGCCGCGTCCTGCCGCGGCCGGCACGACGTCTCGGCGGTGCCGATCCCGGGCTTCACCGACGGTGAGGCGCTCCCGGCCGACCGCGAGGCGCTGGTGGCGGCGGAGGCCGACGCGATCTCGGCGTACACCGGCGGCGAACCGGCGGTGGTGCTGGGCGTGTCGACGGGCGGCCTGCTGGTGCACGCGATCGCGACGGAGCTGTGCCGCCGCGGCACACCCCCGGCGGGCGTCGCGCTGCTGGACCCGTACGCGGTGGACAGCGAGTTCGTCTCGAGTGCCGGCGGCGGGCTCATGCGGGGGCTGTACAAGCGCAACCAGCAGTACACGGAGGTGACGAGCGCGGGCCTGTCGGCGATGGCCTGGTGCTTCGACCTGATGGAGGGCTGGGAGCTGGGCCCCCTCCCGTGCCCGACGCTGCTGGTCCGGGCCTCGGAGCCGATCGTGGCGGCCCAGGAAGCGGTGGACTGGCGCTCGGCCTGGGCCCACGCGGACACGGTGACGGACGTCCCGGGCAACCACTTCACGATCGTGGAGGAGCACATCGCGGAGGCAGTGGCGGCGGTACGAGCTTGGCTCCCGCTCGCTAGCGCCTTCAGAGCCCCTTAGATCGGGAGCGGCGTCACTCCACCGGGCATGGCCGGCGTCGGGCAGCGTCGAGATCGGGTCGTAATACGGGTACCGGCGCTGTAACGCCTCCGGCGGTGCGTCACACCCGCTGAACTCGTGCGTGCACAGGGAGTTCAGACGACCGGCCGGCCTGGACCGAGGTCTTCGGCATGCTGAGCGTTCGTGTCGTTCAGTCTGGCGTCTCGCCTGGGAAGAACTGGCGGCTCGGAACAACGAGAGCCAGCGAGAGTGCGATGAGAACGATCCGGTGGACGTGGTCCTTTCCGGGCGGAAGCCCGCCGAGCAGGTGCGCGAGCCAGAATGCCGGATAGAACCAGAGTGCGAACCACGCCCACCGCTCCCTGCGCCGATACGGGACGAGGGCAAGCAGGGCGCTGAACGACTACGGCTACACCGACACGAACATGTCCGACTACGAGGAAGACCACTTCCTCCCGCTGGAGCTCGGCGGCGCTCCGAAGGATCCGCGCAACCTGTGGCCGGAGCCGCACTCGGGCAGCCCGAACTCCTCCAGCAAGGACTCGGTGGAGAACGCGGTGAAGAAGGCCGTGTGCGCCCACCAGGTCACCTTGTCCGCCGCGCAGACGGCGATGCTGCGCAACTGGACCACCGCGAAGTCCGTGCTCGGCATCGGCTGAGAGAAACCCGGCCGAACCAACCTTCCACGGCTGGACGGTGCTGCGCGCCGCTGGCTCGTCTCAGGTTCGGGTGCGCTGCGCCGCGGAGGTGGACGGGTGGTATCGAAGCCGTCTCCGGGCGCCGGGTGGAGGTGAGATCGCCCGCCGGCTCGTCGGCGGCCACTGGCTGATGTCCAGGTTTTGACCAGCTGCCGCGAACGGGGTGACTGGATACCGCGAGGCTGCGTGCACACCGTCACGCCACCGACCTCGTGCCCGGGCCCCTGCCGTGCCGCCGTCTGCCAGGTGGGTTCAGCGGCGGCGTCACCATTCGGCCAGCGGGGGATCGAGGCACCTCGGTCAGGTGCCGGGCAGGTGCTGCGAACCCGATGCCGGTCGGTCCCCGGCCACCGCAACACGCCCGGGTACTGCTCGGTCCGGACCGCGCCCGCTCCACCGCCGCTCGCGGTAGCCGATACCGTTCGGTTTGCAGGCGCGCCGTGCTCGTGCGCGCGGTCACGACCGGGGCATTCGCCGAAGGAGGCTTTCGATGGAGTCGACGCACACCGAGCGCGGCGTCGAAGTCCTCGGACGCACGGCGTTCACCTGTGACGGGGGCAGCCGCTGCCGTGGAACCCGGCTGGCCGCGCCGACGATCATGCTGCATGGCCGACCTCGAACCCAGGGGTGTGCTCGGCGCAAGCGTGCGACCTGACCGGGCGACACCGTGGGCGGCGGCTGTTGTCCGGCACCCGAGCACCTTGCCGGCCGCCCTCGGGTGAGGTTGGTCGGTCGCTAACAGGCCGGGGATGGGCCGATGCTCGCGCTCATCGAGTGACGCGGACCTTCGGTAGTCCGGCCCCGATCCGGGACGCGATCGACTCCAACGAGGGCAGCACCGGAGGTGCCACCGCGGCCATCACGATGGCACCTCCCACTCCCGCCCAAGCCAGTGGCCCCAGGGGGGTACATCCGAAGAAGTGGCTCACCCCTGGGGTCTGCACGACGGCGAACAACGCCGCAGCTGATCCGAGGCCGGTGGCGAGGACGAGCGGGCTGTGTGAGCGGCCGACCAGTGTCTGCACCAGTTGCGCCCCGACCAGTCCACACAACGACATGGTGCTCGTGCGGCGCGCGGAGCCCGGCGTGAGCCTGCCGACCAGCCAGGCAGTGGTCGCCCCCAGACCTGTGACTATGCCGCGGTTGCGGATCTGCCGGGTCAGTGGCGCGCCGAGCGTACCGGTGCCGACGGCGTCCCCGTCCGCCTCGTATGTGGTGCTGGGAGTGACTGCGATGGCCATCGCCGGAAACATGTCGGTCAGCAAATTGACCAGTAGCAGCTGTCGTGTGGACAACGGGGACGTCCCGGACAGCAGCGTGCCCAGCACGGAGAAACCGACCTCGCCGGCATTGCCGCCGATCAGGATGCTGATGGCGTCCGCGACGCTGCGCCACAGGGCCCGTCCTTCCTCGACTGTGTCGACCAGCACGCGCAGGTCGCCATCGATCAACACGATGTCCGCTGCATTACGCGCCGCCGCCGACCCCCGCGCGGCCAGAGCGATGCCCGCGTCGGCGGCCCGGATGGCCGCAGCGTCGTTTGCGCCGTCGCCGACCATCGCCACGACCCGGCCTGCGGCCCGCAACGCTTCGACCACTTGCAGCTTCTGTTCGGGGGCGACGCGTGCCACCACACCGGCCTCGCGCAGCAGACTCGCCCGGCCGGCCCGGTCCAGCGCGGCCAGCTCCTGCCCGGTGACAACCTTGGTGTCCACGGGCCAGCCCAGTTCGGCGGCGATGGCCAGGGCGGTGCGGGGATGATCGCCGGTCAGCACCACCGGTGCCACGCCCGCCTCACGAAGCCCTGCCACCATCGCGGCGGCGCTGGGGCGTGGGGTGTCCGCCAATGCGAGCCAGCCGACGAACTCCAGGTCGGCCAGAGGCTCGCCGATGGCCTCCCGCAGCCGGTCCGGATGCACGCCGCGGCGAGTGACCGCGAGCACCCTGAGACCGGAGGCAGCCAGCGATTCGGCGAGCGAGCGGACCTCGGCAGAGGCGTTCTTGCAGAAGGGCAGCACGACTTCTGGCGCCCCCTTGACCTCCAGCAGACCGACCTCGCCGGCCAGGCCGGCCGCCGCCGCGTAGCCGCGGCTGGCCTCGAACGGCAGACCGGCGATCTGCTGCCAGTGCTGGTCGGGCGGTGCCGCTGCGAGTACCGCGGCGTCGGTCGCGTGCGCGTGGTTGCTTCGGGCGCTGCCGTCTTCAGCTGGGCAGGCCCGCGCACCGGCACGCAACACCTCGAGCGCGGCGGCGGATGGGGTCGCCGGCCGTAGCGGGTGGATCTCACCGGTTGCGGTGGCGACCTTCACCACGTGCAGTTCGTTCGTGGTCAGCGTGCCGGTTTTGTCGAAACACACGGTGTCGATCCGGCCGAGCGCTTCGAGCGTGCGGGCGGAGCGGACCAGCACCCCTCGGCGGCTGAGCCGGCGTGCCGCGGCCATCTGCGCGACGGTAGCGACCAGCGGCAGTCCTTCGGGCACGGCGGCGACGGCCACCGCGACACCCCCGCTGATCGCCTCCCGCACCGTCCGGCCGCGCAGCAACGACAGCCCGGTGACGGCGGCGCCGCCGACCAAGGTCAGTGGCAACGCCATGCTGGTCAACTGCCGCAAACGCGCCTGGACCCCGGTCGCCGGCGCCGTGCGGGCAGCCAATGCCACGGCGCGGCCGGCTTCGGTGCGCTCACCGGTGTCCACGACGACCGCCCGGGCCGAGCCGGCGACCACGGTGGTTCCTTCGAAAACCATGCAACGTCGGTCCGCGATGTCCGTCGCCGGCGTCGCCGCTACCTGTTTCGTCACCGGCAGGGATTCCCCGGTGAGCACGGACTCGTCGACTTCGAGGTCGTCCAGCTGCACCAGCCGGGCGTCGGCCGGCACGACGTCACCCACCTGGAGGTCCACCAGGTCACCGGGTTGCAGGTCGGCTGCGTCCACTACTTCCGGCTGCGCGTCCTCGGTGACCAGCCGACGGGCCCGTTGCGTCTGGGTGGCCGCCAGCCCGGCCAACGCTTGCTCGGCCCGAAGGCCTTGCACCCCGCCGACAACGGCGTTCACCCCCATCGCGCCCAGCACCAGCAGGGCGTCGGCGGTGGAACCGAGGATCGCCGACGCGGCGGCGCCGACGGCGAGAATCGGGGTCAGCGGATCGGTCAACTCGCCCTGCACCGCGCTGACCAGTCGCAGCGTGACAGTCACCGGCGCGGTTCCGGGCAGCTGGGCGGCCGCCGCGGCCAGGTGCCGGGCACGCTCCGGCAGACCGATCCGGTTCGTTCGGTCACGTCGCGGTTGTGCGCCCAGCCGGCGCATTACTTCCTCCGGAGCCAACGCATGCCAGGGCACTCGCGGATGTGGCGCCGGCGCCGGCGCCGCCGCCATTGTGGCCGCGGCGTGCCATCCTGCAGCCAGCGCGACTCCCGTGGCGAGGTCGAGCGGGCTCAAGCGTGCCAGCGGCGACAGCAGGCGCCGCCATTGCTGCTGCCCATCCGTGGCCACCACCAGACCGGACAGGGCCGCGGCAGCCTCGGCGCAGGTCGTCGCCCGTTCACCGGCAGCACGTGCGCCGCGGATGGCCTGCACCACACGCCACGCGCCGGCCAGGCCGCTGACCGACAGGAGGTCGGCAGCCCAGACCACGGGGTCGCGCCCTCCCGCCACCGCGATCGCGAGATCGCCTCGCAACAAACCATCCAGCACCTCCTTCGCGGGGAGCGAACCCGACCTCGCCGGGATGCGGGCCACCGTCAGGACGACGTGGCCGTCCTCCTGGCAGCCGGTGACGGTTTCGACCATCGCGTGATCGGTAATCACCTCGTCGGCCAGGGTGGCGTCGACGCCGGGGACGTCACCCTGGACGAGCACGATTCGCAGGCCGGCTTGCCTGGCGGCGTCCAGTACGCTCTCCGCCAGCGGGTCGGGCGCGTAGCCGACGAGCACCGTTCCCACGTCGGCTCCGTCGGCCGAGGCAATCATCAAGCCGGTCCCGGCAGTGGGATCGTCGGGCACCGGCCTCAGCCGGATGGGACTGTCCTCGCCGGCCACCGCCCGTATAGCGGCCTGCCACAGCCGCCCTTCCGCCCAGTCGTCGTGAGTGGGATTGGCCTCGAGCACTGCGTGCTGGTCGCTGCACAGCGCGCTGGCGTGCACAACCAGAGTGTCGGCGACCTGCAGCAGCCGGAGCCGGTCGGGAGCGCGTACGAGCACCCCCTCCCGGGCGAGGGTGAGACCGAGAACTGAGGCGTAGGCAGTCCAGCCGTAGCGCGCAGGTTTGGGAGAGCTCGCCAGTACCGCTGAGCTGGCCTGCCCGACATTGCGGCTGAAGAGCAGAGTGGCCGCCGCGCTGACGAGGCCGCCTGTCGAGGCGGTCATGGCGTAGCCGGTGACCGGATCCGACAGAACCGCCCGGCGAGCCGGCAGTGCCGCCGGACTTTCCCGGTCGAGCACACACAGCCGCGTGTGGGAGTGTCCGAACGCAGCCACCTGCGCCACCGCGTCCGCCAGTTGCCCCGTGCGCAACAGCACCTCGAGGGCGAGGTCCGTGGGCGACTGCCCCAAGCCGTGCATCACGGCGTGGGCAGCAGTGATCACCAGATCGGCGGTAGACCGGCCGAGACGAGCTCGCAGGAACTCCCGAGCGCGCGGATCCTCCCGCAGCACCGTCATCGCGGCCGCCACCACTTGTGGCGGGCGTAGCCGCAGGGGCGTGGTGACCGCCACCGTCGCCAGCCCGGCGCCGCTGATCGCGAGCGCGGCGGCTTGGGTCCGAACCTCCCGAAGATCGCCGGGGTGAGCGATCGCTTCGTCCTGGGAGCCGGTGGAAAGCCCGTGACGCTGCGCGTAAGCCGTCACAGCCGCCGCGACGCGATCGGTGACCGCACCTTCCACCATCGTCACCACCATCCGGGACAAACCGCCATCCCAGTACGCGGCGATGACCTCGGGATGAGCGAGCACCATGCCGACCACCTTGCGCACCAGCCGATCGAACCGGTCCGCATCGTCGGCCGAAGTCGGCGACTGCTCAAAATGCAGGGGCAGGTGGATCGTCTGCCCGTCACGCCACACCGACTCGGTTCCCGCTGCGCCGCCGAGGAAGGCCTTCCGCAGCACGCGCGCGGCACACGTCGCCGCGCCGACACCCGCCCGCGCCCCGGTAGCCACCGTATCGGCTCCGAGGGTGGCCGCCTCGGCAGCCACACTGGCGGCTGCGCCGGCGCTGCGCGCCACTCGGGCCGGTGCCGTCAATGCCAGACCGAGTCCGATGAAGGGCAGCCGAGCCGCGAGCACCACCAAGGACGGTCGGTCTTCGCTCATCTCTCGTCCTCCCCGACAGGCACAGTGCGCCCCCGGCAGCACGCCCATAGTTCACTCACGGTTTCCTTGACCACTGCGGAAGTCGGCACGACGCTGGAGTACACGACCACCGTCGGCCGGCGCAGCGGACGGATGAGGTCCCCCGAGCAACGGCATCCCACATCGCTTGTCACTGTCTGTGAAATGGACCCTGTCGACACCGGGAGCGCGACCATGTCCGAACTCGGCGTCCGCCAGGACCGTGCCCGTTCCGCGTGCCGCGAATACCACGTGCGCCTCGCGCCCGTGCTGGATGTGCTGGCCCCCGTGCTCCGCCACGCCGAGCCAGTGCTGGTGGCAGCAGCCAATGCCTGTGGCGCGGGAAGCCTCGACCAGGTGTTACTGCTGGTCGCTACCTCAATCATGCGGCGGGCCGGTCACGCTTCCTCGAGTGCTTCCCCGAAGTCACGTAGCGTTCCGTTGCGGTGACTGGTCGCCCAGGGTTGTCCGGTCGCCGGTTTGTGCGTCGTTGGCGACATAGCCTGTCTCTCCCGGCTAACCCTGGCCCGCGAGGTCGTTGCGGGCGTCCTCGCGAGCGAACTGCTCCGCGACGTAAGTGCCGGCGCCCACCACCACCGCAACGGGCCACTCAAGGGCCCCGACCACGGCCAGCGCTGCCAGGCCGCCCCACCACAGGGCGCGCTTCGGCCCCACGGCCGGCACGGGCAACTTCAGCCCGCCCAGCGTTACCGTCCTCTGGGACGGATGGTCCGCTCCGTCCTTCGGCTGCGCTGCGGAATCATTCGGTTGTGCGGCCTGCCCGGTCTTTTCCGAGCTGGCCTTCGTTCCAGTCCTACTCTGCGGGCGCGATGACATGCTCGCCTCCTTAATGCGAGGACGAGGGCTCGCGTACCCCGCCGCGGGCGGCATAAACACCGCACGCGGGTGAGACTTGCGCCTTCATTCACCGTAGGGCTGGACCAGGAGCCTCTCCGTCGAGGTCCGGCTCGACCGGTAGGCCGGAAGATGCAGCGCTGGACTGGCGGTGTCGTCGGTAGCGGCGAGCCGGCAAACGCCGACCCAGAGGGCCGCTACCGGTCTCGACCGCGACCGCGAGTTTCGGTCGGCTCACCAGCCTCGCGCCGGGCCGACACCGTCGGCGCGGAACCAGGCAACGGCCGCCCCGCAGGCTCGCGAACCAGGTAGATGCAGACAGCGCCGATCACGCCGGCGATCATCAGGTAGTAGGCCGGCCAGTTCAGGTCGCCGGTTGCGGCCACCAAGGCGCTCATCACGGTCGCGGTGGTGCCGCCGAAGAGCGACACCGAGATGTTGAACGCGATCGACAGGCCACCAGCCCGGATCGCTGTGGGAAACAAAGCGGGCAGCGTCGAGGGCAGGACAGCCGAGAACAAGACCAGCGTCAGCCCCATCAGCAACAGACCGGCGAACGTCGCGACATCGTTCCCTGCTCGCATCAGCAGCACTTCTGGAAGCGACAAGACGACCAGCGCGCCGCAGCCCACCATGACGACCGGACGCCGGCCGACCCTGTCCGAAAGACGCCCGATGAACGTGATGACCACCATCAACAGCACCAGCACGGCGATCTGCAGCACTTGCGAGGCGGTTTCACTCACGCCCTTGCCCTGACCCGGCAGAGTCTCGGTCAGGTACGTCGGAACGTAACTGGTCAGCATGTAGTTGGTCACGTTCCAAGTGAGGACGAAACCGCCGCACAGCAGCATGACCGGCCAGTACCGCATGAAGACGACTCGCAATTCCCCGGCGAGCGAGGCAGGCTGGCGCTGCTTGTCCTTCGCTGCCAACTGGGAGAACGCGGGCGACTCCTCCAGGCGCATCCGCAGGTAGAGCCCGACGGCGCCAAGTGGCAGCGCGACCATGAACGGGATCCGCCAGCCCCAGCTCAGCAGCTCGCTCTCGGGCAGTACAGCAGAGAGCACCGTCGCGATCGTGGCGCCGAACGCGTAACCGGTCAGCGTGCCGAACTCCAGCCAGCTGCCGAAGAATCCTCGTCGACGATCCGGAGCGTACTCCGCGATGAACGTCATGGCGTTGCCGTACTCGCCACCGGTGGAAACACCTTGGACCAGCGCTACGACGCTGTTCGCCGCAGATCACTCTTGGGTCACTCGTCCACCAGGAGTGCGTTGATGTAATTCATGATCAATTGAACCGTGGAAGGACTGCAGGTCAGGCGCTATGTCCACTCGGCAAAGGCGACGTCGAGCCGTCGGCCACGGTCCGCGCCTCATTCGCGCCGGCGGGACTTTGGGCCGGACGCACAACGGCCCCAGCGCGGACCCACAGATCACCAAAGCCCACCGACAGCGACCCTGAAAATGCAGGGAAACTGTTGGTGGGCTTTGCTTTCCGACTGTGCGCCATCAGGGACTCGAACCCCGAACCCGCTGGTTAAGAGGGCGTTGAACGTCGCGGAGCCGTTGATCGCCGGTGATGTGGGGAGGGCGTTGTTCGATGCGGTCGGTCCGTTGTTGCGGATCGGCTGGGCGGAGGTGGGACCGGTCCTACTGCAGGCGCTGGCTGTCGTATCAGCCGTCGGGCGTAATTCTCGACCACCTCACTGACGCGGATTGTCGGCACGGTGATGGGGCTCTGCTCGGTGCTCGCCAGAGGCTCGCCTGCGGAACCGCGGAAAGATCGATGGTGGCGTGGGTAACCGCGAATTCGCGGGACGCGATCACGCCTGGCTACGCCCGGTTGATCGCCGACCTGACATTGGATGCGCACCTCTCGGCGTGGAGAAACTAAAGCAAAATCAACACTTACGCCCGTATAGTCCCAGGTCAAGCCCTGCTCCCCGCGCCATGGGGATGATCCGGCGATAAGGAGGCTGTCAGTCGGCGGCAATCCCGGCTTCGTGGGCGAAGACGACCGCTTGGATCCGGTCGCGCAGGTCGAGCTTGGTCAGGATGTGACCGACGTGCGTTTTCACGGTGCCGGGGGAGAGGTACAGCAGCCCGGCGATCTCGGCGTTGGACAGCCCACGACCGAGGTGGTGCAGCACTTCTCGTTCGCGGTTGGTGAGCAGTTCGAGCTTCGGGTGTTGTGGTGTGGGGACGCCGGGCTGTCCGCCGACGACCCGTTCGATGAGCCTGCGTGTGACGGTCGGTGCGAGGGTGGCTTCGCCCGCGGCGACGGCGCGCACGGCCGAGATGAGGTCAGTGGCCAGGGAGTCCTTGAGGAGGAATCCGCTGGCCCCGGCACGCAGGGCGGCGTAGACGTATTCGTCGAGGTCGAACGTGGTGAGCATGAGGATGCGCGGGCCCTCGGTGCCGTGTCCGGAGATGATCGCCGAGGTCGCCTCGACACCGTCCATTTCGGGCATCCGGATGTCCATCAGCACGACGTCCGGGCCAGTGCGGTTCACCAGGTCCACCGCGGCCGAC
Source organism: Amycolatopsis sp. NPDC114478 (assembly GCF_055633805.1). Classification (NCBI taxonomy): domain Bacteria; kingdom Bacillati; phylum Actinomycetota; class Actinomycetes; order Pseudonocardiales; family Pseudonocardiaceae; genus Amycolatopsis; species Amycolatopsis sp. NPDC114478. The sequence goes on along the minus strand of NZ_JBVKDO010000022.1, from coordinate 2,952 downwards.
CCGGTAGCGGCCTCACCGATCACCTCGATGTCCGGAGTGTTCTCGAGGATCATGCGCAAACCGGTGCGGACGAGGGCCTGATCGTCGGCGAGGACGACCCGGATGGTCATGTACGCGCTTCAAGCAGGGGCAGGCTCGCCTCGACCGCGAACCCGCCCTCCGGGCGCGGGCCTGCTTCGAACGTCCCGTCCAGCACGGTCACCCGTTCCCGCATGCCGCGCAGCCCGTGTCCGGTGTGGAACTGGTCGTTGTCGGGCCGATCGGTCGTGGAGCCGTCATCGGTCACCTCGATCTGCAGGGCGTCGGGCGTGTAGCGCACCACGATAGCGGCGGACGCGTCCTGGCCGGCGTGTTTCATGACATTGGTCAGCGCTTCCTGGGCGATGCGGTACGCCGCGAGATCCACCGTGGGCGGAAGAGGGCGCGGTCGGCCTTCGACGTGCAGCCGGACCCGGGTGCCCGCGGCCCGGACCTGGGCCACGAGACCCGGGAGCTGTTCCGCGCCGGGCCGGGGCGCCCAATCCGGCGCCTCGTGCCCGAGGGCGCCGAGCAACCGCCGGGTCTCCCGCAACGCGGTACGCCCGGTCTCCACGATCGCGCCCAGCGCTTCGCGGGTGCGTTCGGGCCGGTGGGTCAGCTCAGCTTCCCCGCCCTGCGCCTGCAGCACTACGACCGAAAGTGCATGGGCAACCACGTCGTGCAGTTCCCGGCTGATCCTGCCGCGTTCGGCCGCCACGGCGAGTGCGGCCTGGGTGTCGCGCTCGCGTTCCAGTTCTTCTGCGCGCCGAACCAACCCGGCCAGGCGGCCCTGGCGCTCGTGCGCGCTGCGCCCGGCCAGCCAGGCGAGTACCAAGGCCAGCGCGATGAGCGGGAACCCGCCCCAGGTCGGCACCTGTGCCCCGAAGGTGAGCGTCGCGGTGCCGGCGACCACGTCGTCGGCTGGGGGCGGTTCCGGCGGGACCGGAGGTTCGGGGTAACCGCGCGGCGGGACGATCTCGACCTCGCCGTCGGACGCGCGCACGTGGGCGGGGACCTGCACGGTAGCGTTCACGTCGGACGCGTAGACCGCCCAGCCACCGGCCGCCACCAAACCCGCGGCCAGCAAGGCGAGCGACAGCCGCCGTGACCGCACGGCCGCGACGGAGAACAGGCCGGCCAGGGCGACGACGTCCACCGGCATCGGACCGGAACCGGACGCCAGATGACCCAGCGCGGCCAGTGTCCCGACGGTGAAGGTCAACACGGGTAGGCGATGCCGGACGAACAGCACCGCCACCGCTGCCACAGTCGCGATCCACCACAACGCCCCTTCGGGATGGCCGGCGCTCTTGAGCGCGACGATCGCGGTCGACGTCGCCACGGCGAACCCCAGCCCGACGTCGAGAGCGACCGCCGAGTGCCGGACACGCCAGGCGTTCGCCAGCAGCGCGGTCAATCGTGACGGCATCCTCATAGCCGGCCGAGCGTAGTCCGACTCGGATGCCCGCGGATCTGCCGCAAGGCAGAGACCGATGTCCGACCCGGGGCAGAGAATCCCGGCGGCGGACCGTGCCCGGCGGCCGATGCCCGACGACGATGTGGTGACCGACGCTGTGAGCCGTGCACGACCCGCTGGACGGCGGGATTCATCATCACGTCCGGGAAGGAATCAGCGTGAAAAAGCTGCGAAAGGCGGTTCTCGCCGCCGTCATGATCACGGTGGCCGCCGTAACGGTGACAGGCCCAGCCATAGCCTCGCCGCCGACGCCACGGCTGACATTGCCCGTGCCGACCGGTCACTACGCGGTCGGCGCCGCCGAACTCCACCTGGTCGACAGGACACGCCTCGACCCGTGGGTGCCGGCGTCCGGGCCACGAGAGCTGATGGTGTCGATGTTCTACCCGGCGCTGCTTCCCCTCGGTACCCCGCGGCAGTACCTCACCACCACGGAAGCGTCGATCCTGCTGACCGCCAAGGGCATCACCGGCTTCCCGCCCGAGGCGCTCGCCGCGACGAGAACCACCTCCCGGGAGAGCGCACCTCCGGTCCCCAGCCTGCACGGATTCCCGTTGGTCATCCTGTCGCCGGGGCTCGGCCTGCCCCGCTCGACGCTCACCGGGCTCGCCGAGGACCTGGCCAGCAGGGGGTACGTGGTCGCCGACATCGGCCACAACTACGAGGCCTACGGAACGGCGTTCCCCGACGGGCACGTCACCACCTGCGTCGTAGCCTGCGACAGCACCACGGACCCGGTCGTCAACTCGCGGGTGCGCGTCGCCGACGTCTCTTTTCTGGTCGACCAGCTGACCGGCCCGGCACCGGCCTGGCCGAACGCGTGGCTGATCGATCCCGAGCACATCGGCATGGCCGGGCACTCGGCCGGAGGCAACGCAGCCCTGCAGGTCCTGCTCGCCGACCAGCGGGTCCGGGCCGGGGTCAACCTCGACGGCGGTTTTTGGTCGCCGGCACCGGCGTCCGGGCTGAATCGCCCCTTCCTCATGGTCGGGCGCGAAGCCCAGCACACACCCACCGGCCCGGACTGGACCTGGCCGGAGACGTGGTCACACCTGACCGGCTGGAAGCGGTGGCTGACCGTCGCCGATGCCGGCCACGTCAGCTTCACCGACATCTTCGCCCTCACTGATCAACTCGGCATTTCCCCGCCTGGGACGATCAGCGGGGTCCGGTCGATGGAGCTCACGCGCGCGTATGTGGGTGCGTTCTTCGACCTGCACCTGAAGGGATGTCCGGAACCGTTGCTCGACGGACCGACTCCAGCGAACCCGGAGGTCGCCTTCTGGTCCTGAAAGACATCCCAGGAGCTTGAATGTCAAGCCGCAGCCGAGTTGATGTGATGCGCCCAGGCGGTCGTCTCGGCGTAGACGGTGCCGGTTTTGAGGCAGCCATGCAGGATGCCCACGAGCCGGTTGGCCAGCTGGCGCAAGGCAGCATTGTGGCTGGAACCGCGGGCG
>NZ_JBVKDO010000021.1:0-203372 GCF_055633805.1 Amycolatopsis sp. NPDC114478 | reverse complement strand
CCGGCATCGCGCACCTGCACAACATCCTCCTCGCCAACTGACCGGCAACACCAGCCCCACCAACCACAACACGAGTTACGAGACATCCCTTAGGCGCGATGCTGGGCAAGCTGCTGGCCGACTCCGGCGGTGCCGACCAGATCGTCGACACCGTGCTCGGCAAGGCCCGCGGCGCCGCGCTGCCCTGGGCGATGGCCCTGGTGGCGGCACTGATCGGGCTGCCGATGTTCTTCGAGATCGGGCTCGTCATGCTCATCCCGGTCGTGCTGCTCGCGGCCAAGCGCACCGGGAAACCGTTGATGCTGCTGGGAATTCCGGCGGTCGCCGGGCTTTCGGTGCTGCACGGACTGGTCCCGCCGCACCCCGGTCCGCTCGCCGCGGCGGGCGCGCTGAACGCGAACGTCGGCGTGACGCTGGCGTTCGGCCTGCTCGTCGGCATCCCGACGCTCGTGGTCGCGGGCCCGCTGTTCGCCCGCGTCGCCGCCCGGCTCGTCCCGGACGCGACGCCGCCCGAGCGGCTGATTCCCGAGCGCGCGGACACGGACCGGCCGCGGCCGAGCTTCGCCGCGACGCTCACGACCGTGCTGCTGCCGGTCGTGCTCATGCTCGCGAAAGCGCTCTCGGACATCCTGCTGGACAAGGGGAACAGCACCCGGCACGTGCTGGACTTCATCGGCGACCCGCTGATCGCGCTGCTCGCGGCGGTGCTCGTCGGCATGGTGCTGCTCGGCCGCCCGGCGGGTCTCGACCGCTCACGACTGTCCACTGTGGTCGGTGACGCGCTGGGCCCGATCGCCGGGATCATGCTGATCGTCGGCGCGGGCGGCGGGTTCAAGCAGACGCTGGTCGACGCGGGCGTCGGCGACGTGATCACGGGCCTGGCCAAGGACGCGCACCTCTCGCCGCTCCTGCTCGGCTGGCTGGTGGCGGTGGCGATCCGGCTGGCGACGGGATCGGCCACGGTCGCGACAGTCTCGGCGGCCGGCATCGTGGCCCCGCTGGCAGCAGGGATGGACCCGTCGCACAGCGCGCTGCTGGTGCTCGCGATCGGGGCCGGGTCGCTGTTCTTCTCGCACGTGAACGACGCCGGGTTCTGGCTGGTCAAGGAGTACTTCGGACTGTCGGTCGGGCAGACGCTGAAGACCTGGTCGGTGATGGAGACGCTGATCTCGGTGGTGGCGATCGCGCTGATCCTGCCGCTGTCGCTGGTCGTTTAGCGGACGAGGCCACGATCCCGATCCACGCGTAACACCGCCGACCCGATCAGCGCCTTCCGGATGTTCGCGACGGGAAGGTGGGATCGCATGGGACTCATCCGGAAGACGCTGATGGTCGGCACGATGGGTGCCGTCCGCGGCAGCAGCAAGAAGCAGCGCGTGGCCAAGGCCCAGCTGAAGGAGCTGCGTGTCCAGACGAAACTCCAGCAGGTCCAAGCCCAGCAGCAACAGCAGGCCCGGCCCGCACCGCCGGCCGCGCCACCGCCCGGTTGGTACCCGTCACCCACGCAGCCCGGCTCGACGCAGTAGTGGGACGGCGCGCAGTGGACGCCGTCCTTCGCGCCGACGACGTAACCGGGCGATGGCGGAAGCCGCCACCACAACCCGGCCGATTCCGAAGGCCGTCACCCGCATCGGGTGGCGGCCTTCTTCGTACGTTGACATGTGACCTTTTGGTCACCTATTCTCGCTGACGTGCCCGACGACGACCTGGTGTTCAAGGCGCTGGCGGATCCGACCCGCCGGTTCCTGCTCGACCTGCTCTTCGAGCGTGACGGCCGCACGCTCACCGAGCTGGAGACCCAGGTGGAGATGACCCGCTTCGGCGTCATGAAGCACCTGAAGCTCCTGGAAGAGGCCGGGCTCGTCGTCGCCCGGAAGGAAGGCCGCGAGAAGCGGCACTTCCTCAACCCCGTCCCGATCCGGGAGATCCACGACCGGTGGATCGACAAATACACCGAGCGCCACGTGACCGCGCTCCTCGACCTCAAGAACGAACTGGAAGGCGAAGAACCATGACGGACACCGTGCAGGTCTACCGCGTCTACATCAAGGCATCCCCGGAGCGCATCTGGGACGCCATCACGAAACCCGAGTGGACGGCGAAGTACGGCTACACCGGCCTGGCCGACTTCGACCTGCGGCCCGGCGGCAAGCACCGCACCCGCCCGACGCAGGCGTTCATCGACGCCGGGATGACCGGCGACCTCGTCGACGGCGAGGTCCTGGAAGTCGACCCGCCGCGGAAACTGGTGATCACTTGGAAGCTGCTGATGGCGCCGCAGGACGTGGCCGACGAGCCCTACACGACCCTCACCTACGAGATCGAGGAGTCCAAGACCGCCGGCACCAGGCTGACCGTCACGCACGACGTCACCGGCGCCCCGAGCATGGCCGGGATGGTCAGCGGCGCCTTCGAGCGGCTCGACGCGCCGCCGAACGAGAACGCGGGCGGCGGCTGGGCCTGGATCCTCTCGGACCTCAAGACCCTGCTGGAGACCGGCGACACCATCGTCCCCGCGCCGTGAGATGGGTCTGGTGGCCTGCCTCGCGCCGCTTCGAGGCAGGCCACCAGGTCTAGGTGCGCTGGGTCGCCGCCTTCAAGGCCGCCTTCGCGGCTTCGGACGCGCCCAGCGTGTCGAGGCCGAACAATGCCGCTCCCACTACGGGGTTCACGTCGACGACGCGGACCACCGCGCGCGGCGCCACCTTCAGGCACCGCTTCTCGATCTCCGCGATCACCGGCGCGCCGATGCCGGTCAGGACGCCGCCGCCGAGCACGATCTCCGGCGCGTCCTCGGTCAGGTCCAGCTCGCGCAGGATCACCGCCGCGAAGACGCTGACCTCCTCGACGAACCGCGTCACGATCTCCTGCGCGACCTCGTCGCCCGCCGCCGCCACCTCGAACAGCAGCGGGCACAGCCCGTGGATCGAGGCGGCCGGGATTTCTTCGAAGTGCAGGCCCTGCACGACGTCCAGCAACGTCGGCTTGCCGAAGTACGCCGCCACTGCCGGCATCAGCGCGGTCCGCGGACCGCGGCCGTCCTCGGCGCGCACGGCCCACCACAGGGCCTCTTCGCCGAGCCGGTAGCCGCCGCCCCAGTCGCCGGAGATCTTGCCCAGCGCGGGAAAGCGGTGGACGCGGCCGTCCGGGCCGACGCCGGCGCCGTTGATCCCGGCGCCGCACACGACCGCGACACCCACCCCCGCGCTGCCCGCCCGGAGCAGCGCGAGGGTGTCGTTGCCGACCGTCAGGGTGTCGCTCCACCCGCGCGCGGACAGCGCCGCGTGCAGCGCTTCCTCCTCGCGCGGGAAGTCCAGACCGGCGAGGTACGCCGACGTGTGCACCGCGAACGGCTTCTTCCCGAAGTCCGCGTAGGCCTCCAGGACCAAGCCCTCCAGCGCCGTGACGCACGCCGCGACGCCGATGTTCTGCGGCGACGCGCCGGGGCCGCGGGACTTCCCCAGCACGACGCCGTCTTCCGAGATCACCAGGACCTCGGTCTTGCTGTTGCCGCCGTCGATCGCGATAATCGCAGGCCTCATCCGCGCGCCCAGGGCAGGTACTCGCGGTTGATCTGCACCAGCGAATCGGCGAGCGTGTCGGCCTTCGAGTACTGGCCGACCAGCGGGTGCGCCAGCAGCGCGTCCGCCACGCGGTCGCGGCCGCCCTTCAGCGCCGCCTCCAAAGCCAGGAACTCGTACGCCGTCGTCGCCGCGATCAGGCCCGAGAACCGCGGCTCCACCGGCAGCTGCGGGATCGGCGTCGCACCCTTGGAGTCCACAATGGACCGCGCCTCGATGACGGCGTCGTCCGGCAGGAACGGGAAGGTCCCGTCGTTGCGGACGTTCACCACGTGCTCCTCGGCCGGCCCGCCCGCGGTCAGCGCGTGCACCAGCTGCACGGCGGCTTCCGAGTAGTACGCGCCACCGCGCTTCTCCAGCGACTCCGGCTTGGTGTTCTGCTCCGGGTCGAGGTAGATCTTCAGCAGCTCTTCCTCGACGTCGGAGACGACGTCCGCGCGCGGCCGCTCGGTGCGCTGCTTGGTGACCTGCTCGTCGTGCGCGTAGAAGTACTTCAGGTAGTACGACGGCACGACGTTCATCCGCCGCAGCCACTTCTCCGGCACGCTGACCTCGTTGGACAAGTAGTCCAGGTGCTGGTCCAGCAGCTCGGGCAGCCGGTCGACGCCATCGACGAGCGCGCCGCGTTCCCAGCTCAGGTGGTTCAGTCCGGTGTGGACGAGCTTGACGTCGTCCGCGCCGACCCCGAGCAGCTTCCCGAACTGGCGCTGCAGGTTGATCGCGACGTTGCACAGCCCGACCGCGCGGTGGCCCTCGTTGAGCAGGGCGCGCGTGACGATACCGACCGGGTTGGTGAAGTTGACGATCCACGTGTCGTCACCGGCGATCTTGCGGACGCGGTCGGCGATGTCGAGCACCACCGGGACCGTGCGCAGCGCCTTCGCCAGGCCGCCCGCGCCGGTCGTCTCCTGCCCGACGCAGCCGCAGGCGTGCGGGAACGTCTCGTCCGAGCGCCGCGCCCGCTGCCCACCGACGCGCAGCTGGATCAGCACCGCGGAAGCGCCGTCGACGCCCTCTTCCAGCGACTGCGTCGTCCGGACCCGCGCGGGGTGGCCGGCGTGGTCCAGCAGCCGCTGGCTGAACCCGCCGACGGCCTCGACGCGGTAGGCGTCCGGGTCGACCAGCACGATCTCGTCGACGTCCAAAGTGGACCGGCGCCCGGCGATCCCGTCGATCAGCTCCGGCGTGTAGGTGGACCCGCCACCGACGACTGCCAGCTTCATCCCTTGACTCCCGTGAATGTGATGCCCTTGACGAACGACTTCTGGGCGAAGATGAACAGCACGATCACCGGCGCCATGATCAGCGCGGTCGCCGCCATCGTCATGTTCCACTCGACGTGGTGCATGCCGCGGAAGGACGCGATCGCCAGCGAAAGCGGCCAGTGGTCCTGGTTCTCGCCGGTGTAGAGCAGCGGCCCGAAGTAGTCGTTCCAGGTGAACAGGAAGCAGAACATCGCGGTGGCCGCGATCCCCGGCTTGGCCATCGGGATCAGCACCCGGACCATCGCCTGGAACTCGTTGCAGCCGTCGATCTTCGCCGCTTCGATGTAGTCCTTCGGAATGGTGAGGAAGAACTGGCGGAGCAGGAAGATCGAGAACGCGTCGAAGAAGAAGTACGGCACGATCAGCGGAACCAGCGTGCCGGTGAGGCCCAGCCGGACCCACAGGTCGTACAGCGGCACGACGGTGACCTGCGGCGGCAGCAGCATCGCCGCCACGGTCAGCATGAAGAACAGATTCTGCCCGCGCCACCGCAGTTTCGCGAGCCCGTAGGCCGCCGGGATCGCCGAAAGCAGCGCGCCCGCCGTCGCCAGCGCCGAATACAGCAGGCTGTTGCCGAAGTATTCGAGCAGCGGCGCTTTCTGGAACACCTTGACGAAGTTCTCGAAGTGCCATTCCGTCGGCCACAGGCTCGCCGTCATCGCCTGGTCGCTCGCCATCACCGCGGTGAGGAAGACGAACAGGACGGGCAGCATGAAGATCACGCCCATCGCGATGCCGACGGAATGCAGCGCGATGAACGACAGCCGCTTGTCCCAGTTCCGCTTGAACCGCACCTTCGGCGGTACGCCCGCCGCACGCTGCGGCGCTTCGGCCACGGCGGTCATGCGCCCTCCTCCTGGTGCTGGGACTTCCTGAGCTGCCGCACGAGAATCCACGTGAACGCCGCGCTGACGATGAACAGCAGGACGGCCATCGCCGCCGCGTAACCCATGTTGAAGTAGCGGAAACCCTGGACGTAGAGCCAGATCGGGTACGTCAGCGTCGAGTTCTGCGGCGCCCCGATGAGTTTCGAGTTGCCGGCGACGTCCGCTGTCCCGGCCGACGCCGAGGAAGCGACGATCGCCTGCGTGAAGAACTGCAGGGCGTAGATGATCGAGTTGACCACGCCGAACAGCAGCACCGGCGAGATCGACGGCAGCGTGACGTGCCAGAACCGGCGGATCGGGCCGGCGCCGTCGAGTTCGGCTGCCTCGTACTGCTCGGTCGGGACGTCCAGCAGCGCGGCCAGGATGATGATCATCAGCTCGCCGGAGCCCCACAGCGCCAGCAGCGTCAGCGCCGGCTTGGACATCGACGGGCTGTTGAACCAGAGGCCGCCGTCGATGCCGAAGAGCCGCAGGAACCGGTTGACCGGGCCGAACTCCGGGTTGAACACGAAGACGAACGCCAGCGTCGCCGCCGCGGGCGGGGCGAGCGTCGGCAGGTAGCAGAGCGTCCGGACCAGGCCGACGCCCGACTTGAGCCGGGAGATCACCGAGGCGACGCCGAGGGAGAACACCACCCGGCAGACCGTCAGGACGACGACCAGCCACAGCGTGTTGTACGCGGCCGTGCCGACCAGCGGCTCGCTGGTGAACATCCGGACGTAGTTGTCGAAGCCGACGAACACCGGCGCGTTGATCAGATCGTAGCGGGTGAAGGAGTAGTAGACCGTCGCGATCAGCGGGTAGCCGAAGAAGATCAGGAACCCGACGAAAGCCGGGGCCATGAAGAGGAAGACGGTCCGGCGGCGCTTGGCCCGGCGGGCCCCCGCCCGCGCCTTGCTCGGCGCGGACGGGGAACCCTGGGCTTTTTCCGCGAGCGTGGACGTCATCCGCCCGCGCCCTTCTGCTTCAGTTCGTCGTCGATCTGCGCGTCGACCTTCTGCAGGCCCGCGGTCAGGTCGGGCACCGAGCCGGCCTGCCACTTCTCGGCGAAGTCGTTGACCGCCTTGAGGTGCGCGTCGCCGATCGGGGTGGTCTGGTTGGCGACCAGCTTGCCGCTGTCGTAGATGTCGAGGAAGGTCTTGAACTGCGGCTGCAGGTCCAGGCGCGGCGAGGTCAGCGACGCCTTGGTGCTGGGCACGTTCTTCAGGCCGTTGGCCATGTCCACCAGGGTGTCGGTGTCCAGGGTGACCTGCTTGATGAGCTCCCACGCGGCGCCGGGGTTCTTGGCGCCCTTGGGGATCGCGATGATCGTGCCGGTGGTGAAGCCGCCGCCGTAGTGGTCGGCCATGCTGTCGAGCACCGGCGCGGGCGCGGTGCCGTAGTTGACGTCCGGCGCCTGGTCCTTGAGGAACGCGGTGCGGAACTCGCCGTCGTAGATCATCGCCAGCTTCTTCTTGTGGAAGCCGTGGTCGGCGGAGTACTCGTCACCGAGGCCGGCCTTGAACTGCTCGACCTTGTCGTGGCCGCCGTAGAAGTCGATGAGCTGCTTCTGGAACTCGAACATCGCCTTCCAGCCGGGGTTGGTGGCGAGGTCCGACTTGCCGTCCGGGCCGAGGAAGGGCGCGCCGAAGTTCGGCGCCCAGTACTGGGCCTGGTTGGCGTAGAACGGCATCGAGGGCAGGAAGCCGGCGACCTTGATCGACCCGTCCGGGTTGAACTCGGTGAGCTTCTTGGTGGCCTCGAACAGTTCCGACGTCGTCTTCGGCGGCGAGGTGATGCCCTTCGCCGCGAACATGTCCTTGTTGTAGTAGAGCCCGTAGACGTCGGCGAGCATCGGCATCGCGCACCGCTTGCCCTGGTACTCGGTGTAGTTGCGGACCGCTTCCGGGATTTGGTTCAGGTCGATCTTGTCGCGGTCGATGTAGGGCTTCAGGTCCTGGAAGCTGCCGTTGGAGCACCAGGCGCCGAGGTTGTCGGTGTAGAAGGAGATCGCGACGTCGGGTGGGTTGCCGCCGCGGATCGACTGGGTGAGCTTGTCGTCGTCCTGGTTGCCCTCGTGCTTGATCTCGATGTTCGGGAACTTCGTCTTGAGCTTGTTGAGGCCCGCGGTGACCACGCCGTACTCGCGGTCGGTGAACTTGGAGTACACGGTGATCGTGAGCTTGTCGTCCTTGCCGGGCGCGGCCGCGGGGTCACCACCGCCGCTCGGGGCGGCGGCGCCGGAGCAGGCGCTGGTCAGCAGGACGGACGCCGCGGCGGCGGCCACAAGCAGGGCGCCTCGTCGGGTCCGGGTGGTAGGGGGCATGGCCCTCCTCCTCATCGGTCGGTCTACTCGGTCGGGGACGGGTGCTTTCGTCCTCGGGCCTGCGACCCGAGGAGCGTGGGGGTGACGACGCCGAAGACGTCCTCACGGGCGGTGGCCAGCGCCGACTGCAACGCGCCGGCGCGGACGGCGTTGCCCTGCACGGAAGCGCAGCCGACGGGCGTGCGCGGCAGGACCAGTTCGTGGAGCTTTTCCTGCACCAGCGCGGCGAACTCCTCGCCGCCGGCGCGGCTGGTGTCCCCGCAGAGGAGCACGAGCTGCGGGTCGGCGACCGCGACGAGGTTGGCGACGCCGCCGGCGACCCGCCGGGCGAGGTCGTCCAGGAAGGGGTGGCCCTTGGGTGCTTTGGTCACAGCGTCCCAGGCCGTGTCGGCTTGGATGCCGTGCGCGGCGGCGAGCCGGCAGATGGCGGGTGAGTCGACGAGGTTGCCGAACCGCGCGCCGGCCTCGGGCCAGACGTCACCGGTGTCCACGGTGGCCGGGTCGGGCACGCGCATCCAGTCGATCTCGCCGCCCCCGCCGGTCGCGCCGCGCAGCAGCCGCCGTCCGATGACGACGGCGCCGCCGACGCCTTCGGACAGCCAGACCATGACGAAGTCGTCGACGTCCTGGGCCTGCCCGACGCTCATCTCCTCGACGGCGACGAGGTTGACGTCGTTCTCGATGAGGACGTCGACGCCGAGCTCGTCGGAGAGCTTCTGCGGGACGTCGAAGCCGAGCCAGCCGGGGATGTGCGGGGCCGAGGACAGCAAGCCGGTCCGCGGATCGAACGCCCCCTGCGCGCCGATCACGACGTGGGCCAGCTGTTCCCGGGTGATCCCGGCTTCTTCGGCGACTTTCTGGAGGGCTTCGCCGAAGGTCCCGACAACGTCGGCGCCGGCGTGCACGGGCAGCGGCGTCCGGTATTCGGCGAGCACGACCCCGGCGACGTCGGCGACGACGAAGTCGGCGACGTGCGGGGTGAGATCGACGGCGGCGACGAAGGCGAGGCTGCCGTTGGCGGCCCAGAGCTGGGCGCGCGGCCCCCGCCCACCACCCCGGACGCCGGCTTTGACGACGAGGTTGTCCAGTTCGAGCCGGGTGATGAGCTGCGCGGTGGCGGGCTTGGAAAGACCGATGGCGAGCTCGAGTTCGGCGCGGGTCAGCGGGCCTTCCCGAAGGAGGACCTCGATGGCGGCGCGATCGTTGATCTCGCGCAGCATCCGCGGGCTACCGGCTCGCACTCGTCGCTCCCGACTTAATTAGGATACTTTACAGACGGTTTCGCAGGACTGTAGTGAGCCGGAGCACAGCCGTCAACGGTCTGGTGAAACGACCAGGTAACGCCTCGCCCGCACTGGGCCACGTGGCGGAAACACGGGTGAACGACTTGCGCCGGCGATCCGCGGCTTGGTCAGCGGAGTTCCGCTTGCGCCCGCCGGTCAAGCGGTGCACGGGACGCAACGGAAACGGCCCCGGCGGGAAGCCGGGGCCGTTCGTAGCGCAGGTTGTCGAGGGCGGCTACTCCTCCGCGTCCGCCCAAGCCTTGAGCATCACGCGGGCGATCGACGAGTTGCCCGGCAAGATGATCTCCGCCGCCCCACCAGCGATCGGCGTCGGCTTTGAACCCTCGCCTCGCACCGCACTGTTCGCGAACGCCTCACGGACCTCCGCGCGCGACACCCACAGCGCCTCTTCGATCTCGCCGTCCGCCGGGACCAGTGGCAACGATCGGTCCGCGCGCGCTGTGAAGCCCAGCATGATCGAGCGCGGGAACGGCCACGGCTGGCTCCCCAGGTACCGCACGTCGGACACCGACGCGCCCACCTCTTCGCGGATCTCGCGGACCACGCACGCCTCCAGCGACTCCCCCGCCTCGACGAACCCCGCCAAGACCGAGTACCGCCCCGCCGGCCAGATCGGCTGACGCGCCAGCAGCACGTGGGAGCCGTTCACACCCTCCGATGAGTGGACCAGGCAGATCACCGCCGGGTCCGTGCGCGGGTACTCCTCGCGGCCGTCATTGGTGCACTTGCTCGCCCAGCCGAACTGGATCAGCTCGGTCGGATGTCCGCAGCGAGTGCAGAACTTCGCCTGGCGACGCCAGTTGCGCAACGCCTGGGCCGTCGTGAACAGCCCCGCCGACGTGTCGTCCAGCAGGTCTCCGTACCCGCGCAGCTCGACCCAGATCTCGCCGTCCGCGGTCGGGACCTCCTCGACGAACCCCCAGCTGCCCGCCATCTTCACCGTGCCGGCGTCACCCGATGGCCCACCCGGCAGCGACCAGTAGTCCGTGTCCTGCCACTCGCCCAGGAACACCGCGTCCGCCGGGGGCGATGCACCGAAGTCGATCGCCTTCCGGAACGCCAGGACCGACGAACCTTCCACGACCGGGGTGCGCCCGGTGTCGTCCAGCAGGACGACCCGGGCGTCGGCCCAGCGCGACAACAGCCGCGAAGGGTTGTTGCGCAAGCCTTCCTGCCGGTCCACAGTGGACCGGGACAGGGTGGGCGGCTCCCCCAGCGAGAACGGGACGGACATCAGGCCGGCTCGCCCACTACGACGTCGCCGAGGGACAGCAGCTTGCGCTCCAGCACACCCGCGTCGCCGACCACCACACCCGTGAACCGCTTGGGGGCGAAGTACTTCAACGCCGCTTCGGCGACCTCGTCGGCCGTCACCGCCGCCACCCGCGCCGGGTGCTCGTTCAGCCACTCCAGGCCCAGCCCGGTCGAGGCCAGCGCCAGCACCTGGCCGGCCAGGCCCGACTGCGACGACGTCGACGTCAGCAGCGAGCCGATCGCGTACTGCCGCACCGACTCCAGCTCGTCGCCCGTCGGCGGGACCTGGCCGAGGCGGCCCAGCTCGTAGCGGGTCTCCAGCAGCGCCGGGGCGGTCGCCTCGGTGGCCGTGTCCGCGTCGACGTTGACCACCGCGGTGCCGTCGGTGAACTCGAACCCGGAGTGCGCGGAGTACGTGTACCCCTTGTTCTCGCGGATGTTCTCCACCAGCCGCGACGAGAAGTACCCGCCGTAGGCCAGGTTCGCCAGCTGCAGCACCGCGTAGCCCGGGTCGGTGCGCGGCACGGTCTGCGCAGAGAGCCGGATCTGCGACTGCACGGCGCCGGCGCGCGGCACCAGCAGCACGTTCGGCCCGGTCAGCTCGGGCAGCGGCGGCAGCCGGACGGCGGAGCGGTCGGACGCCCAGCCGCCGAGCACCTTCTCCAAGTCACCGACGACGGCGGCCGGGTCGAGGTCGCCGACCAGCACCAGCACCGCGCCGCGGGGCAGCACGGACGCCTGGTGCAGCGCCCGGACCTGCTCCGGCGTCACGACCGCGACGTCCTCGGCCTTGGGGACCTCGCGCGTGGCCGGGTGGTCGCCGTAGCGGTGCTTCTGCAGCGCTTCGCGGGCGATCGTGCGCGGCTGCGTCCGCGAGACGGCGATCCGCTCGACGAGCCGCTCCTTCTCGCGCGCGATCTCGTCGTCCGCGTACGTCGCTCCGGTGAGGACGTCGCCGAGGACGTCGAGGAACGTCGGCAGCTTGTCGGCGAGCGCGGATCCGTTCAGCACCAGGCGTTCCGGGTCGACGCCGGCGCCGATGTCGCCGCCGATCAGCGCCAGCTCGGCGTCGATCTCGATGCGGTTGCGGCGGGCCGTGCCGGTCAGGATCGTCTCGGCGAGCACCTCGGCCGTGGCCGGGTGCAGCGCGTCGTCGCCCGCGAACGGGATCCACAGCCGGGCCTCGACCAGCGGCACGGTCGCCTTGCGCACGGCCAGGACGCGCAGGCCGTTGGAAAGCTCGGTGTCCACATGGGACAGATCCGCGGCGGCGCGCTGCTCGCCCAGCGGCGGCAGCGGGCGCGGCCCCCGCGTCGTGCGGCCGATCTCGTCCGCACTGCGGTGCGTTGCAGAAGTCACTGCTCGTTGGTCCCTTCCGAAGCGGGCTTGACCACCAGGACGGCGCGCGCGTCGGGGCGCAGCGCCTTCGCCGCCGCCGAAACGGCTTCCGAGGTGACGGCGGACATCCGGTCCGCGAGCTTGTACACCAGCGACGCGTCGCCGTAGAGCAGCTCGAACGAACCGAGGGCCAGCGTCCGGGACACCAGCCGGTCGTGCTCGGAGTGCAGGCTCGCCGTCCAGCGGGCGGTGACCTTGCGCAGCTCCTCCTCGCTCGGCGGGGTCTCGGCGAGCTTCTCCAGCTCGTCGTCCAGCGCGGCGAGCACGCGCTCGCGCGGCACCTCGTGCGGGTGGATCAGGGTGATGGTGAACGTGTCGGGGTCGCGCGCCTCGAACGGGCCGAACAGCCCGGCGCCGGCGCCGATGTCGACGACCAGGGGCTCGCGGTGCACCAGCCGCTGCTGCAGGCGGGAGCCGTCGCCGTCGGTGAGGACGCCGGCGAGCACGAGGTAGGCCAGGTAGCCGTCGACGTCGTTGATCGGGTCGGGCATCCGGTAGCCGATGCCGAGCGCGGGCAGCGGGGCGTGCGGGTCTTCGACCTCGCCGTGCAGCTCGGTGGTCGGCAGCGGCTCGGCGAACGACGGCCGCCGCGGCGCGGGCCGGTGCGGGACGTCGCCGAAGTGCGTCTCGATCAGCTTCTTGGCGTTGCCGACCTCGAAGTCGCCCGCCACGGTGAGCACGGCGTTCGCCGGCGCGTAGTAGGTGTCGAAGAACGCCGCGCAGTCGTCGACCGTCGCGCTCTCGAGGTCCTCGAAACCACCGTAACCGTTGTGCGCGTTGGGGAACGTCGAGTACAGCACCGGCGGCAGGGTGATCCACGGGAACCCGCCGTACGGCCGGTTCAGCACGTTCAGCCGGATCTCTTCCTTGACGACGTCGATCTGGTTCGCCAGGTTCTCGGCGGTCAGCTTCGGCGCGCGCATCCGGTCGGCCTCGAGGAACAGCGCGCGTTCCAGCGCGGCGCTCGGCAGCACCTCGAAGTAGTCGGTGTAGTCCGGGTGGGTCGACCCGTTGAAGGTGCCGCCGCTGGACTGGACGTGCCGGAAGTGGGCGAGCTTCTCGAGGCTCTCCGAGCCCTGGAACATCAAGTGCTCGAAGAGGTGCGCGAAACCGGTGCGCCCCTCGGGCTCGGAGCGGAAGCCCACGTCGTAGTGGACACTGACGCCGACCACCGGCGCGGTCGCGTCGGGTGCGAGGACCACGCGCAGACCGTTGTCGAGGGTGTATCGGACGAGCTCGGGATCGGCCATGGCCCCACCCTACGACGGGTCGGCACCCGCGTGCGTCCCGACTGGCGAGTGAGAACGGGTGTGCTGCCGCACCGCGTCGAGGCGCCGGCCGCGGTGGGCGCCCGCGAAGGTGCCCGCGAGCGTGAGCGCGAAGGATCCGGCCTGGTCAGGGGTGATGTCGCCGTCGTACCAGTACACCGGCGGAGGGTGTTCGAGCGCGGCGAACGCGGCCACCCACGGGGTTAGTTCGCCCAGAGCGAGCGCGTACGGGAGGCCGCGCGAGAACACCAGCTCCCGTTGGGACTTGTCGAAGTCCTTCGCGCGGGTGGTGGCCAGTTCTTCGGCGACGCCGCGGAGCCGGCGCGCGACCCCGGCGCCCGCGTGCCGGCGCGCGGGCAGCGCCGCCGACGTCACGGCGGCGGCGACCCCGGTCAGCGCGAGGATGACGCCGAGCTGGGCGTACCCGACGGTCAGGGCCAGCAGGACGGTGAGGAACACGCCGTAGAAGACGACCCGGACCCCCGCGCGCCGAAGCCGCCCGGTCGCGAGCCACCCGCGGCCGGCGAGGTCCGCGGCCAGCTCCGCGCGGGGGATCTCGACGTGCCGCTGCCGCAGTTCGGCGAGCGTCACCGACTCCTCCGGCAGCACGGCTTCGAACACGGCACGCTCGAAGGGCGTCAGGTGCTCGTCGGCGGGGTTGCGGCGGGTCAGCGTGGGGCCGTCGCTCACCCGGACGTAGTTGCGGACGGCGAGGTCGAGCACGGTCGCGGCGAGATCGACGGGCCCGGCGCGGCCGTGCAGCAGCACGCCGGCGTGCCCGGGGAGCACCCCGGCCGGGGACGCGAACTCGCCGTTCTTCGCGATCAGGCCGGCCTTCGGCGGGTCGCCGGTGCCCCGACGACGCGCGAACGCCACGAACGCGGCCGCCGCCAGCAGGAGCGCGCCGAAGCCCGCCCAGGCCCAGCCGACCGGGGCGGTGAGCACGAACGCGCCCGCGATCGTCTTGGCCGGGACGAGGACTTCGTTCCCCGGAACCGTGCCGGCGGGCAGCTCGACCGTCGCCGTCATCCGGTCGCCCGCCGCGAGGTTCTGCTGGCTGAACCGCGTCAGCCCGGCGTGGTCGATCTGCGCGGCGCCGCACGGGAAGTCCGAATCCGGCGGCCCGGCGAGGCAGTCGACCGCGGTCGGGATTTCGGGCGCCGCGAAGGAGGCCCGGATGAACTTCAGGTCGGCGCTCCAGCCGCCGGCCAGTTCCCAGGTGACCCGGTCGCCGGCGACGACACCGTCCACTGTGTACCGGAGGACCGACGTGCCGGACGTCAGGTGGACGGTCAGCGCGCCGTTGTCCACTTGGGCGTTCCCGCTGCCCTCGAGGACGACGTCGCGGACGCCGTAGACGCGGTCGCTGTGGTGCGGTGCGGCGACCCGCAGCGGGACCCGGCGGTCCATGGTGACGCCGTCGGGCACCGAGATCGCCTCGGCGACCGAGAGCGAGCCGTCGCGCTCGACCTTGAGCTGGATTTCGGCGCTCTGCGGCACGGTCGGCAGCGGCGGCTGGTCCGGCGCCGCGGCCAGGACCAGCGCCAGCACCGCTGCGGCGAGCACGGTCAGCGGGCGGTGCGGCCGGCGGCGGTGAGCAGCCCGTCGAGCGCGGTGAGGAAGGACGGGAAGTGCGTGCCGAACCGGCGCAGGTCGTGGTCGGCTTCCATGCCGCCGTACCAGTAGAGGCCGGCCGAGCCGTCCGACGCCGGGTTGAGCGCGGCGAAGGCGCCGAGCCAGCGTTCGGTGTCGCCCAGCACGACCGCGTACGGCAGCGAGCGCGAGAACACCATTTCGCGGTCGGCGGGCGGGATGTCCTCGGCCTTGGCGGTGTGCAGGTAGTCGAGCAGGCCGCGGACCTGGCCGACGAGCGCCCGGCCGCGCGCGGTGCGCGAGGGCAGCAACGCGGCCGCCGCGGCGACGGCGAGACCCGCGAGCGCGACCGCGACGCCGAGCAGCGCTTCGCCGACGGTGAAGGTGAAGACGGCGGTGGCGGCCGCGCCGAGCGCGAAGATCCCGGCGCCGAGCCAGGTGAGCCGGCCGCGGGCGGTGTCGGGGCGGCGGGAGAACCAGCGCTTGGTGACGACGTCGGCGTACATCGCGTCGCTGATCTTGCGCAGGTCGAGGGTGCCGCGGGCGCGCAGCTGCGAGACGAGCACGGCGTCCGTGCCCGCCGGCAGCAGCGTCTCGTAGACGGCGCGTTCGAAGTCGTGGAGGTGCTCGTCGGGCGGGTTGCGGCGGGCGAGCTGCCAGTCGGGGCCCGGTACCTCGGCCAGCCAGAGGTAGTTGCGCACGGCGAGGTCGACGACGGTGGCGCTGATGTCGACGACGTCGACGGTCTCGTCGACGACCGTGCCGACCTGGCCGGGCAGGACGCCGTCGGGGCTGGCGAAGTAGACGCGGTCGCCGTCGCGCAGCAGCACCTCGACCGGGCCGGTGGCGGTGGTGAGGGCGCCCGCGTCCTCCTTGCGGCGGCGGTGGACGTAGAGGCCGCCGACGATCAGGAAGGCGAGCAGCAGCGCGAAGGCGATGCCGGTCAGCGGGGTGAAGGCGAAGGCGGTGGCGAAGAGGCCGACGTCGGCGAACTTCGCGGTGGCCGGGACGGTGTTCGCGGGCAGGCCGACGAGGAGGTCGACGCGGTCGCCGGGGCGGACGTCGTTCTGTTCGAGGCGGACGACGCCGGTGTGGTCGAGTTCGGCGAGCGTGCAGCGCTGGCTCGAGCCGATGGGGCCGGCGAAGCAGTCCACAGGGGACAGTCGCGGCGACGGCGCCAGGAAGGAGGCGGTGAGCTTGGCGAGCGGAGCGTCGAAGCCGCTCGCGACCTGCCACCGGGCCTGCTGGCGGCCGTTCTGGTCGGCGACGACGCCGTCGACGGTGAACGTGGCAGTGGACGTGCCACCGGCGAAGGTGAGGACGAGCTGGTCACCGGTCAGCTGGCTGCTCGCGGCGCCTTCGGTCTTGGTGTTCCGGATGGCGAAGACGCGGTCCTGGTCGTCGCTCGCGGAGACCTTGAGGGGAACGCGGGAGGTCAGCTGCTTGCCGCCGGGGACGGTGACGTGCTCGGTGACTTCGAGGGAGCCGTCACGCAGGACTTTGAGGGCGACGTCGGCGGTGGCGCCTTCCGGCGGCTGGATGTTCTGGCCGTTCAGTTGCTGGGGTTTTTTGACCTGTTCGGACGGCGCGTCCGGCAGCACGGGCCCGGCGGACGGCCCCTGCGCGGCGGCAGGCCCGGCGGTGACCAGGACCATGACGGCGGCCGTGACCGCCGCCCCCCATTTCATCGACACAGCACCACACCCTAGAGCACCCGATCTATGCTGACGCCCGGAACGGCGAGATCACCGCAGGTACGCCGGTTCCGACGGGGAAATCGCACGGGGGGTTCCGCTTTCATGACGCACGGCCCGCAGGGTCCTGGTTCCGGCGCTGGTCCTGGCCCCGGCCCGGGCCCGGGCCCTGGCCCACACGACCCGCGGCGGCCGGTGCCGCCCCCGGGGGCCCGGCCGTTGCCGCCGCCGGGGGTCAGGCCGTTGCCCCAGGGGCGGCCAGGGCAGGGACATGGCCGGCCGCCGCACACCCAGCCGGGCCAGACGCCCGCCGGCGCTCCCCAGCAAGGCCCCGGCGGCCAGCCAGGGCAGGCACCGAGCGGCGCTCCGCAGCAAGGACCGGGACCCGGTGGGCAGCCAGGGCAGGCACCCGGCGGCCCCACGCAGCCCAACCAAGCACCCGGCAGCGCTCCCCACCAAGGCCCCGGACCCGGCGGCCAGCCAGGGCAGGCACCCGGCCGCCCCGGTCAACCACCCCACACTCAGCCCCAAACGCCCGGCGCTCCCCATCAAGGCCAAGGACCCGGCGGCACGCCGGGACCTTGGCAAGGCCAAGGACCCGGCGGCACGCCGGGACCTTGGCAAGGCGGCGCGCCCGGCCAACCGCCGTACCCTGGCCAGCCGCCCCGCGGTCCGCAAGGCACCCAAAGCTTCCCCGCGTCCGGGCCCTACCCGCGTCCCGGTGGATTCCCGCCCGCCCGGCCCCCGCTCCCCCCGCCCGCCGCCGCCGCGCCGCCCGTCTTCGCTCCCCCCTACCCGGGCCCGCCGCCCGGCTCGCCTTTCGGCCCGCGGTTCGCTCCCGGCTACCGGCCCTACGTCGCCAAGAAGTCGAACACCGGGGTCATCGTCGCCGTGGCGATCATCGGGATCGTCGCCGTGGTCGGGGGGCTCGTCGCGGCCGTGGCGCTGATCGGCGGCAGCACCCGGCACGTCGCCGATGCCGGGTACTCGAGCACCTACCCCTCGGACACCTACGAAACCACCTCCGCCGACGAAACCACCGAAACCACCTCGTCCACCGAGGAAACGACCACCAGCCGGACCACCGAGGGCACCACCCGCACGTCCGAGCAGCCGAGCGGCCCGCGCTCGGTCGCCGCGACCGGGAACAACCCGCTGTTCGCCAGCCCCGACTACGGCCTGCAGAACGTCCCCTGCTCGCTGAGCCGCTGGGCGACCGACCAGAACAGCGCCACCCGCTTCTTCCAGTCCGGGATCGCCTGCCTCGACGCGATGTGGTCGCGCATGCTCGGCGGCGCGGACCTGCCGTTCCGGTCGCCGAACCTGTCGGTGCCGCGGTCGCTGTCGGAGTCGTCGACGCCGTGCGGCAGCGGCGGCACGACGACCGGCGTCACGCCGTTCTACTGCCCGACGAACGACACGATCTACATGCCGATGGACCGCATCGAGATCGACGTGTGGGGCAACCACCCCGGCCCGTACCTGTCGATCCTGGCCCACGAGTACGGCCACCACGTGCAGAACCTGGCCGGCATCTCCGAGGCGTACGGCAACCAGCGGTACGACGCCGGCGCCGACTCGGCGGTCGGCCTGGAGCTGTCGCGCCGGATGGAGCTCGAAGCGCAGTGCTTCTCGGGGATGTTCCTCGGTTCGGCGTCGGTGTCCGGCGGCTCGGTCGACAAGAACATCTACAACGAGGCGTGGAACGCCCAGGACCGCGGCGACGACTACGCCCGCAACGGCAAGCGCGACCACGGCAGCGCCAAGCACAACATCGCCTGGTGGCAACACGGCGCGACGAAGAACCGCAACCAGCAGTGCAACACGTGGCTCTCGGATTCGGCGGACGTGTCCTAGCTCGGCGGGGCGAACGGGTTTTCGACGGCCGGCGCCGGAACCCCGGACGGCGGGGTCGGCGCATCCACCTCGGCCGGGCTGCCGGAGGCCCCCGGTCCAGCCGACGACGGCGACGGTGCGGCGCCCGTGGCCAGGGAGCCCGCCTGGCCGAGCTGGCCCGCGTGACCGGTCTGGCCGGTCTGTCCGGCCTGGCTCGGCTGGCCGTCGTTGAAGTAACCGGCCTGCGCGTAGCCGGGCTGTCCCGCCTGGCCCGCGTCGCCGGCCTGGCCCGCCTGGCCCGCGAAGCCTGTCTGGCCGCCGTTGAAGTAACCGGCCTGCGCGTAGCCGGGCTGTCCCGGCACCCCAGCGCCAAACCCCGCCGGCACGTGCCCCCGCGCCGCCTCCACCTGTGCCGCGTACGTCCGCATCGCGCGCGCGTGGTCGCGGTTGCGGCGTTCCGCCAGCACCGCCGCCAAGAACGCCCACGGTGGCACCCCCGGCGGCACCGGCGTGCCCAGCGCGTTGCCCACCTGCTGCGCCAGGCTCCAGCCCAGCGCGTGCGCCGCCTCCGGGGCCAGCTGGCCGAACCGCGCCAGGAACTGGCGGCTCGCCAGCGCGAGGTCGTCCGGCAGCCGGGTCAGGTCGAGCTGGGCCGCCCAGCCCTCGAGGCCCGGGGGCATGCCGATCGCCGGGTAGCCCGCGCTCTCCGGGACGCGGTCGCGGATCACCAGCGTGCCCGCCAGGAAGTCGCCCACCCGGCGGCCGTCGGACGAGCACAGCGACACGACCACCGCCACCGCGCCGAACACCCCGAGCGCCCAGAAGTCGATGACGAACCCGGCGAGCCCGCGGGTCAGCGCGTGCCGGAAGCGGATCGGGCCGCCGTCGACGCGCACCACGCGCAGCCCGACCGCCAGCTTGCCCAGCGACCGGCCGCGCGAGAGCGTCTCCCAGAGCACCGGGTAGCCGACCAGGATCAGCACCAGGAACACGAGGATCAGGGTCAGCGCGAGCGATTCGTCCTCGCCCGGCACGGTCAGCGTCAGGACGAAGATCGTGCCGAGCAGCAGCGCGAACTGCACGATGACGTCCAGCAGCATCGCGAGCGCGCGGCTGGCGAGCTTCGCGACGCGCAGGTCCAGGACGACGGCTTCCCCGGTGACCAGCTCCGATTCCTCGTGCACCAGGCCAGCGTAGCGACCGGATAGGGTGGTCGGCGTGGATGTGGACGTCTTCGTCGCGACGCACACGGCGGAGTGGAACCGGCTCGGCGAGCTGACTCACCGCGGCGGCAAGCTGACCGGTGCCGAGGCCGACGAGCTGGTGACGCTCTACCAGCGGACGGCGACGCACCTGTCGATCGTCCGCTCGGTCGCGCCCGACCCGGCGCTCGTCAGCCGGCTGTCCGGGCTGGTCGCCCGCGGCCGGAGCGCGATCTCGGGGTCGCACAACCCCGCGTGGCGCGAGGTCGCGCTGTTCTTCACGCGCCGCTTCCCCGCCGCCGTCTACCTCTCACGGCGCTGGTGGATCCCGGCCGCGCTGGTGTCGATCGCGGTGATGGCGGTGGTCGCCGTCTGGGTCGCGGGCGACCCGCACGTCCGCGCGTCGATCGGCAGCGCGGACGAGCTGAACCAGCTGACGAAGCCCGGCGGCGAAGCCGAGGCGTACTACTCGACGGGCCCGGCGACGTCGTTCGCGGCGCGCGTGTGGACGAACAACGCCTGGGTGGCGGCGACGTGCCTGTTTCTCGGCGTCGCGCTGGGCCTGCCGGTGATCGGTGCGCTGTGGATGAACTCCCTCAACGCGGGCCTGATCATCGGCGCGATGAGCGCGGCCGGCCGCGGCGACGTGATGATCGGCCTCCTGCTCCCCCACGGCCTGCTGGAGCTGACGGCGGTGTTCGTCGCGGCGGGCACCGGGCTGAGGCTCGGCTGGACGGTGGTCGACCCGGGCCGCCGCTCCCGCACCGCGGCGCTGGCCGAGCAGGGCCGTTCGGTGGTCGTGATGGCGCTCGGGCTGGCGTGCGTGCTGTTCGTCTCGGGGATCATCGAAGCGTTCGTGACGCCGTCGGGCTGGCCGACGTGGGTCCGCGTGGGCATCGGCGTCCTGGTCGAGGTGCTGTTCCTGGTGTACGTGTTCACGCTGGGCCGCCGGGCGGCGAAGGAGGGCGAAGTCGGGGATCTCGACGCCCGTGACGCCGGGGACTTCCTGCCCGAATCAGCATAGGCACGAGCCCTCGAAGGCGATCGACGATCCGTCCTCCAGGCCCGCCGTTCCCACGAACCGCGCCTCGAACTCCCCCACCTCCGTCAGCACCAGCTTCGGGCTGGCCGCCGACCCGTCCGGGCCCGTCTTGACCGTCACCGTCTCCCCGCCGCCCTCGAAGACCAGCGCGTTCTTCGGCCGGGCCGCGCGCACGAAGAACGTCACCGGTACGTCCGGCGCCGGCTGGCCGTTCTCGCCGATCACCCGGACCACGAACGGCGCTCCCGGGTCCTTCGAAGCCAGCCGCTGGCCGTTGCCCGACAGGATCGCCAACGTCCGGCCGCCCGCCGCCCACGTGTTCGCGATCCCCGTCAGCGAACAGACTTCCTGGTACAGCCGGGCGCCCGCGACCGCGTCCTCCGCCGTCAGGCACCGCGCGGTCGCCACGTTCGCGATCTCCACCAAACCGGGTAGCCCGGCTACCCGCCGCCAAGCCTGGTGCTTGTCCCCGTCGGAGCAAGCCGCCACCTTCACCGCCACGCCGTCGACGGGACTCACCGCGGTCAAGCACTGTCCACTTGCGACATTCGTGAAGTGCTGCCCGGTGTACGTCCACTTCGCGCCTGGGTCCGCCGCGTCCGCCAGCACCGGCTGACCGGACACCACCGCGAGCGACAGCTTGCCGCCGCCATCGGCCAAGTAGACGGGAGAGCCGTCGGGAACCGAAGCGATCGCCAAGGCCACGGCCATGAACTTGAACATGCTTCGGGCTTAACAGGGCGGACGGACGTTCACCACCGCAGTCACCCGTCAGAGTCGCCCTGCCGCCTTCAGCGCCAGGTAGCGGTCCGCCAACGCCGGCGGCAGCTCCTCCGGCACCGCGTCCACCACGCTGACCCCGTGCCGCCCCAGGCGTTCCGTCACGCGCCGGCGCTCGGCCACCGTCCGCGACGCCGCCGCCGCGTCGTACACGGCTTCCGCGTCGTCGCGCCCGGACAGCATCTCCGCCACCCGCGGGTCCGCCACCGACGCCACGATCAGCTCGTGCCGCGCGGTCAGCGAGCTCAGCACCGGGAACAGCCCCTCCTCCAGCGGTGCCGCGTCGAGCCCGGTCAGCAGGACGACCAGCGCCCGGCGCCGGGTTCGCTGGAGCACCTCCGCGACCATCCCCCGCGCGTCCGTCTCGACCAGCGACGGCTCGATCGGCGCCATCGCGTTCACCAGCGACGTCAGCAACGCCGCCCCCGACGAACCCTGCACCGCCGCGCGCAGCCGCCGGTCGTACGCCAGCAGGTCGACGCGGTCGCCGGCGCGGGTCGCCAGGGCCGCCAGCAGCAGCGCCGCGTCCATCGCCGCGTCGAGGCGCGGGGCGTCGCCGACCCGGCCCGCCGACACGCGGCCCGTGTCGAGCACCAGCACCACGTGCCGGTCGCGCTCGGGCCGCCACGTCCGGACCATGACGTCCGCCGCCCGGGCCGTCGCGCGCCAGTCGATCGACCGGACGTCGTCGCCGATCACGTACTCGCGCAGCGAGTCGAACTCCGTGCCCTGGCCCCGGATCAGCACCGCGTTGCGGCCGTCGAGCTGCTGCAGCCGCGCCAGCCGCGACGGCAGGTGCTTGCGGCTGTGGAACGGCGGCAGCACGCGCACGGTCCACGGCACCTCGTGCGAACCCTGCCGCGCCGCCAACCCCAACGGCCCCACCGACCGGACCGTCACCCGCGCCGCCGTCCGGTCACCGCGCCGCGACGGCCGCAACGCGGTCACCAACGCCCGGCGCTCCCCCGGCGGGACGCGCAGGGCATGGCGGTCCGCAGCACCCGCCGAAGGCGGCCACGCGTCCCGCAGCAGGCCCCGCACCGCACGACGGCCCGGGTTGGCGACGACCAGCGTCACCTCGCACGGCTCGCCGAGCCGCACCGACGTGTCGCCCGACCGCCGGAACACCAGCGGCCGCACGCTCCCCGCCAGCACGAGGTCGACGACCACGAGCACCAGGAGCACGCCGCCGACCGCCAGGATCCCGAGGTCCGACGGCGCGAGCAGCCCGACCACCAGCGCGCCGAACAGCGCGAGCAGCCCGAGCCTTCCGGTGACGGCCATGTCAGCGCGGCACGGGCACGGACGCGAGCACGCGGTCCAGCACGCCGTCCGCGGTGACGCCTTCCAGCTCGGCCTCCGGCCGGACGTCCAGGCGGTGCCGCAGCGCGGGCCGGGCCAGCGCCTTGACGTCGTCGGGGGTCGCGTAGTCGCGGCCGGCGAGCCACGCCCAGGCCCGCGTCACCGCGAGCAACGCCGTGGCGCCGCGCGGGGAAACGCCGATGCGGACCGACGGCAGCTGCCGCGTCGCCCGGCACAGGTCGACGACGTACCCGATCACCTCGGGCCCGATCGTCACGCGCGCCACGGCTTCGCGCGCCGCCGCGAGTTCGGTGGCCCCGGCGACCGCCTTGAGGCCCGCCGCGGCGAGGTTGCGCGGGTCGAATCCCTGCGCGTGCCGCCAAAGGATGCCGATCTCGTCCTCGCGCGAGGGCGCCGGCATGGTCAGCTTCAGCAGGAACCGGTCCAGCTGCGCCTCCGGCAGCGGGTAGGTGCCCTCGTACTCCACCGGGTTCTGCGTGGCGATCACGATGAAGGGGTCGGGCAGCGGCCGCGACTTGCCGTCGAGCGAGACCTGCCGCTCCTCCATCGCCTCCAGCAGCGACGACTGCGTCTTCGGCGGCGTCCGGTTGATCTCGTCGGCGAGCAGCAGGTTCGTGAACACCGGGCCCTCGCGGAAGGAGAACTCGCCGCTGTGCGCGTCGTAGACGATCGAGCCGGTGACGTCGCCGGGCATCAGGTCGGGCGTGAACTGCACGCGCGTGGTCTCCAGGTCCAGCGACGCGGCCAGCGCCCGCACGAGCAGCGTCTTCGCCACGCCGGGGACGCCTTCGAGCAGCACGTGCCCCCGGCAGAGCAGCGCCAGGATCAGCCCGGTGACCGCGGCGTCGTTGCCGACGACGGCCTTGCCGACCTCGGCGCGCAGCGCGATCAGCGCTTCCCGGGCCCCCGTCGCGTTCTCGCTGGTCAAGTTCGCCCCACCTCTCGTTCCACCCTGTCCAGTTCGCCGGCCAGCCGGACCAGCGCCGGGTCGTCCGGCACCGCCGGGCCGTAGAGCACCGCGCCGATCTCGTTCGCCGGCCGCCCGGTCCGCTCGCTCACCGAGTGCACGAGCGCGGCCGCGTCGGCGTCGCGCGACAGGCCGAGCACGGTCCGCAGCCGCGTCCGCGCCGCCTCCCGCAGCGTCTCGCCCGCGTGGTCCGCGGCCTTCGCCCGCCGGTACAGCCGGGCGCGGCCCTCCGCGGTTTCGGCCGCGCGGACGACGATCGGCAGCGGCTCGGTGACCACCGGGCCGAGCCGGCGTCCCCGCCACAGCGCCAGCAGCGCCACGGCGATGAACGCCTGCGCGGCACCGTAGTACCAGCCGTCCGGGATCAGGTCGAAGATCGACTTGCGGGTGTCGTCCAGCCCCGGGTCGGCGATCGAGGGCAGGTACCAGACCAGCGTCGGGTGCTGCCCGAGCAGGCGCAGGCTCAGCGCCGCGTTGCCCTCGTCGGCGAGCCGCGAGTTGGTCAGCGGCGCCGACGAGCCGAGCAGCGTCGTCGTGCCGCCGGAGTCGGCGAGCTGCAGCAGCGTGCCGCCGCCATCGCCGGGGTAGCACGACCGCGCGCCGGGCGAGGCGTAGCCGACCCCGCCGAGCGTGACGTCGCCCGCCGCCACCGCCGCGGCGACCGTGCACTCCGGGTGCAGCGTGCCGACGTCGCTCTGGCCGACCGGCCGGACCAGCGGCAGCGAATCGTGCAGCGTCGGCGCGCCCGGCGTCACGAGGACGACGTCGGCGGCGTGCCGCCGCAGCGCGTCGAGCCGCTTGGCCGGGACCAGGTCCGGCTCGGTGACCAGCAGCGTCGCGTCTTCGCGGACGGCCGCGTCCGCTTCGTCCATCGAGTGCGCGGTGCGGACGTCGACACCCCGGTCCCGCAGGAGTTTCGCCAGCGCGTGTGCGCCACCGGGTTCGTAGGAGCCGGGTTCGAGCGCGCCGCGGGTCTGCTCGCCGCGGCCGAGCAGGAGCAGGGCGCCGGCGGCGAAGATCAGCACGACGAGGGCGAGCGGAATCCGCACCCCGCGCCAGATCCGGCGCACGTCCGGCGAAACCGAGGTGCTCACGGGGCCGCCAGGGCGACCGGACGTTCACGGCGGCAGCGCTCGTCCAGCTCGGTCAGCGCGCGGTAGGCGGCTTCGGTGCCTTCGCGGCCGCCGTAGTGGACGTCGTCGAAGAGCCGCGCGCCCTGCCGCAGCTCCGCGGCGACGTTCGGCAGCAGCACCCCGGCCTCGGCGGCGGCTTCGTCGGCCGTCCGGCCGGAGCGGGCGTCGAGCAGCGCGCGTTCCTCCAGGGCGCGCACGACGGCGCGGAAGCGGTCGCGGACGGCGTCGTCGTACCGGCCGGCCGCGGCGGCTTCGGCGGCCGCGCGGCGGTAGTCGTCCGCGCTCTGCCGCTTCCCGCCGAAGACGAGCCGGTCGGCCCGGGACGAGCGGGCGATCTTGCCGGTGCGCAGCCGGACCACCACGACGAGCACGATCAGCACCACAAGGATCAGCAGCACCCCGAAGATCCCGCCCGGGACCACGTTCGACACGCTGTTCAGCAGCTTCTGGAGCTGCTCGCCGAGCCACTGGACGAACTGCTCCAGGCCGCTCGGCCGTGCGGCCTGGTACTTCGGGTCGGACAGCTCCTCGGCCGCCGCGCGCCGCGCATCGTCCCGGTCGATGTCGACCGGGATGTCGGTGAGCAGCAACGTCACCATGCCCGCGGGGGCTGGACCCCGGCCGCGCGCGCCAGCTCGATGTCCATGCCCTCGCGGCGCATCCGCTGGTCGAGGTACACGATCACGGTGACCAGCGCGACGAACGGCGTGGCGACGGTTCCGGACACGATCTGGCCAGCCGACTGCAGCAGGAGTTCACCGGTGCCGGGCACGACCGTCCGCGCCGACGGGTTCAGGATCCCGCTGAACGCGCCGCTGCCGATGCTGAACGGCAGCTGGATGATGGCGTTGAACAGGTACGCGATCAGCCCGGCGAGCAGCAGGATGCCGAACACCCGCCAGAACGAGCCGCTGACCAGCCGCACCGACCGCGAGAACGCCTGCTTGAACGTGCCGCGCTCCAGCACGAGCGCCGGGCTGGCCAGCGCCCAGAACACGTAGGCGACGATGCCGGGGATGATGCACAGCAGCACGCCGAGCGTCGTGAGGATCGAGTAGGCGAACCCGACGCCCAGCAGCGGCCACAGCCGCGGCTGCACCTCGCTCCAGGCGATGCCGAAGGTGACTTCGCGCCCGAGCGCCGCGCGGCCCATCACCGCGGCCAGCAGCCCGTTCGCCACCGTCGTCAGCAACGTCGTGAGCAGCGCCGTCGGCAGCAGCGCGAGCAGCACGTCGCCGAACGCGCCGAACACGGCGTTGCGCACCTCCGCGTCCGTCGCGCCGGGGCCGAGCTCGGCCGTCGTGGCCAGGCTCTGCAGGTCGTCGTAGACGAACTTCTGCACGAGGAAGGTGACGGCGGCGGTGATCACCGCCAGCACCGCGCCGATGCCGAGGATGAGCAGCGGGTGGCGGCGGATCGTGGTGATCGCGCCGTCGAGGATGTCGCCGATGTTGAGCGGCCGCAACGCGATCACGCCCGGCTTGCCGAGCCCGTGCGGGCTCCAGGGGCGCTGCTGCTGGTACGGCTGCTGCTGGTACTGCGGCCGGGCGCCCCACTGCGGCTGCCCGGTGGCGGCCGGGCGCTCCCAGCCCGGCGGCGTCGCGGGGCCCGGGGCCGCCGCGGCGTCCGGCGGCTGCCACCCCCGCGGCGGCGTCGCCGGTGACGCGGAGTGGTCCGCGCCCGGCTTCGAATCACCCGATCCGGGGGGTACTGCCTGGGGAAGTCCCTGGCTGGGTGTCGGCGTGTCGTCGCCCTGGCCGCCGGGCGCGCCACCGGTGTCTGTCATCGAAGCCCCTCGCCTGCAGTACCTGCTTGCCCACACTCTTTCAGAGCCCGTTGCACCCGGCCAGACCTGGGGTGACGTCGGTGCGCGGTGACTCGGCGCGCACGGACGGGTGCGAGAGGGCCCGTTCCCCCGATATGCTGAATGGCGGGATCGGGTACCCCCGGTCCGTACCGAGACCCTTCGGGACTGCCTAGTGACGCAACCGCCCCACGGCCGCGTACCGCCTCGCGGGATCGTCCAGCCGCCGCCGGTGCCGGATGCGCAACCGGATCTTCCCTGGTTGGGCCGCCCCCACACCGTCTCCGCCCCGCGTCGCCGCTCCCCGGCGGCCGTGATCGGCGTGTGCCTCGGCGCCGTGGCCGTGCTGGTGCTCGGGCTGGTCGCGATCGTGGTCCTCAACCGCGGCGAGACGCCGTCGGCCAACGCGAACTTCCGCGACACGCCGACGTCCCAGGACCTCCCCTCGCAGCTGCCCGGTGGCGCGGGTGCCCCGGCGTCGGCGTCGGCCCCGCCGAGCGAGCTGTCGACGCCCAGCCCGACCGGCCCGCAGAAGATCCTCAAGCTGGCCGACCACCCGATCCTGCAGGACCCGAACGCCGGCCTGCAGAACCGCGTCTGCAACCTCCCCGCCTGGCAGAGCACGCAGGACGGCGCGGAAGCCTTCTTCACCGCCGCCAGCAAGTGCCTCGACGCGGCGTGGGGCCCGTTCCTCACGGCCTACCACCTGCCGTTCACCCCGCCGGCGCTGCACTTCCCGACCGGCGCGAGCTTCGAGACCGAGTGCGGCACCATCCAGGTCGGCATCGCGACCGCCGCGTACTACTGCGAAAACAACCTGTACGTCCCGTTCCGCGGGCTGCAGACCGACCAGTACGGCAACAACCCCGGCGTCTACCTGGCCCTGTTCGCCCACGAGTACGGCCACCACGTCCAGGAGGTCGCCGGGCTGATGGACGCGGCCTGGCAGAAGATCTACGAAGCCGGCCAGAACAGCCCGGCCGGGCTGGAGATGTCGCGGCGCAAGGAACTGCAGGCCCAGTGCTTCTCTGGCATGTTCCTCGGCGCGCACGTCGACCAGGGCGGCACGATCAGCCGCGACATGTACAACAAGGCCTGGAACGACCAGGAGACCCGCGGCGACAACACCTCCCGCAGCCACGACCACGGGACGAACGCGCACTACGCGTCCTGGTGGCGGGCGGGCGCGACGAGCAACCGGATCGCCGACTGCAACACCTTCGCGGCGCCGTCGTCCGAGGTCAGCTAGCTGTTTTGGGTCGCAGCGGGATGCTCAGCCAGAGGTAGACGAACATCCCGCCGGAGAAGCAGGCGAACACGAGCAGGAACAGGCCGACCGGGCGCCGCGCGTCCGACGCCCCGGCCGACGTGTCCGCGACGCGGACGGTGACCGTCCCCTGGTCCGGCAGCTGGTCGGGGACGCCGACCTCGACGCGCTCGCCTTGGCCGTGCCCGCAGCCATTCAGGGTGCCCTCGTGCGTCTTGCCCGCGACGGTGAACTTCACGGTCTCGACCGCGTCCGGCCGGTCGCACGGCGCGGGCTTGGTGACCTCGGCCGGCACCGGGGCGCCGACGTCGTCGTTCGAGATGCCCAGCAGCCCCGGCCCGGCCAGCCAGGCCAGCAGCACGACGAGCACACCCGCCGCGGCGGGGATCGCCACCGTGGGCCACTTGAGATCGAGTGATCGCGGGGGCACTTCGCCATGGTTCCAGATCCGCCGGGCAAAACCCAGGCGCCCCGGTCCCGCTCACCGGCGAAGCGGACCTACCGCTCGATCTTCTCCGCCTGCGTCACCTTCTTGACGTAGAGCAGCTTGTCGCCGGGCTCGATGGCGTCGGCCTGCGGGGCGTCCACGCGGTACAGGACACCGTCGCGGACCAGGCCGAGGACCAGGTCGGACAGGTGCCGCGGCGAACCGCCCTCTTCGGACGGTTCGACCGGCCGCTCGGCGATCGCCAGGCCCGACTCGGGCGTGAGCAGGTCCTCCATGATGTCCACGACCAGCGGCGTCGACGTCGCCATGCCGAGCAGCCGCCCGGCCGTCTCGCTGGACACGACGACCTGGTCGGCGCCCGACTGCTTGAGCAGGTGGACGTTCTCCGCCTCCCGCACCGACGCGACGATGTGCGCCTGGGGCGCCAGCTCACGGGCGGTCAGGGTGACGAGCACCGCCGTGTCGTCGCGGTTCGGGGCGACGACGACCGCGCGGGCGTGCTGCACCGCGGCGACGCGCAGGACGTCGGACCGGGTGGCCGAGCCGTGCACGGCGACCAGGCCGAGCGCGCTCGCCGCGTCGAGGGCCTGCTGGTCGGTGTCGACGACGACGATCTGGCCCGGGGCGACGGACTCGTCGCCGAGCAGCGCGTTGACGGCGGACCGGCCCTTCGTGCCGAACCCGACGACGACCGTGTGGTCGCGCACCTTCGTCCTCCACTTCTGGATCTTGAACGCCTGCCGGGAGCGCTCGGTGAGCACCTCCAGGGTGGTCCCGACCAGGACGATGAGGAAGAGCACCCGCAGCGGGGTGATCACCAGCACGTTCACCAGGCGGGCGGACGACGTGGCGGGCGCGATGTCGCCGTAGCCGGTCGTCGACAGCGAGACGGTGGCGTAGTACAGGCTGTCCAGCAGGGACAGGCCATCGCCGTTGGCGTCGCGGTAGCCGTCGCGGTCGACGTACACGATGACCACGGTGGCCAGCAGCGCGAGCAGGGCGCCGATGATCCGCTTCACGATCGCGCGCAGCGGGCTGACGGTCAGCTCGGGCATCCGCAGGACGCCGACGAGCTCGTGGTCCGGCCGATCGGTGAGACTGCCCAGCGGCAACCGCTTCAGGGCCTTCATGCTGGCTGGTGTCGAGCGTCACTCACGCCCGGAGGATAGCCGAACGGAGTACCGGGCCGCCGCGTGGAACGATCAGCCCATGGCCAACTCACAACGACCGGCCCGCTTCCTGGCCGGCGCGCTGGGCACGATGGGCGTGCTGCACTTGGCGGTCCCGAAGCCGTTCGACGAGCTGATCCCGGCGTCACTGCCGGGTTCCCGGCGGGCGTGGACGTACGGGTCGGGGGTCGCGGAGCTGGCGGTCGGGGTCGCGGTGGCGGTCCCCCGGACCCGGAGGCTGGGCGGCCTGGCGGCGGCGCTGCTGTTCCTGGGCGTGTTCCCGGGGAACGTGAAGATGGCGCTGGACGCGTCGTCCGCACCGGCCCCGCGCCGCGCGCTGGCGTGGGCCCGGTTGCCGCTGCAGTGGCCGCTGATCGCGTGGGCGCTGAAGGTCCGCGACCGGGCCTGAATCCGGTGCGGATCGAGATCACCGAGGTCCTCGACGGCGGCCTGGTTCGCTTCAGCTCACCGCTCGGCACGGCGTGCGCGCGCTGGCGCGGCTCCGAGCCTCCGCCGACTGGGCCGGTCGACGTGGAACTGGAGATCCCGGACGAGTTCCAGGACTGGGCGGCGGTGCCCCCGGGCGAGCCCGCGCTTTCCGGCGCCGGCGAACAGATCCTGCTGACGGCCCCGGTGGCCGCGAACGACGGCGGGTGGTCACCCTCCGGCTGGGCGGCAGCCTTGTGCAGGCCGAGCTCGCCGCGCCGGCCGTCCGGCCCGGCGCGTCGCTGCGGCTGACGGTCGAGGGCCTCGAGCTGTACCCGCTGAACCTGTAGTCACGCCTCCGGGATGTCCCGCAGCAGCCGTCGCAGGCCTTCGGGGTCCAGGAGGTCCGCCGGGCGGATCGTGCGGTTCGCCCGGACGTAGTGGAACGCCGCGCGGACCCGCTCCACCGGGATGTTCTTCAGCGCCGCCCACGCCATCCGGTACGCCGCCAGCTGGACCGCCAGCACCGGCAGCCGCGACTCAGGCGGCACCGAGCCCGTCTTCCAGTCCACGACCTCCCACGTGCCGTCCGGGTTCTGGAACACGGCGTCCATCCGGCCGCGCAGGGTGATGCCCTCCACGTCGGCCGTGAACGACACCTCCACCGCGTGCGGCACCCGCGTGGCCCACTCGCTCTTCTCGAACTCCGCCTGCAGCTCCTCGAAGTCCGCGTCCGGGGCTTCGCCGAAGTCGGCCGCGCCCGGGAGGTCGTCGATCTCGATGAGCTGGTCGCCCGCGAACCGGCGTTCCAGCCAGCCGTGGAACTCCGTGCCGCGGCGGGCGAAGCTGTTGGGCTCCACCGGGAGCGGGCGACGCAGGTCCGCCGCCAGCTTGCCCGCGTCGTCGGCCAGCGCGACCAGCTGGCTCACCGAAAGCCGCGACGGCAGCGGGACCCGGTGGACGTGGTCGTCCTTGCGCGCCCACTCCTCGAGCAGGACGTCGGTGTCGGTCAGCCAGCCGTCCGGATCGTCGTCCTCTTCGGACTCTTCTTCGTCCATACTGGACAGTGCCTCGGAGACCAGCTCCACCCCGGTCTGCACACCGGTGCGGCGGTCGGCCAGCGGGTCGACGGGCCAGCGCGCCTTGCGCGAGTCCGAAACCAGGGGGTTTTCGTCCTCCTTCTCCGGCTCCGGCGCCCACTCCGCGAGCTGCCCGACGCCGGTCTCGCGCAGGACGTCGCCGATCTCCGTCAGGAACTCCGACGGCCCCTTGTACCGGCTGCTGCTCTCGTTCCACCAGTGCCCGGAGACGATCAGCGCGTGCTCGGACCGCGTCAGCGCGACGTAGCAGAGCCGCCGTTCCTCCGCCTGCTCCCGCTCGACGAACCCGGCTTCGTGCAGTTCCAGTCCTTCTTGGACTTCCTTGCGGTCGTAGCCCTCGGCGATCCGCAGCTCCGGCAGGTCCTGCGAGTCACCGCGCAACGCGGCGGGCAGCGACGTCGCCGTCCGCAGCCACGACGACGAGCGCCGCCGGCCCGGGAAGACGTCCTGCACCAGGTGCGGGACGGCGACAACCTCCCATTCGAGGCCCTTCGCCGAGTGCACGGTCAGCACCTGCACGCGGTCCGGCACGACCTCGACCTCGCCCGGGGTCAGCCCGTCTTCGGCGTGCGCGGCGGTGTTCAGGTAGTCCACAAAGGACAGCAAAGTCGCGGTCGGAGCCGTTTCGGCGTAGTCGGTGACGACTTCGGCGAACGCGTCGAGGTGCGCGCGCCCGGCGGATCCCGGGCGCGCCAAGGATTCCACGTCGAGGAGCATCGTGCGTTCGACGTCGGCGACGAGCTCCGGCAGCGACTGGTCGAGGCGCCGCCGCAGCGCCGCGAGCTCCCAGCCGATCCGCCGGATGCGCTGGTAGCCCGCTTCGGAGTACCGCTCCGGCGAACCGGGCTCGTCGATGGCGTCGATGAGCCCGGCCTGTTCGACGCGCTCCACGACCAGCTCCGGCTCGTCCGATGCCTTCTCCGGGCTGGAGAGTTCACCCGCCCGCCGCCACAGCGCGGCGACGTCGGCGGCCGCGAGCCGCCAGCGCGCACCGGTCAGCAGCCGGGCCGCCGCGCTGCCCGACAACGGGTCGGCGAGCACCTTCAGCGTCGAAACGAGGTCCGCGACCTCGGGCTCGTCGAGCAGCCCGCCGAGCCCGACGACCTCGACCGGCAGCCCGCGCGCCCGCAGCTCGGCGGCGATGGGCGCCATGTCGGCGCGGCGTCGCACGAGCACGGCGGCCGTCGGCGGTTTGCCCGTCTCCTCTTGTTGCGCGTGCCAGCGGCGCGCCATCGCGTCGGCGACCCACTCGCGCTCGGCGCGGATGTCCGGCAGCAGCGCGGCCGCGATGTCCGCCGGTCCGGCGCCTTCGCGCGCCCGCAGCCGTTCGACGCCGAGGCCGCGCGCCCGCAACGGCTCGGCGATCGCGTTGGCGAGTTCGAGGATCTCCGGCGGGTTGCGGAAGCTCGTCAGCAGGCCAAATTCGTGCGCGGGGACGAGCTCCTCCCCGTCGTGGCGGGGGAAGTCCGTGGTGAAGCGGGGCAGGTTGGCCGCGCTGGCACCGCGCCAGCCGTAGATGGCCTGCGCGGGGTCGCCGACGGCGGTGACCGGCATCGGCTGGTTCTCGACGCCGCCGAACAGCGCCCGCAGCAGGACGCGCTGGGCGTGCCCGGTGTCCTGGTACTCGTCGAGCAGGACGGCGCCGAAGCGTTCACGCTCCCCGCGTACGACCGACGGGTACCCGCTCGCGAGCTGGGCGGCGAGGGACATCTGGTCGGCGAAGTCGAGCGCGCCTTCGTTGCGCTTGCGGCGGTGGTACTCCTCGACGAGCGGCAACAGCGCGAGCCGGAAGTGTTGCGCGGCCATGATTTCGGTGAGCTTCTGCGGGAGCGCGGCCCGCTGCCCCTTGGCGCGCGGGGCGTTCTCGATGACGCGGCACATCCACGTCGTGTACTCGGCGAGCTGCTCGGTCGAGATGAGGTGCTCGCCCAGTTCGCCGGCGAGCTGCAGGAGGTCCGCGGTGACGGTGGGCGGCACGCGGTCGGTGTCGAGCTCGTTGTCCCAAGTGGACACCACCCGGTGCGCGATCTGCCACGACGAGGTTTCGGACAGCAGCCGGACACCGGGTTGGACGGGGAGGCGCAGGCCGTGTTCGGAGAGGAGGCGGCCGGCGTAGGCGTGGTAGGTGAGGACGGTCGGCTCGCCGGCGACCACAGTGGACCGCAGGCCGCCGGACGGGTCGAGCCGGTCGAGCAGCCCGGAGCCGGCCAGTCGCCGCAGCCGCGCGCGGACGCGTTCCCCGAGCTGGCGCGCGGCTTTGCGGGTGAAGGTGAGGCCGAGGACGCGGTCGGGGCTGACGATCCCGTTGGCCACGAGCCAGACGACCCGCGCGGCCATGGTTTCGGTCTTCCCGGCCCCCGCCCCGGCGACGACGAGCGACGGTTCCACGGGCGCGGCGATGACGACGGCTTGTTCGGGGGTCGGCCGGTGCAGCCCGAGGGCATCGGCGAGTTCGGCGGGCTCGACGGGGTTGGCGATGACGAGCGGGCTCACCCACGCCCCCCACCCGGTCGTGAGGGAGAAACAGGGTCAGAACACTGTTTCTCACTCACGACGTCTCTTGACCGGCTCACGGCCCCGGCACCTGCCTGCCCTCCGGCCGCAGCGGGCAGCACCCGCGGGCCGGACACCGGTCGCAGTCCGGGTTCTCCTGCGCCTGGTAGTCCGGCCCCGCCGCCGAAGCCGCCGCGTCGCGGACCAGCTCCAGCCACTGCTTGCCGCCCACCTCGTCCAACGGCGGCTGGGACCGCTCGGTCGCCCCCGTCTTGTTGTTGCCCTTGGCGACGTAGACCAGCCGCGCCCCGCCGGGCTCGTTGCTGCCCTTGATCGCCCCCAGCAGCACCGCCAGCTGGTACGCCGCCAGCTGCGGGTGCGCCTCCGCGTCCGCGCTCGACACCGGGACCTTGCCCGTCTTGATGTCGACGATCACCGGCCGCCCGTCGGCGTCCAGCTCCACCCGGTCGACCCGCCCGCGCAGCAGCACCCGGACCTCGTCCTCGCCCCCGGCCGGCAGCTCGACCTCGATGTCCTGCTCGACCCCCGCCGCCTTCAGCTCCGCCCGGCTGCGCTCCAGCCACGTCACGAAGTTCTGCAGCATCTGCTCGACCCGCCGCCGCTCTCGCCGGGAGAACCACGGCGCCCCGGCGTCGACGCGCACCCACGCCTCGTCCAGCGCCGCCTGCAGCTCGGCGTCCGTGCGCCCCGACGCCACCGCCTGCGCCAGCCCGTGCACCAACGTCCCGGTGACCGCGGCCAGCTGCGCCGGGTCGGAACCGCCGTGGCGCTCGATCATCCAGCGCAGCGGGCACTTCGTCAGGATTTCCACTGTGGACGGTGAGATCCGGATCAGGTCGCCCGGCCGGTGCACCGGCTCGTCGGTCGACGCCGGCAGCAGTCCGTACCAAGTGGACGGATGGGCGCCCGGCACCTTCGCCTCGGCCAGCCGCGCCAGCTGCTTGGCCGCGCGCCGCCGGCGCACGGGGTCGGCCTTGTCGTCGCAGACGACTTCGCGCAGCTCCCCCACCAGCTCGGCCAGCACCAGCGACCGCCCCGGCGGCTTCATCCGCGAGTCGAGCCCGCCGTCGTCGGCGCCGTTCTCCTCGAGGTCGTCGAGGAACCGCGACGGCTGCTCGTCCTCTCCGGACACCGCCGTGACGAGCAGCGTCTGCTTCGCCCGGCTCATCGCCAGGTAGAACAGCCGCCGTTCCTCCGCCAGGATCGGCGCGGTCGCGGAGACGGCGTCATCGTCCACACCGGACATCAGGTCCTTCAGCCGTTCCACGCCCAGCACGGATCCACGCAGCCGCAGGTCCGGCCACGCTCCTTCTTGGACACCCGCGACGGCGACGACCGTCCACTCGCGACCCGCGGCCGCGTGCGCGGTCAGCAGCGACACCCCGTCCGAAGGCACAGCCGCCGGTGCCAGCGTGTCGCCCGCGATCTGTTGCGCCCCCAGGTAATCCGCGAAGGACGCGACACTCGCGCGCGGCAGCCGGTCGACGTACCGGCCGGCGGCGTCGAACAGCGCCACGACGGCGTCGAGGTCGCGGTCAGCCTGCGCCCCCAGCGATCCGCCGCGTTCGACCTGCTTCAGCAGCTTGTCCTGCAGCCGGCTTTCGTTCCACAGCTGCCACAACACTTGCTCTACGCCGTCGCCGCGCGCCACGGCCTGGTGCGTGACGCGCAGCAGCCCGCCGACGCGCCGCACCGGCTCGGCCTCGGCGTCGGCGAGCCCGGCGAGGATGTCCCCGCCGCGCAACGCTTCGACGAGCAGTTCGTCGCTCGACCGCTGGCCACCCCCGGCCAGTTCGAGCCGACGCAGACCTCGGCGCAACCGCCGCAGCGCCAACGGATCCGCGCCGCCGAGCGCCGACGACAGCAGCATTTCGGCGAGGTCGACGTCGAGGAGTTCGGGCGCGGGCGCGAGCTTCAGCACGGCCAGCAACGGCCGCACCGCGGGCTGGCGCGCCAGCGGCAGCTCCTCGGTCGCCGAGCCGATCGGGACGCCGGCGGCGCGCAAAGCCCGCTGCAGCACCAGGAAAGTCCGCGCCGGCGACCGGACGAGCACCGCGATCTCCGACCACGGCACGCCGTCGACGAGGTGCGCGCGGCGGAGCTGGTCGGCGATCCAGCTGGCCTCGGCGGCCGGCGTCGGCATCACGCGGACCCGCACGTTCCCGCCGGAAGCCCCCGCGGGCGGGACGATCTTGCGGTGCTGGGACAACCCGGGCAGCGTCGCGCCGATCTTCGCCACGGCCAGGCGGACGGCCGGGGCGAGCCGGTGGGCCGTCGTGAGCGTGACGGTCCGGCTGCCGTCCGGGTCGGCGTCGGCGAACAGGCTCGCGTCGGCGCCGCGGAAGGAGAACACGTTCTGGTCGGGGTCGCCGGCGACGACGAACTCCGCCGCGGTGTGCCCGATCACCCGGACCAGGCTGGTCTGCAGCGGGTCGAGGTGGTGGGCGTCGTCGACGAACAGGTGCCGCACGCGGGTGCGCTCGCGTTCGCGCAGCTCGTCGTCGTCTTCGAGGGCGAGCAGCGCGGAGGTGACCAGCTCGGCGGCATCCAGCGCGGGCGCGCTCGCCACGCCGAGGGCGTTGCCGCCCGCGCCCTGCAGCTGCGTGACCTCTTCGTACTGCGCCCAGAACTGCCCGGCGGCGATCCACTCCTCGCGGCCGCGGCGCCGGCCCAGCTCGGCGAGGTCCTCCGGGCCCAGCCCGCGTTCGGCGGCGCGCATCAGCAGGTCGCGCAGCTCCTCGGCGAACCCGGGGACCATCAGCGCCGGCCGCAGCTGCTCGGGCCAGTAGCCTGCCTCCTCGTCGAGGTCGCCGGCCAGCAGCTCGCGGACGACGACGTCCTGCTCGGCACCGGCGAGCAGCCGCGGCGGCGGGAGCTCCTCGGCCATCGCCTCCAGGCGCAGCAGCGAGTAGGCGTACGAGTGGACCGTGCGGACGAGGGGTTCGCGGACGGTGCGCGGCAGCGGCCGCGCCTGCTCGGGGTCGAAGGTGAGCCGGCGGGTGATGTCGGCGCGCAGCGCGTCCGCGGCCTTGCGGGACGTGGTGAGCACCAGCACGCTCTCCGGGTCGGCCCCCTCGGCGATGCGGCGGGTGGCGGCCGACGCGAGCAGCGCCGTCTTGCCGGTGCCGGGCCCGCCGAGCACGCGGCGGAAGCCCCCGGGTGCGGAGAGCACGCGGCGGGCGCCTTCGTCCCAGGTGAACGTGGGTGCGTCGGTGATCGGCGTGCGCACCAGCCGCGCGTCCGCCCGCCCCGTTCGCCTCGCGTTCACCCAGCGATGGAACCACGACCGGAGTAACCGGCGTGGCACCGGCACACCTTAACGGCGGTGCGTTCGGCGAAGGTGCCGGAGCGTGCGGCGGACGGCTGCGGAAAGTGTCGTACCCCTCCGGCAGAGTGTCGGTATGGACGACGTTCTGCACGAGCGGGTGCGGGAGATCATCGAGTCGGTGCCGGCCGGCACGGTGGCCACGTACGGCGACATCGCGGCGCTCGCCGGCGCGCCCTCGCCACGGATGGTCGGCGCCATCCTGGCCGAAGACGGGCACGACCTGCCGTGGCACCGGATCCTGCGCGCGAACGGGACCCCGGCGCCGCACCTGGTGCACGACCAGCTCGAGCGGCTGCGCGCGGAGGGCGTGCTGGCCGACGGCCAGCGCGTCGACCTGCGGAAGTACCGCTGGAAGCCCGGCGGTGACGAAGATCCGGGTGAGGAGGGACCGTTCTGACCGTTGATTCTTAGGTTAGCCTCACCTAATGACGACACAGGTGAAGCGGCCGGCTTTGACGTACCACCGGGCCCGGGTGACCGCGGTCCGGCCGGTCACTCCGCAGATGGTGCGCGTGACGTTCGAAGCGGCCGGTTTCCGCGAAGTGCCGCCCGGGGCGCCGGACCAGTACGTCAAGGTCTTCTTCCCGCTGGCCGGGCAGGAGGAGCCGCGGCTGCCGGAGACCGGCTCCGACGTCATGTCGTGGTACCGGACGTACCTGGCGATGCCGGACGACGTCCGCCCGCCGATGCGCACGTACACGGTCCGGGCGCACCGGCCCGAGCCGGCGGAGATCGACGTCGACTTCGCGCTGCACGGCGACACCGGGCCGGCCTCGGCGTGGGCGTCGCGCGCGGCGGCGGGCGACCGCGTCGCGTTCCTCGGCCCGCACGGCCTGTACGACGTGCCCGGCGGCACCGACTGGCAGCTGCTGGTCGGCGACGAAACGGCGTTGCCCGCGATCATCGAGCGGCTCCCGGCCGGCACGCGCGCTTCGGCGTACATCGAGGTGCCGGAACACGGCGAGCGCCAGACGTTCGAGACGCGCGGAGCGGTCGAAGTCCACTGGCTGATACGCGGGTCGCGCCCGTTGGGAGAGGCACTGCTCGACGCGGTGCGCGCGGCGAGCTTCCCCGGCGGAGCACCCTACGCGTGGGTGTCGGGCGAAGCGGGTGTCGTCAAGCTGGTGCGGCGCCACCTGGTGCGCGAGCGCGAAGTCGACAAGCGGCGGATCTGCTTCACGGGCTACTGGCGGCTGGGGATCAGCGAGGAAGAGGCGAGCCGGGAGGCGGTCCGCGCGGCGGAGGCGGGCGAGGTGCCGGCCGACTGAACGTGCAACCACGGGGTTGCATTATGGCCCTTCGACGTGCAACCCTGGAGTTGCACAGGAGAGGAGTCCGTCGATGCTGATCGAACGCGAGATCCTGATCGCCGCCGCCCCGGAGAAGGTCTGGCCGCTGGTGGCCGAGCCCGGGTTCTGGGCGACCGACGACGAAACCGTCCGCGGCACGCTCGCCGAAGAAGGCCGGACGCTGGTGGTCACGCACTCCGAGCACGGCGACTTCCCGATCCGCGTCGAGAAGGTCGACCCGCCGCACTACCTGGCCTACCGCTGGGTGAGCGCGTTCCCCGGCGAAGAGCTGCGGGAGGACAACTCGACGCTCGTCGAGTTCACGCTGACCCCCGAGGGCGACGGCACTCGCCTGCGCGTGGTCGAAAGCGGGTTCACCGAGCTGCCGACGTCCGACGCGAACCGCCGCAACGTGGTCGAGGACCACACCGCGGGCTGGGAGGAGTGCCTGCCCGCGCTCGCCGCGCGCGTCGGCTGATGTCCACCGAAGTCGTCGACGGGGTGCTCGCCGCCCTGGCCGACCCGACCCGCCGCCGGCTCCTCGACCTGCTCGCCGCCCACGGCCAAGCCACGGCGACGACCCTGGCGGCCGGGATGCCGGTGTCGCGCCAGGCGGTGGTCAAGCACTTGACCGTCCTCGACGCGGCCGGGCTGGTCGAGGGCGTTAAGGCCGGCCGCGAAGTCCGGTACGCGGTGCGTCCCCACGCCCTGAACGCGACGGCCCGCTGGATGGCGGCGCTCGCGGCCGAGTGGGACCGCCGCCTGGCCAAGATCAAACGCTTCGCCGAGGAGTCCTGATGGAAATCGTCGACCGCGGAACATTCGAAGCATCCCTGGATCGCCTGCGCGCCAGGGAAAAGGCCCACACGCGCGAAGGCGACGCGATCGCGGCGGCCCGTCGGCGCCTCCCGGCGGTCGAGGTCGACGCGACGCTGCCGCTGCTCGGCCCGGAGGGTCCCATGACGCTGCTGGACGCGTTCGAGGGCCGCCGTCAGCTGATCGCGTACTACTTAATGTGGAACCCGGGCCGCCCGGCGGCCGAACAGTGCGAGGGCTGCACGTTCTACGCGAACCAGGTCGCGGAGTTGTCGCCGTTGCACTCGCGGGACATCACGTACGCGGTGTTTTCCCAGGGCCGCAACGTCAGCACCGAGCGGGCCGACGCGCGGACGTCGTACGAGGAAAGCCTGCGCTACCGGGCGTTCATGGACTGGCGGATGCCGTGGTATTCGGCGCAGCCATCGCTCGGGGAGCTGCTGTCCGGGCGCGAGATCGGGTTGTTCCACCTGGTCTGTTACGTCCGCGACGGCGACCGCGTGTTCGAGACGTACTGGACGAAACGCCGTGGCGTGGAGGCGATGGACTACAGCTACGCGCTGATGGATTTGACGCTGTACGGCCGCCAGGAGTCCTGGGAGGACTCACCGGAGGGCTGGCCCCAGGAGCGCACGAACGTCCGAACCGAAGCGGGCGCGCCCGAGTGGCCGCCGCTGACGGCGTGGCCGGGTGGCCGGCCGATCGCCCAGTGGGAGCGGCTGGCAGCCGGCCGTTCGGACGACCTCGGCGCTACGACCGGATCTCCGACGCCCCATCGGTGCCACTGAGCGTCGTGACCAGCAGTTTCACCAACGCACCCAGCCGCTGGCGCTCCGGCTGCACCGTCTCCACGCCCACCTCTTCCAACGGCGCCGCCGTCACCGGGCCCACGCACGCCACCACCAGCGGCCCGCGCAAAGCGGCCAGCAACGACTCGTACCGTCCGTACTCCCGAGCGAGAGCCAAAAAGTTCGCCGCCGCCGGAGCGCTCGTGAAGGCCAGCGCCCCCAGTGAACCGGCCACCGCCGCGTCGATCAGCTCGTGCACCGGCGTCACGTCCGGCGGGGAGTACCACCGGTACGGCTGCAGCTCGACCACCGAAGCCCCGGCCTCGACCAGCGGCGCGGTGTGCTCCGGCAGCGGCGTCCCGTGCAGCTGGACCGCGACCCGCGCCCCCGAAACACCCGCGGACACCAGCGAACCGAACAGTTCCGAATTGCTCTCCGAAGAGGCCGAAAAGGACTCACGCAACCCCGCGCCACGAACCGCGCCGACCGCCTTCGGCCCGCGCGCGTAGATCCGCGACTCCCCCAACCGCTCCAGCAGGGAATCCGCAAGCCCCCAGTCCGAAGCCGCGGCGACCCAGCCGCGGAAGCCCGCTCCCGTCGTCACCACCGTGAAGTCGATCGGCGAGGCGAGGAGCTTCGACGTCGCCGCGCGCAGTTCCGGGTCGCTGTCCAGCGGCACGATCGTGATCGTCGGCGCGTGGCGGACGTCGGCGCCGTGGCGTTCGAGGGCCGTGATGAAGTCCTCCGCCCGGCGTTCGGCCGTGACCCCGATCGCGATGCCGCTCAGC
This sequence comes from Amycolatopsis sp. NPDC114478, assembly GCF_055633805.1. Taxonomy (NCBI): domain Bacteria; kingdom Bacillati; phylum Actinomycetota; class Actinomycetes; order Pseudonocardiales; family Pseudonocardiaceae; genus Amycolatopsis; species Amycolatopsis sp. NPDC114478. The sequence goes on along the minus strand of NZ_JBVKDO010000021.1, from coordinate 162,803 downwards.
TCACCCATAGAACGCGCCCATCTCTTCGATCGCTTGCGCCAGCTCCGCACGCAGGTCCGCCGGTTCGAGGACCTCGAGGTGCGGCCCGAACCGGAGCAGCTCGCCGATCGCCGGTTCGCCCGGCTCCACCGGCAGCTCCACGGTGAGCCAGCCGTCCGCGTCGGGTTCCCCGGTCGCCGCACGCAGCGCGCGGGCGCCGACCGAGCCCGCGTAGAACGGTACGAGAGCCTGCGCCCGCGGCGACAACCGCACCACGGCCACCCGCGGGAACATCCGGCGTTCGAACTGGTCGGACCACTCCTGCCAGTACCGGGCGAGGTCGAACCCGGCGGGCCGCTCGAACTCCTCGCCCAGGTCGGTCAGCTCCAGCACCCGCGAGATCCGGTAGGTCCGGTCGGTGCCCTCGCAGCGGCCGGCGAGGTACCAGTTGCCCGCCTTGAGGATCAGGCCCAGCGGCTCGACGTCCCGCTCGACGACGCGCTGCCCCCACCGCTCGTAGCGGATCCGGATCCGGTGCGACGACCAGACGGCGTCGGCGATCGCGGACAGCGCCGGCAGGCTTTCGATGCCCCGGTGCCAGCCGGGGACGTCCAGGTAGAACCGCTCGGCGACGCGGCCGGCGCGGTCGCGCAGCTCCTGCGGCAGCGCGGCGTAGAGCTTGAGCTGGGCCGCCGCCAGCACGGTGCCGAGCCCCAGCTCGGCCGCCGCGACGGGCAGTCCCGCCAGCGACAGCGACTGCGCCTCCTCCTCGGTCATCCCGGTGAGCCGGGTGCGGTAGCCGTCGACCAGGCGGTACCCGCCGGTCCGGCCGCGGTCGGCGTACACCGGGACACCGGACGCCGACAGCGCGTCGATGTCGCGGTAGACCGTGCGCACCGAGACCTCGAGCTCCTCGGCCAGCTCTTCGGCCGTCATCCGGCCGCGGTTCTGCAGCAGCAGGAGGACGGACAGGAGCCGGCTGGCGCGCATGGACCCAAGTTTGACAGAAAAACCTGACACAAGCTGACAGGTATGCCCGGCAGGGTGGTCCCCATGAACGGATTCACGACGAAGAACTGGGAAGAAAAGATCGTCAGCGGCGTCGAGGGCGGCCCCCGGGTGGCCCACGCCCGCGCCACGATGGCGTACCAGGGGGTCATCGAAGGTGAGTCGACCTGCGACCTTCTGCTGTACTACGCGGGCGAGGGCTACAACAGCGGTGAGACGACGTCGCCGAGCTTCGAGCGCTTCGAGGGCAAGGTCGACGGTCGCGAAGGGACGTTCATCGTGCGCCACGAGTACACGTTCGACGCCAAGGGCATCGCCTCGACGTTCACCGTCGTGCCCGGCTCGGGCACCGGCGAGCTGACCGGGCTGACCGGCGGCGGCACGTCCGGCGGCGCGATGGGCGAGGACCGGCTGGGCTACACGTTCGAGTACGCGTTCTAGGAGTCGCAAGTGGACCGTCGTCAGGTACTCGCCTACCGCATCGCCGAGCACGGGCTGCACCGCACCGCGCGGGACGTCGCCGACCTCGCGGTCGTCCGGGCCGGGCTGCAGGACAGCATGCGCGACACCGCGCTGCTGGCCCTGGCCGCCCGGCTGGACGGCGACGTGTCCCTTGTGGACGACGAGCGGCTGGTGCTCGCGTGGACGCTGCGCGGCGCGCCGCACTACCACCTCCGGACGGACCTGCCCGAGGTGATCCGGGCGCTGGTCCCGCTGGACGACGCGGACGCGCTGGCCCGGATGCTGTGGCAGCGCAAGGAACTGGCGGCGACCGGCCTCGCGGCGTCCGAAGTGGTCTTCACGGCGGCGGCGGCCCTCCGCGCGGTGGTCAAGGAGCCGATGACCAAGGGCGAGGTGTCGACGGCGGTGACCAAGAAGCTGCCACCCGGGTTCGCCCGCTGGTGCCGCGGTTGCAACGCGACGCACATCCACGAGCAGCTGATGCGCATCGCGACCCCGCACGCCGGGGTCCGGCTGGTGGCCGGCGCGACGCCGGCGACGTTGGCTCCGCTGGAGGGCCGGGGCCGGATGCGCAAGACACCCGATGCCGCCGCGGCGACGGCGGTGGTCGAGTCGTACCTGCGCCTGAACGGTCCCGCGTCGCCGGGCGAAGCCGCCGAATTCGCCGGGACGGCCCGCGCGGTGGTCGACAAGACGTGGCCGTCGGACCTGGCGTCGGTGAAGGTCGAAGGCAAGACGCGTTACCTGCCGGAGGATCGCCTGGCGGCGCTGGAGAACCCGCCGGAGCCGGAGCTGGTGCGGCTGCTGCCGCCGCTGGACCCGTTCATCCAGGCCCGCGACAAGGCGCTGCTGGTCCCGGACCCGGCGCGCCGCAAGGAAGTCTGGAAGATGCTGGGCAACCCGGGAGTGCTGATCGCGGACGGCGACATCGCGGGCACGTGGCGCACCAAGGGCAGCGGCGCGAAGCTGACGTTCACGGTGACGGCGTTCGACCCGCTCCGCCCGGCGGTCCGCGAGGAAGCGGAAGCCGAGGCCGAGCGGGCGGCGGCGGCGCGGGGGTTCGAAAAGTACGCCGTCTCCTGGGCAGAGTCGTGATCGAATGAGGTCATGACTCGAAGTCACCACGGGCCGACCGAGAAAATCGACGATGACGAGCCCGCGATCGACCCGGCAGCAAATATCGAACACCCCGCTCCGAGAGCGTTCATGCCCGCATATCCGACATTCGACGTGGACTTGCTCAAGCCGCTGAGCGCTCAGGCGTCGACGGCCAGCCGGTACCCCCGCTTGACCACCGTCTGCACGACCTTCCCGCCCCCCAGGGAAGTCCGCAGCCGGCCGATCGCCGTCTCCACCGCGTGCTCCTCGCCACCCCCAGGCAACGCTGAAATCAACTCGCGCCGCGAAACCACCCGCCCCGGGGACGCCGCCAGTGCGCGCAGCAGTGCCATCGGTGCGGGGGCCACCTCGCGCCACTCTCCGTCGACCACCGCGGCCTGGCCGCGCAGCTCGATCGACAGCCCACCCGCGCAAAACCGGGGCGAACGCGCCAGCAGCGTCTCCGACACCGTGCGGGCCAGCGCTCCGATCCGCGCGCGGTGCGGCTGGACCGTCGGTACGCCCAGCGCCGCCAGCGGGCCCGCCGTGATCGGGCCGACGCACGCCGCGACACACGGGCCCGACAGCGCCGAGATCAGCCCCGGCAGGCGGCCCGTGCGGCGGGCCAGCGCCACCAGCGAAGCCACCGCCGGGGCGCTCGTGAACGGCAACGCGTGGATCGTCCCGTCCAGCACCCCGTCCAGCAGCCGGTCCACCGGACCCGGGTCCACCGGACCGACCCAGCGGTACACCGACACCTCGACGACCTCCGCCCCGGCCGCGCGCAGGGCGTCCACGAAGTACGGCAGCGGCTCGCCGTGCAGCTGCACCGCGATCCGCTTGCCCGCCACGTCCGAAGAAAGCAGGTGCTGCAACAACTCCGCGTTGCTCTCCGACGCCGGCGAGTACGCCTCCGAAAGCCCCGCCGCGCGGATCGCCCCGGTCACCTTCGGCCCGCGCGCGAGCAGCGAAGCCGACGACAGGCGCTCCACCAGCGCGTCGCCCAGCCCCCAGCCCTCGGCCGCCTCGAGCCAGCCGCGGAAGCCGATGCCGGTCGTCGCCACCACCGCGTCCACTTGCGACTCCAGCAGCCTCGACGTCGCCTTGTGCAGCTCGGTGTCGTCCGTCAGCGGCACGATCCGGATCGCCGGCCCGTAGCGGACGCTCGCCCCCTTGCGCACCAGCAGCGCGCCGAGCTCGTCCGCCCGGCGCGCCGCGGTGATGCCGACCACGAACCCGGTCAGCGGCAGGATCACGGGCTCTCCACTTCGACGACGCCCTCTCGCACGCGCACCTCGAACACCGGCACCGAAACGCCCTCGGCGTCCAGGCACTGTCCGCTCTCGAGCGCGAACCGTTCCTTGTAGACCGGCGACGCGACGACCGGGACACCGCCCGCGTCGCCGACGATGCCGCGTGAGAGCACCGCGGCGCCGCTGCACGGGTCCCAGTTGGACAGTGCGTACCACCGGTCGCCGGGCAGGTGGAAGATCGCCACCTGCACGCCGTCGAGCAGCGCGGCGACCCCCGCGCACTCGGGCACCGCACCGGCGGAGCAGACCGCCGTCCAGGTTCGAACCGACGTCGTCATCGCCGCACCTCCGGGACACCGAGCATGAGGGGGACCTTCTGCTCCCGCTCCGAGCGGAACGAGATCGCCGGGTCGGGCGTGCCCGGCGCGTTGACGAAGGAGGTGAACCGGGCCAGCTTCTCCGGGTCCTCCAGAACGCCCTTCCACTCGTCGGCGTAGTTGTCGACGTGCTTGGCCATCGCCGCGTCGAGGTCCTCGCAGATGCCGAGCGAGTCGTCGACGATCACCGCGCGCAGGTGGTCGAGGCCGCCTTCCAGCTCCTCGATCCACGGCGCCGTCCGCTGCAACCGGTCGGCCGTGCGCACGTAGAACATCAGGAACCGGTCGATCGTGCGGATCAGCGTCTCGGTGTCCACATCGGACACCAGCAGTTCGGCGTGACGCGGGGTCGTCCCGCCGTTGCCGCCGACGTAGAGGTTCCAGCCGTTCTCCGTCGCGATGATGCCGAAGTCCTTGCTCCGCGCCTCCGCGCACTCCCGCGCGCAGCCGGAGACCGCCGACTTGAGCTTGTGCGGCGACCGCAGGCCGCGGTAGCGCAGCTCCAGCTCGATCGCCAGCCCGACGCTGTCCTGGACGCCGTAGCGGCACCACGTCGACCCGACGCACGACTTGACCGTCCGCAGCGCTTTGCCGTACGCGTGCCCGGACTCGAACCCGGCGTCCACCAGCCGGCGCCAGATCAGCGGCAGCTGGTCCACCGTGGCGCCGAACAGGTCGATGCGCTGGCCGCCGGTGATCTTGGTGTACAGCCCGAAGTCGCGCGCCACCTCGCCGATGACGATCAGCTTGTCCGGCGTGATCTCGCCGCCCGGGATCCGCGGCACGACGGAGTACGTGCCGTTGCGCTGCAGGTTCGCCAGGTAGCGGTCGTTGGTGTCCTGCAACGTCATCTGCTCGCCGCCGAGGACGTGTCCGTTGCCCAGGGTGGCCAGGATGGACGCCACCGCCGGCTTGCAGATCGCGCAGCCGCTGCCCGAGCCGTACCGGCCGATCAGCTCGCTGAACGTCGTGATCCGGGTGGCCTGGACGATCTCGAACAGCTCCGCGCGCGACTGCGGGAAGTGCTCGCACACGGCCTTCGACTGCTCGACGCCGGCCGCGCTCAGCAGCTTGCCGAGCAGCGGGACGCACGAGCCGCACGCGGTGCCGGCGCGGGTGCACGCCTTGAGCTTGGGGACGGAGTCACAGCCGTCCTCGTGGATCGCGCGGGTGATCGTGCCCTTGGAAACCGAGTTGCACGAACAGATCTGCGCCGCATCGGGCAGCGCGTCGACGCCGACCGCGGCGCCACCGCCCGCCGGGGCGAGGATCGCGCCCGGCTCGGCCGGCAGCGGACGGCCGACGAGCGCACGCAGCGTGTTGTACTCGGTCGCGTCGCCGACGAGCACCCCGCCGAGCAGCGTCTTGCCGTCGTCGGTGACGACGAGCTTCTTGTACGTCCCGGCGACCGCGTCGTTGACGGCGACCTCGAGCGCGCCTTCCGACCGCGCGTGCGCGTCCCCGAAGGACGCCACGTCGACGCCCATCAGCTTCAGCTTCGTGGACGTGTCCGGCTCCGGGAACTCACCGGACCCGCCGGTCAGCTGCGCCGCGACGATCTCGGCCATCGCGTACCCGGGTGCCACGATGCCGTACACGCGGCCGTCGACCGCCGCGCACTCGCCGATCGCGTACACCGCCGGATCGCTGGTACGGCAGGAAGAGTCCGTGAGGACACCGCCACGCGGGCCGACGTCCAAACCGGACTGACGAGCGAGGTCGTCACGCGGCCGGACCCCGGCGGAGAACACGACGAGGTCGACGTCCAGCTCGGTGCCGTTGCCCAGCTTGGCCAGCAGCCGCGAGCCGTCGGCTTCGATGGCGTCCGTCGACGTTCCCGTGTGGACGGTCACGTCCAGGGAAGTGATGAGCCGCCGCAGCAGCGACCCGCCGCCCTCGTCGACCTGCAGCGGCATCAGCCGCGGCGCCATCTCGACGACGTGCGGGGAGAGTCCCATGTCCCGCAACGCCTTCGCGGCCTCCAGGCCGAGCAGTCCACCGCCGATGACGACGGCCGAACGCCGGCCGCGGCCCGGCTTCTCGACGGCCGCCGCGCGGATCGCGTCAAGGTCTTCGATGGTCCGGTAGACGAAGCAGCCGGGCAGGTCGTGGCCCGGCACCGGCGGCACGAACGGCCGCGAGCCGGTGGCCAGCACCAGCGCGTCGTAGGAGACGACGGCGCCGGACGCCGTGGTGACCGTCTTCGCGTTCCGGTCGACCGAAACCGCCAGTTCGCCCAGCCGGAGATCCACAAGGGAATCGCCCGCGTAGTCCGAACCGGGCAGGGCCAGCGAAGCCGGGTCCCAGGTGTCCACGTAGGACGTGAGCGCCACCCGGTCGTACGCCGGACGCGGCTCCTCGGACAGGACGACGATGTGCCAGTTCCCGGAAGGGTCTTCCGCGCGCACCGCCTCCACGAGCCGGTGGGCGACCATGCCGTGTCCGGCGACGACCAGGTTGGGCATCTCAGACCTCCGCTCCCGCGAGCGCCAGACCGCGCTCGGTGGTGGGCTGTTCGGCGGGCTTGCGCAGGTAGACCGCCCAGGTGACGGCGAAGCAGAGCCCGTAGAAGACGAGGAACCCGATGAAGGCGGGGACCCCGCTCTTGGTGTCGGCGAACGACTGCCGGAACGCGAGGTTGATGAACAGGCCGCCTTCGGCGCCGATCGCCCCGGCCAGGCCGATCAGCGCGCCGGACAGCCGCCGCGCCTTGAGCAGCTCGGCCGCTTCCTCGGCGCCGTTCGAGATCGCCACCTTCGCCTTGGCGCGGAAGATCGCCGGGATCATCTTGTACGTCGAGCCGTTGCCGACGCCGGTGAGCACGAACAGCACGATGAAGGCGATCGTGAAGAGCGCGAGGGACTTCGACGTCGACGCGAGGATCAGCACCACCGTGGCCAGGGCCATCCCGACGAAGGTGAAGAAGGTGATCTTGCCGCCGCCGATCCGGTCGGCCAGCCAGCCACCCGCCGGCCGCGAGAGCGAGCCGAGCAGCGGGCCGAGGAACGTCACCGCGGCCGCCTGCAGCGGGGTGCGGCCGAACTGGTTCTGCAGCACCAGGCCGAAGGCGAAGCTGTAACCGATGAACGAGCCGAACGTGCCGACGTAGAGGAACGACATCACCCACGTGTGCGGGTCCTTGACGACCTCGCGCATCGCCTTGGTGTCACCCTTCACGGTGGCGAGGTTGTCCATGTAGACGTACGCGCACACCGCGGCGACGACGATCAGCGGGATGTAGACGTAGAGCACGATCCGCGGCGCGGTCGCGCCCGCCGTGCCGATCACCAGCAGCCCGACCAGCTGGATGGCCGCGACGCCGAGGTTGCCGCCGCCGGCGTTGAGGCCGAGCGCCCAGCCCTTGTGCTTCTCGGGGTAGAAGGTGTTGATGTTCGTCATCGACGACGCGAAGTTGCCGCCGCCGACGCCGCCGAGCGCGGCGACCAGCAGGAACGTGCCGAGCGACGTGCCGGGGTGCAGCACGACCGCGGCCAGGACCGTCGGGATCAGCAGCAGGACGGCCGACACGACCGTCCAGTTGCGACCGCCGAACTTCGCCACGGCGAAGGTGTAGGGCAGCCGCATCAGGCCGCCGATCAGCGTCGGCGTCGAGACGAGCAGGAACTTGTCGGCGGCGGAGAAGCCGTAGTCCTTGCCCATGAACAGGACGATGACCGACCACAGTGTCCAGACGGAGAAGCCGATGTGCTCGGCCAGCACGGAGAACCAGAGGTTCCGGCGCGCGATCTTCTTGCCGGTCGCCTCCCAGAACTCCTCGTTCTCCGGCTCCCAGTGCTCGATCCAGTGCTTTCCTTGGTGTGCCACGGTGTTCTCCTCAGTGCGGGTCGGGTCGGTCATTGAGCCGCGAGCCAGGTGGCGATGCCGCCGACGGCGTCGGCGCACCCGCCGCAGCCCGTCGTGGCTCGCGTGGCCCGCGCCAGTGCGGGGGTGTCGGTGGCCCCGGCCTTCCAGGCCTCGACCAGCCGGCCCTTGGTGACGTTGTTGCAGCGGCAGATCACCGCCGCCGCGGGCAGGTCGGCCGGGCTGGCCGCCGGGGCGCTGCCGCCGGGCAGCGCGCGGCCCAGCAGGACCGCGAGGCGGTCGTCGGGCAGCTGCGTGCCGCGGTCGTGGAACTGGGTGATCGACGCGGCAGCGTCGGGCAGGCCGAGCAGGATCGCCCCGGTGACGCGGTTTTCGCGGACGACGAGCTTGCCGTACCGGCCACCGGTGGGGTCGTTGAAGGTGAGCACCTCGACGTCCGGGGTACCGGGGTCGAGCTGCGTCTCGCCGAGTGCGGCGAGGTCGATGCCGCGGGCCTTCAGCCGGGTGACGGCTGTGGTGCCGCGGTAGCGGGCGGCCGCGTTGGTGCCGGTCAGGACATCGGCGAGGACCGCGGCCTGCTCCCACGCGGGCTGGATCAGCCCGGCCGGCGCGCCCGGGTGGCGGGCGCAGTCGCCGAGGGCGTGGATCCGGCCGTCGCTGGTGCGGAGGACGTCGTCGACGAGGATCCCCATGTCGACGTCGAGCCCGGCGTCGACGGCCAGGGCCGTCTCGGCGCGGACGCCGGCGGCGACCACGACGAGGTCGGCCGGGACGAGGGTGCCGTCGTCGAGCTTCAGGCCGTCACCGGGCAGGTAGCGGGCGGCGGTGGCGCCGAACTTGAACGTCACGCCCATGTCGGTGAGCTGCCGGGCCAGCACGTGCCCGGCGGCCGCGTCGAGCTGGCGTTCCATGACGTGCCCGAGCGGGTGCACGACGGTCACCTGGTTGCCGCGCCCGGCCAGCCCGCGGGCGGCTTCGAGGCCGAGCAGGCCGCCGCCGAGGACGGCGACGGGGGCTCCGAAGCGGGCGGCGTCGAGGATCTTGGCGCAGTCGTCGAGGCTGCGGAACGCGACCACGCCCGGCCCGGCCTCGAGGCCTTCGACCGGCGGGATCCACGGGTTGGCGCCGGTCGCGAGGACCAGGGCGTCGTAGTCCACGCATGCGCCGTCGCCGAGTTCGACGCAGCGCTTCTCGCGGTCGATGCGGGTGACGTCGACCCCGAGCCGCAGGTCGATGTTGTGGCGCGCGGCCCATTCGTCGTCGTGCAGGCGGACGCTCTCGGCGCTCATCCCCCCGGCGACGACGGCCGAGAGGAGGACGCGGTTGTAGGCGGCGTGCTTTTCGGCGCCGACGACGGTCAGGCGGACGCGTTCGGCGATCGGGTCGCGGCGGCGGATCTCGTCGGCCAGCCGGGCGCCGGCCATGCCGTAGCCGACGATGACGACTTCACGAGGGCTCACGCGGCACCATCCACAGTAGACAGGGAAACGGCACACACCTTGAACTCCGGCATCCGGCTCACGGGGTCGAGCGCCGGGTTGGTGAACAGGTTGGCCCGCTGCTCACCCGGGAAGTGGAACGGCAGGAAGACGAGGTCTGGCCGGAGCGACTGGACAAACCGGACGCGCGCGAGCGTTTCGCCGCGCCGAGAACGGATCCTCGCCTGTTCACCTTCTTCGAGACCGGCGCGCTTGGCAGTGTCCGGGTGCACCTCGACGAAGGCTTCCGGCACGACGTCATTGAGTTCACCGATCAGCCGCGTCTGCGCGCCGGACTGGTAGTGCTGCAGCACGCGGCCGGTCGTGGCCTGCAACGGGAACTCGTCGTCCGGCAGCTCGGCCGGGCCGGTGTGCTCCACCGGCACGAACCGCGCACGGCCGTCCGGATGCGCGAACGACTCGAGGAACATGCGCGGAGTACCGGGGTGGTCGTCCTCGGGCACCGGCCATTGCAGGGCCTCACCCGCGCGCAGCCGGTCGTAGCTGACGCCGGAGTAGTCGGCGATCCCGCCCTTGGACGCGATCCGCAGCTCCTCGAACACCGTCTCGGCGTCGGCCGGGAACCGGTCCTCCGGCTGTCCCAGCCGGTGTGCGAGTCCGTTGAGGACGTCCAGATCGGACCGGACACCCGGCGGCGCGTCGATCGCCTTGCGCCGCAGCAGGACCCGGCCTTCGAGGTTGGTGAGCGTGCCGTCTTCCTCGGCCCACTGGGTGACCGGGAGGACGACGTCGGCCAGCGCCGCGGTCTCCGACAGCACGAAGTCGGCGACGACCAGGAAGTCCAGTTCGGACAGTCGATCTTGGACGCGCTGCGACCGCGGTGCCGAGACGACGACGTTGCTGCCGAACACCATCAGCGCCTTCGGACCGTCTTCCTGGCCGAGCGCTTCGAGCAGCTCGCTGGCCGAGCGGCCAGGGCCGGGCAGGCTGTCCGGGTCGACGCCCCAGACGCCGGCGACGTACTCGCGGGCGGCGGGGTCGTCGAGCTTGCGGTAGCCGGGCAGCTGGTCGGCCTTCTGGCCGTGCTCGCGGCCACCCTGGCCGTTGCCCTGGCCGGTGAGGCAGCCGTAGCCGGAGCCCTCGCGGCCGGGCAGGCCCAGCGAGAGGGCGAGGTTGATCCAGCCGCCGACGGTCGCGGTGCCGGTGGCGTGCTGCTCGGTGCCGCGCGCGGTCAGGATGTAGCCGTTGCGGGCGTTGGCGAGCTTCGCGGCGGCGAGGCGCATGTCGGCGGCCGAGACCCCGGTGACGCGCTCGGCGCGTTCCGGCCACCAGCTCGCGACGATCCGCCAGGCGTCCTCGAGCCCGTTCGTCCGGGCGTCCACATAGGACCGGTCGAGGTGACCGCCTTCGACGACGGCGTGCAGGATGCCCAGTGCCAGCGCGAGATCCGTGCCGGGCGCGGGGGCGAGGTGCAGGCTCGCCAGCTCGGCGGTGGGGGTGCGCCGCGGGTCGACGACGATCAGGTCGGCCCCGCGCAGGTGCTGGATGAACGGCGGCATGGTCTCGGCCGGGTTCGCCCCGGCGAGCAGCACGACGTCGGCGTTCTTCAGGTCGGTGACGGGGAACGGCATCCCGCGGTCGGCGCCGAAGGCCTTGGTCCCGGCCGCGGCGGCCGAGGACATGCAGAAGCGGCCGTTGTAGTCGATCTGCGAGGTGCCGAGCGCGACGCGGGCGAACTTGCCGAGCAGGTAGGCCTTTTCGTTGGTTAGGCCCCCGCCGCCGAAGATCGCGACTCCGTCGGGGCCGTGCTTCTCTTGCGTTTCCCGCAGCTTGCGGGCGACGAAGTCGAGGGCGAAGTCCCAGCTGACGGGCTCGAGGGCGCCGTCGACGCGGATCATCGGGGTGGTCAGGCGCCTCGGGCTCGTGAGGAGACTGCCGGAGGTCCAGCCCTTCTGGCACAGGCCGCCGGCGTTGACGGGGAAGTCCCGCGGCGTGACGCGGGAGCCGTCGAGGGTCATGCCGCACTGCAGAGCGCAGTACGGGCAGTGGGTGTCGACCTGCGGCACGGGCACCTCCTCGGCGGTTCGGGGATTGCCCTGACGCTAAGGAGGCCGTGTTACTCGAAATCGACCGAATGTTTCAGGCAGTTGACATTGCTGCGGAACTCACGCGGCCACAGCGGTGAGGTGGGTGACGCGGGTTACAGAACCCCGCTGACTTCCCGGGCCGCGACTCGCAGCCCGTCCAGCGACGCCTGCGTCGACCGCGGGTTGAGCGCGTTCGACGCCAACCGGAACAGCACCGCCCGCAGCAGCAGCTGCGGCCACTCCGGCAGGTGCGACCACCGCTCGAGCAGCTCCCGCGAAGCTCCGCCCCATGCCAGCGCGTCCACCGCCACGATCGCCGCGCCGTACTCGCCCGGCCGGTAGTACGGGACGAAGTCCACGACCCCCGGGGCCGCGTCGCCGTCGAACAGCAACCCCGCCAGGAGCTCTCCGTGGGCCACCTGCAGCGGCAGCTTGATCGGGCGGCGGGCACCGGCGAGGACCTCGAACCAGCGGCCGCCCTTCGTCTCCTCCAGCGGGACCTCGAGCTCCTCCCACGCCACCCGGTCCGCGATCGCGTCGATGTCGCGACGGCCCGCGATGAAGTCCGGCCGGGGCAGGCCGAGGGTCGCGCGGTGCAGCTTCACCGCCGCCAGCACCGACGCGTCACCCTGGTGCTCGGGCGCGCCCGTCACGAACCGGGACGCCGTCCAGCCGCCGACGATCCAGCGGCCGTCGCTGGAGCGGACCGGCTTCGCGACCCGCAGGCCCGGCTCGTGGATGTAGTCGAGCGCGCGGGCCGTCCACAGCGTCTTGGCCTTGTCGGTGACCGGCTTGAACACGAGGTCGCCGCAGCGCCACGCCGTCGAGCCCGGCATCGGCTCGCTACCGTCGGCGAGGCCGCCGAAGGCCGCGCAGACGTGCGCCGGAGGACGTTCGAGGGTTGTCCGCACAACTGCCGACGGTACCCGGCCATGCGGTCCACGAACGAGAAGACGCGCTGGTCACGGAGTGTTTTACCACTCGGACGAAACGCCGTGAAGGCCGCCTCCGAAGCCGGAGGCGGCCTTCACGGGGAACCACTGTCAGTAGGTCGGCAGGCTCGGGTCGATCTGCTTGGCCCAGGCCAGCACGCCGCCGCCGAGGTGCGTCGCGTCCTTGAAGCCGGCCGCGTGCAGGGCCGCGAGGGCCTCCGCCGAGCGCGCGCCGGACTTGCAGTGCAGGACGATCGGCTTGTCCTGCGGCAGCTCCGCCAGCGCCTCGCCCGAGAGGATGCGGTCCTTCGGGATCAGCGTCGCGCCCTTGATGTTGACGATCTCGTACTCGTGCGGCTCGCGGACGTCGATCAGGGCGAAGTTCTCGCCGCTGTCGAACTTGGCCTTGAGCTCGGCGGGCGTGATGGTGCTGCCCGACGCGGCCGAGGCGGCCTCATCGGAAACCACGCCGCAGAACGCCTCGTAGTCGATCAGCTCGGTGATCTTCGGGGTCTCGGGGTCCTTGCGGATCTTGACCTCGCGGTACTTCATCTCCAGCGCGTCGTAGCTGATCAGGCGGCCGAGCAGCGGCTCGCCGATGCCGGTGATGAGCTTGATCGCCTCGGTCACCATGATCGAGCCGATGGACGCGCAGAGCACGCCCAGCACGCCACCCTCGGCGCAGGAGGGGACCATGCCCGGGGGCGGCGGCTCCGGGTAGAGGTCGCGGTAGTTGAGGCCCTTGCCGTTCGGCGCGTCTTCCCAGAAGACGCTGACCTGGCCCTCGAACCGGAAGATCGAGCCCCAGACGTAGGGCTTGCCCAGCAGCACCGCGGCGTCGTTGACCAGGTAGCGCGTCGCGAAGTTGTCGGTGCCGTCGACGATCAGGTCGTACTGCTCGAAGATCTCGAGCGCGTTCGACGAGTCCAGCCGGTCGGTGTGCAGGTGCACCTTGACCAGCGGGTTGATCTCGGCGATCGATTCCTGCGCGGACGCGGCCTTGAGCTTGCCGACGTCGGACTGGCCGTGGATGACCTGGCGCTGCAGGTTCGACTCGTCCACGACGTCGAAGTCGACGATGCCGAGCGTGCCGACCCCGGCCGCGGCCAGGTACAGCAGCGCGGGGCTGCCGAGGCCGCCGGCGCCGATGACCAGGACCTTCGCGTTCTTCAGCCGCTTCTGCCCGGTCACCCCGACGTCGGGGATGATCAGGTGACGGCTGTACCGGGCCACCTCTTCCTTGGTGAGCTCGGCAGCCGGCTCGACGAGCGGCGGCAGTGCTGACATCGGGTCCTCCATCTCGCGCGGATCGCGTCCATCCCACTATGCACAACGCGCGCGGGCAAATATGCCTTCCCGCGTCCGGATGGTGGGATGCGCTACTGCTTGGGCGTCGGGTTCGGCCAGGCGTTGGGGACGCAGACGCGGCCGTCCTTGGCCACCTTGCCCTTGTCGCCGCCGGGGATGTCGTTGAGCATCGACACGTAGTCGTCGGAGACACCGAACGACTGCTGCATCATCACCGGCGCGGGCTGGCCGTTGCCGCCGCAGCCGACGTGCTGGTTGCCGAGGGCGTGCCCGACCTCGTGGTTGATGGCGTACTGCCGGTACCCGGTCATGTCGGCGCCGAACGCCTTCGCGCCGCGCACCCAGCGGGCCAGGTTGATCAGCACGCGCCCGAGGCTCTTGCGGTAGCAGGACGCCTCGAAGGTGATCTGGAACCCGCAGGCGTCGGCGCGGTGCGTGGTCTCGGGCGTGGTGAGGCTCACCTTGAACGACGGGTTCGGGAAGCTGCCGTCGACGCGCTGCAGCGCGATCTTGCCGTCCCACGTCCAGCTCTTGGGATCGGACAGCGTGCCCTGGACCGCGGCGGCGAACGCGTCGTCGCCCGCGTAGCTCGCCGGGTCGATCCCGTCCTCGACCTCGACGGTGTAGGTGTAGAGCTTGCCGGTGCCGAGCTTCGGGCCGGTGCCCGGCACGACGTGCCACTGGCCCGTGCCCGCCTGCGTGAACGGGCTGCCGTTGGGCAGCTCGGCGGTCGGGACGTCGAGCTTGACCGGGGTTGCCGGGTTCTCCGGGATCGCCTGCTCGCCGTTGCCGTCGATGGCGCCGCCCGCCGCGTCGCCGCCCGCCGACTCGACACCGGGCGTGGCGCCCTGTTCGGCGATCGGCTGGGCCGGGCTGTTCGCCGTGTTGACCACGACGAGCACGGTCAGCACGACGAGGATCGGCAGCGCGTAGACGCGCCAGCCGTAGGTCTTGGTGAGGTTCGCGATCCCCGTCTTCTGCGGCGGCGTGGCCTTCTCGCGCGAGGCCTCGACGCGTGGCTTCCACGACGCGCTCAGCGGCTCGGCGCTCGTCCGGCGCCCACCGGGGCGGTAGCGGTCCTCGCCGACGCGCTGGGCGACCTGCTTGGCCGGGCGGTACTGCCCGGTCCGCGGGGCTTCCTCGCGCTCCGGGCTGCCGGTCGCGCGGCGGGTCGACGCGCGGTGGGGAGCCCGCCGATCGTCGCCTCGCGCGTCCTGCTTCACCCGATCCACCGCACCAGGGTGCCACAGCGCCACCGAACCGTTATCGGCGACTGGCGGTCCGCCCGGGGAATTGTTGTCACCCGATCGGACTACCAAGTACCGGCTTCGACGTGCTCCCACATGCCGAGGACGGCCTTCGCCACGACGACCGGGCGCTCCATCTGGGCCACGTGCCCGGTCCGCGGGAGGACGAGCAGCCGGGCCGTCGGGATCACGCGGGCCGTGCGCAGGGCGCGCCGCACGGAGATCACCCGGTCCTCGCGTCCCCAGACCACCAGCGTCGGCGCCTGGACGCGCGGGGCGGCCGACCACAGCGACGCCTTCCCGAGCGTCGACCACGCCCGGAAGATCGCGAACGTGCTGCGGGCCATCGCCGGGGCGGCCCAGGTGAGCCGGGCGCGGGCGCCGTGCTCCTCGGCCAGCTCGTCGAGCCGTTCCTCCGGGAACCGCGACGGGTCGGCGAAGCACAGCTTGATCACCTGCGCGGCGCGTTCGCGCGGCCCGAGGGCGGCCAGCTGGGCCCGCACCCGCGCGCCGACCAGCGGCAGGTACGCGAGCGCCATCCGCGGATCGGACAGCCGCCGCGGGTCGGGGCGGCGGTCCGGCATGGCGGGCGAGATGAGCGTCAGCGTCTTGACCAGCTCCGGCCGGCGCTCGGCGATGAGCAGCGCGATGGCGCCGCCCATCGAGTTGCCGAGCAGGTGGACCGGCGCGCCGACGTCTTCGATGTGCCGCGCGACGACTTCGGCGTGCGCCTGGAGACTGAAGTCGAAGCCCTTTTCGGGCTCGGAGTAGCCGAAGCCGGGCAGGTCGGGCGCGGTGCCGCCGGCGACCGGCGCGAGCAGCGCGGCCAGGTCGGTCCAGTTCGTCGACGAGCCGCCGAGGCCGTGCACGTAGACCGCGGGCACGCCGTCCGGGCCCGGCGTGCGGCGGACGTGGAGGCGGGCGGTCCCGACGTCTTCGAAAGCCGCGGGCCACGGCGGTTTCAACGGCTCGAGGGACGGCAATTCCCTGGTCGAAAGGGGCACGTGCGTCAGCGGCGCCCGCGTGGTCGCGGCGGTGTTCACGGATTCAGGATGCCCGACCCGTGGCAAGGCATACATACCGGCGAGTAATCTTCAGGTCGACTTCACGCGGTGGCGACCCCGCCCGTCGAAGAAGCGATGACGGGAGGACGGGCATGACGGAGATGACGCGGCTGCAGCAACGTGGGGTGCGCCTGCCCCGGACGGAACGGCGGGCCCAGCTCCTCGCCGCGGCGCAGCGGGTCTTCGCCGAGAACGGCTACCACGCCGCCGCGATGGACGAGATCGCCGAAGTGGCCGGTGTCAGCAAGCCGGTGCTCTACCAGCACTTCCCCGGCAAGCTCGACCTGTACATCGCGCTGCTGGAGAGCCACGTCGACGAGCTGGTGAAGCGCGTGCAGACGGCGCTGGACTCGACGACGGAGAACCGCCAGCGCGTCCCGGCGACGGTCGGCGCGTTCTTCGACTTCGTCAGCGAGGACGCGGGCGCGTTCCGCATGGTGTTCGAGTCCGACCTGCGCGGCGAGCCGGCGGTCCAGGAAGCGGTTGACCGAGCGACGTCGGCGAGCGTGGACGCGATCACCGAGACGATCACGGCGGACGCGGGTCTCGACGAGGACAAGGCACGGCTGCTGGCGGTGGGGCTGGTCGGCATGAGCCAGGTCAGCGCCCGGTTCTGGCTGCAGCACCACCAGTCGATGAGCCAGGAGGAAGCGGTGGCGCTGACGGCCAACCTGGCCTGGCGCGGCATCGGCGGTGGCTTCCCGCTCAAGGACGCCTGACCGGTCAGCGGGCCGCTGTCCGGACCAGCGCGGAGATGCGGCGGGCCACTTCGTACGGGCGTTCCTGCGGGAGCATGTGACCCGCGCCCGGGAACCGGACGAACTCCGCGTGCGGCAGCTCGTCCGCGATCACCTTCGCGTGGGCCAGCGGGCACAGCCGGTCCTTCTCCCCCGCCAGCACCACCGACGGGACGTCGCACAGCGCGCCGAGCCCGCCGACGCCGCGGTGGGACGCGATCGCGTCCAGGAACATCCCCGCGCTCGCCGGGTGCGCCGCCAGCAGCTGCTCGACGACGCTGTCCACCTGCTCGCGCCCGGGGCGGAGCCCGAACACCAGCCGCCGCGCGCCCGAGCGGACCATCCCCGGCCGCAGCCGCAGCGTGTCCGACTTCAGCCCGGCCAGCAGTTTCGCCACCCGCGGCTCGAAGCGCGTCACGCCCCGGCCGACCAGGCTCGGGAAGCCGAGCGTCAGCTTGTCCATGTCCCCGGACGACGTCGCCACGAACGCCGCCCCCGCCAACCGGTCCCGGACCAGCGCCGGGTGCCGTTCGGCCAGCACCATCAGCGTCATGCCGCCCATCGAGTGCCCGGCCAGCACCACCGGCCCCGCCGGCACCCGCGAAGCGATCAGCTCGGCGAGATCGTCGGCCAGGCGGGCGATCGTGGCGCCGCCTGGACGGGCGTGCGCCGAGCCGCCGTGCCCGCGCAGGTCGTAGCGCAGTACGCGCACGCCGGGGTCGAGGTGCGGCAGCACGAAGTCCCACGTCCGGTGGTCCTGCGTCCAGCCGTGCACCAGGACCAGCGTCACGGCCGAGTCGGCCGGCCCGGACTGCGAGACGTGCAGCGCGGCGCCGTCGCTCGCGACGAACCGGTGCTCGATCGACGGGTCGCGCAGCCGCGACGCGGTCGTCATCGGCCCGCCGGGAGCAGGAACGACTTGCGCCAGAAGTACTTCCCGGGCAGCCCGACCAGGCCGGACTCCTCGAGGAACGGCATGATCTTCTCCCCGGCCCACGCGATCGTCCCCTGCCAGTGCGGGTTGTTCAGGGCGGCTTCGACGCCGTCGCGCGGCCGGATGCCGACCGCCTTGTAGACGTTCGGGTTGATGAACGCCCGCGTCACGAAGTACGAGATGAGCGCGATGATGAACTGCTGGTAGGCGATCTCGGCCTTCGACAGCTTCGCCATCCCGCGCGTGACCTCTTCGCGGGCGAAGGTGACGTGCCGGGCCTCTTCGAGGACGTGGATCCGGTTGACCATCCGCACCAGCGGCTGGACGCCTTCGTCGTTCATCTGCTCGCGCTGCAGCCGGTCGAGGACCTCCTCGGCGACCAGGATCGCGCCGTAGCGCGCCGGGCCGTAGGAGATCGACGGCATCAGCTTCGCCAGCTTGCGCAGCCACGGCACCGGGCCGTACGCCGGGCAGCCGATCCGCGACGCCATCCGCGCGAACATCGTCGAGTGCCGGCATTCGTCGGCGATCTCGGTGAGCGCGAACTGGGCGTGCGCGGACGTCGGGTCCTCTTCGTAGACCTCCTTGAGCAGCATCTGCATCAGGAGGATCTCAAACCACAGCCCGGTCGTCGCGACGCTCGCGACCTCGTGCTTGCCCAGCTCGATGCGCTGCTCGGGGGTCAGCTTGTCCCAGAGTTCGGTGCCGTACAGCGAGGAGCGCTCGTCCAGGATGAAGCGCTTGCCCTCGACCAGCGGCGCCGTCCAGTCGATGTCGACGTCGGGGTCGTAGAACTTGTTCGCCGACGACTTCAGCAGGCGGTCCGCGGTCTTTTCGCGATCCGGTTCCTTCAGCGTCCGCGTCATTGCCGACACCCCTTCCGCAATGTGTAACTTGAGGTAACAGTTACCTGTGCGTAGCATGAGCCCCGTGATCGAACGTGTCAAGCGCTCCGGAAAGCAGCCCAGGTCCTCGTCGCGTGACGAGGGGGCGACCGGCGACGCCCGCCGCGACCGCTGGCGCAAGCACCGGATCGCGCGGCGCAAGGAGTTCGTCGAGGCCGCGCTGCGGGCGCTCGACGCGCACGGCCCGGACCTCGGCATGGAGGACGTCGCCGCGGAGGCCGGCGTCACGAAACCGGTGCTGTACCGGCACTTCGACGACAAGGCCGACCTGTATGTGGCCCTCGGCCAGCGCGGCACGGAGATCCTCTTCGAACGGCTGATCCCGGCGATCAACGCGGAACTGGCGCCGGTGCCCCGGATCCGGATGGCGCTCGACGCGTTCTTCACGGTGATCGAGGAGCATCCGAACCTGTACCGGCTGCTGGCGCACGGGCGGCCGGAGAAGCCGGTGTCCTCGGACGTCGTGGCCGAGGACAAGGAACTGATCGCGACGGCGCTGACGGCGCTGCTCGGCGACTACATGCGGATGTTCAACATGGACTCCGGCGCGGCCGAGCCGTGGGCGCACGGCATCGTCGGCATGGTCCAGAACACCGGCGAGTGGTGGCTGGACCGCCGTTCGATGGGCCGCGACGCGGTGGTCGAGTACCTGACGCAGATCATCTGGGCGGCGATCGACGGGCTGACCCGCCAGAACGGCGTGGTCATCGACCCGAACCTGCCCCTGGAAGCCAACAAGGTGGTCCAGCTGGGCCGCTCGGAGCCGGATTCGGCGAAGGAGACGTCATGAGCGAGCACGACGAAGACGGCTACAGCGGCGAGGCCACCCTGGTGGTCGACGGCGTTTCGCTGCCGGTGACGGTCGAGCTGCGCGGCTACTTCCAGCCGATCGACGGGTTCTACCGCTGGTACGGCCGGGTGGCGGTGAACGAGGAGCTGACGCGTCTGACCGGCGGCAAGAAGAAGCCGGTCACGATCCAGGCCGGCTCGCATTCGGCCACCGGGGAACTTTCCGACCCGGACCCGTGGGGCCGGTACCGGATCATGGGCACGAGCACGCCGCCGTTCCACGTGCCGACGACGCTGGAAGAACTCAACGCCTGAAAGTCCGTGAAGGCCGCCCCGGGACGTCCCGGGGCGGCCTTCACGGCTTTTGGCTGTGGGTCAGTCGCCGACGCCGAACCCGACCTTGCGGACGTCGGACGGGGCGATCTCGACGTACGCGATGCGGTCGGACGGGACGATGTACTTGCGCCCCTTCTCGTCGTTGATGCGGAAGAGCCCGTCACCGGCCGTCAGGGCCTCGGCGACCAGCTTCTCCACCTCTTCGGGAGACTGGCCACTGGACACCACCAGCTCGCGCGGCGTGTCCTTGATGCCGATCTTGACCTCCACGTGGGACCTCCGCTGGAAATTCGTAAGGGATGTGCCGGCCAAGGCTAACCGAACCGGCTCGTTCCGGTGGCGCATGTCCGCGCCTGACCGCGTCGTCACTTCCGGGTACTCCATCGCCGATCAGCCCAGGCCGAGCGCCTGCATGCGCTTCGTGTGCCCCTGCTGCAACCGCCGGAACAGCGCCGCAATTCCGGAGAGGTCACCCGAACCGCCGATGATCAGCTCGGCCAGCCCGTCGCGCTCGGCGACGACGTACTGGGCCTGGGTGAGCGCCTCGCCGAGCAGGCGGCGCCCCCACAGTGCGAGCTTGTCACGGGTCTTGGGGTCGGCTTCGATGCCGGCGGCGACTTCGCGTTCGGCGAACGCGGAGTGGCCGGTGTCGGCGAGCACGGTGAGCACGAGGTCCTTGGTCTCGGGGTCGAGCCAGCTGGCGATCTCGCGGTAGAGGTCGGCGGCCAGCCCGTCGCCGACGTAGGCCTTGACCAGCGACTCGAGCCACGACTTCGGCGGCGTCGACGCGTGCCAGGCGTCGACCTGGGCCACGAACGGCGTCATCGCGTCTTCGATCTTGACGTCGTGCGCGGCCAGGTGGTCGGCCAGCAGGCCGTAGTGACCGATCTCCGCGGCCGCCATCCGCGCCAGCGCCGCCCGCCCGGCCAGGGTCGGGGCGCTGCGCGCGTCTTCGGCCATCCGGTCGAACGCGGACAGTTCGAGGTAGGCGATCACACCCAGAAGGTCGACTACGCCCTCTGAGATCTCTTTCGGCTCGGTCACGGGGGCAGGGTATCGCCGAAGCACCCGGGCGTGCCGCGACGAGACCGATCCCACTGGTTCCGGCGCGCCGGGTAGTGTCGAAAAACTGCTGACCAGGTACACTGCGAATGGTATAGAAGCTTCCGTACGCCATACCGGCGTCGGGAACAGGCAGGTCACGCGGCTTGCCGACGTACTGCAATGTGCGTGCACGCCTCTTCCGGCATTCCCGGGACGGACCGGTTCCGCGCTCCAGTTCAGCGCCAGGGACCAGGGTTTACTCCCGGTCGAGTGTCGAGCGGACCCACGGCTGTGCGCGCTGGTCACGAGAGAGGCGATCACCCTGACCGCAGAAATTCCCACAACCGAACAGACCCCCGCCGTCGCGCTGGAACACAGCGAGACCGGCCCGGCCGCGCTCGACACCTCGCACCCGCTGCAGGCGGGCGTCGAGGTCGAGCCCGAGGCCCCGACCTTCGCGTCCTTCGGCGTCAAGCCGGAGATCGTCAAGGCCCTCGTCGAGGCCGGCATCGAACGGACCTTCGCGATCCAGGCGCTCACGCTGCCGCTCGCGATGGCCGGCGACGACCTCATCGGCCAGGCCCGCACCGGCATGGGCAAGACGCTGGGCTTCGGCGTCCCGCTGCTGCACCGCGTGCAGGTCCCCGGCGACGGCACCCCGCAGGTGCTCGTCGTGGTCCCGACCCGCGAGCTGTGCATCCAGGTCGCCAACGACCTCAAGGGCGCCGGCAAGCACCTCGGCATCCGCACCCTGGCCATCTACGGCGGCCGCCCGTACGAGCCGCAGATCGAAGCCCTGCGCAAGGGCATCGACGTCGTGATCGGCACCCCGGGCCGCCTGCTCGACCTGGCCGAGCAGCAGCACCTCGTGCTGGGCAAGGTCCGCGGCCTCGTGCTGGACGAGGCCGACGAGATGCTCGACCTGGGCTTCCTCCCCGACATCGAGCGCATCCTGCGGATGGTGCCGGACGAGCGGCAGACCATGCTGTTCTCGGCGACCATGCCCGGCCCGATCATCACGCTGGCCCGCACGTTCCTGCGCCAGCCGACGCACATCCGCGCCGAAGAGAACGACGCGAGCGCGATCCACGAGCGCACCACCCAGTTCGTCTACCGGGCGCACTCGATGGACAAGCCCGAGGTCATCGCCCGCGTCCTGCAGGCGAAGGACCGCGGCCTGACGATGATCTTCAGCCGCACCAAGCGCACCGCGCAGAAGGTGGCCGACGACCTGGTCGAGCGCGGCTTCGCGGCCGCCGCCGTGCACGGTGACCTGGGCCAGGGCGCCCGCGAGCAGGCGCTGCGCGCGTTCCGCTCCGGCAAGGTCGACGTGCTGGTCGCGACCGACGTCGCCGCCCGCGGCATCGACATCGACGACGTCACGCACGTCATCAACTACCAGTGCCCGGACGACGAGAAGACCTACGTCCACCGCATCGGCCGCACCGGCCGCGCGGGCCGGACCGGCGTCGCCGTCACCCTCGTCGACTGGGACGAAGAGCCGCGCTGGAAGCTGATTTCGGACACCCTGGGCCTCGACAAGCCGGAACCGGTCGAGACGTACTCGTCGTCCCCGCACCTGTACGCCGACCTGGGCATCCCCGAGGGCACGACCGGCCGGCTGCCGCTGGGCAAGCGCACCCGCGCCGGCCTGGGCGCCGAGGTGGAAGAGGACCTGGGCGGCAAGCGCCGCGGCCCGCGTGGCCGGGGCAAGACCGAGGACACGGCGTCGGAAGACGCGCCGCGCAAGCGCAACCGCACCCCGCGCAAGCGGACCCGCGGTGGTTCGCACGCGGCCGAGGCGATCGAGGCCGCGGACAACGCCGCCGCCGCGCCTTCTTCGGAGGACGCGCCCGCTTCGGAGGGACGTACCCGAGCGCGTCGCCGCACCCGCGGCACCGCGCCGGAGACGACCGGTCCCGCGGTCGAGAAGGAAGCCGGCGAGAACGCCGAGCGGCCCGCTCGGCGGCGCCGCCGTCGCCGTCCCGCCGCGACGTCTGATACACCTGCGTCGGCAGACTGAGGCCTACGCACGGGGGTCGGGTAAGTGAGGGAAGACGAGAAGGCGCCCGAAAGCGCGCCTGAAGAAGTCACGCCCGCGGAGGAACCGGCCCCCGAGTACGGCTCCGAGGACGTCCTGGAAGACGTCGCTCCGACCCCTCCTCCCGCCCCGCGGGTCAAGGCGCGGCGATCGCCGTGGAACCGCGGGCGGGACCGGGTGCTCGCCGCGCTGATCGCGGTCGCCGTGGTCGCCGTCGCGCTGGTCATCGGCGTGTCGAGCGACAGCGCGGCCACCGACCGGACCGAGGCGACGCCGCCCCCGCCGTTGCCGGCGGCGCCGGACAAGGTCCCCGGCTCGCTGACCGAGATCTGGAGCGCCCGCAGCGGCGCGACGCCGGTCCCGGTGGTGGCGGGCGACACCGTGGCGACGGCGGACGGCGGCGAGGTCGCCGCGCGCGACCCGCTGACCGGCCAGATCCGCTGGCACTACACGCGTGACCTGCCGCTGTGCACGGTGAACGAGACGTGGGGGCGGCTGAACGCCGTCTTCGCGAAGTCCGAGGGGTGCAGCGAAGTCACGCAGCTGGACCCGGGCACGGGCCGGATCACGGCGCAGCGCAACGGCAACGCGGAGCTGGGCACGCAGCTGGTCGGCGACGGCTCGCACGTGACGGCGACGGGCAAGAAGCTCCTCACGACGTGGCGCGACGACCTGGTGCAGAGCGCCGAGTACGGCCAGGTCCCGGCGCTGGTCAACGCGGGCAAGCAGCCGCGCACGGGCTGCACGTACGGCACGGTCGCGGCGGCGTCGGGCAAGGTGGGCGTGATCGAGCGCTGCCCGGGCGACCCGGCCGACCGCCTGACGGTCTACAAGGCGGCGCCGGAGAAGGACGACGAGCCCCAGGTGGCGTTCAGTTCGGTCCTGGCGGGCAAGCGCGCGCGGGTGATCGCGATGTCGGGCGACCTGACGGCGGTGGTGTTGCCGGACCAGAAGCTCATGGTGGTCTACAACGGCGACGGCTCTCAGCGCGCGGCGTACCCCCTGGACGTGCCGGCTTCAGACCTGGCGCAGGACCCGCCGGCGGGTGTCGAGGCCACGACCCAGACCACGCAGAACATGTATTGGTTCAGCGGGTCGAAGGTGGTGGCGCTGTCGCGTGACGACTTGTCGCCGCGGTGGACGTTGAGCAGCGCTTCGGGGCCGGGGATCCTGTTCGCTTCGCAGCTGGTGGTGCCCATCAAGGGTGGGCTGGCGGTGCTGAACGAGAACGACGGGTCGACGATCCGGACGGTCGGGGTGGACCGCCGCGGTTACGCGGGTGTGGTGCGCTTGGCCGCGGCGGGGCCGGTGCTGCTGGAAGAGCGCGGCGGAACCCTCACGGCGCTCAAGTAAGCCAGAACAGGGTCAGGGCCGAGACGACGAAGAGGACAACGGCCAGCCCCGCCCCGGCGGCGGTAACGCCATTGCGCCGATCGGCGACCCGCTGGGCCACCAGGGCAAGCGCGGCGGCAAGGGGGTGCCCGATCAGGAGAACGGCCCCGGGACCGGGAGCACCGGTGTAGAGATCGATGCCGGCAACGACGAGGACACCGACGGCGAGAACGGTGAGACCGGCGGCGAGTGAGCCGGTGAACCCCCGCCACCAGCGGCCGGACTCCTTGGCGGGCCGAGAGGGCTCTTCGGCGGCATCGGCATCGGCATCGGCGGTCAGCGGCTCGGCCAGCTGCGCCTCGGAAGCACCTCGCCCAGCAGTAGCCGACTGCGCTCGCCCCAGCGCTTCGGCGCCGGTAGCCAGTGGCTCGGTCTGCTGAGGCGCAGCCGCTTCGAGCCCGGCAGCCTCAGAATTCCCCTGCCCCCGCGCCCCGGCGGCGGCGGACTCACCCCCGGCGGTCAGTGGCTCGGTCTGCTGCCCCCCAGCCGCGCCTTGCCCCCGGCCCGGCGTGCCGGCCGGCCCGGTCTGCAGCTCGTCGGTGTCCGGTGAAGCCAACCTCTTCCTCTCCCCTGTCAAGGCGCGAGCAGCTCCCACGGCTGCGCCTGCGGGGCGGCCTCCTGCCCCACCGCGCAGCTCGGCCTGAAGTCGCACCAGGCGCAACGGCGGTCCGGGCGGGCCGGGAACAGCACGTCCGCGTCGCCGCCCGCGTCCAGGGTATCCGTGGCCAGCCTCAGGTCCGCGGCGGTCTCACCCGCGCGTTGCAGGTGCCGCTGCAGGCTCTCCGGCGTGTGCTCGGCCGCCGCGATCGTGCCCGTCGGGAGGTGGTGCAGCTCCACCGTCGTGCACGGCATCCGCAGCGTCCGCGCCGCCGCCACCGCGTACAGCGCCAATGCCTGGGACGCCCGGGCTTCGTACTCGTCCGGCGGCCGCTTGCCCGTTTTGTAGTCGACGATCACCAAAGACCCGTCCCGCGCGTCGATGCGGTCCGCGCGGCCCTCGATGATCATCGACGGCTTCTCCCCCGGCGACGGGCTCACCGGCGCCGACACCCACCGCTCGAGCCCCACCGGGTCGTGCGTGACGTCGTTGTCCTCGACGTACTCCGCCACCCACCCCTTCGCGCGCGCCCGGTAGCGGGCTGCCTGCTCCTCGGTCTCGAAGCCCGCGTCCTTCCAGAACTCCGCCACCAGCGCCACCGCCCGCTGCGGCACCCGCTTGAACACCGGCAGGTCGAACAGCGCGCGCAACGCGTTGTGCACCACCGCGCCCAGCGTGCTGTGCGCCCACGGCCCGGTGCGCTGCGGGGTAGGCCGTTCGAGGTACGCGAGCCGGTACCGGCGCGGGCAGTCGTCGAAGGTGGCCAGCCGCGCCGGCGACACCTTCGTGAGCCGCACCGGTTGCGCGACGCCGAAGTCGAACCCCATCTGCTCCTTCACGGGTGCCACGCTACGCACTACCACCGACAGTTTTTCCGGGGGTTCGGGTGGCGGAGCCCCCGACCTGGGGCGAAGCCCCAGATGTCACAGCCAGTTTCCGCGCGGCACCCGGAAGGCAACTACCGCACGACCAACACGGTGTGCGTACCACCGGAAACGGTCAACGGCCCCGCCGCGCGCAACGGCCGCCCGTCCAGCAGGACCAGCCGACCACCCGGGACCACCAGCGAACCCGAAGTCCCCCGCGGTGCCGAAACTGTCAGAGAGAACACCGAACCCTGCTGAGACCACGAAGCCGACAACGCACCCTTCGGCGTCGGCACCGCTCCGCGCGCCCAGGCGACCGAACCCGGGTGCGGCGCAACGGTCCACGTCGCGAAGCCCGGCGAAGCCGGCGAGACGCCCAGAAGCTCGTTGGTCAACGCCGGCACCACCCCCGTCGACCAGCCGTGCGCGGCCGACGTGTACCCCTGCTCGTAGTGCGATCCGCCCTCGCCGATGCCTTCCCACGCCGTGATCCCGGGATCGTGCGAAGCCATCCAGCCGTACATCCGCTTGATCTGGTCGATCGCCGAGTCCGGCTGCCCGCTCCGGAACCGCGCCTGCAGCTCGGGGAACGACGTGAACGCGTACACGCGCTTCGTGCCGTCGGAAACCAGAGTGTCGTTGTCCATGAACGGGTTCCCGTACGGCAACGCGCCCGCCGCGAGCCGCGCCAGCGCCGAAGTGGCCTGCGACGGCGACGCGATACCAGCCAGAATGGCCTGACTGTTGCCGTCCTGGCCGTGGCGCACCGCGCCCGTCCCGGAGTCGAGGTACGCCCCCGCCGCGGGGTCCCACAGGTAGGTGTTCACCGCCGACGCCACGCCGGACGCGCGCGCGAGCCACCGGTCGGCGTCCGCGGAATGCCCGGTCGCCCGCGCGAGACCCGCCGCGCTCTGGAGCGCCCGGACGTACAACGCGTTGTAGTACGTCACTTCGCCCGTACGCGGCAGGAACGCGTAGTCGCCGTAGCCGCCAGTGCCGTTAAGGCCCTTCGCGAGCAACCCGCGCGAATCGGTGACCGACGGGTACCACGAGTCGAGCGTCTTCACGAGGTTCGAGTAGTACGAAGCCGCGTACGCGGTGTCGCCCGTGTAGAGCACGTAGTCCCAGCTCGACGTCACCCACCAGAGCGGATAGTCGAACAGCGGCAGCGTGTAGTTGTTGATCGACGCGGGTGGGATCCAGCCGTCCGCCCGCTGGTGGTCGGCGAGGTCGGCGAGGACGTTCTTCGCCGCCGTGCCGTCCTGGTGCGTCAGGTACTCGGTCAGCCCGGAGACGGCGACGTCGCCGACGTACGGGTCCCGGTCGCGCTTCGCGCCGTCGTGCAGCACCAGTTTCCCGGCCAGCGACGGCGAGAACGCGCCGCGTGGGTCCACATCGGACTCGCGGAACGTGTCCATGCCCAGCTCGTTGGTGTACGAGGCCGCGTACCAGTAGCGGTTCAGATCGGCGTCCGACGACTCGAACCAGCCGCGGTAGGTGTCCGGCGTGCCGAGGAACGGCGTGAAGTCGAGCGAGACGCCGTTGATCCGCACCTCGCCGGAGGGCTGGGCGAGCGGCGCGTCTGACGCCAGCGCGTCGAGGCTGATGCGCAGGTAGCGGAAGCCGTGCAGACCGTCCGCGCACACCTGCGTCCCGCTCTGGCACCCCTTCGTGTCCCGCCAGACCGTCGGCGTCGCCGGCACGGCGTACTGGTCGCTGCCCGGGCCGCCGGAGAAGTCCGAGCGCGTGAAGTCGGAGCGTTCGCCCAGGTACTGCTGGGTTTCCGAGAACGACAACCGGACGCCGGGGTGGTTCGCCGACGCGCCCGCGAAGGAGATCTTCGGGTAGCCGGAGACGACCTTGCCGAAGTCCACCACCGCGACCGGCACCGGCGGGTCGGCGACCAGGCCGGGCCAGACCTCGGTGACGCGGCTGAACTCGCCGGACGGCGTGCTCTGGTCCTTCGTGACGGTGATCCGGACCTGCGTGGTCGTCACCGGCCGGTCGAACGCGACCGCGCGCTGCACGGCCGTGTTGCCGCTGACCGAAGCCGCGACGCGCCACGCGCCCGCGTCCAGCACCTCGACGGTGTAGTCCTGCGGCACACCGTCCACACTGGACAGCAGCGTGACGCCGGGCAGCGTGACCGGCGCGGCCGAGGTGATGGTCAGGACGTCGGGGTAGGCGCCGATCGTGTCGTCGTTCCAGAACGTCTCGGTGTTGCCGTCGACGGCGTTGCCGGGGTCGTAGGTCCGCGGCTGGCCGTTCCCGCCGTTGTTCGGCGCGTGGAACGACGACGCGGCCGCGGTGGTCCCCGCGGGCCAGGCCGGCTTCGGCGGCGGCGCCTGCCGCTTGAACGTCGCGACGCCCTTCCCGAGCAGGCCGTCCGGGTTCGTGACGTCACCGGTCGTGGACAGCACCTGCACCGGCCGGACGTCCCGGGTCGACGGCGCGACGACGTACTTCTGCCAGCTCGGCGCGGCGCCGGCGGGCGCGGCCACCACGCCGCTCGCCACCAGGACCGTGACCGGCAGGACTGCTCTGAGCCACTTCATCGAGGCCTCCGCAAGGCGTTTGAATCGTTTCAACCGCTGAGCTGAGGTTCAGGCTGCGCGAGCCGTGCCAACGATGTCAACGAACCCGCCGGTTCCTGTCCGGCAGGACAACCCGAAAGGCGGGGTCAGTTGCCGCCGGCGATGAAGCCGCGCACGGAGTTCGCGACGAGCTCGACGGCGATCGCCGCGAGCAGCAGGCCGGCCACCTTGGCCAGCAGCGTAATGCCGCTTTCCTTGATCAGCCGGATGACGACGCCGGAGTAGCGCATGCAGATGTAGATCACGAAGTGCGTCATGATGATCGCCAGCGCCAGCGCGATGTACGCGCCGACGTGGCCGTCAGCCTGGCGGACGAACACGATGGTCGCGGCGATCGCGCCGGGCCCGGCCAGCAGCGGCGTGCCGAGCGGGACGAGCGCGACGTTGACGTCCTCCGCGGCCGCCTCGGGCTCGTGGCCGCTGCCGGTGAGCAGCTGCAGCGCGATGAGCAGGAGCAGCAGGCCGCCGGCGCCCTGCAGCGCCGGGATGCCGATGCCGAGGTAGGCGAGGATCGCCTGGCCGGCGACCGCGAACAGGCTGATGACCAGCAGCGACACCAGGACGGCCTGCCGCGCGGCGCGCGCCCGCGTCGCCACCGGCTTGCGGCCGACCAGGCTGAGGAACACCGGCACGGTGCCGGGCGGGTCCATGATGACGACGAGGGTGATCGTCGCGCTCATGAAGAGCTTCGCGTCGAAGAAGTCGGCGATGGCCATGTCAGCCCTTCACGACCTGGAACCCCGTCGCCCGCGAAACGAGTTCTTCGAGCTGCCCGGGGTCGGTGGTGCACTCGCCGAGCGCGATCGTCTTGTTCGTGCCGTGGTAGTCGCTCGACCCGGTGACGAGCAGGCCGAGGTCGCCGGCCAGCGCGCGGGTGCGGGCCCGCGTCGGCGCGTCGTGGTTCGGGTGGTCGGCTTCGACGCCGGTGAGCCCGTGCGCGGCCAGCCCGGCGAGGGTGTCCTCGCTGATCGTGGCGCCGCGGCTGAAGGCGAAGGGGTGCGCGATGACCGTGACGCCGCCGGCCGCGCTGATCATGTCGATGGCTTCCTCGACCGGGGTGTCGCGGCGGGCGACGTAGTAGCCGCGGCGCGGGCTGAGGTAGTCGGCGAAGGCCTCGTCGACGGACTTGACCAGCCCCGCGCGGACCAGCGCCTGGGCCAGGTGCGGGCGCCCGGGCGGGGAGTCCTCGGGCAGCAGGCCGAAGATCTCGTCGGCGTCGATCGGCAGGCCGTCGGCGGCCATCCGCTCGGCCATCCGGCGCAGCCGCGTGCGGCGCTCGACGCGCAGCCGGGTCTGCTCGGTGACGACCGGCTCCGACGTCGGGTCGAAGAGGTAGGCGAGCAGGTGGACGCTGATCTGGCGACCGGTTTCGGGGTCGATCGACACCGTGGAGAGCTCGGCGCCGGGCACGAGGGTCAGCCCGGGAGGGATGGCCTCGGTGGCGGGCGACCAGCCCGCGGTGGTGTCGTGGTCGGTGATGGCGACGACGTCGAGCCCGGCTCTCGCCGCCGCGGCGACGAGACCGGCCGGCGTGTCGGTGCCGTCGGAAGCGGTGGAGTGGGCGTGCAGGTCGATGCGCATCTCGTCCATTGTCGACGATGCGCTACGTCACACGCTCGGCGGGACTGTCAGCCGACCGGCTTCTTTCCGCGGGCCGCCCGCTGGGCCTTGATCATGGAGAAGCGTTCGGCCTGCTTCTGCTTGTCGCCGAAGACCAGCTCCGAGATCGTGTCGTAGAACTCTTCGGGCCGCGGCAGGTAGTCGATCCGGTTCAACGCCTGGATCTGACCGGCCGACTCGACGACCATCGTGCCGTAGCCCATCATGCGGCCGGTGGCGGTGCGCACGTAGCTGAGGTCGGTGACCTTGCTGATCGGCATCATCAGCACCTTGGTCGTGAACACCCCGGTGGTCATCACGAACCGCTTGTCCGTGACCACCAGCCGCTCGACCCACCACTCCATCACCACGTAGGCGAACCGCAGCACGACGAGCAGCGCGACGTACCAGAGGATGTTCTGGCCGATGTACAGCGCCGGTGGCAGCAGGTAGGACACCAGGACGCAGACGGCCAGCAGCGCGGCCGCCTCGAAGGTGTCCCACAGCAGCACCGCCCAGTGGCGGCGGATTCGGATGACCCGCCGCTCGGTGTCGAGGAGGTACTCGTCGGGGTCGCGTGGCGCGAACATGGTTCGAGGGTAGCCCCCGATCAGCCCTTGAACACGCTGCTGACGAAGGTGATCACCGATTCGGCCGAGCTGCGCAGGAAGTCGACAATGTGGCCGACAAGGCCCGCGGCCTGACCCGGCTGGGCAATGACGAAGAACAGCACCAACGCGATACCGGCGAGGCCCGCAATCTTCTTCACGTTCACCGCGATCAAATCCCGTCTCTTACGGTGACACCGGACAACAGCAGAAATCCTGACTTTTTACGTTGTACCGCACTGAACAGGCGTATGGGAGGTAAGTCCCGCGCTTGGGTCAGCACGCCGTCCGAAGTGTACCGTACGGCTACTCTCCGTGTACAGGACATCGGTTTTCAGTTCGGTCACGTCTACCCTTCGGGACATGGACGGCCCCACCGGCACCACAATCCGCTGCGTAGGCGGCCTCGCGTACGACGCACGCGGCCGTTTGCTGCTCATCCGCCGCCGGAACGACCCCGGTTCGGGGCAGTGGTCGCTGCCGGGTGGCCGAGTCGAACCGGGCGAAACAGACAAAGAGGCGGTGATTCGGGAGGTGCGCGAAGAGACCGGGCTCGACGTGATTCCCGGCACACTGGTGGGGTCGGTGACCAGGGGCCCCTACGAGATCTTCGACTACGGGTGCGAAGTGACCGGCGGCGCGCTCACGGCGGGTGACGACGCATCGGACGCACGTTGGTCCGATGCGGCAGACCTGAAGGCGCTCGAGGCCGCCGGGGAGCTGGTGGATCTCCTGTACGTGACGCTCCGCGACTGGAAAGCGCTCCCCCGCGCCTGAACGGCCGTGAAGGGCCAAGTGCACCGCCGCCGCCCCGACGACCAGACCCCCGCCCCCTGGGGGCCGCCCCGCTTCCAGCGTATCGACGCGGGCCGACGAAAAGCCGCGCGCGGACCCAGCCGGGGCCTGTAGTCCACATCACGACCGGGGTGTGGACAAGCAAGCCGAGCCGTACCGCGCCACCGATGGGGGCGCCGGCCGGCAGCCGAACCCAGCGGCCCCGCGCCCGCTGCCACCCCGTCTTCGCCGAGGATCGCCGGCCGAACCCAACGGCCGCGAGCCGGCCTGACTACAGCGGCAACCAGGTCATCCGCTGCCCGTGCGGGGCCGTCCGGGCCAGGGCGTGCGCCTCCGCCTTGCCGTCTTCCCACCGCACGACACCCAACGTCGCGAGCCCGTCGGCCCCGGAGAGGTCCGAACGGCCCGGCAGCACCGTCTCGAGCCCGGCGCCGTAGAACTCCTCCGACACCCACCACACCGGCCGCGAAGCCGCCAGTGAAGCCAGCCCCTCGATGAACGACGCGCGCCGCGGGGCCGGGAAGTACGCCAGCGCGTGGCTCGTCACCACGACCAGCGGCCCCTCCAGCGTGGCCGCCGCCGAAGCGAGGTCGTCCACCCCATCGCCCTCGATGAGCCGAGGCCGGTGCTTCGCCTGCTCGGCCGCCGCCGTGCGCAGGAGCCGGATGCGGTCCGGCTGGTCGGCCCAGACGCACGCCTCCAGCCACGCCAGCTCGTCCTCGTCCGTCAGGTCCACCGGCGCGCGGTCCAGGCCCGCCCGGTCGAGGATCGCCAGCTTCTTCGGCAGCTTCGGCGCCACCGCCCCTGGCGCGAGGTCCAGCGCGCAGTGCAGCCCGACCGCGGCCTTCGCCGGGCCCGCCGTCAGCTGCTCGCCGCCGTCGCACTGGTAGCGGTAGCCGAAGCGGTCCAGCCCCAGCAGGAGCCCCGCGCTGCAGCCGACCTCCAGCAAGGACACCTTCCCGCCCGCTTCGCGAGCCGCGCGCGCCACGCCCGGGTACAGCAGCGCCGCCCGGCGGACCTCGTTCGTCTGCGTGTACCGCGACGAAATCAGCGCGCGCGCCTTCTCGGCCCGCTCCAGCAGGAACGACCGGAACAGCGGCCAGGTCTCCGAGTCGACGCCGTCGAACCCGCCCAGGGACGGGTAGTACCGCGACAGCGGGTGGATCGGGTCGGCCTGGACCAGCCGGTGTGCGGTCGCCATCAGCAGCGTCGCCCGCACCTCGCCGTCCCGTGCCGACGTCAGCAGGCCCGCCACGTCGTCGTCGGACGCCGCCTGCAGCGCCAGGTGCTCGTACAGCGGCGACACCCCGCTCGCTTCGACTTCCGCGAACGTGCGCAGTACGCCTTTGATCCCGTCCAAGTCCATCAGAGCCTCATTCGTGCGGAACCGGCCGGCCCGGCTGCTCCCCGCCCCGGGTCTCGCCGTACGAGCGCTTGGGCACCATCACCTTCCGGCGGAAGGTGCACACGATCAGGCCGTCCTGCTTGTAACCGCGCGTCTCGACGTACACGACACCGCGGTCGTCCTTGGACTTCGACGGCGTCTTGTCCAGCACCTCGGTCTCGCCGTAGATCGTGTCGCCGTGGAACGTCGGCTTGACGTGCTTGAGGGACTCGACCTCGAGGTTCGCGATGGCCTTGCCGGAGACGTCGGGCACGGACATCCCGAGCAGCAGCGAGTAGATGTAGTTCCCGACCACGACGTTCTTGCCGAAGTCGGTGGTCTCCTCCGCGTAGTGCGCGTCGAGGTGCAGCGGGTGGTGGTTCATGGTGAGCAGGCAGAACAGGTGGTCGTCGTATTCGGTGACCGTTTTGCCCGGCCAGTGCTTGTAGACCGCACCGACCTCGAACTCCTCGTAGTACCGACCGAACTGCACTCGTTCTCTCCTGTCCGCGTAACACCGCGTGAGGCTGGTACGACACGCATCCGTAGTGAGGAGTACCCTCAACCATTGGTTCTCGCGCGTCAACGCGAGCCCCACCACTCTGCACTCTCAACTGCGGTGCACCCGGCCCGAAGGAGGTGAGGAACCCCGATGAGTAGTGGCGATAGTCCGCTCCCTAGTAGTCCCAGCGTTCCCACCTCACGGGTCGTCTCCAGGTAGGCCTTTCTTCTCTTCCCGGGAACGCTGGTGTCGCCGGGCGGACGCGTTCCGCCCCTGGTCAGTCGTCTCGCACGACCAACGCACGACGCCCAGGAGATCCCATGCCCGCCATTCCCTCGCTCGGCGGCCTGCGCGGCCGCGGCAACAAGGGCGCCGTTCCCGTCCGCCCGGTCCCGGTGCCGCTGTCCGCGTACGTCGTGGACTGCGCGGTGTACGTCGCGGGCGAGCGCCTGCCCGGCCGCTGGACGCACATCGAGGCGATCAAAGAGGTCCGCAAGCGCCACGAGGGGTTCGTCTGGATCGGGCTGCACGAACCGGACTCCGAGCAGATCCAGGGCATCGCGGAGACGTTCGGGCTGCACGAGCTGGCCGTCGAGGACGCGCTCGAAGCGCACCAGCGGCCGAAGCTGGAGCGCTACGACGACACGCTGTTCCTCGTGGTGAAGACCGTCCGGTACGTCGAACACGAATCACCCACCACGGCGAACGAGATCGTCGAGACCGGCGAGCTCATGGTGTTCCTCGGCCGGGACTTCGTGATCACCGTCCGGCACGGGAACCACTCGGGCCTGGCGCGCCTGCGCCGCGAGCTCGACGAGGACCCGGAGCGGCTGCAGCTCGGCCCGTCCGCGGTGGTGCACGCGATCGCCGACCACGTCGTCGACCACTACCTCGACGTCACGGGCCGGATCGAGAACGACATCGACGTCATGGAGGCGCAGGTCTTCGCGCCCCGGTCGCTGGTCAGCGCCGAGCAGATCTACCTGATGAAGCGGGAGGTCCTCGAGCTGCGCCGGGCGGTGATGCCCCTGGCCACGCCGATCCAGCGGCTGGCCGAGGGCTACACGCGGCTGGTGCCGGACGAGGTCCGCTCCTACTTCCGCGACGTCGCCGACCACCTCACGACCGTGTCCGAGCGGGTGGCGGCGTTCGACGAGCTGCTGTCCACCCTGGTCGACGCGACGGTCGCGAAGATCTCCTTGCAGCAGAACACCGACATGCGCAAGATCACTGCGTGGGCGGCGATCATCACCATTCCGACGATGATCGCGGGCATCTACGGGATGAACTTCGACTACATTCCCGAGCTGCACTGGAAGTTCGGGTATCCGCTGGTGATCACGGTGATCCTGGCGATCTGCCTGTTGCTGTACCGAATATTCCGGAAGAACGGCTGGCTCTAGTCCCCTTCCCTTCCCCACCGGATGCTTCGGAGAGAAGTCGTCATGTCCAGGATGCTGTCCAACCTGAAGTTCTGGGCGCTCGCGCTCAGCGTGCTGTGGATCATCGTCGTCACGTCCGTCATCGTGGCCGACCCGGGGTTCGCGCACGGCATGAAGTAAGCCGCGGCGTCGTACCCTGGGTGCGTGCCCAAAGCGCTGGTGGTCTCCGACGAGGTCGACGAGCGGTTGTGGACCGACGCGGTCCGCACCGTCTCCGTCGACCTCGTCATCGGCGCGGGCGACCTCCCGTACGACTACCTCGCGTTCCTGGCCGGCGCGCTCGACGTGCCGTGCGTGTTCGTGCCCGGCAACCACGACCCGGACCTGAGCGGCTACACGCGCTACGGCGGGCTGTCCATGAAGGACGGTTTCCCGACGGCCTGGCCGGGTCCGGCGGGCGGCATCAACGCCGACGGCCGCGTCGTCGACGTCGCCGGCCTGCGGTTCGCCGGCCTCGGCGGCTCGATCCGCTACAACGACGGCCCGAACCAGTGGACGCAGCGCCAGCAGGCGCGCCGGGCCCGCCGCCTGGTGCGGCGCGCCAAGTGGCGGCGTCGTCGCGACGGCCGTGACGTCGACATCCTGCTGACGCACTCGCCGCCGCTGGACCTCGGCGACCGGGCGGACCCGCCGCACCGCGGGTTCGCGTGCCTGCACCGGACGATCGACGTGCTGCGGCCGAAGTGGCTGCTGCACGGGCACATCCACCCCCACGGCGAGCCGGTGCCGGACCGGGTCGTCGGCGAAACCCGGATCCGCAACGTGGTGGGCCACCGGATCATGGAGTTCTCATGAAAGAGACGGGGTTTCCCCGCGCGGACGCGGAGAACGACTTCCTCCGCGCGCGCCGGAGCCAAGTGCTCTCGCGGCTGTCGACGTGGCTGCGGCGCGAGCCCGACGACGTCAACATCATGCTGCCGTTCCACGAGGTGGTGGAGGCGCTCGGGTACGCGGGCGAGCACCGCATCGGGTTGCGGGTGATCAAGCTGGACTCGATCGTCGGCACGGTCGACCGCAGCCGCGACTTCGACCGCCACTTCCGCCCGACGTCGGCCCGGGTCCGCGAGCGCTGGGAGCGCCTGGCGCTGGCGGCCCGCCGCGGCGAGGAGATCCCGCCGATCGAGGTGTACCGGGTCGGCGAGCTGCACTTCATCATCGACGGCCACCACCGGGTTTCGGTCGCGATCGCGCAGGGACTGTCCACAATAGAGGCATTCGTGACGGTGGTCCGGACCAAGCTCGACCCGAGCGGCATCCGCCACCGAGGCGACCTGATCGTCAAGGACTACCGGCGGTTGTTCCTGGAGCGAGTGCCGTTGACGGGGCACGCGCGGGCGTCGGTGATCGTGTCGGACCCGTGGGACTACGCGAAGCTGGGCGAGCACGTGGAGGCGTGGGGCTTCCGGCTGATGCAGGACGAGGGCAAGTTCTGCGACCGCGCGACCGTGGCGCAGCGGTGGTTCGACGAGGAGTTCGTGCCGGTGGTGGGAATGCTGCGGCAGGCGGAGCTGATCGGGGACCGGACGGACGCCGAGGCTTATATGTGGGTGGCGGCGGAGCGGTACCGGTTGATCCGGACCCATCGGTGGGACGACGAGGTCATCGAGACGCTGCGGTCCCGGGAGCGTTAGAGCCCGAGGACGTACCAGGTGTCGCCGAACTGGAGCCACATCCGGTCGCCGCGGCACACCCAGCGCTGCAGGGTGCCGCCGTCCGGGACGTCGAGCGGGACCGGCGGCTCCGGCACGACCACGTCAGCGGTCAACTCGCAGGACAAGCGGACCGGGTCGTCGATCGCCCACCATGCCGGCACGCCCGCGGCGGTCCAGCGGATCAGGCCGGGGTGGTGGCGGTCTCCGATCGAGGCCTCGTCGAAGTAGCTGACCCAGATCTCGCCGGTGGGCCCGGTGACCAGTTCCTCGATCCCGTCGCCGGACGCGTCGATCCGGGGGAACCGGCCCGGCTCGGCCACCCGGCCGCACGACGTCCCGTCCACCCGCAGGTCACCGTCGGCGGACAGCGCGATGACCCGGCCGAAAGCGTCCACAGTGGACGCGACGACCTCCCCGTCCGGCACCGTCCCCCAGCGTTCGAGCACGTTCAAAAATCCAGCCCCGGAGTCAACGCCAATTCGCGCACCTGGTCCAAACTCAACGTCGGCTCCGGACGCTGCTTCGGCAACCGCACCCCCGGCTGCTCCAAAACCCCGCTGTCGGTGGACCAGAACTCCACCAGCGAGTCCGGCCCGGCGAGCGCCACCCGGTACTTCACCGCGTCACCGGTGCGCAGCGTCGACAGCCACATGACTCCCTGGGGTGTCGGTTCCGTGCGGCACGTGATCTCCCCCGGCTCGCCGCACGCCGGGCCGCCCGAACGGCCGGGCAGGATCAACACGTACACCGACCCGGACCCCGACGCGTCCGTCACCCGCACCCCCATGTGGAAGATCGCCTCCCCCGGGGCGGCTCCGATCGGGTCGGCGACCAGGTGGAACGGATCCGCCGGCGGGGTCTCCCCCGGGATCGTCAACCGCGAGATCCGCACGTCCGAAGGCAACAGCGACCGCACCGCATTCCCGACCAGGCAGCTCAGCCGGTCGACCAGCGCCGACCGCGTGTCGGTCGCGGACGGGCACGGCCGCGACGCCACCGGGCTGCGGCCCGGCAGCACCAGCACCGCCAGCCCCAACGCCAGCACCACCACGGCCAGCGCCGCCGCCCCCGTCAGCAGGTGCCGGCGGCGGGACACGCGGGCCGCCGACAGGACAGCTTCGCCGGTGAGACCCAGGGGCGGCTCGCCCTCGGTCACGTACGCCGTCAGCGCGGTCCGGACGTCTTCCATCACCGCTCCTCGCTCGTCGGGAAGGGCAACGCCGCGCGCAGGGCTTCCACCCCGCGGGCCGTCTGGGACTTGACCGTGCCTTCGGCGATGCCGAGCAGTGACGCGACCTCCGTCACCGGGAGGTCCTCGAGGAACCGGAGCACGACCATCGCGCGCCGGCGGGGCGTCAACCCGGACAGCGCGCGCTCCACGTCGAGGCGCAGCGGCGTGTCCCGGCCCGGCGGCGACTCCGTCTCCGGGACGACAGCCGTCACGTACTCGCGGCCGGACTTGCGCCGCCCGGCGAGGAAGAGGTTCAGCAGGATGCGGCGCGCGTACGCGTCCGCCGTGTCCGGGCGGACGCGGCGCCAGCGCCGGTACAGCTGCACGAACATGGCCTGGACCAGGTCCTCGGCCTCGTGCCAGTCGCCGCAGAACGCGAACGCCACCCGGCGGAACCGCTGCACCCGCGCCGCGAAGTACTCGCTGAAATCGAGGTCTCTCGACGCCCCCACCCGGCCCTCCTTCGCACGATCCCAGTCTTACTAGTGCGCGGAGGGCCGGGAAGGTTCAACTAGATGTGCACGGCGCCGGGAGCGGCTTCGCCCTTCGGGACGCCCGGGCGCAGCAGCAGGCCGCTGAGCAGCGCGCCGGCCGCGAAGATCACGGCCGCCCAGGTGAACGCCGTCGTGTAGCTCTCGATCGCCGCCTCGGCCGCCAGCTGCGGGGTCGGGACCTTGCCCGCGAGGTACGACGTCGCCGCGTTGCCGGCCAGCGTCGACAGCAGCGCCGTGCCGATCGAGCCGCCGACCTGCTGCATCGTGTTGACCGCGGCCGACGCGACCCCCGCGTCGTGCGCCTCGACGCCGAACGTCGCGACGCTCATCGCCGGCGCCATCGCCAGCCCGATGCCGAAGCCCATCACCAGCAGCGGGCCGAGCACGCCGGACGCGTACGTGCTGTCGAGGCCGATGCCGCTCAGCCAGAACAGGCCCACCGCCGCGATCGCCATGCCGGTCGGGACCAGCGGACGCGGGCCGAAACGCGGCAGCAGCACGGCCGTCGCCGTCGTCGCGGCCAGCATCAGCGTCGCCACCATCGGGAGGAACCCGAGACCGCTCTGGATCGGCGTGAACCGCAGGTTCTGCTGCACGTAGAACGTCAGGAACAGGAAGATCGCGAACATGCCGATGGCCAGCAGGAACATCGCCAGGTAGGAGCCGCCGCGGTTGCGGTCGAGCAGGACGCGCAGCGGGAGCAGCGGGTGCGAGACGCGCTGCTGCAGCCACACGAAGACGCCCAGCAGCACCACACCGCCGGCCAGGAAGCCCCACACCGACACCGACGACCACGAGTCCGACTCCGCGTTCGCGAAGCCGTAGACCAGCGCGAACAGACCGGCGGACGCGGTGATCGTGCCCGGCAGGTCGAGCTTCGGGCGCGGGCCGGCGTCCCGCTGGTTGCGCAGCAGGACCGAGCTGCCGACGAACGCGACGACCGCGAAGATGATGTTCACGAACATGCACCAGCGCCAGTCGAGGTACTCGGTGAGCACGCCGCCGAGCAGCAGCCCGACCGCCGCGCCGCCACCACCGATGGCGCCGAACACACCGAACGCGCGACCGCGTTCCTTCGGGTCGGTGAACGTCGTGGTGAGCAGCGAAAGCGTGGCGGGCGCGAGCAACGCGCCGAAGACGCCCTGGGCCGCACGGGCGATCAGCAGCATCTCGATGTTGGTCGCGAAGCCGCCGAGAGCGGACACCGCGGCGAAGCCGGCCAGGCCGACGAGCAGCGTGTTCTTGCGGCCGAAGAGGTCGGCCAGCCGGCCGCCGAGCAGCAGCAGGCTGCCGAACGCGAGCGCGTACGCCGTGACGACCCACTGGCGCGCGTCGTTCGAGAAGCCGAGGTCGACCTGCGCGGACGGGAGCGCGATGTTCACGACGGTCGCGTCCAGCACGACCATCAGCTGGGCGATGCCGATCATCACCAGGATCAGCCATCTGCGGCTGTGGTGGGGGTTCTCGGCGGCGCGCGCGTCCCCCGGCGGCGCGACGGCGAGAGTGGATTCGGACATGGGTGTCCCCTCACTGGGAGTGATCAGGAAGCTATGTGGAGTAGGTATCTCCCCTTACGCGACCCAAGGTACACAAGAACCGGAGATGGCGCCTCTACTTCAGGGGCTAGACTGGACGGCATGGCACGGGACGCTGGTCCCGCCGCACCGGCGCGGCCGCTGCGGCGTGACGCTGAACTCAACCGCCGTCGCATCCTCGCGTCGGCCCGCGAAGTGTTCGGCCAACGTGGGCTCGAGGCCACGCTGGACGACATCGCCCACCACGCCGGACTCGGCGTCGGCACGGTCTACCGCCGGTTCCCCAGCAAGGAACACCTGGTCGAGGCCATGTTCGCCGAGCGGATGGAAGAGATCGGCGATCTCGCGTCGGAAGCACTGAAGGCGGACGACCCGTGGCAGGCGTTCGTCGACTTCACCTGGAAAGCGGCCGAGATGCACTCCGCCGACCGCGGACTGCGCGAGATCATGCTGTCCAACAAGTTCGGTCACGAGCACGTCGCCGAAGAAAAAGCCCGCATGGTGCCGTTGATCACACAGCTCGTCGAGCGGGCGCAGGACGCCGGTGGGCTCCGGGCGGACTTCGCTCCGTCGGACATGGCGCTCGTGCACATGATGGTCGGCTCGGTGGTCGAGTTCACGTGCGCGGTCGACCCGGACCTGTGGCGCCGCAGCCTCGGCATGCTGCTCGACGGGCTCCGCGCCGAGCCCGGCAAGCCCTCGCAGCTGACCCGCCCGCCGCTCGACGAGCAGGAGATCGACCGCGCGATGTCCTGCTGGCGCCCCTGATGGGGTGATCGGCGCGGGATCCCGGCGCCGCCCTCCCGCCCGGACACTGCACCCCGCGCGATCATGGCGACGGGGAGGTGCGGTGGCGTACTACAGCGTTCCGGCGATCAGGCGGTTGCAGCTCGGACGCGAGCTGAAGGCCTGGCGGGAGAAGGCCGGACTGACGCTGGAACAGGCCGGCGGCGACTTGGACATCTCCAAGAGCACGCTCTCGCGGATGGAGAAGGGGCAGGGCGCGATCCACCCGCTGCACGCCCGGGCGATGGCGGAGCTGTACCGGCTGCCTGAGGACGATCTCGTGCGGGTGGTCGATATCGCGAGGGAGGCGAAACGGCCCAACCAGAACCGGATCGAGGGGGTGTCGGTCAACAGCTACCCGGCGCTCGAGGCGGAGGCGGTTTCGGTCCGCAACTTCGAGGTCGCGACGGTGCCGGGCCTGTTGCAGACCGAGGACTACGCCGCCGCCTTCTTCGCCGAGAGCGGCACTCGCGAGCGCAACCGGAACCTCAACGTGCGCATGCACCGCGCGAAGCGGCTTCACAGCGAAGAGCCGCTCCGGCTCCACACGATCATCGATGAGGTGGCCCTCCGCCGCCGCATCGCGAAACCCAGCGCCCTCGTGGCGCAGATGCTGCACATTGTCGAGCTCTCCGAGCTCGACAATGTGCAGGTGCAGGTGCTTTCGGCCGCGATCGGGGTGCACCCGGGGCTAAGAGGTGCGTTTTCGGTGCTGAGGTTCCCGGACGACACCATCAGTGATCTCGGCTACGTGGACCACGCGGGCGGCCACCTGCAGCTGGTCAAGCAGACCCAGGTCGCCGAACTCATCCGCCAATTCCGCAAGCTGGGTAGGATGGCCCTCGGCGAAAGCGAGTCGAGGGATCTGGTTTTCGCGCTGGCCAACGAAATGAGCGGTTGAGGTGAGGCTGTGGGCCTGAGCGAGGCGAACTGGTTCAAGAGCAGCTACAGCCAGGGCGAAAACACCGCTTGCGTCGAGGTCGCTTTCCACTCACCTGCCGTGGCGGTGCGGGACTCCAAAGACCCCTCCGGCCCGCACCTCACCGTCAACCCCTCTTCCTGGCGCGGCTTCCTCCACTCCATCAGCTAGCGCAGTTCTCCAACGCCCGGGCGACGTCCCGGCGGAACGCGTCGTCCTCGCGGAACAGGTCGCAGCCGTCCGAGCGGGAAAACCGCCCGTCGGTCGCCAGCAAGTCCCGTAGCACCGGGGCAGCCGATGCCGGCAACGGTCCCAGCTTGGCCAGCGAGCGCGCCGCGTCGATCGTGTGCGACTCGATCAGGTCCGGCTCCACACCCTCCAGCGCCCGCAGTAGCACCGGCAGCGCTTCCTCCACCACACCCGTGACGCGGCCCAGCGCCGCCGCGATGGCCACCTCCGTCCGCCGGTCGTCCGCGTGGCACGCGCGCAGCACGTCCGCCAGGGGCGCCCCCTTCTCCCCCAGGGCCGCCGCCCACGCGACCGCCGACCTTTCGCCCGCCTCGAGCGCGCTCTCCAGCAGCTCCACCGCCAACCCCGGGTCGCCGCCGAGGCGGGCGCAGGCCGTCGCCGCCGCCGCGCGCGGGCGCCACGGCCTTCTGCGGCCCTTCGCGATCTTCTTCAGCTCCCGGACCGCCGATACGCCGCCGACGTCCGCGAGCGCGTCCGCGCACCACTCCACCGTGTGCGGGTCGTCGGCGCGGAGCAGCCGCTTCAGGTGCGGGGCGGCCTGCGCGCCCGCCGGGCCCCACTCCCGCAACAACCTGGTCAACGGCCACACCGTGTGCCGATGGGCGCCGGGGTCCAGCACCTCGCCCACCCACGGCAGGAACGCGGGCGCGAACTCCGGGGCGTCCATCAGCATCTGGTGCGCCCCCGGCGCCCTGAACAAGCTCCAAGACCCTCCGCGGCCGCTGACGCCGCCCGTCATCAGCACGTGCTCGCGCGTGCGGAACCGCGCGAGCAGCGGCTCGACGCACCGGGCGTCCTTCAGCCTCAGCAACGCCCACAGCGCGTAGTCGCGGGCCTGCGGGTCGTCCGCGAGCGCGAACAGCTGGTCGGCGTACGCCGCCGACGCCGGCGCCACGCCCCCGAGCACCGCGGCCGCCGCGCCGCGCTCCGGCGCGTCCAGCATCGCTCCGACCAGCGGGAGCAGCCCCGCGACGGCCGACCGCCGGTCCGCGATCTCGCCCAGCACGACGTGCATCGCCGCCGAATGCCGGTTCGGACGCCCGGCCAGGGCGACCAGGAGTTCCTCACGCGGTCCGGGAGCCAGGCGCCCGGCGGCCCAGCGGACCGGGGCCGGCCGCTCGTAGCCGTGCAGGCCCGCGAAGGCCGTCACGTCCCCGCACAGCAGGTCGGCGAGCCGCTCGACCGGCGCCGCGCCGGTGATCCGGGCGGTCGTGGTCAGGGCCGCGGCGTGGATCGCGTCGGTCTCTTCGCGCTCGGCCAGCCACGGCAGCACGTCCTCGCCGCCCAGCTCCCCGACCGCGATCACGAGCCCCAGCCGGACCGCCTCGGACGTCTCCCCGGGCCAGCGGTCCAGCAGCGCGGCCAGCACCGCCGGGTCCGGGTGTTCGCCCAGGACCAACACCGCGGCCCGCCGCACGGCGACGTCGTCGTCTTCCACCAGGGCGAGCAGCCGCGGCACGGCGGCCGGCCACGCCGCCCGCCACCCGTCGTCCGCCACCGCACG
The DNA here is from genome assembly GCF_055633805.1 of Amycolatopsis sp. NPDC114478. Taxonomy (NCBI): domain Bacteria; kingdom Bacillati; phylum Actinomycetota; class Actinomycetes; order Pseudonocardiales; family Pseudonocardiaceae; genus Amycolatopsis; species Amycolatopsis sp. NPDC114478. Next base: position 119,791 of record NZ_JBVKDO010000021.1, on the reverse strand, counting down.
GGCCCGGTGGGCGAGGTCGTGGACGATCTCGGCCACGTCGGCCCGCTCCGGCGAGTCCGGGTGCTCGAGGTAGGACAGCAGCGCGGGCAGCGCCTCGGCCGCGTCCGGGTTCCAGCCGGACGCGGGCACGAGCGTGTCCGACAGCTGCTCGTAGGCCTCGCTGAACGAGTCCCCGGAGAGGTCGCGGAGCATCAGGCTCCAGTGGTCATCCCAGGCCATCGGCGCAGCGTAGCGATCTTTCCGTTGCGCACCAACGGCTTTACTCGGACGGGATGATCGCCCACAGGATCAGGTACGCCACGAACTGCGGCCCGGGCAGCAGGCACGACAGCACGGCCAGCAGCCGCACGGTGCTCGTCTTCATGCCCCACCGCTGGGCGAGACCCGCGCACACCCCGCCGATCATGCGGCCGTAGCGGGGACGGGACAGCCGTCGGGTGACCGGTGCGCTCATCGTTTTTCCCTTTCCTCGAAGTTCCGATATCTCCACTTCACCACCGGAGTACCCGCTTCCGCATCGCTCGCGCGAAGGATCGCTCCCTTAGGGGACGGTAAAAGCGAAAAACGTTCGGACGGCCGCGCGAAACCCCGAAAACCGGGCCGAACTCGGGTGACCTGCGCGTTCTGCGTCCGATGCTGGGAAGATACTGAGAGATGTCCCCGTCAGGGCTGGTTTTTCCGCCCGATGCGGCGATACTGGCTCACCGTGTACCCCCGTCCGAAAACTTTGGTCGTCGCGATGGTCTGCGCCCTGCTCACCGCCGGGTGCGCGCAGACCCAAGCCACGCCGGAGAAGACTTCCGGGCCGACTCCGCTGACCGCGTCCGCCGCGCTCGGGGACTACGCGACCGTCGACTACTGCAGCCTGCTCGACGTGCCCACCGTGGCGCCCGGCGCCGTCGCGGCCCCGACGTTCGAGACCTGCCGGGCCGACGCCGGCGGGCGGACGATCCTCGTGGGGCCGCTGGCCTTCGACTCCGACCCGAACATCCGGCCCTACGCCTACCCCGGGCCGGTCCCGGACGGCGTCGCGGTCCAGCAGTCGATGTTCAACGACCACAGCACGTGCACCCGCGCGATCACCTTCGCCGACGGCAACCGGCTCGACCTGTCGGTCACCGACGCCGGCGACGACCGGGCCGCGCGCTGCGGCGTCGCGGACGCGGCCGTCGGCTCGGCGCTGACCGCGATCACCTCGAACAAGGTCGGGCGGCTGAAGTTCCCGGACCGCTCGTGGGGCCTGGTGGCGCCGTGCGTGCTGCTCGACAAACCCGGCCTCGACGCGGTCGCGGGGGCGGGCAGCCGGCCGGCGACGGGCCTGTCCGGGCACAGCTGCATCCGCGGCAAGGTGAGCCTCAAGCTGACGGTGCGGACGGACGAACCGTCGGCACCGCCCGAGACGCTCGGCGGGCGGCCGGCCGTCGTCCGGCTGGCGGGCGCGTTCTGCCTGGTGGACACGACGCAGCCGGCGCCGGGCCTGCCGGGCCGCCGCGAACTGGCGGAGCTCAGCGTCGTGGAGACGGCGGGCACCGCGGGCGACGGCACGTGCGCCCAGGCCCGCACCGCGGCGAACGCGATCCTGCCGCTGCTCCCGACGGCTTAGGAACTTTTTCCGCGACGGTTGTCGGATCGCGCCCGGCCGGTTCGTAGCCAGGGTGAGAGCACCCGAACCGAAACGGAGTCCCGCCATGACCGCGACCTACACCTTCGACGTCTTCGCCAGCCTCGACGGCTTCGGCAGCGACCACGGCGACTGGGGCGGCTACTGGGGCAAGCAGGGCCCCGAGCTGCTCGCGCACCGCCTCGCGCAGTACCGCGACGACCCGCGGATGGTCTTCGGCGCCACCACCTTCCGGTCGAACGTGGAAATGCTCGCCGGCGACGACGAGGCGTTCGACCCGTGGGTGCGTCGGATGCGGAGCCTGCCGGCCACGGTCATCTCGAGCACGCTGCGCGGCCCGCTGGACTGGCCCGACGCGACCGTCGTGAGCGGCGACGCGGTGGACGTCGTCGCGCGGCTCAAGGAGGAGTCCGCCGTGCCGTTGCGCTCGCACGGCAGCCTGTCGCTGAACCGGGCGCTGCTGGCCGCCGGGCTCGTCGACCGCGTCCAGGTGACGATCTTCCCGGTGCTCACCGGCAGGACCGGCGACGGCCCGATCTTCGCGGGCGTCGAGGACTTCGACCTCGAGCTCCTCGACACCCGCACGCTCGACGGCCGTACCCAGGAGCTCGTCTACCGCCCCACCCGGCACCCCTGAACGCCGTGAAGGCCTCCTCACCGGGCAAAACCCGGAAAGGAGGCCTTCACGAACCAGCGGTCAGTCCTCGTAGGTGAGGTTCTTGCCGTTCGCGGGGTCGAACAGCTTGATCTTGTCCGCGTCGTACCAGACTTCGAGGTCCGCGTTCTCCGCCGCGGACGACTCCGCCGACAGCCGGGCCACGATCTGCGACTCCGCGCCCGGGACGTCGGACGAACCGCTGTCCGCGGCCAGCTCCGCCAGCTCCTCGGACGTCGCGACGTCGCCCTCCAGCGTGAAGTGGGCGAACTTCTCCGAGCCCATCGACTCCAGCACGTCGATGTGCGCGGTGAACGTGGCGCCCTGCGCCTTCTGGCCGGCCTCGACCAGCGCCGCGTCCTCGAAGTGCTCCGGCCGGATGCCGACGATCAGCTCACGCGGCGCACCGGCCTTCTCCACCAGCTGCCGGACGCGGTCCGTCAGCGGCGTCGTGCCCAGGGCACTGTGCAGCTCGTTGTTCTCCAGCGTCGCCGGGACGAAGTTCATCGACGGCGAGCCGATGAACCCGGCCACGAACAGGTTCGCCGGGTTGTCGTAGAGGAACTGCGGCGCGCCGATCTGCTGCACGTACCCGCCGCGCAGCACCACGACCCGGTCGCCCAGCGTCATGGCCTCGGTCTGGTCGTGCGTGACGTACAGCGTCGTCGTGCCGAGCTGCTTCTGGATCTTCGACACCGACGTGCGCATCTGGCCGCGCAGCTTGGCGTCCAGGTTGGACAGTGGTTCGTCCATCAGGAACGCCTTGGGGCTGCGGACGATCGCCCGGCCCATCGCGACGCGCTGCCGCTGGCCACCGGAGAGGTTGGCCGGCTTGCGGTCCAGGTGCTGGGTCAGGTCGAGGATCTGCGCCGCCTCTTCGACCTTCGCCCGGACGGTCTTGTCGTCGACCTTCGCCAGCCGCAGCGGGAAGGCCATGTTCTCCCGGACGCTCATGTGCGGGTAGAGCGCGTAGGACTGGAACACCATCGCGATGTCCCGGTCCTTCGGGGCCTTCTCGTTGACGCGCTTGCCGTCGATGCGCAGCTCGCCGGAGGAGATGTCCTCCAGGCCGGCCACCATGTTCAGCGTCGTCGACTTCCCGCAGCCGGACGGGCCGACCAGGATGATGAACTCGCCGTCGGCGATGGTGATGTCCACTTCGGACACCGCGAGCGCGCCGTCGGGGTACTTCTTCGACACCTTGTCGAGGACGATTTCAGCCATGACTACCCCTTCACCGCACCGGAGGTCAGCCCCGCCACGATGCGACGCTGGAAGAACAACACGAACACAATGATCGGGATGGTGATCACGACCGCGGCCGCGCTCACCTGCCCGGTCGGGTCTTCGAACTGCGAAGACCCGGTGAAGAACGACAGCGCCGCCGGCACCGTGCGTGACGCCGTGGTGGACGTCAGCGAGATGGCGAACAGGAAGTCGTTCCAGCAGAAGATGAACACCAGGATCGCAGTGGTGAACACGCCCGGCGCGGCCAGCGGCGCGATCACCCGCCGGAACGCCTGGGCCGGCGTCGCGCCGTCCATCTTCGCCGCCTTTTCCAGCTCCCACGGGATTTCGCGGAAGAACGCCGACAGCGTGTAGATCGACAGCGGCAGGGCGAACGTGATGTAGGGCAGGATCAGGCCCGGCCAGGTGTCGAACAGGCCGAGATTCCGCTCGATGTTGAACAGCGGCGTCACCAGCGACACCTGCGGGAACATCGCGATCAGCAGCGAGAGCCCGACGAGCAGCTGCTTGCCGGGGAACTCCAGCCGCGCGATCGCGTACGCGGCCATCGTGCCCAGCACCACCGCGATCACGGTCGAGATGATCGCGATGCCGATCGAGTTCACCAGCGCCAGCAGGAACTCCGACGTCTGGAAGATGTCCGCGTAGTTCTGCCAGGTCCACGACTGCGGGATGAACGACCCGTCCGTCAGCGTGTCCTTGGTCTTGAACGACAGCGAAACGACCCAGAGCACCGGCACCAGCGCGAACACCAGCACGAGGATGTCGACCAGGCCCCACCTGACTTTGCGGCCCGTCGTGACGGTTCCCATCACCATCAGCGCTTACCCCCGTCGTCCGAACCCGGTGCGGCCGTCCCGAACACCTTGATGAAGATGAAGGCGATGATCGCCACGGTGATGAAGATCAGCACCGCCATCGTCGACCCGATCCCGAGGTTGAGGCCCTTGACCAGGTTGTCGTAGGTCTGCATGGACACCGAGCCGGTGTCCTGCGCGCCGCCGGTGAGCACGTAGATGTTGTCGAAGATCCGGAACGCGTCGAGCGTGCGGAACAGCAGCGCCACCAGGATCGCCGGCTTCATCACCGGCAGCATCACCTTCGTGAACCGCTGCCACGCGCTCGCGCCGTCCATCGCCGCGGCCTTGAGCAGGTCGTCCGGCACCAGCGCGAGGCCGGCCATCAGCAGCAGCGCCATGAACGGCGTGGTCTTCCACACCTCGGCGCCGATGATGATGAACATCGACGGCCACCGGTCGGTCAGCGGCGCCGCGTCCGCGGCCAGCCAGTTGGCCAGGTAGCCGGTCTTCGGCGTCCACGCGTAGTACCACGAGAACGCCGCGACGACCGTGACGATGCCGTACGGGATCAGGGCGACCGTGCGGACGAGGCCGCGGCCGACGAGCGTCCGGTGCATGATCAGCGCCAGCGCCATGCCGAGCACGAACTCGATGGCCACCGACACGACGGTCAGGAACATCGTCGTGCCGAACGCCGTCCACCAGTACGAATTGGACAGCACGGCCCCGTAGTTGTCGAAGCCGACGAACTGCTGCTGCGCGGGGAACCGCAGGTCGTACCGCTGCAGCGACAGCCAGATCGAGTAGACGATCGGGTAGCCGGTGACCGCGATCATCACGACGAACGCGGGCGCGCACAGCCACAGCCCGAGCCGGCGCTCGGCCTTCTTCCCTTCGGAGAGGGCGGGTTTGCCCTTCTTCTTGTGCGACACGGGTTCCGGTGCCGCGGTGGCTCCCGCCGTGGTCGGGTCCTGGACGGTCACGGGATCACTCCCTTCGACTGGAGAGCGTCGTTGAGCTGCTCGCGCAGCTTCGAAGCGGTGGCCTGCGGGTCGATGTCACCCGGCGGGGAAAGGACTTTCGACATCACGGTCGACATGTTCTGGTACGCCGGGGTCAGCGGCCGCACCGCGGAGTCCTTGATGGCGTCGATGATCGAGTCGCGCATCGGGTACTTCAGCGCCATGTTCGGGTTGTCGGCGCTCGCCGGCTTCGACGGGTCGAGCGGTGTGTCGTTGTGGTACACCGATTCGATGGTCGGCGGGACGCCGTCGTTGATCGCCGAGAACTTCTGGTTCTCCGCGTTGCGCAGGCACAGGGCCGCTTCGAACGCCTCCGGCTTGTGCTGCGACAGCGAGCTGACGCCGAGGTCGTACCCGCCGATCGTGGTCTTGGCGGGCGTGCCCGCCTTCGCCTCCGGGTAGACGGCCCACTTGAAGTGCGAGACGTCCTGCGGCTTTTCCTTGGCGTAGGAGGCGTAGACGAACGGCCAGTTGAGCTCGAACGCGGCGTCACCGCGCTGGAACGTCTGGCGGACGTCGTCCTCCTTCGAGTTGGTCAGCGACGGGTCGGTGATGCCCGACGACGCGATCTGCTTCAGCAGCGCGAGCGCCTGCACCGCGCCGTCGTCCAGGACGACGCTCTTGCCGTCGTCGGACAGGATGTGCCCGCCCATCGACTGCACCAGCGTGTTGTAGAAGACGACGAGGCCTTCGTACTGCGCGCCGGTGAACACGATGCTGTAGGGCTTGCCCTGCGCCTTCAGCTCCTTGGCCTTGGCGATCATCTCTTCCCACGTCTTGGGCGGCGTGGGCGTGATCCGGTCGTCGTACCAGAGCAGCTGGACGTTGGTGTTCTTCGTGGCCGCGTAGAGCTTCCCGTTGTAGGTCGCGGTCTCCAGCGGTCCTTGCAGGACACCTTCGCTGGCGGCCGCCTTGTTCTGGTCCTTCCACTCCTCGACCCAGCCGGCTTCGGCGAACTCCGAAACCCAGGTCACGTCGAGGCCGAGGACGTCCATCGCGGTGTCGCCCGCGGCGAGCCGCCGCGCCATCTGCAGGCGCTGGTCGTCCGCGCCGCGCTGCAGCTTGTTGTAGACGATTTCGTACTTCCCGTTGGCCGCCGCGTTGCAGTTGTCGACGACTTTCTGGAAGCTGTCCTCGGGCGCGTAGTAGACGTTGATCTTCAGTCCGCCGCCCGATCCGCAACCGGCCAGCATGCCGGTCACCAAGGCCCCTGCCCCCAGCAGGACCGCGGTACGGCCGGGCGAGCGTCCCCGTTTGCCCGCGCCGATCCTCTTCCCCATAAGGCCTCCTCACCCGCGTGCACGCCGGATACCGCGGTGCCCGGTGGGCACCGCGACGCGATGAGGCGAACCGCGCCAGCACCCCGACGTGCTAGTGCTCGGGCCGCCGCGCTGGTTGGGCGAGGCCGCCCGACTGGTGTCGGACAACTTATGCCGGGCGATCACACCCCGCAAGCAGTATCGGTAACGATTCAGCCCACTGCAGCTCGAACTGTGATTTTCCCCTGATAATGGCGGCTTTTTTCAGGTCGTCGCCGGAGGTGGTTTGAGCGCCAGCTTGGCGAGCAGCTCCCGGCCCTGTTCGGCGGTGCGCGGCTGGCACAGGACGTCGTACCGGCCGGCGACGAGCTGGCTCGCCGAGGAGAAGTCCCGCCGCCCGCGCGACATGCTGTACCCGATGGCGGCGAACATCAGCCCGGACAGGACGCCGAGCACGAGCCCGGTCAGCAGCTGCAGCGCGAAGCCCTGGTTGACGAACAGGCCGAGCAGCAGCCCGGCGAACAAGCCGAACCAGGCGCCCGAGACGGCGCCGGTGCCGAGCACGCGGCCCCAGGACAGCTTGCCGATGACCCGTTCGACGAGCATCAGGTCCACCCCGACGATCGTGACGTCGCTGACGGAGAACTCGCTGTCCGCGAGGAAATCGACGGCCTGCTGCGCCTCGCCGTAGGTCGCGTACGACCCGATCGGCCAGCCGGTCGGCGGGGTCGGCAGCCGAGGCAGGTTGCCGGGCGCCCGGCTCCCGCCGAAGGGACTACTCACCATCATCACCTGCGCACTCGTGGGTCTGGGCGTCCATCTTGTCAAGAACGCCCGGACCGTGCGAGCCGCTTACCCCGAAAGGCCGGAGCCGATTGTCGCCGTATCGACAATCGGCCCCGGAAGCCGGTCAGGAACGGGACTTGTACTCGCGCAGCAACCCACGGGAGATGATCGTCTTCTGGATCTCGCTCGTGCCCTCGCCGATCAGCAGGAACGGCGCCTCGCGCATCAGCCGTTCGATCTCGTACTCCTTCGAGTACCCGTAGCCGCCGTGGATGCGGAACGCGTCCTGCGTGACCTCCGCGCAGTACTCCGACGCGATCAGCTTCGCCATCCCCGCCTCGACGTCGTTGCGCTCGCCCGAGTCCTTCAACCGGGCCGCGTTCACCATCATCAGGTGCGCCGCCTCGACCTTGGTCGCCATCTCGGCCAGCTTGAACGCCACCGCCTGGTGTTCGGCGATCGCCTTGCCGAACGTCTTGCGCTGCTGGGCGTACTCCACCGCCAGCTCGAACGCCCGGATCGCGATGCCGCACGCCCGCGCCGCGACGTTGACGCGGCCGACCTCGACACCGTCCATCATGTACGCGAAGCCCTTGCCCGGCGCCTCGCCGAGGACCATGTCGGACCCGATGCGATAGCCGTCGAAGACCGCTTCGGTCGTGTCGACGCCCTTGTAGCCCATCTTGTCGATCTTGCCCGGGATGGTCAGGCCGGGCGCGACCTCGCCGAAGCCCTCGGGCTTCTCGACGAGGAACGTCGTCAGGTTCTGGTGGGCCTTCTCGGCCCCTTCGTCCGTGCGCACCAGCAGCGCGATCAGGTTGGACGAGCCGCCGTTGGTCAGCCACATCTTCGAGCCGTCGATGACGTAGCCGTCGCCGTCGCGACGGGCCTTCGTCTTGATCGCCGCGACGTCCGAACCCAGGTCCGGCTCCGACATCGAGAACGAGCCGCGGACCTCGCCGGTGGCCATCCGCGGCAGGAAGTGCTGCTTCTGCGCTTCGGTGCCGTGGCGGGTGATCATGTGCGCCACGATGAAGTGGGTGTTGATCACGCCGGACACGCTCATCCAGCCGCGCGCGATCTCCTCGACGACCAGCGCGTAGGTCAGCAGCGACTCGCCGAGCCCGCCGTACTCCTCCGGGATCGTGATCCCGAACAGGCCCATCTCCTTCATGCCCTCGACGATGTCCGCCGGGTAGGTGTCGGAGTGTTCGAGCTCCTGCGCGTGCGGGATGACCTCCTTGTCCACGAACGAGCGGACGGTCGCGAGGATCTCCGACTGCACGTCGGTCAGGCCGGCGGTCTGGGCGAGACGGGCCATCACGGCTCCCTTTCCGGTAGCGACGCCGGCTCCCGGCGCTGGGTTACCGGTGAGTATGACCCGAATCCCCCAACCCTGCTATGAGGGCGCTCACGCTTCGCGTCGTACAGTGCTGGGCGACAGGGGAGGGCACATGACGTATCCGCAGGATCCGAACAACCCGTACGGCCAGCAGCCGCAGTCGGGCGGCTACCAGCAGCCCGGTTACGGCCAGCAGTACCCGAGCGGCGGTTTCCCGCAGTACCCGCCGCAGCACCCGGGCGGCATGCAAGGGCCGCCGCCGGAAGGGCCGGGCCTCGCGATCGGCGCGCTGATCTGCTCGATCCTCGGCATCTTCCTCTGCGTCCTCGTCACGATCGCGGGCGTCGTGATGGGCCACATCGCCCTCGCCAAGGCCAAGCGCGGCGAGGCGGAAGGCCAGGGCGTCGCGCTGGCGGCGGTCATCGTGGGGTACGTCGGGATCGGGCTGAACGTCCTCGCGGTGATCCTCCTCTTCGGGTTCGGCTTCGCGCACGAGCTCTTCCGCTGACCGGCACTGCGCCGACCGCCTGCTTTTGGCCGGATCGGTAAGTTGGGGCCCAGCACGCATCGAGGGGACCCGACATGACCGACCCGTCCGGGGACAACGACCGTCCGGCCGTGTCCTACGACCCGCCACCCACCGCGGAGCCGGCGCCGTACGCGCCGGAGAACTACGACCCGCCGGCGGCCGACAGCACGGTCCCCGAACCGCCGGCGCCCGAGCCGGTGGCCCCCGAGCTGCCGCCCGGGGCGTTCGAGACGCCGGCCGCGCACATCCCCGGCACGCCGTACGCGGCGCCGGGACAACCGGCCTACCAGCCGTACCCGCCGGCCTACGGGCAGCCGTACGGCGGCCCGGCGCCGTACGTCCAGCCGCCGTACGTGCCGGGTCCGCCGCCGCGGCAGGACAACGCGCTGGCGATCGGCGCGCTGGTGTGCTCGATCCTCGGCTTCTGCTCGGGCATCACGGCGATCGCCGGGCTGATCATGGGCCACATCGCGCTGACCAAGACGAACCGCGGCGAAGCCGGCGGCCGCGGGATGGCCACGGCCGCCGTGATCATCGGCTACGTCGTGATCGCGCTGTGGTTCAGCTTCTTCACCACGCTGATCATCCTGGCCGCGAACGGCCAGCTGGACTAGTCGGCGGGCAGCACCGCGTCGCCGGGGGTGCGCGGTGCCGGCGTCGCGTGGCCGTTCGCCTCCGGTTTGGCCTCCACCGCCTCGGGTTCCGGCGCTGCGGGTTCCGGCCGGGCCGCGGGGGCCGCCGGCTTGGGCGTCTGGGCGTCCAGGAAGCGCAGCAGCTCCACCGGGAACGGCAGCACCAGCGTCGAGTTCTTCTCGGACGACACCTGCACGACCGTCTCCAGCAGGCGCAGCTGCAGCGCCGCCGGGGTGTCGGCCATCTGCGCGGCCGCCTGCGAGAGCTTGTACGACGCCTGCAGCTCACCGTCGGCGGAGATGACGCGCGCGCGCCGTTCCCGCTCCGCCTCGGCCTGCCGCGACATCGAGCGCTTCATCGCCTCCGGCAGTGCGACGTCCTTGATCTCGACGCGGTCGATGTGGATGCCCCAGTCCAGCGCCGGGCTGTCGATCATCAGCTCCAGGCCCTCGTTGAGGCGCTCGCGGTTGGAGAGCAGGTCGTCGAGGTCGCTCTTGCCGATGATCGAGCGCAGCGACGTCTGCGCGACCTGGCCGACCGCCGACCGGTAGTCCTGGACGTTGACCGCCGCGACGACCGGGTCGATCACCTTGAAGTAGACGACCGCGTCGACCCGGACCGTGACGTTGTCGCGGGTGATGCCGTCCTGGGCGGGCACCGGCATGGTCACGATCTGCATGTTGACCTTCTGCATGCGGTCCGCGAACGGCACCAGCACCATCAGCCCGGGCTCCGCGACCCGCGACCGCACCCGGCCGAACCGGTAGACCAGTCCGCGCTCGTACTGCTTCACCACGCGCACGCTCGACGCGAGCCACACCCCGCCCGCGAGGACGACGGCGCTGAGGATCTCCACCACCATGGCTGCTCCCGGGGTTGCGTTTTCCCCTGAAAACCCAGCGTACGCCCGCTGGGGAGCCGACGAAACGCACTGGACGCGACTGCCAGGCTGGGGTGGTGAACGATCTCCGCGTCCCGCCCCTGTTCGCCGCCCGGGCGCCCCGGGTGCTCGGCCCGGGCGCCGTCCCGTGGCTGGCCGCCCTGCCGGACCTCGCCGCCGGGTACGCGCGGAAGTGGGGCCTGGTGTTCGAGGGCGAGGCGATGCACGGCTACGTCGGCGTGGTGCAGCCCGCGCGGCTGCCCGACGGCACGCCGGTGGTGCTGAAACTCGGCTGGCGCGACGAAGAATCGGCCGACGAGCCGCTCGCACTGTCCACATGGGCCGGCCGGGGCGCGGTGCGGCTGCTGGAGTCCGCGCCGGATGACGGTGTCCTGCTGCTCGAACGGCTCGACGCCGGCCGCACGCTCGACGACCTCCCGCTGCGCTCGGCGATCCCGCTCATCGGCGGCTTGGCGCGGCGCTTGGCCGTCCCCGCGCCGGCGTCGATGCGGCGGCGGCTGCGGGCCGAAGCCGCGGAGCTGGCCGAGGAGCTCCCCCGCCGCTGGGCCGAGCTCGGCGGGCCGTTCGAAAAGCGGCTGGTCGACGACGCCGTCGCGGTCTGCCGCGAGCTGGGGCCGTCGGCGGGCGAACTGCTGGTGAACGAGGACCTGCACTTCCAGAACGTCTTGGCGGGCACGCGCGAGCCGTGGCTGGTCATCGACCCGAAGCCGCTGGTGGGAGACCTCGAGTGGGGCGTCATCCCGTTGTTCTGGAACCGCTTCACCGAGTCCACACTGGACGAACGGTTCGCGATGATCGTCGCTTCGCGCGAGCTGGACGCCGCGAAGGCGCGCGCGTGGACGCTCGTGCGAGCCGTGCAGAACTGGATCTGGATGCTGGAAGAACCCGGCGAGAGCGACGACCCGGCCTTTCTGACCGTGGGGGAAATCGCTCCGTGGGCGGCCAGCCGATAGTGTCAGCGGCATGGCCGCGGTCAACAGGGTTTTCGCAGCTCAGCTGTCCGGGTTGCCCGTGTTCGGGCCGGACGGCGAGTCCATCGGCCGGGTTCGCGACCTGGTCGCCGGTCTGCGCCTCGACGCCCAGCCGCCGCGGATCCTCGGCCTGGTCGTCGAGCTGGCCACCCGGCGGCGGGTCTTCGTGCCGATGCTGCGCGTCACGGCGATCGAGCCGGGCGCCGTGACGCTCGCGACCGGCTCGGTCAACATGCGCCAGTTCAACCAGCGCCCCAACGAGGTCCTGGTGCTCGGGCAGCTGCTCGACGCGCACGCGACGCTGGCCGGGTCGGACACGCGGATCACCGTCGTCGACGCCGGGATGGAACCGACCCGCACCCGCGACTGGGTGCTCGCCAAGCTCGCCATCCGCGAACGGCGGGTCGGGCTGGGCCGCCGCCGGGCGGCGATGCAGGTGCTGCCCTGGTCGGAGGTGGCCGGGCTGGGCCTGGCCGACCTCGGCGCCCAGCCGCAGGGCGCCGGCCAGCTGCTCATGCTGTTCGACACGATGCGCCCGGCCGACATCGCCGCGACCGTGCGCGACCTGCCGCTCAAGCGCCGGCACGAGGTCGCGGACGCGATGGACGACGAGCGCCTCGCCGACGTCATCGAGGAGCTGCCGGACGACGACCAGAAGGAGCTGCTGGCCTACCTGGCCGAGGAGCGCGCGGCCGACGTCCTCGAGGCGATGAACCCCGACGACGCCGCCGACCTGCTGGCCGAGCTGGCCCCGGCCGAGCAGAGCCGGCTGCTGGAGCTGATGGAGCCGGAGGAGTCCGCGCCGGTCAGGCGGCTGCTGGAGTACTCGTCGGACACCGCGGGCGGCCTGATGACGCCGGAGCCGGTGGTGCTGACGCCGGACACGACGATCGCCGAGGCGCTGGCCCACATCCGCAACGCCGAGCTGCCGCCCGCGCTGGCCAGCATGGTGTTCGTCTGCCGCCCGCCGACCGCGACGCCGACCGGGCGCTACGTCGGCGTCGTCCACTTCCAGCGGCTCCTGCGCGAGCCGCCCGCCGAGCTGGTGGCCAGCGCCGTGGACACCGGGCTGCCGCCGCTGAAACCGGGCGCGTCGCTGGCCGAGGTCACGCGGTACTTCGCGGCCTACAACCTGACCTGCGGGCCGGTCGTCGACACCGAGGACCACCTGATCGGCGCGGTGACCGTCGACGACGTCCTCGACCACCTGCTGCCGGAGGACTGGCGCGAGACCGGGCTGCACGACACCTTGGAGGAAGACCGTGCCTGAACCGACTTCGGGACGGCGGCTCGACCAGCCCCGCAGCCAGAACCGGTTCAGGCTGAACATCGACCCGGACACGTTCGGCCGGTTCACCGAGCGGATCGCCCGGTTCCTGGGCACCGGGAAGTACCTGTTCTGGCAGACGCTGATCGTCATCATCTGGATCGTGCTGAACCTCACTGCGCTGTCGCTGCAGTGGGACCCGTACCCGTTCATCCTGCTCAACCTGGCTTTTTCGACGCAGGCGGCGTACGCGGCGCCGCTGATCCTGCTGGCGCAGAACCGCCAGGACGACCGCGACCGCGTCTCCCTGGAGGAAGACCGCAACCGGGCGGCCCAGACGAAGGCGGACACGGAGTACCTGGCCCGGGAGCTGGCGGCGCTGCGGCTGGCGGTGGGCGAGGTCGCGACGCGCGACTACCTGCGCAGCGAGCTCGACCGGCTGCGGGAGGACCTGGACGTAAAGCCCAAGAAGTCCCGTACGCCTACCGGTACGTAACATGGATGGGGTGACCAGCACCCAGCAGCTCCCCAGCGTCGACGACGTCCGCAGCGCGCTGAAGAGCGTGCAAGACCCCGAGATCCGGAAACCCATCACGGACCTGGGGATGGTCAAGGACGTTTCGGTGGCTTCCGACGGTGTCGTGACCGTCGGGATCTACCTGACGGTGGCCGGCTGCCCGCTCAAGGCGACGCTCACCAACGACACCCGCGAGGCGGTCTCGAAGCTGCCGGGCGTGGTGGACGTGCGGGTCGAGCTGGACGTGATGAGCGACGAGCAGCGTTCCGAGCTGCGGAAGTCCCTCCGCGGCGACGCGGCCGAGCCGGTGATCCCGTTCGCGCAGCCGGGCTCGATGACGCGGGTGTACTGCGTGGCGTCGGGCAAGGGCGGCGTGGGCAAGTCGTCGGTGACGGTGAACCTGGCGGCGGCGATGGCCGCGCGCGGGCTGTCGGTGGGCGTCGTGGACGCGGACATCTACGGCCACTCGATCCCCCGCATGCTGGGCGCGCGCGAGAAGCCGACCAAGGTCGACACGATGATCATGCCGCCGCAGGCGCACGGCGTGAAGGTGATCTCGATCGGCATGTTCACCCCGGGCAACACCCCGGTGGTCTGGCGCGGCCCGATGCTGCACCGCGCGTTGCAGCAGTTCCTGGCGGACGTCTTCTGGGGCGACCTGGACATCCTGCTGCTGGACCTCCCCCCGGGCACGGGCGACATCGCGATCTCGGTGGCCCAGCTGATCCCGAACGCGGAGATCCTGGTCGTGACCACCCCCCAGCAGGCGGCGGCCGAGGTGGCCGAGCGCGCGGGGGCGATCGCGCTGCAGACGCGTCAGCGCGTGGCCGGGGTCATCGAGAACATGTCTTGGCTGGAGACGCCGTCCGGCGAGCGCATGGAGATCTTCGGCTCGGGCGGCGGCCAGGCGGTGGCCGAGTCGCTGACGAAGTCGATCGGCTCCGAGGTGCCGTTGCTGGGCCAGGTCCCGATGGACCCGCGCATGGTCGCCCAGGGCGACGCGGGCGAGCCGCTGGTCCTGGTCGAGCCGGAGGCGCCGGCGTCGGTGGTGCTGAAGGACGCGGCGAAGAAGCTGACGGTCAAGGCGCGCGGCTTGGCGGGGATGATGCTGAACGTGACCCCCGCGGGCCGCTGATCCAGGTCTTTCAAAAGCTGAAGGCCACCTCCGAGCGGAGGTGGCCTTCGGTGTCTCAGGTGGCGTCCGGGTCGATGGGTGGGCGCTCCCCCGGCTTCAGCGGCTCCGGCTGCTTGGCCTGGCCCGCTGGGTAGCCGTTCGTCCCGTTGGAGCCGTTGCTGCCGCCCAGGTTCGGGCTGCCGTTCGTGATGCCCTTCAGGCCGAGCGGGTCCGCGTCGCCGTCGAAGAGGTGCTGCGTCACCACCCTCTTCGGGTCGAAGTTGCGCAGCCCACGCAGGTCTTCGAGCGGCTTGCGGAGCTGGTCGAACTCCGGGCCCATCTCCTCGCGGAGCTGCTCTCGCGCACCGTTCGCGAAGTCGCGGACCTTCTTCACGCTCTTCGCCATCCAGGACGCCGCCTCGGGAAGCCGTTCCGGGCCGAGGATGAAGAGACCGGCGATGATGAGGACGAGGATCTCCCCCCATCCGACACTGTCGAACACCCGTCTACCTCCGCTCGGAACCTACCTGCCCAGGCTACCCGCCCCGGCCCGCGCGACGGCAGGCCGAATGCGGGAACTCAGTCGGAAGCCAGGGTTACGTCGACGACGAAGCTCGCGCCGTCGCGGACCAGCTGCACCGGCACGACCTGACCGACGTCGTGCGAGCGCACCGCGACCGTCATCTCGGCCGAGTCGCGCACCAGGCGGCCGCCGATCTTCGTGATGACGTCGCCCTCCTTGATGCCGGCGTTCGCGGCCGGCCCGCCGGGCGCGACGTTCTTGACCTGCGCGCCCATGGTGGACGAGCCGGCGACCGTCGACGACGCGTTGATGCCGATGTCGGCGTGCTGGACCTTGCCGTCCTTGATCAGCGCCTTCGCGATCTTGATCGCGTAGTCGCTGGGGATGGCGAAGCCGATGCCGATGCTGCCGCCGTCGGCGCCGGACGACCGGATCGAGGAGTTGATCCCGACGAGCGCGCCGGTGGCGTCGACGAGCGCGCCGCCCGAGTTGCCGTGGTTGATGGCGGCGTCGGTCTGGATGGCTTCGTAGGTGACCGGCGGGGCGCCGTTGTCGCCGCCCGCGGTGATCGGGCGGTTGAGCGCGCTGACGATGCCGGCGGTCACGGAGTTCTGCAGCGCGAGCGGCGAGCCGATGGCCATCACCGTGTCGCCGACCTGCAGGTCGGAAGACTTGCCGATCTGCAGGACGGTCGGGTTCGTGACGTTGACCTTGACGACGGCGAGGTCCGTCTTCTGGTCGGAGCCGACGAGCTTCGCGTCGGTGCGGGTGCCGTCGATGAAGATGGCGGTGACCTTGACGCCCGGGTCGGCGCTCGCGGACGAGATGACGTGCTCGTTGGTGAGGATGTAGCCCTGCGGGTCGATCATGACGCCGGAGCCCTGCTCACCGGAGTCGGCGCCGGGTTTGTAGACCTCCAGCGAGACGACGGCGGGCGCGACGCGCTTGGCGATCTCGGCGACCGAACCGGCGGGCCGTTCCTTGGCCGCCTCGGCTTCGGAGATGGTGGCGGAGCCGGTGAGCCCGTTGCCGGTGTCGGCGACCCACCACCCGACGAGCCCTCCGACGGCCCCGACGAGCAGCGCGACGACCCCCAGCAGCGCGAGCGCCTTCGGCTGCACGCGGCGGCCGAAGAGCACCTCGGGCAGGCTGAGCAACGCGCCGGGTGGGCGTTTCGCGGGCTTTTCCTCGTCTTCGGCGGGCACCGCGGGCCCGGCGAGGACGGCCCCGGCACCGGGATCACGCCAGGGGTCGCTGGTGCTGTTCCACAGGGGCGGGTCCGATTCCTTCGGTTCCCCGGTCGCTTCCCGCGGCCGTTCGAGCAGCACGCCTTCGGCCCCGGGCGGCCGCCGGAAGGCCTCGGCCAGCGACTCGGGAGCGGGCGGGGCGAGACTGACGCCGTTGGGCCGCTGCGGGGTGTAGAGCTTGTCGAACGCGCCGTCTACACCGGACGGCCTGCCGAAGACGGCGGCCTGAGCGGGATCGACGGCCGGGCGCGCGAGCGGCCGCGGCCCCAGCCGCTCGCCATCGCGCGCGCCGGGCTGCTCGGGATTCACGTTCGGCTCGGTCATCATTCCCCGGTGCAGAAGATCAGGTGGCTGGGCGTGACGATACCCAAGCCCAGTGCTCCGAGTCTGCCGGTCCGTCGGTGAAATGGCTGTTGCTTGGGTGGTTGCCCACTTCGGGGCGGACATGCCGAAGGCCGCCACGAGGAATTTTCCTCATGACGGCCCTCCCGGAACCAAGTCTCAGCGAATCCCCGCCGGCACCGCGGCCGGCGTCGTGCTCACCGGGGTCGACGTCCGCGCCGGCTGCTGCGGCACCGCCATCTGGGCCGGCAGCAGGTTCGCCTGCTGCGGCGCCCCGCCGCCGGTCTCCGGCGTGCCGTCACCGCTGTCGGCTGTCGTCCCGACCAGGGCGAGCGCGCTCAGCACCAGACCCGAGACCACCACGCCGGCCCCCTGCGCGGCGCGGCGCTTGAACCCGCCCACGACGTTCGGGGACTGGCCCAGCGGCGCCGCTGATCCCAACGGCGCGACACCACCCAACACGCCCGTGTCGCGCAGCCCCGCCACCCGGTCCGGGCGCTGGACCGCGACCAGCTGGCCGTCGGCCGTGATCGCCAGGTTGTCCGGCGTGCTCGGGAGCTCGGTGTGCTGCGGGATGGACTGCAGGCTCGCCAGGAACCCCGCCGACATCGGCGGCGCCGACGCGCGGCGGATGGCCTCCACCGTCTGGCGCTGGGCGCGCACTTCGGCGGCGCACGCCGCGCAGCGCGTGATGTGCGACGCCGCGCGGTCGCGGGCGCCGTGCGAAAGCTCTCCGTCCACGAACGCCACCACGGCGTCCGGCATCAGGTGCGACTCGGGGAGTCCCCAGCCTCGCGGTGCGGTCATACCGTCACCTTCGCAGACTCCGGGGCGTAAGCGCGCCGGCGCTCGAGCGACGCCCGCAGCGCCTGGCGCCCGCGGTGGATCCGGCTGCGGACGGTGCCCAGCTTGACGCCGAGCGTCGCGCCGATCTCCTCGTAGGACAGGCCTTCGACGTCACACAGCACCACGGCGGCGCGGAACTCCGGGGGCAGCTCGTCGAGCGCCGCCTGCAGGTCCGGGTCCAGGTGGGTGTCGGAGAAGACCTGCTCGGGGCTCGGGTCGTCGCCCACGATGCGGTCGGTGTCCTCCGGCAGGCCTTCCATCCGCACGCGCGAGCGGCGGCGGGCCATGTCGAGGAACAGGTTGGTGGTGATCCGGTGCAGCCAGCCCTCGAACGTGCCGGGCTTGTAGGACGCCAGCGACCGGAAGACCCGGATGAAGGTCTCCTGGGTGAGGTCCTCGGCGTCGTGCGTGTTGCCGGTCAAGCGGTAGGCGAGCCGGTAGACCCGGTCGCTGTGCTCGCGGACGACCTCGTCCCAGGACGGCGGCGTCCAGACCGCCTCGTCCAGGGACACGGGCTGAGCCGCGTCGGCGTCGTTTTCGGCAACGGCGTTCTGCATCGCGGGAGCAGGCACCTCCATCTGTGTTTCTCCTGTCTGCTCCACCCAACGCGGGTCGTCGGCACGGTGTTCCCGTGTTCCTGACCGAGTCTGTCCGGACTCCTTATGGTTCTAGTGAGACTGGACTGAGAGCAGGCTGAGAACTTCTCCCCGGGTGCTTACCAGGGAGCCTGCGCGGATTTATCGACAACCAACGCTAACCTCCGTGCGTGAACACGCCCACCCCTGCGGCCGCACCGGCCGATTCCGGGTTCGTCGACGGGTACCTGCCCGACGACGAGGTGCTGTCCGCGGCCCGGGCGCGGGCCGAAGACCTGGGCTGCACCCCGCTCAGCGCGGGTGCGGGCGCGACCCTGCGGTTCCTGGCGGCGACGCTGTGCGCGAAGGCGGTCGTCGAGGTCGGCACGGGGGCCGGGGTGAGCGGGCTGAGCCTGCTGCGCGGCATGGCCCCGGATGGCATCCTGACCTCGATCGACGTGGAGCCGGAGTACCAGCGCGCGGCACGCGCGACGTTCCGCGAGGCCGGCTACGCCCCGGGCCGCACGCGGCTGATCATCGGAAGGGCGCTGGACGTCCTGCAGCGGCTCACGCCGGGCGGGTACGACCTGGTGTTCGTCGACTCCGCGCACATCGAGTACCCCGGGTGCTACGAGCTGGGGGTGTCGCTGCTGCGGCGGGGCGGCATCATCGCGTTCCACAACGTGCTGGCGGGTGGGCGAGTGATCGACCCGTCGCACCGGGACCCGGAGACGCTGGCGCTGCGCGAGGTGGCGCGGGCTTTCCGGGAGGACGAACGGCTGGTCCCGGCACTGCTGCCGGTGGGCGGCGGCCTGCTGGTCGCGGCGGCGATCTGAGGTCAGGCGGCGTTGACCAGCTCGCGCCGCTCTTCGCGGACCCGCGTGCCCACGCTCACCGCGGCCACCGCCAACAGCAGCCACACCGTCACCACCGCGATCAGCCACGGCCAGCCCGCGTGCCCGTACACCCACGCCCCCGCGGCCCCTCCGACGCTGCTCCCCAGGTAGTACGTCGCCGTGTACATGCCGCCCACCTGGCCGCGCGCGTTCTCCGGGGCGTCCGCCGCCGCCCAGCCGTTCGCCACCGCGTGCGCCGCGAAGAACGCGCACGTCAGGACCAAGAAACCCGCGATGACCAGCGGCAATGCGTCCGGCAGCGTCAGCGCCGCGCCGACGGCCGTCAGCAGCAGCGCGCCGATCAGCGCCCGGCGGCGGCCGACGCGGGCCACCAGGCGTCCGGCCGCCGCCGAGGACACCGAGCCCGTCGCGTACGCCAGGAACACCAGGGACGCGATCGCCGGCGACAGGTCCAGCGGAGCGCCGGTCAGCCGGAACCCGGCCGCGTTGTAGAGCGCGACGAACGAGCCCATCGCCAGCAGCGCGACCGCGTACTGGGCCAGGAGCACCGGCTTGCTCAACGCCGTGACCAGGCCTTTCGCGACGCCGCGGAGCTGGGCGTCCCCGCGGGGCCGGGTGCCCGGCGGCAGCGTCACGACCGTGATGGCCGAGCAGATCGCGCCGACGCCCGCGACGACGAACAGCGCGCCGCGCCAGCCGAGCGGTCCGGCGGTGAACCCGCTGGCCAGCCGGCCGAGCATGCCGCCGATCGTGTTGCCCGCGATCATCGCGCCGACGGCCGCCGCGACGCCCGCGCGGCCGAGCCGTTCGGCCAGGTACGCCGCCGCGACGCCGGGGAAGCCCGCGATGGCGACGCCCTGCAGCGCGCGCAGGACGAGCAGCGCCGGGTACGTCGGCATCAGCGGCAGCAGCAGCCCGAAGACGACGGACGCGATCACCGACGTCAGGATCACCGGCCGCCGGCCGACGACCTCGGACAGCGCGGCGATCGGCAGGACGGCAATGGCGAGCGCACCGGTCGCGACGCTGACCGCGAGCGCCGCGCCGCCGGGGTCGAGGTGGTACTGCGCGGCGAGCTGGGGCAGCACCGGCTGCGGCGCGTAGAGCAGGGCGAAGGAGGAGATCCCGGCCGCGGCGACGGCGGTCTTGACTCGGCGCGTGGAGGTCACCACCTGAAAGTAAGCAGGCCTAACCAATACGTCCAATGCGTTGAACTGGCATGATCGATGCAATGACGTATGACTTGCTGTCGGCGCAGGTGGCGCCGCACCTGCCGTTGCTGGCCGCGCTGCGGGAGACGAGGAACGTCACACGCGCGGCCGAGCTGCTGGGCGTACCGCAGCCGACGGTGAGCCGGCGGCTCGCGGCGCTGGCGGACGCGCTGGGAGCGCCGCTGACGGTCCCGGACGGCCGCGGCATCCGGCTCACGCGCGCGGCGGAACTGCTGGCCGAGGCGGCCGAGCGCGGTCTCGCGGCGGTCGAGAGCGGCGTCCGGCTGGCGCGCGAGGAGGTGGCACCGGAGTCGGGGCACGTGGTGCTGGGGTTCCTGCACCTGCTCGGGCGGTCGCTGGTGCCGTCGCTGCTGCGCGGCTACCGGGCGCGGTTCCCGGGGGTGCGGTTCACGCTGGTCCAGGGTTCGCGGCAGGACATGGTCGACCGGCTGGCGGACGGCGAGCTGGACCTGGCGCTGGTGGCGCCGCTGCCCTCGGTGCCGTCGCTGGCCTCGGCGGGTCTGGTGGACGAGGAGATCCTGCTGTCGGTCCCGGCGGGCCACCGCCTGGCGGGGCGCCACTCGGTGCGGGTGGCGGAGCTGGCGTCGGAGGAGTTCGTGCTGCTGGAGCAGGGGTACGGAGTCCGGACGCTGACGGACGAGCTGTGCGCGGCGGCGGGCTTCACGCCGCGGATCGCGTTCGAAGGACAGGAGTCGGACACGGTGCGCGGGCTGGTGGCGGCGGGGCTGGGGGTGGCGCTGCTGCCGAGGTTCGGCCCGGGGACGCCGGCGGGGGTCGCGGAGGTGCCGCTGGAACCACGGCCGTACCGGACGATCGGGCTGGTGTGGCGGGCGGAGGAGCCGATGACCCCGGCGGTGGCGGGGTTCCGCGACCACGTCCTGGCCACGGCGGGCCAAGGTCCGGCTCAGCCCAGCGAAGCCGCCAGCTCCACCAAAGTCCGGGCCGCGAAACCCGTCGCCCCCGGCACGACGTCGTCGTAGTTCTTCTCGGACCTCGCCGGGCCCGCGATGTCCAAGTGCGCCCACGGCAGCCCCTCCGTGAACTCCCTCAAGAACAACGCCGCCGTGATGCTGCCCGGCCCAGCAGGCGTCTGGCGCACGTCGCCGAACTCGCCTCGGACGTTCTCCGCGTAGTCCTCCACGAGCGGCATTCGCCACCACGCCTCGCCCACCCGCGCGCCCGCCGCGACCACCGCGGCGGCCAGCGCTGAGTCCGAAGCGAAGAGTCCGCCCGTTCGCAGCCCCAGCGACACCTTCATCGCTCCGGTCAGCGTCGCCGCGTCCACCACCAGGTCCGGGCTGAACCGGCGGATTCCGTACGCCAGCGCGTCGGCCAGGACCATGCGGCCCTCCGCGTCCGTGTTGCCGACCTCCGTCGTCTTGCCGCCGTAGTGGCGGACGATGTCGCCCGGCCGGTACGACGACCCCGACACGTGGTTTTCCGCGCACGGGACCAAAGCCGTCACCCGGATCGGGAGCCCGAGCGCGGCGATCGCCCGCGTCGCCGCGATCACCGCCGCGCCGCCCGCCATGTCCGTGCGCATCAAGTGCATCCCGTCGGCCGGCTTGATCGACAGGCCGCCCGTGTCGAACGTGATGCCCTTGCCGACCAGCAGCAGGTGCCGGGCCGCCCCCGCCGGCTTGTACGCCATCTCGATCAGCCGCGGCGGCCGCGCCGAACCGCCGCCGACCGCCAGGACGCCGCCGAAACCCTGGGCCGCCAGCCACTTCTCGTCGTGGACCGCCACCTCGACGCGGGGGCCGGCCACCCGGGCGGCCGTGTCCGCCAGCCACGCCGGCGTCTTCACGTTGGACGGCGTGTTCGCCAGGTCGCGGGTCAGCGCCGTCGCCGCGGCGAGCACCGACGCGCGGGACACCAGCTCGCCAAGACCCGAATCGGACGTCACCAGCCGGACCGTCCGCACGGACGGAGAGGGATCGGCACCCGTCACCTTGAACTTGTAGCCACCCAGCAGCAGGCCCAGCGCCAGCTCGGTGACGTGCTCGCCGGACGCCTCCTCCGGCAGCTCCAGCTGCACCGCGCGGAACGCCTTGCCGCCGTGGTCGACGTCGTCCGCCAGCGCCGCGTTGACCGCGCGAACCAGGGCCGCGCCCGCCTTCCGATACTGCTTCGGCTCGCCGTCGCCGAGGCCCGCGACCCAGCGGGGACCGTCGGCCGGGACCGTCTGCACGTCGCCCGCCTTGCCGGTGATCCGGACACCGCCGATCTCCAGCGGCTCGGACTCGACGTCGTCGGCCGGTGCGGTCACCAGCCGGGCCGTCGGGGCGCCGCGGCGGAGGTCGCCCGCGACCTCGATCTCGAGCAGGTTGGTCGGAACGGGGGGTAGCGGATTACGCACAGTGAGCAACCTTCGGGCGCAGAGGAACCGCGACCCCGGCCTCCGAAGGGAGACCGGGGTGCGACGGAAGGACGGTTCGGGGGGATCGGCTAGCCGGTGACCTCCGCCAGTGCGGCGCCGAGGTCCTTCGCTTCTTCCGCGGAAAGTTCGACGACGAGTCGCCCACCACCCTCGAGCGGTACGCGCATCACGAGGCCCCGCCCCTCCTTAGTCACTTCGAGGGGACCATCTCCGGTCCGGGGCTTCATGGCCGCCATAGCGTGCTCCCTCCGTCTCAACCGGCGCGCCCGGGTCGCGCTCGCGTGAAAGCCAGCCGGGTCTGGTGGCCATTGTCCCTCATCAGCGGCCGGGCGCATCAGCGGACCGATCTTTTGCCGCCGTATCGGTGCTGGTATGCGGCTCGCACCGGATGAAAGACTGTCGGACGACCGATGTTTCCGCGCAAGGAGAAGACGTGACCACATCCGACGTCCTGTTGACCGCCGACGCCGACGGGGTGCGCACCCTGACCCTCAACCGGCCGCAGGCGTACAACTCGCTGACCGTCGAGCTGAAAGAAGCACTGCTCGCGGCGCTGCGCGAGGCGTCCGGCGACGAAACCGTCCGCGCGGTCGTGCTGACCGGATCCGGCAAGGCGTTCTGCGCCGGCCAGGATCTGAAGGAGCACGTGGGGCTGCTCCAGGCGGGTGACCCCGCGCCACTACACACGGTGAAAGAGCACTACAACCCGATCGTCAAGGCGATCGTGTCGATGGAGAAGCCGGTCATCGCGGCGATCAACGGCACCGCCGCCGGCGCCGGGGCCGCGTTCGCCTACGCCAGCGACCTGCGGATCGCCGCCGAATCGTCGTCGTTCCTGATGGCCTTCGCCAACGTCGGGCTGGGCCCGGACTCGGGCGCGTCCTGGACGCTGCAGCGGCTGGTCGGCTACGGCCGCGCCGCCGAGCTGATGCTGCTCGCCCGGACCGTGGACGCCGCGGAGGCGCTGCGCCTCGGCCTGGTCGGCGAGGTCGTGCCGGACGAGGAACTGCCGGCCCGCGCCCAGAAGATCGCGGCCAAGCTGGCCAACGGGCCGACGGTCGCCTACGCGAAGATCAAGGCCGTGCTCAACCTGGCCGCGCAGTCGACGTTCGAGGAAGCCCTCGACGCCGAGGACGCGGCCCAGACCGCGCTCGGCGCGACCGCCGACCACAGCGAGGCCGTCGAGGCCTTCGTCGGCAAGCGCAAGCCGAACTTCCAGGGCAAGTAGCCGTCGAGGGCGCTTCCGGGCTCAACCCGCCCGGAAGCAGCCCTTGACGTGGTCGTCGACCATGCCGGTCGCCTGCATCAGCGCGTAGCACGTCGTCGGGCCGAGGAAGACGAACCCGCGCTTCTTCAGTTCCTTGGCCATCGCCTTGGACTCGTCGGTGATCGCCGGGACGTCCGCCATGGTGCGAGGACGCCGATGGGACGAAGGCGCGAACGACCACAGCAGGTCGTCCAGCGGCGTGTCCAGCGAAGCGATCGCCTTGGCGTTGTTGATGGCGGCCAGGATCTTCGCCCGGTTCCGCACGATCGACGCGTCCTGCATCAGCCGCTCGACGTCGGCGTCGCCGAACTTCGCCACCTTCGCCGGCTTGAACTGCTTGAACGCCTTCCGGAAGCCTTCCCGCTTGCGCAGGATCGTGATCCACGAGAGCCCCGACTGGAACGACTCGAGGCACAGCCGCTCGTACAGCTCGTCCTGCCCGTGCAGCGGCGTGCCCCACTCTTCGTCGTGGTACGACGCGTAGTCCGGCGTCGAATTGCCCCAGCTGCACCGCGCGACGCCGTCGGCGCCGAGAAGCTCACTCATCCCCACCCACCGAATAGTCCTCCGCGAACCGCGCGAACCGCCGCAGCGACTGGCGCACCCCCAGCGCGAACGCCGGCCGCACGACCGGCCAGCCGAGCCGGCCCAGCGGCCCGAACGGCAGCCGCAGGTGCTCGGCCCAGACGAACGTCGAACGCGTCGCGCCCTTCGGCACCACCTGGAACACACCCGTGCCCTGGACGACGCTGCCGAGGTGGCGGACGCCGCACCGCACCGGCGGTTCCCAGCTGGTGATCTCCATCGTGTCCGTGAACCCGATGCCGGCCACCCCGGTGAACGCCGCGAGCCGCGAGCCGACGCTGCGGCCGTTGCCCTCGACGACCTCGACCTCGGTGCCGAGCATCCACTCGCCCTGGCGGGTCCAGTCGGTCAGCGCGAGCCAGGTCGTCCCGGCCGGCGCGCGGACGTCGACCGACAGGATCAAATCGGTCACTGGGCGCCTTCGGGCGAGCTCTCCCGCTCGCGTTCGCGCTGCTCCAGCTCCGCGACCCGGGTGCGCAGCTCGTCGAGCTCGACGCCGAGGCGGCGCATCACCCAGTCCACTTCGGACATCTTGTAACCGCGCAGCACCAGCTGGAACCGGACCTCGGTCAGGTCCTCGCCGGTGATGTCCTCGGCGGGCAGCCGCGTCGGCGAGCTGCCCGGCGGCAGCGGGGCGAGCTCCTCACCCCGGCCGAAGACCACCGCGGCGAGCAGGAACACCACGGCGGCCACCAGCAGCATGACTACGAGGTAGATCAGCGCGGTCGTCACGCGACGATCGTGGCATACCCGCCCCAGGATCGTCTCGCGAGCACGACGAGCCGCAGTGAAAGCAGCACCCAGGCGACCATCAACAGGACGCACGGGACGCTCAAGAACAGCCTCGAGACGTCGACGAAGCCGGTCGAGCCGATGACCAGCCCGACCGACGCGAGGTTGATGCCGACGGCCAGCGCGATCAGGACGCCGCAGAACCGGGCGAGCCGGACGGCGTCGAGGCGGCGGCTGAGCCAGCGGGTGCCGAGCAGGGCGATCAGGCCGATCACCGGCACCACGAAGACCGCGCCGTGGGTGGCGTGGGCGATCACCTTGTACCACTCCGGCGTGGGCGTCGACAGCTTCGTCCACTCGCCGAAGGTGAGGATCCGGGCGTAGTCCCAGGACGCCTGCATCAGCGGGACGCCGATGACGAGCTTCCACAGCGTCCGGACGCCGCTGAGCATGCCGAGCTCGGCCTGGTAGTCGCGGGCGACGACGGCCGCGGGGCCGAAGTCGGCGACCGCGCGGCGTTCGGCGTCCTCGTCGTCCCAGCCGCCCGCGCGGTAGGCGTCGGCGGCGTCGTGCAGCCCGTCGCGGGCCTCTTCGAGGAGGTCGGCCTTGAACTTGCCGCAGCCGTGCAGCCGCCGGTCGAGGTCGCCCAGGTACTCGTCGATCATGCGCCCAGCACTCCCCCGATGACCGTGGTGAACTCCCGCCACTCGGTGCGTTCGGCGGCCAGGGCCTGCTCGCCGGAGCGGGTGAGGCGGTAGGTGCGGCGCTTGCGGCCGGAGACGACGTCCCATTCGCTGCTCAGCCAGCCGGCCCGCTCCAGCCGGCGCAGCGCCGGGTAGACGGTGCCGGTGGGCAGGTCGAGCGCGCCGTCGCTGCGCAGCTGGAGCGCCTCGATGATCGCGTAGCCGTGCAGCTTGCGGCCGTCGAGCACGGCCAGCAGCAGCGCGTCGAGGTGGCCGCGCAGGGTGTCCGCCTTCATGAGTACGCAGTCTACACGTCGCCTTGCTACATGTAGCCAGGCTATGTGTAGCCTGTCTACATGAACGCTCTCCCGGTCGCGAGACTCCAGTTCGCGACGACGACTTCGTTCCACTTCCTGTTCGTGCTGCTCACACTGGGGTTGGTCACGCTGGTGGCCGTGATGCAGACGCGCTGGACGCTCGGCGGCAAGCCCGAACTGCTGCGGATGACGCGCTTCTGGGGACGCCTCTACGTCATCAACTACGCGCTCGGGATCGTCACCGGCATCGTGATGGAGTTCCAGTTCGGGCTCACCTGGACCGGGCTGTCCGCCTTCGCCGGCGACGTCTTCGGCGCACCGCTGGCCATCGAGACGCTCGTCGCGTTCTTCCTCGAGTCGACGTTCCTCGGCCTGTGGATCTTCGGCTTCGGGCGCCTGAACAAGTGGCTGCACCTGGCGCTGCTGTGGCTGGTGACGCTGACCGCGTACGCGTCGGCGCTGTTCGTCATGGTGGCCAACTCGTTCCTGCAGAACCCGGTCGGCAGCCGGCTCGAAGGCGGCACGCTGCACCTCGACGACTTCGGCGCGCTGTTCTCGAACCCCGCGCTGATCGCGTCGCTGCCGCACGTGCTCAGCGCCGCTGTGGTGACCGGCGGGTTCTTCGTCGTCGGCGTCAGCGCCTGGCACTTCCTCAAGCGCACCACCGAAGTCGAGTTCTTCCGCCGCTCGATGCGGATCGGCGTCGTCGCGGCGCTCGTCGGCTCGATCTTCGTCGTGAACCAGGGCTTCGCGCAGTTCGGCCAGCTGAAGATGTACCAGCCGGACAAGCTCGACGAGAACGTCGTCGGCATGCCACTGGGCGCCATGATCGGGCTCGGGTTCCTGATGTTCCTCTGCGCGATCCTCGGCACGCTGCTGCTCGTCCGGAACCGGCTCACGAAGGCGCGGTTCCTGCACTACCTGATGGTCGCGGCGATCCCGTTGCCGTTCCTCGCCGCGATCATGGGCTGGCTGGTGCGCGAACTCGGACGTCAGCCGTGGCTGGTCTGGGGGAAGCTGCGCACCGCGGACGCGATCGCGGGCGTCCCCGCCGGCCAGATCCTGTTCTCCTTCATCGCCTTTTCCCTGCTGTTCGCCGCGCTCGCGGTCGCCGACTGGGTGCTCATGGCGCGCGTCGCCAAGCGCGGCCCGGACCCGGTCGACGAGCCCGCCGAGCTGCCCGTCCTGAGCGGAGTCTGACCGATGGCGACTTTCTGGTGGTGCGTGCTCGGCCTGCTGACCTGCGGGTACTTCGCGCTGGCGGGCTACGACTACGGCGTCGGCATGCTGCTGCCGGCGTTCGAGGGCGACGAGCGGAAGCGGCGGCGGACGCTCGGCGCGCTCGGGCCGTTCTTCCTGGCCAACGAGGTGTGGCTGGTGGCCGCGGTGGGCCTGCTCTTCGGCGCGTTCCCGCACCTGGAGGGCAAGGTGTTCGCCGGGGCGTACGTCCTGGTCGTGACGCTGCTGCTCGGCCTGGTCACGTTCACGGCGTCGCTGCAGCTGCGCAGCCGCCGCCCGGACGCGCCGCGCGGCGCCTGGACGGTGGGCATCGTCGGCGGCGCGCTGGTGACGGCGCTGTCGTGGGGCCTCTTCCTCGGCAACCTGGTACTCGGGCTGCCGCCGGTCGCCGACGTGCTCGCCTTCTTCAACCCCTACGCGGCGCTGTGGGGACTCGGGTTCGTCGCGCTGTTCTGCCTGCAGGGCGCGGCGTTCCTCGCGGTCCGGGCACCGGCGGAGCTGACCGGCCGCGCGGTGCGGCTGGCACGCGCGTTCCTGCCGCCGGTGTTCGCGTTCCTGGTGATCGCGACGGGCTGGGGGTTCTTCGCGGTGCACGGCGTCACGGCGCTCGGCGTGGGCGTCGTCGCGTTGGCTTTCGCCGCTCTCGCCGTGTCCTGGCTCGGCTTGCGGATCCGGCGGTACCGGGTGGCGCTCGTCGGGTCGATGGTGCTGTCGGCCTGCCCGGCGCTGCTGGCCGGGACGCTGCGGTTCCCGACGGTGCTGGTGTCTTCGGGCTCCGCGCTGACCGTCGGCGACGCGGCCACGGCGTCCGGGACCTTCGCGGTCCTGGGCTGGTTCGCCGCCCCGGCGCTGCTGGTGCTCCTGGCGGTGCAGTGGCTGACGTGGCGCGCACACCGGCATCCCGTCGACCAGCACTCGCTGCTGCACTTCTAGGAGTTCTCGTGCCTGCTTTGCCCGGACTCCGGCGGTACTTGGCCGTACTGGCCGCGCTCGGCGTGCTCGCCGCGGTCGCGGTGCTGCTCCAAGCCGAAGGGCTCGCCACGCTGCTCACCGGCGGCGGGGTGTCCCTCTTCCTCGTCACGGCCGTGCTCGGCCGGGTCGCGCTCACCTGGGGCCACGGTGTCCTCAGTGGACGGTTCGCGGCGTCCGTGCGCCGCGGGCTCCGGCGGCGGCTGCTCGGCTCGTCGCCGGAGCGCGCCGGCGTCGTCGCGACGCAGGTCACGCGGGGCGTCGACGCGACGGACAGCTACCTGAGCGGGTACCTGCCGTCCCTGGTCGTCTCGGTGGTGGTGCCGATCGCGGTGGTCGTACGCCTGTTCACGACGGACCTCGTGTCGGCGCTGGTGGTGGCGGCGACGCTACCGCTGATCCCGGTGTTCGCGATCCTCGTCGGGAAGCACACGGCCGCGCGGACTTCGCGGCAGTGGTCGCTGCTCCTGAAGCTGGGCGGGCA
The DNA here is from genome assembly GCF_055633805.1 of Amycolatopsis sp. NPDC114478. Lineage (NCBI taxonomy): Bacteria > Bacillati > Actinomycetota > Actinomycetes > Pseudonocardiales > Pseudonocardiaceae > Amycolatopsis > Amycolatopsis sp. NPDC114478. The sequence continues at coordinate 90,848 of NZ_JBVKDO010000021.1, read as the reverse complement.
CTTCCTCGACGTCGTGCGCGGGCTCGGCACGCTGAAGGTGTTCGGGCGGGCGTTGGCGCAGGCGGCGACGGTCCGGTCGATGGCGGCCGCCCACGCCGACGCGACGCTGAAAACGCTGCGGGTGGCGTTCCTGTCGTCGCTGGTGCTGGAGCTGGTCGCGACGCTGTCGGTCGCCCTGGTCGCCGTGCCGATCGGGTTCCGGCTGCTGTCCGGTTCTCTCGACGCCCGGACGGCGTTGCTGGTGTTGGTGCTGGCGCCGGAGGCGTACCTGCCGCTGCGAGCGGCGGGCGCGAAGTTCCACGCGGCGGCGGAAGGGTTGACGGCGTTGCGGGAGGCGCTCGCGGTGCCGGTGGTCTCGTCGCGCTCGGCTGTCGTCACTCGACGGAGAGGTGCGCCTTCGGTCGCCTTCGATCGGGTGTCCGTTTCCTACGGCGGCGTTCCCGCTCTGTCCGAAGTGGACTTCTCGGTGCCCGCCGGTTCGCGGGTGGCTCTGGTCGGGCCCAGCGGGTCGGGGAAGAGCACCGTGCTGGCTGTCTTGCTGGGGTTCGTAACGCCGTCTTCGGGGCGGGTGCTCGTGGACGGCGTGGACCTGCGCTCCTTGTCCCCTTCGGACTGGCTGGCCGACGTGGCCTGGGTCCCGCAGCGGCCGACGCTGTTCCGGGGATCGTTGGCGTCGAACATCTCCCTGGGCTCGCCGGCCGACGTGCCCGCGGCGGCCCGGGCGGCCGCGCTGGACTCGGTGGCCGCGGGGCTGCCCGCCGGGTTCGACACGCCGATCGGCGAGCTGGGTGAGGTCCTGTCGGCGGGTCAGCGTCAGCGCGTCGGGCTGGCCCGGGCGCTGGCGCGGACTTCGGCCGGGCTGGTGCTGCTGGACGAGCCGACGGCCCGGCTGGATTCCCGCACGGAGTCCGCGGTGCTGTCGGCGACGCGGCGGTTGCTGCCGGGCCGCACGGCGGTGCTGGTCGCGCACCGGCCGGCGATGGTTTCGCTGGCGGACCGGGTGATCGAACTGCGCGACGGGCGCGTGGGCGCGGAGGTGGCGGCGTGAGCGTCTGGGCTCTGTCCACAAGGGACGTCCTTCGCCTGCTTCGCGCCGCCCTGCTCGGCGCCGGCGCCGAACTCGCCGCCCTCGCGCTGATGGCCACCGCCGCGTGGCTGCTCCTGCGGGCCGCCGAACAGCCGCCGCTCGGCGCCCTGACCGTCGCCATCGTCGGCGTCCGGACGCTCGCCCTGCTCCGCGGCGGTCTCCGGTACGCCGAACGGCTCGCCGGGCACGAAGTCGTCCTGCGCTGGCTCGGCGCCCTCCGGACCCGCGTCTACCAGGCACTCGTGCCCGGCTCGCGGTTCTCCGGCGGCGACCTCGTCACGCGGCTCGTGTCCGATGTGGACGCTCTGCAGGACGCCGTCCTGCGGTGGCTGCTGCCCGCCGGAGTGGCCGCGCTCGTCGGGACCGCCGCCGTCGCGGTCACGCTGACCGCGTCCGTGTCCGCCGCCGTCGCGCTCGCGGGCGGGCTGGCCGTCGCCGGGGTGCTGCTGCCGTGGCTGGTCGTCCGGGTCACCCGGCGGGCCGCTCAGGACGACGCTCCGAAACGGGCCGAACTCGCCGAACGCGCGGTCGAGCTCGTCACCGGGCACCGGGAACTCGTGGCCGCCGGGGCCCTCGACGAACACCTCGCGCGGGCGGCCGTTGTCGTCGATGAAATCGCCCGCAACGAACGGACCGTTTCGTTCAAAACCGCCGCGTCGACCGCCGCCGGGGTGCTCGTCCAGCTGGTCACCACCGTCGCAGTCGCGCTGCTCTGCCACGCCTCCGTGCCGTGGACCGCGGCCCTCACCCTCGGCGCGTTGACGACGTTCGAGGTCGTTCTCCCGCTGATCGGCGCCGCCCGGCGCGTCCCTGAGATCCGCGTGTCGGCCGCCCGCGTGAAGGCCGTCCTCACCGCACCCGCCAGGCCGGAAGGCACTCGTTTAGTCCAAACAGGACACTTCACGCTCCGGGACGCCGGCGTCCGGTATCCCGGTCGCGCGCCCGCGTTGCAGCACCTCGACCTGGACTTGCCGCCCGGCAAGCGCGTCGGGATCCTCGGCCCCAGCGGCGCCGGCAAGACGACCCTCCTGCGGCTCCTGCTCGGCAGCGAGACGCCCACGGACGGTCAAGTCCTCCTCGACGGTCGCCCGCTCGGCGAGTACACCGACCTGCCGCGGATCATCTCGGGCGCCGAAGCCGACGCGCACGTCTTCCACACGACCGTCCGGGAGAACCTGCTGCTCGCCAAGCCGGACGCGACCGACGACGAGCTGGCCGAAGCCTGCGCGACCGCCGATTTCGACCTCGGCTTGGACCGCGATACCGGCCCGGACGGCGACGCGCTCTCCGGCGGTCAGCGCCAGCGGCTGATCCTGGCCCGGGCCGTCCTCGCGGCGCCGGAGGTCCTGGTCCTCGACGAGCCGGTCGAAGGCCTCGACCCCGCCCACGGCGACGCCGTCCTCGCGAAGGTGCTGGCGAAGGCGCGCGGCAGCGTCGTCCTCGTCACCCACCGGCCCGAGCACCTGGCCGGTTTCGACGAGGTCGTCACCCTCGAGGACGGGCGAGCACTTCCCGCATCGGCGGCCGGTCGGCGACCCTCACGTCCGTGATGTCCGGCAGCCACTCCTCGTCGACCTGCACGAACTGCGTGAAGGGCGCATCGGCGGCCGGGACGCCGCAGCGCGCCAGCGCGGTGCCCAGGATCTGCCGGGACATCGCGCCCAGCTGCCGCAGCGACCGGTTCCGGTGCTTGCGGACGCCCAGGTTGACCTGCGCGAGCCCGTCGAGGCCGTAGCGCGCCTCGGCGTCGAGCAGCAGTCCGATCTCGACGCCGTAGCCGGCCGCGAACGGCACCGACTCGAGGAACTCGCGCGTGCCCGCGTACTCGCCGCCGAGGGGCTGGACCAGCCCGCCGAGCGCCGGGCGCAGCGCCGAGAGCACCGGCCGGGCCAGCAGCTCCGTCACGCGGCCGCCGCCGGAGCTCTCCAGCCGCAGGGGACGGCGGTAGAAGCCCTTGACCAGGTGGACGCCGCTTCCGGTGACCAGCGGCCCGAGCAGCGACGGCACGAACGCCGGGTCCGGGTCGACCAGGTCGGAGTCGAGGAACACGACGATGTCGCCGCTGGTCGCGGCCAGCGAGCGCCACAGCACCTCGCCCTTGCCGGGCACCGGCGGCAGGTCCGGCAGGACGTCCTCGCGGCGCACCACGCGCGCGCCGGCGGCTTCGGCCGTTTCGGCGGTGGCGTCCGTGGAACCGGAGTCCATGACGATCAGCTCGTCGACGACCGAGCCGACCAGGGGCCGCACCGACGCGACGACGTCTCCCACGGTCCCCTCTTCGTCCAGCGCCGGTAGCACGACCGAAACCGTCCGGTCACCCTTCGCGGTCACGATGTCTCCGGGCGTCCACCCGGGCTCCTGCCACGTACGCCGCTCGAACCAACTCACGAGTAACGATCGTGCCATGCTGGTGGCACCGCATCCGAGGAGGAGGACCACTTGATCGCGCTGCTTGTCCGGTTCGTGCTGGGCCCGCTGGCCAGGGCGGTGTACCGGCCCGAGGTCCACGGCGTGGAGAACGTCCCGCTCACCGGCCCGGTGCTGCTGGCGGCCAACCACCGCGCCGCGCTCGACACCGGCGTGATCACGTTCGCGACCCCGCGGCAGGTCAAGTTCCTCGGCAAGGCGGAGTACTTCACCGGCAAGGGCCTCAAGGGCAAGCTGATGGCGGGCTTCGTCGGCGGCCTCGGCTACATCCCGGTCGAGCGTGGCAACGCCCAGGCCGGGCTGGCGGCGTTGGAGGCGGCCCGCAAGGTCCTCGACGCGGGCGGCGTGTTCGCGATCTACCCGGAGGGCACGCGTTCGTTGGACGGCCGCCTGCACCGGGGCCACACGGGCGTGGCGGCCCTGGCGCTGGCGACGGGCGCGAAGGTGGTGCCGGTCGCGCTGACCGGCACGGAGGGCCTCCAGCCGGGCGGGGCGAAGATCCCCCGCCGGGCGAAGATCGCCATCACCTTCGGCAAGCCGCTGGACTTTTCGCGGTACGAGGGCCAGGACTACTCCCCGGCGATCCGCCGCTCGGTCACCGACGAGGTGATGTACCAGATCCTGGAGATCTCGGGGCAGGAGTACGTGGACACGTATCACAAGCGGCCGAGCGAGGGCGTCGCCTGACTCACCAGGGCACCGGGCCCTCGTCGTCGACAAAAGTGCCCGTTGGGCCGTCTGTTCCGATCGTCGCCATCCGGACCGCCGCGACCGCGCCTTGCGCCGGTGTCCGGAACCCCGAGTGGCCGTTCAGGTCCGTCGCGCAGTAGCCCGGGCAGACCGCGTTGACCAGGATGCCGTCGCCGCGCAGCTCTCTCGCGTACTGCAGGGTCAGCGACGTCAACGCCGTCTTCGACGGGGTGTAGCCCGCCGAGATCGGCAGCTCGACGGCCGGATCGGCGTTGCGGGTCAGGGACGCGGCGCTGCTGGAGACGTTGACGATGCGCGGCGCGGCCGACCGGCGCAGCAGCGGCAGCAGCGCGTTCGTGACCGTGATGACGCCGAAGAAGTTCGTCTCGAAGATCGTGCGCAACGTGCCCAGGTCGGCCGTGCTGGGGTTCTGATGGGCGAGGTCGGTGCCCGGTGGGCGGGCGATGGCGGCGTTGTTGACCAGCACGTCGAGACGGCCGTAGCGCTCTTCGAGAGCGGAAGCCGCCGCGGGGACCGAAGCGGGGTCGGTGACGTCGAGGACCACCGAGTCCGCGCCCAGCTCCGCGGCCGCCTTCTCGCCCAGTTCCGCGCTGCGCGCGCCGATGACGACGGTGTGGCCGAGGGCGGCGAGCTGGGCGGCGATCTCGCGGCCGATGCCCTTGTTCGCGCCGGTGACCAGAGTGATTTCGTTCATGGCTCCAGCACACCAGCGAGCCGCCCGTGCGAGCCAACACCGATGCCGCATCGGCCGATACTCTGGTGGTATGGAGACGCGGGAGCTCGCGTATTTCGTCGCCGTCGCCGAGGAGCTGCACTTCGGCCGCGCGGCGCAGCGCCTCGGCATGGCGCAGCCCCCGCTGTCGCGCGCCATCCAGCAGCTCGAACGCCGCATGGGCGTGCCGCTGCTGAACCGCACGAGCCGCGGCGTGAGCCTGACACCCGCGGGCGCGGTTTTCCTTGCGGAGAGCCGCAAAGCGCTCGACGCGGTGGACGCCGCGGTGCGCCGGGCGCAGCGTGCGGGGCAGGAGGCGCCGAAGCTGCTCGTGGCGATGAAGCCCGACGGCGACGCCGGGCTGCTCGAGCGGATCCTCCCCGGCTACCGGGCCGACCCGGACGCGATCGAGGTCGAGGTCGTCGTGGGCGGGATCGGCGAGCAGTCCCGCATGCTGCGCGACGGCCGCGTCGACCTGGCGTTCCTGCACGGCCCGCACGACGACTGCGACGGGTTCGACACCGAGCTGCTGCTGGAGCAGGACCAGGTGGCGATGCTCGCGCGCGGGCACCGGCTGGCCGGCCGCGCGGCGCTGGTAATGGCCGATCTGGACGGCGAGCCGTTCCCCCGGTGGCCCGGCAGCGACGTGCGCGGGCCGGAGGTGCGGGACGCGGGGCAGCTGCTCCAGCTCGTGGCGCTGGGCCAGGTCGTCGCGGTGGTCCCGGAGTCGGCCCGGCGCCACGTGCGGTCGGACATCGTGTGCTTGCCGGTGCTCGACGCGCCCCGGACGTCGGTGCTGCTGGCCTGGCCCGACCGGACGTGCTCGCGCGCGGTGGCGGCGTTCGTCCGGGCCGCCACCGACGTCAGATCCCCGGCGGTTCCTTAGCCCACTTCGGCGGCGCCGGCGGCTCGTACGTCTTGAACGCGTCCAGCAGCGCCGCCGGGTCGGCGTCCGCCATCAGGAGCTTCCGGTAGTCCTCCTTGACGAAGCCCTCCGTCACCATGTGGTCGGCGAACGCGAGCAGCGGCCCGTAGTAGCCGTCGACGTCGACCAGGCCGATCGGCTTGCCGTGCAGTCCCAGCTGGGCCCACGTCCAGACCTCGAACAGCTCCTCCAAGGTCCCCGCGCCGCCCGGCAGGGCCAGGAAGCCGTCGGACAACGCCGCCATCTTGGCCTTGCGCTCGTGCATGTCCTTCACGACGTGCAGTTCGGACAGTCCGGCGTGCGAGATCTCGACGCTCGAGAGCGCTTCGGGGATCACGCCGATCACCTCGCCGCCCGCGGCCAGGGCGGCGTCCGCGACGACGCCCATCGTGCCGACGCTCGCGCCGCCGTACACCAGGCCGATGCCGCGCTGGGCCAGGAGCTTGCCCAGCGCCGCCGCCTGCTCGGCGTAGCGCGGGGAGAACCCCATCGACGAGCCGCAGAACACGCAGATCCGGCTCATCAGTGGGTGTCCTCCCAGGCCTGGTAGGACTCCTGGACCACGCGGACGGCGTCGTCGATGTCGTCGGTGACGTGCAGCAGGTCGAGGTCGTGCGGGCTGATCTTGCCCTCGGCCAGGACCGAGTTCTTGATCCATTCGTAGAGCCCGCCCCAGTAGGCGCTGCCGAACAGCACCACCGGGAACTTCGTGACCTTCTTGGTCTGCACCAGCGTCAGCGCCTCGAACAGCTCGTCGAGCGTGCCGAAGCCGCCGGGGAGGCAGATGAAAGCCTGCGAATACTTGATGAACATCGTCTTCCGGGCGAAGAAGTACCGGAAGTTGACGCCGAGGTCGACCCACGGGTTCAGGCCCTGCTCGAACGGCAGCTCGATGCCGAGCCCGACGGAGAAGCCGCCGGCCTCGGCCGCGCCGCGGTTGACCGCCTCCATCGCGCCCGGGCCGCCGCCGGTCATCACCGCGAAGCCGGCGTTGGCCAGCGCGCCGCCGATCTTGCGGCCGAGCTCGTACTCCGGGTTGTCGCGCTTGGTGCGCGCCGAGCCGAACACCGTGACCGCGCGCGGGACCTCGGCGAGCGCGCCGAACCCCTCGACGAACTCGGCCTGGATCCGCAGGACGCGCCACGGGTCGGTGTGCACCCAGTCGCTCGGGCCGCGCGCGTCCAGGAGCCGCTGGTCGGTGGTGCTGCCCTGGTCGCGGCGGTCGCGGCGCAGCACGACCGGGCCCTTGTGCCGCTCCACCGGGCGTTCGGGGTACTGGCCGTCCGGCCATTCAGACTGTTCGCTCACTACGCCATGCTACGGCCTCGCCGCCAGCGAAAATGAGAGCAGCGCCGCGGAGGTGAAGTCGATGGCCGGCTCGTTGCCGGGCCGTGAACTGAGGTCGTCGGCGTAGCGACTTCCTTGGCCTGGGCGAACACGGCGGCCGTCGCGTGACTGGTGCCCGGGTGGTCCAGAGTGGACAGATCCACGCCGGACACCTCCGCGCAAGGCGGGCGCCGGGCGCGCCGCCACGGCGATATGTTCGTTTCCGCGACTTCGCCGCGATGACCTACCGTGGGGAGATGACCGAACCGCTCGGCGCGCGGATCCGGCGGCTGCGCACCGACCGGGGGTGGACCCAGCGCGAGCTGGCCGAGCCGGGCTATGACCGGGGTTTCCTCGCGAAGGTCGAGACGGGCAGCCGTCCGCCGTCGGAGGAGATGCTCGCCTACCTGGCGCGCCGGCTCGGGCTGACCGTCGACGAGCTGCGGTTCGGCCGGCCACGCGGTATCGCCGACGAGCTGCGCGCGGCGCTCGACGAGGGGTACCGCGACCTCGAACAAGGCCGGATCGCCGTCGCGGAAGAGCGGTTCGCCTCGGTGGCGCGACGGGCCGCGGGCTACCGCCTCGACGACGTCGAGTGCTACGCGCGGTTCTGCCGGGCCGAGGTGAAGTGGCAGCTGTTCGACGTCTCGGGTGCGCAGAAGGACCTGGAGCACGCGGAGGAGCTGGCGGAGGCCGCGCCGCCGTGGCTGCGGGCGATGATCGTGCACCGCTGGTCGGGCTGCCGGTACCTGAGCGGCGACGCGGGCACGGCGATCGCGCGCGTCGAAGAGGCCCTGCAGGCTCCGAACCTCGACCCGGACGCCGAGCTGTGCCTGCTCAGCGCGTTGATCCACCCGTTGATGGAGATGGGCGGGCTGCACCGGGCCGAGCGTGCGGCACTCGACGGTGTCCGGCTGACGCGGGTGGCTTCGCGGCCGGACTTCGTCGCGCGGTTCCACCGGCAGGCGTCGCAGGTGTGGCAGGCGATCGGGCAGCCGGAGCGGGCCGAGCAGGACTTGATCGAGGCGTGCCGGCTGTTCGCGTCGGTGGGGTTCGACCGCGACGCGGCCCGCTGCCGGTGGGCGCGCGGGTACCTGTTGCGCCGGCTGGGACGTCTGGAGGAAGCGCGTTCGGAGCTGACGGCGGCGCGCGACCAGCTGGCGGCGATCGGGTCGGACGAGGGCGTCGCGGGGGCGACGCTCGAGCTGGCCGAGGTCCGGCTCCGCCAGGGCGCGCCTGCTGAAGCTGCTTCGCTGGTCGCGGAGGTGTGGCCACTGCTGACGCGCGATGTGGAGGGACTGGCGGAAGCGACGGGGTTGCGCGGGCAGATCGCACAGGCCCAGGGCGATCTGGAGACGGCGACCCGGCTGTTGCGCGAGGCGGCGGAGGTCCAGACGGGGGCGTCGCTGCACGGGGCCGCGCTTTCGACGGCACTGCGGCTGGGTGACGTGCTCCGACAACGTGGTCATGTGGACGAAGCCATCGAGGCCTACCGGCGCGGCCTCGACTCGGCGGCGGGCACCGAGGGCTGATCCGCCGGACCACTGGGCTCAGTGGTCCGGACCAAAACCAAACTCCCTACCAAAGTTGGTGAATTGGTTCAGACCAGTCGCCAACCCCGCCGTTTCCTGCGGTTTCGTCCACAACGCCGTGATCTTCACGCGCCCCCGCTAGGCCGTTCGGCCCATTGACCGGCGCACGACCGGAACCTTTACTCGGACGCGTCCGGCGCAATAACAGTAGTTATTCCGCCGGTCACACTCCCCGCGTTCCCCGGAAAGGTGCCCCATGAGATCCCCACGAGGGCTGGCGGCGATCGCCGGCCTGGCCCTGACCTTCGCGGCGGTGCCGGCGATCCCGGCCGCCGCCGCACCCGCACCCGCCGCCCCGCCCGAAGCGCTCGCCGCGCGGGCCGCCGACCAGGCCGCGCTCAGCGGCGTCGACCGGCTCGCCAAGGGTGCCGGTGAAGCCTTCGTCCGCACCGGCGTCACCCCCGGTGGCGGCGGCCTCTACTACGCCTCCTACCAGCGCACCTACCACGGCCTGCCGGTCGTCGGCGGGGACGCGGTCGTCGTCGCCGATGGCGCCGGCCGGGTCCGCGGTACCGAAGCCGCCCACACCTCCCCGATCACCGTGAAAACCCAGGCAACGCTGAACGCCGATCAAGCGACGAAGATCGCCGAGACCAAGGTGTCCACAGTAGACAGCACGACCGCGCCGAAGCTCGTCGTGCTCGCCGGGGACGCCCCGAAGCTCGCCTACGAGGTCGTCGTCTCCGGGCACAACCAAGCCCGCCCGACCAAGCTGCACGTCTTCGTCGACAGCGCGACCGGCCAGGTCCTCGACACCCGCGACGACGTCCGCGAAGCCGGCACCGGCAACTCCTACTACGCCGGCACCGTCTCGCTCGACACATCGGGCTCGGGCAGCTCCTACTCGATGACCGACCCGGCCCGCCGCGGCATCGCCTGCGGCCGCGAGGGCGGCGCGATCTTCACCAAGAGCACCAACACCTGGGGCAACCGGTCCGGCACCGACCTCGAAACCGGCTGCGTCGACGCGCTCTACAGCGTCCAGACCGAGTGGAAGATGCTCGGCGACTGGCTCGGCCGCGACGGCATCGACGGCGCCGGCGGCGGCTTCCGCGCGAGCGTCGGCCTCAACGACGTCAACGCCTACTGGGACGGCTCGTCGACGCACTTCGGGCACTCGCAGGACAACCAGCGCCAGGCGACGCCGATGGACGTCGTCGGCCACGAGTTCGGGCACGCGATCTTCCAGACGACGCCGGGCGGCGCGGGTTCCGGCAACGAGAACGGCGGGCTCAACGAGTCCACCGGCGACATCTTCGGCGCGCTCACCGAGCACTACGCCAACAACCCCGTCGACACGCCGGACTACACCGTCGGCGAAGGTGTCAACCTGACCGGGACCGGCCCGATCCGGTACATGTACAACCCGTCGCAGGAGGGCGACCCGAACTGCTACTCGTCCTCGATCCCGAGCACCGAGGTGCACGCCGCCGCGGGCCCGCAGAACCACTGGTTCTACCTGCTCGCCGAGGGCAGCAACGCCTCCCCCGCCAGCCCGACGTGCAACGGCTCCAGCGTCACCGGCATCGGCATCCAGAAGGCGGGCAAGATCTTCTACAACGGACTGCTGAAGAAGACGTCCTCCTGGAACCACAAGGCCGCCCGCAAGGCCACCCTGGAAGCCGCGATCGCGCTCTTCCCGGGCAGCTGCACCGAGTTCAACGCCACCAAGGCCGCGTGGGACGCCGTGAGCGTCACGGCCGCCGGCGGTGAGCCGACCTGCAGCGGCCAGCCGCCTGCGGGCAACGACTTCTCGCTGACGCTGTCGCCGACGTCCGCGTCCGTCCAACCCGGACAGACCGCGACCACCACGGTGACCACCCGGGTCACCTCGGGCAACGCCCAGACCGTGTCGCTGCTGGCGACCGGCTTGCCCGAAGGCGCGAAGGCGACCTTCAACCCGGCAAGCGTCCAGTCCGGCGGCACCGCGACGCTGACCATCACCACCTCGGCGACCACGCCGAACGGCACCAGCCAGGTGACGGTCACCGGCGACGGCACCGACGCCGACCACACCGCGCAGTTCTCGCTCACCGTCGGCACCGGCACCCCGCCGACCGGCTGCGCCGGCCTCGCCGAGTGGGACTCCGCGAAGGCGTACGTGCCCAACGACGTCGTCGGCCACAACGGTCACAAGTGGACGTCGCTGTGGTACTCGACCGGCGCCGAGCCTGGCGCGCCCGGCTCGTGGGCCGTGTGGAGCGACAGCGGCGCCTGCTGATCCCGGCCGCGCGGCGGCGGGCGACTCCCCCGCCGCCGCGCGGCCTACCCTGAACCGGTGGAAGGGCGGCCCGAGTGAGCGAGAGCGTCGGCGAACGCCTGCGTGAGCTGCGCACCGAGCGCGGGCTCACGCAGCGCGAACTGGCCGGACCGCAGTACTCGGCGGCGTACGTGTCGTCGGTCGAGACCGGCGCGCGGACGCCGTCGGGCGACGCGCTGCGGTTCTTCGCCCAGCAGCTGGGCATCGACCCGGACGAGCTGCTCGGCGGCAGCTCCCCACGCGAGCTGATCGAGCTCGACCTCGAGCTGATCGAGACGGCGGAACGGTTCCTGGCCGGCGACGCCCGCCGCGCGCTCCCGCGGATGCAGCGGATCCGCCGCCAAGCCGAACGCCTCGACCGGCCGCGGCAAGCGGGGATCGCGCTGCTGTGGCTGGCCGGGTACTCGACCGGCGACGCCCGCACGAAGTACGTCGCGGAGGCCGAGACGACCCTGTCGGGCGAGCCGCCGCCGGTGCGGGCGATGGTCGTGCCGCTGCGCGCGGCGGTGCTGTCGGGCTGGGGTGAGGCGCAGTATTCCTTGCACCTGCTGGAAACCTGCCACGCGGAGCTGCTGCGCGACGGGTACCCGCAGCCGTCGATGCTGCTGACGCTGCGGGCGTGCCTGGCCGAGCGACACCTGCGCCAGGGCGACCTGGAACGGTCCGCGGAGTACGCCGAGTCGGCGCTGCGGCTCGCCCGGGGCGGCCCGGCGGTGCTGGCCGAGCTGACCCGCAGCCACCTCGAGGTGTGCCGCAGCCACCTGGCGGCCGACCGGTTCGCCGACGCGACCGCGTCGATCTCCGCGGCCTACGACCTGATGCAGGAACGGGCGCTGCACCCGGCGATGGCGCACTGCCTGCTGGCCCGGGCCCGGGTCCGCGGCCGCGCGGGCGACATCGAGGGCGCGCTGGCCGACCTCGGCGCCGCGCGGGAGACGGCGTGGCCGGACGACGTCCCGGCGATCACCGTCGAACTGGCGGCGGAGTACCTGGCGGCGGGCCGGCTGCAGATGGCGTCGGCGTTGCTCGACCAGGTGCGCCCGGCCGTCGTCGCGGGCACGCCGCTGGCGGCGGAACTGCGGCTGCAGCTGGGGTCGCTGGCCCGGGCGCGCGGCGACGCCCGCGGCGCGGCGGAGTACCTGCGGGCGGCGGTCGAGCTCGCCACCGGGCTCGGCGCGCGCGGCGTGCTGGTGCGGGCTTTGCGACCGTTGAGCGAGCTGCTGGGCGAGACCGGAAAGCAGGAAGAGGCCGCGAACGTGCTGCGGAACGGGCTGATCGCGCTGGGCGCCGAAGCCGACTGAATCGTTTTCTAAGCAGCGCTGACGATTCCCGATGATCGAGATCGTCCGGCGTTCGGATGGTGTCCGGGACAGTCCCTACGAAAGTCGTTCCGGCGCGGAACGCGGGGCGAATCCCCAGCACCGGCGGGGTTTGTACGAATTGCCCGGCTAATCCTGAACGCGGCGTTGGTCCGTTCGGCGCATTGACGCCCGGAACCGCTGATCCTTTACTCGGATTCGTCCGGACGCATACCTGCTGTTGATCCCCGGGACACGTCCCCCTTTTCCTTCACCACAACCATCCTTCGTGGAAGGAAGACCTCGATGACCCATCGTGGGTTCAGAACGGGCTTGGCGGCCGCCGCCGGGCTCGCCTTGTCGCTCGCGCTGCCGGTGGCCCCGGCGAGCGCGTCCCCGGCGGCCCAGCCCGCCGCCCCGGACGTCGCCGCCGCCCGCGCCGCCGACCAAGCGGCCGCTTCGGGCCTGGACGCGCTCAAGCGCGGTCCCGCCGAAGCCTTCCAGCGCGTCGGCCTCACGGCCGGCGGCGGTGGCCTCTTCTACGGCGCCTACCAGCGCACCTACCAGGGCCTGCGGGTCGTGGGCGGGGACGCGGTCGTCGTCGCCGACGGGGCCGGGCGCGTCCGCGGGACCAGCGCCGCCGAGACCGCCCCGATCACCGTCGGGACGCAGGCCGCGCTCGACGCCGCGAAGGCCGCGGCCACCGCGCGCGCTCAACTGCCCACTGTGGACAGTGTGAGCACGCCGGAGAGGGTCGTGCTGGCCGGGGCGAGCCCGAAGCTCGCGTACGAGGTCGTCGTCGCCGGGCGCACCGCCACGGCACCGAGCAACCTGCACGTGTTCGTCGACGCGGCGACCGGCGCCGTGCTCGACAAGCGCGACGACGTCAAGACGTTCGCCTCGGGTGCCCGCACCCAGGCCCAGCCCGCGACGGTGAACGTGGCCGGCACCGGCAACAGCTACTACGTCGGCAACGTCTCCATCGACACCACGCAGTCGGGCAGCACGTACACGCTGCGCGACCCGGGCCGCACCGGCATCAGCTGCGGCCGCGAGGGCGGTTCCGTCTACAGTGGACCGGACAACAACTGGGGCAACGGCTCCGGCACGGACCTGGAGACCGGCTGCGTCGACGTCCTCTACAGCGTCCAGACCGAGTGGAAGATGCTCGCCGACTGGCTCGGCCGCAACGGCATCAACGGCAGCGGCACCGGCTACCCGGCGTCCGTCGGCCTGGCCGACGTCAACGCCTACTGGAACGGCTCGTCGACGCACTTCGGGCATTCGCAGGACAACCAGCGCCAGGCCACCTCGATGGACGTCGTCGGCCACGAGTTCGGCCACGGCATCTTCCAGTTCACCCCGGGCGGTGCCGGTTCCGGCAACGAGAACGGCGGCATGAACGAGTCGACCGGTGACATCTTCGGCGCGCTGACCGAGGCGTACGCGAACAACGCCAAGGACACCCCGGACTACGAGGTCGGCGAGGGCGTCAACCTGGTCGGCCAGGGCCCGATCCGCTACATGTACCAGCCGTCGAAGGTCGGCGACCCGAACTGCTACTCGTCGTCGATCCCGAGCACCGAGGTGCACGCGGCCGCCGGCCCGCAGAACCACTGGTTCTACCTGCTGGCCGAGGGCTCGAACCCGGGTGGCGGCAAGCCCGCCAGCCCGACCTGCAACAACTCCAGCGTCACCGGCGTCGGCATCCAGAAGGCCGGCAAGATCTTCTACAACGGCCTGCTGAAGAAGACCTCGTCGTGGAACCACAAGGCCGCCCGCAAGGCGACCCTCGAAGCCGCGATCGCGCTCTTCCCGGGCAGCTGCACCGAGTACAACGCGACCAAGGCCGCGTGGGACGCCGTCTCCGTCACGGCGGCGACCGGTGAGCCGGCGTCGTGCAGCGGCGGCGGCGCGGACTACTCGGTGGCGCTGAACCCGGCTTCGGGCTCGGTGCAGCCGGGCGCCTCGGCCACCACCACGGTCAGCACCGCGATCACCTCCGGCGCGGCGCAGTCGATCACGCTGTCCGCGTCCGGTCTCCCGGCCGGCGCGACGGCGACGTTCAGCCCGGCGACCATCCAGTCCGGCGGTTCCTCGACGCTGACCATCGCGACGACGTCGTCGACCCCGACCGGCAGCTATCCGATCACGATCACCGCCGACGGGGCCACCACCGACCACACGGCGCAGTACACGCTGACCGTCGGGACCACCTCGTCGTGCGCCCCGGCGACCAACTCGACGCGGCTGAACATCCCGGACTACCCGGCGAGCGCTGTCAACAGCACCAGCACCGTCAGCGGCTGCGCGCGCAACGCGTCGGGCACCACCAAGGTCGAGGTGCACATCACCCACACCTACCGCGGTGACCTGGTCCTCGACCTGGTCGCGCCGGACGGCACCGCCTACCGGCTGAAGAACTCGAGCAGCGACTCCACCCCGAACATCGACACCACCTACACCGTGAACGCTTCTTCGGAAGCCGCGAACGGCGCGTGGCAGCTCCGCATCCGAGACGTCGGCCCCGCCGACACCGGTTACCTGTCCTCCTGGACGTTGACCGTGTAGCACTCCCGACCCCGTGAAGGCCGCACCAGCCCGGTGCGGCCTTCACGGTCGTTCTCCCCAACCCCCACCGAAGGAATTCACCGCCATGAAGTGGAAGAGCAAGATCGGCGCCGGGGTCACCGCCCTGGCGGCCGTGTTGGGCGTTGTCAGCGCGCCAGCGGCCACCGCCGCTCCCGCCACGGCGCTCGCCGCGCCGGACATCTCCCTGGCCAACATCAAGACCCACCTCAACCAGCTGCAGACCATCGCCGACAACAACGGCGGCACGCGCTCGCCGCGCGGCGCGGGTTACGCGGCATCGGTGTCCTATGTGGAGAACCTGCTCAAGAACGCGGGTTTCACCACGACCCGCCAGACGTGCACGAGCTGCATCGGCCAGTCGCAGAACCTGATCGCCGAGTGGCCGCAGGGTGACGCGAGCCAGGTCATCATGCTCGGCGCGCACCTCGACAGCGTCAGCGCCGGTCCCGGCATCAACGACAACGGCTCCGGCAGCGCGTCGATCCTCGAGACCGCGCTGACGCTGGCGCGCACCAACCCGGCGATGGCCAAGCGCGTCCGGTTCGCCTGGTGGGCCGACGAGGAGTCCGGACTGGTCGGCTCCAAGTACTACGTCAACAACCTGCCGAGCAGCGAGCGCACGAAGATCAAGACCTACCTCAACTTCGACATGATCGGCTCGAAGAACTGGGGCTACTTCGTCTACGACGACGTCGCTTCGGTCAAGGCGATCTTCGACGAGTACTTCTCCTCCATCGGCATCCAGACCGAGGGCGACAGCGAAGGCGACGGGCGTTCCGACCACGCGTCCTTCAAGAGCGCGGGCATCCCGGTCGGCGGCCTCGCGACCGGCGCCGGCGACATCAAGAGCTCGGCGCAGGCGCAGAAGTGGGGCGGCACCGCGGGTTCGCCGTTCGACAACTGCTACCACCGCGCGTGCGACACGACGGCCAACATCCCGGACACCCCGCTGGAGAAGAACTCGGACGCGATCGGGTACGCGCTCTGGAAGCTGGCCGTCGCCACCACGCAGGGCAACGACTTCTCCGTCGCGCTCAACCCCACCGCCGGGACCGTCCAACCGGGACAGTCGCTGCAGGTCGCGGTGAACACCACGACGACGTCCGGCAGCGCGCAGTCCGTCTCGCTGTCGGCCTCGGGCCTGCCCGCGGGCGCGACGGCGTCGTTCAGCCCGGCGACGATCTCCTCCGGCGGCTCCTCGACGCTGACCATCTCGACGTCGGCTTCGACGCCAGCCGGCATGTTCCCGATCACCGTGACCGGGGACGGCGCGAACGTCGACCACACGGCGTCGTTCTCGCTCGGCGTCGGGACGTCGTCGTGCGCGCCGGTGACCAACTCGACGCGCCTCGACATCCCGGACCACCCGGGCGCCGCCGTGAACAGCACCGCGACCGTCGGCGGCTGCACGCGAAACGCGTCCAGCACCACCAAGGTCGAGGTGCACATCACCCACACCTACCGCGGTGACCTGGTCATCGACCTCGTCGCCCCGGACGGCACGGCGTACCGGCTGAAGAACTCGAGCAGCGACTCGACGCCGAACCTCGACACCACCTACACCGTCAACGCCTCTTCAGAGGCCGCGAACGGCGCCTGGCAGCTGCGGATCCGCGACGTCGGCCCGGCCGACACCGGATACCTGTCCTCCTGGACGCTGACCGTCTGACCCCGGCCTGGGGCGCCCTTCGCCGGGCGCCCCAGGTTGTCTAGACCACCCGTTCGTAGGTAGTCACCGGTTCCCCGCGGCCCATATCGTGATCGGACACGCCGCGTTCGCCCTCAACGACGATGGGAATCGGTATGTCCGGTCGCAGAAACCGCCTGTTCGGAACCCTTCTGGCAGCGGCTTTGGCCGTCCCGCTGCTCGTGTCGGCCCCCGCGCAGGGGGCGGTGCCGGCCGACACGTGCGCGGTGAAACCGCGGCCCGCCGGCAAAGTTCTCCAGGGGTACTGGGAGAACTGGGACGGCGCCGCGAACGGCGTCCACCCCGGCATGGGGTGGGTGCCGATCACCGACAGCCGCATGGCCCAGCACGGCTACAACGTCCTCAACGCCGCGTTCCCGGTGATCCGGTCCGACGGGACCGTGTTGTGGGAGAACGGGATGGACGCCGGGGTCAAGGTGTCGACGCCGGCCGAGATGTGCGCGGCGAAGGCCGCGGGCGCCACGATCCTGCTGTCGATCGGCGGCGCGGCCGCTGGTATCGACCTGTCGTCGTCGGCGGTGGCCGACAAGTTCGTCGCCACGGTCGTGCCGATCCTGAAGCAGTACAACTTCGACGGGATCGACATCGACATCGAGACCGGGCTGACCGGAAGCGGCAACATCAAGACGCTGTCGGCGTCGCAGTCGAACCTGATCCGGATCATCGACGGCGTGCTCGCGCAGATGCCGGCGGGCTTCGGGCTGACGATGGCGCCGGAGACCGCGTACGTAACCGGCGGCAGCATCACGTACGGCTCGATCTGGGGCGCGTACCTGCCGATCATCAAGAAGTACGCGGACAACGGCCGCCTGTGGTGGCTGAACATGCAGTACTACAACGGCTCGATGTACGGCTGCTCCGGCGATTCGTACCAGGCCGGGACCGTGCAGGGCTTCACCGTCCAGACGCAGTGCCTGAACAACGGCCTGGTCGTGCAGGGCACGACGATCCGCGTACCGTACGACAAGCAGGTCCCGGGCCTGCCGGCGCAGCCCGGCGCGGGTGGCGGGTACATGGCGCCGAGCCTGGTTTCCCAGGCGTGGCGGTCGGTTCCGGGGCTGAAGGGCCTGATGGACTGGTCGATCAACTGGGACGGCTCGAAGGGCTGGACGTTCGGCAACAACGTCAAGTCGTTGCAGGGCCGCTGACCCGCACCACCCGAGCACCGGCCCGGACTCGTTCCGGGCCGGTGGTCCCGATCAGCGTCCCGCGAGTTCCGACCGCACCAGCTCCAGCAGGCGCCCCACCCAGTTGGCGCCGCTGGAGCTCCAGTACCGCGAACCCCAATCGCCGTAGAGCAGCCGGGCGTCGCCGGTTTCCGTCAGGCACCGTGCCATCGCCGGATGCCGGTCGAACTTGTCCCGCAGGAGCGCGGCCATCACCCCGAGCCGCACCGCGGACCAGCCGCCCCGGCGGGGTGCCCGCTCGGCGAGGATCCGGGCTTCGCGGCCGAGTTCGACGGCGGCGATCCGATCGTGCCAGGCGGCGTCGTCGGTGGACAGCGCCCAGTAAGCGTGCATGACCGTCCGGTACTCCCGGCCGTCGTGCACCACCGGTGCCGGGTAGTCGATCTGCAACACCTCGGGGCCCGGTGGCTCCGGCCAGCCGGTCGGGTAGACCCCGACGTCGATCCGCAGCGGGATCGCGCCCGCTGTCTCCGGCCCGTCCGCCGCGTTCCGCTGCCGCGACTCGGCGACACCGCGCTCGCCGCGGCGGAAGTACTCCAGCGCCCACTCCTGCATCTCCGGCGTCACGGTGATGGTGCGGTCCGGGTCCCGGGCGGGGATCGTCTCGCCCACTCCGGCAAGCAGGATCCGCACCGGCACGTCGTTCTGGTCCATGTCACCGAGCAGGTAGATCCGCCGGTGTTCGGGCACCGCGTGGTACCGCTCGCGGACGATCTCCAGGTTGGCGGCGCTCGGCTCGGCGGCGTACGCGACCAGTGCGTCCCGGCAGCGCCCGGAGGAATCCGGCCGGTCGTTGAGCCGATCCACCTCGTCGGAGAGGTCCGCGATGAGGAGTTCGGGCGTCAACCAGGACTCCAGCCGCGCGGTGCCGGCGGCGGTGCCGTTCACGATGACCCTCGCGTCCTCGGGTGGGGTCAGGGTCAGGGTGCCGTCGGCGAATGCGGTGCGAAGGCCGTCGAAGTCGGTCGTCTCCCACGGCCAGGCGACGACGCCGTCGGCGTAGACGGCGAGAGTGGTCAGGATGCACTTGTCGTGTTCGCGGACGAAGATCAGGCGTTGCCGCCCCTGAACGACGTCGCCCTCGACGGGGCGCCAGGTCGGAGTGGTGTCCGGCATGCGGCAAGCCTAGGAGTCGCCGGCCGGGATCGGGTCGTTGTACTCGCCTGACGGGCCGGCGTACTCGCGGCCGTTCGGGAACGGCCACGGGTTCGGGACGCAGCCGTGCAGCCCGAGCGTCTGCTGCTCCATCACCGGCGCCGGCCGGCCCGCGCCCGGGCACAGCTCGTGGCCGTGGCCGAGCCGGTGCCCGGTCTCGTGGGTGACCATGTACTGGCGGTAGACGTCGAGCGGGGCCCCGTAGTCAGGGACGGCGTTGGCCCAGCGGGCGACGTTGAGCACGACGTTGCTGCCGTTGCGGCAGGAGGTGTAGCCGTCCGGGGAGCCGCCGCACAGCTTGTCACGGCTGGCGGGGGTGGCCAGGTAGATGGTGAAGTCGGCGTCGTCGTCCGGGCCGACCTGCTGCAGCCGCCACTCGCCGCCGCCGGTCCAGCCGCGCGGGTCGCCGAGGATGCCGCGGATGGCCTTGGCGAACGCGGCGGGCCCGACGCCGTCGATGTCGGTTTCAAGCGCGATCCGGTAGCGCATGAGCGTGCCCTGAGTGCCGGCCACTTCGGTGCTGCCGGGGGTGAACATCCACTGGCCCGAGCCGGTGCGCGGGAAGGTGATCTGCTGCGCGGCCTGCGCCACCGGCTGCTGCGGCTTTTCGGCGGGCGGCGGCGGGAGCGCGGTGGCGTCCCCGATGTCGGTGAGAACGGGCCCGGCCGCGGGCGCGGCGACGGGCTGCTGTTCACAGGCGGTGAGCACCCCGGCCACGGCCAGCACGAGCGCGCCGACGGCGGCGGCCCGTCTGGCGGTTTTCGGCATGGGTCCTCCCGGGTGCGCGGCTTTCACCGGGGAGTACGGCCCGGCGCCCCGAAAAGTTGCGGTGACACCCGGTGGCGCAGCGTCACCGCAGTTCAGGGCACCCGGGTGTGACGACGGCCACAGCGTCAGCTGAGGAACTTGCGCAGGACCTCGGCCACCTGCCGGATCTCCGCGGTCCGCACGTTCTCCTGCTTCGTGTGCGCCAAGGTCGGGTTGCCCGGGCCGAAGTTCACCGCCGGCATGCCCAACGCCGCGAAGCGCGCCACGTCCGTCCAGCCCAGCTTGGCCGCCGCGCGGCCGCCCGCCGCCGTCACCAGCTCGGCCGCCGCCGGGGCCGACAATCCCGGCAGCGCTCCCGGGGAAAGGTCCACAACGGACAGTTCGTACCCGTCGAACACCTCGCGCAGGTGCCGCTCGGCCGCTTCTGGCGAACGGTCGGGAGCGAAGCGGAAGTTGACCGTCAGCACCGCCGCGTCCGGGACCACGTTGCCCGCCACCCCGCCGGCGATCGACGTCGCCTGGAGGCCTTCGCGGTAGGTCAGCCCGTCGATGTCGACGATCCGCGGCGCGTACTCCGCCAGCCGCCGCAGGGGCTCGGCCAGCGCGTGGATCGCGTTCTCCCCCATCCACGCCCGCGCCGTGTGCGCGCGCTTGCCGGACAGCCGCAGCTCGACGCGCATCGTGCCCTGGCAGCCGGCCTCGATCACGCCGTTCGACGGCTCGCCGACGATCGCCAGGTCGCCCGCCAGCCACTCCCGCAGCTCGCGCTCGATCCGGCCGAGGCCGTTCTTGACCGCTTCGACCTCTTCGTTGTCGTAGAAGATGAACGTGACGTCGTGCTTGGGCTCGGCCAGCGTCGCCGCGAGGTGCAGGAAGACCGCGTCGCCGCCCTTCATGTCGACCGTGCCGAGGCCGTGCAGGACCTCGTCGTCGCCACTGCCTTCGCGCCGCGAAGGCAGGTTGCCGTTTTCCGGCACGGTGTCCAGGTGCCCGGCGAGCACGACCCGCGACGCGCGGCCGAGGTTCGTGCGCGCGAGCACGGCGTCGCCGTTGCGGACCACCTCGAGGTGGGATGCCTGCTCCTGAAGCGCTTTCTGCACCGCCGCCGCGATTTCGGCCTCTGAACCCGACACGCTGAAGGTGTCCACGAGCGCGGCGGTCAGGTCGACGGGGTCGGCGTGCAGGTCGAGGCTCATGCCCGGCACGCTACCGTGAGGGTGTGCGTAGGTTCGGAGTCGCCGTGGGCGGCGCGGTGCTGGTCCTGGTCCTGTCCGGCTGCGGCGGCGAAGCAGGTCCGACGCCCAAGCAGGGCGGCGAGCCGGGCCCGGACGCGCTCCCGACGAAGCTCGACGCGCTGACCGTCGACCAGTGCTACGCGAGCCCGCGCACCCAGCTGCCGAAGGGCTGTGAGAAGTACGTCACGGAGGTCGGCAACGTCCCCGGCACGGCCCGCAAGCGCGCGAACGACCGCGACCCGCAACTGGTCGCCGAAGCGGCCAAGCTCGACACCGCCGTGAAGGCCTTCCGGAGCGCGGGCTGCACGACCGTCCCCGACCCGGGTGGCCCCTGCACCCAGGCGCTCGTCGACATCGCCGGCGCGCTCGGGGACCTGAAGAAGCAGGTAGACGCGCGGCCCACGAGTGGTTGATCCGCGTCACTCGACTACCGTGTCGGGCGTGAGCGAGCAGAGCCCGAACCCCGAAACGACCGGCGCCAGCGGCGTCGGGCTGGCCACCGTCGCGACCGACGGGACGGTCCTCGACACCTGGTACCCGCACCCGAAGCTGACCGAAGGCGGCACGCCCGGCACCGAGCGCCTGAGCGCGGAAGAGGCCACCGAGCTGCTCGGCGAAGCCGCCTCGGCGCTGCTCGGCCCGGACACCGACCGCGGGGTCGAGGTCGTCGCCGTCCGCACCACGATCGGCAAGCTCGCCGACGCGCCCGCGGACACCCACGACATGTACCTGCGGCTGCACCTGCTCTCGCACCGGCTGGTCCGCCCGCACGGCCAGAACCTCGACGGCATGTTCGGCCTGCTGGCCAACGTCGTGTGGACCAACCACGGCCCGTGCCCGGTCGAAGGCTTCGAGACGACCCGGCTGCGGCTGCGCTCGCGCGGCGCGGTGACCGTTTACAGCGTCGACAAGTTCCCGCGGATGGTCGACTACGTCCTGCCGTCCGGCGTCCGGATCGGCGACGCGGACCGCGTCCGGCTCGGCGCGCACCTGGCGTCCGGCACGACCGTGATGCACGAGGGCTTCGTGAACTTCAACGCCGGCACGCTCGGCGCGTCGATGGTCGAGGGCCGGATCTCGGCCGGCGTGGTCGTCGGCGACGGCTCGGACGTCGGCGGCGGCGCGTCGATCATGGGCACGCTCTCGGGCGGCGGCAAGGAGACGATCTCGCTGGGCGAGCGCTGCCTGATCGGCGCGAACGGCGGCGTCGGGATCTCGCTGGGCGACGACACGGTCGTCGAGGCGGGCCTGTACGTCACGGCGGGGACGAAGGTCGTCGTCGAGGGCAAGGTCGTCAAGGCCCGCGAGCTGAACGGCATCACGGGCGCGGTCTTCCGCCGCAACTCGGCGACCGGCGCGGTCGAGGTCGTGCCGCGGACCGGCTCCGGCGTCGAGCTGAACTCGATGCTGCACGCGAACGACTGAGGCTGTTCGTTCACTTAGTATTCATGAGGTGACCACCGAATCGTTGCCTCGAACCCCGGCGGAGCTGGGCCTGCCGGAGCTCCCGGTCGAGGTGGGCCCGGCCGATCCGGCGGTCCACCACGTGCGCGCGAAGCTCGACCGGGAGATCCGCGCCCTGCTCGCGCACGAAGCCGGGACGCGCTCCGGCGCCGACCCCGAGGACCTGCACCAGATGCGCGTCGCGCTGCGGCGGATGCGCAGCGTGCTGAAGCTGTCGGGCGAGCTGGTCGGGGACGGCGCCGAGCCGGTGCGCGCGGAGCTGGGCTGGCTCGGGCAGTCGCTCGGCGAGGTGCGCGACCACGACGTCCTGATCGGGCACCTGCGCGAGGTCATCGCCGACTTCGAGGTCCGCGACCAGCCGGCCGGCCGTCGGCTGGTGTCCCGGTTCGTCACCGAGCGCGCGGCAGCCAAGCGGCGGCTGACGCGGGCGCTGTCGAGCGCGCGGTATTCGACGTTGCTGCAGGAGGTCAGCCTGCTGACCCGGGCGTCCGGCGAGGCGCCGGGCGAGCCGCACGACCTGGTGACGGGGCTGGCGAAACCGCACCGCAAGCTGGCCAAGGCGGTCCGCGCGCTGCCGGCGGACCCGCCGGACGACGACCTGCACGCGCTGCGCATCCACGGCAAGAAGCTGCGGTACGCGGCGGAGCTCGCCCAGACGTCGGCGAAGAAGAAGCGCGCGAAGCGGATCAAGGCGCTGATCAAGGCGACGAAGGACTTCCAGACGGTGCTGGGCGACCACCAGGACGCGGTGATCGCGGCCGAGCGGATGCGCACGGTCCTGGCCACGGCGGACGGCGAGATGGGGTTCGTCGCCGGCCGCATCGCCGAGCGCGAGCTGGCCCGCCGCGCCGAGGCCCGCGCGGCTTGGCGAGACGCGTGGGCCGAGGTCGACGCGGCCGCGAAGGCCCTGCACGCCTGACCCGAGCCGATCCGCCGCGCCGAGGCCCGCACGACCTGCCGCACCGCCCGGGGCCGCGATCGACGCCGCCCGGCCGCCCAAGCTCACCTGCCCAGCCGAGAGGGCGAGGCACCTCAGGCCGTGATCGACCAGACGTAACCGTCCGGGCGGACCAGCACCTCGGCACCCGGCTTCACGTCGTAGGCCGCGTACGCGTGGCCGCCGTCGTCGACCAAATCCGTGCCCGTCGCCACGCTCCCCGCCGGCAGGATCCGGTACCCCTCCGCCGGGCAGTCGCCGAAGACGAGGCGCGTCGCGTGCGGGCCGGCGAACAGCTTGAACAGCCGGACTCGCTTGCCGTTCGCGTCGATCAGCGGTGAGTCCGGCGCGCGGTCGCCGGGCTGGAGGATCCCCGTGCCGGCCGGGGCCAGCGGGCCGCCGCGGTAGCCGATGTCCAGCTGCTGCGTCTCTTCGCCGCGGTGGTGGGCGTCCTCGTCGCCGTCGACGTACTTCTGCATCAGTCCGGTCGAGACCCCGAGCACCCGCGCCGCCACCGTCCGGCGCTCGGCCTCGTAGCTGTCGAGCAGCTCGGGCGAGCCGTCCGCGAGCTTCCAGCCCAGGTTGTAGGCGTCCTGGACGCCCGTGTTCAGGCCCTGGCCGCCGGTCGGCGGGTGGACGTGCGCGGAGTCGCCGGCCAGGAAGACGCGCCCGTCGCGGAACCGAGCCGCCAGCCGGACGTTCGGCCGCCACACCGTCGACCACGCCAGGTCCGACAGCGTGATCCCGCCGCCGCTCAGCGCGTCGAGACGTGCCTGGATCGCCGGCAGCGCCGTCTCGGTGTCGAGGTCGCCGTCGCCCAGCGGCGAGCCGAACTGGAACCACGGCGTGCCCGGCAGCGGGCTGAACATCATGCCGCGCATGGGGTCGTCCGGTGCGCCGAACCAGTGCCCGTAGCCGCGGTCGAGGCCTTCGGCGTGGACGTCGCCGAGCAGCATCCGGATCGACTCGTCGGTGCTGCCCTCGAACGCGATCCCCAGCGCCTTGCGCACGAAGCTCTTGCCGCCGTCGGCGCCGACGAGGTACTCGGCCCGGACGGTCTCCCCCGTGCTCAGCGTGGC
Organism: Amycolatopsis sp. NPDC114478; assembly: GCF_055633805.1. Classification (NCBI taxonomy): domain Bacteria; kingdom Bacillati; phylum Actinomycetota; class Actinomycetes; order Pseudonocardiales; family Pseudonocardiaceae; genus Amycolatopsis; species Amycolatopsis sp. NPDC114478. The sequence continues at coordinate 66,385 of NZ_JBVKDO010000021.1, read as the reverse complement.
CGTGACGCCGTCGGCGTCCTGCTCGAAGCCGGTCAGCGCGGTCGCCAGCTCGACGTGGACGCCCAACTCGGCCAGCCGGTCGCGCAGGACGCTCTCGGTCTGCGACTGGCCGAGGAACCAGCCGGTGGGGTACGGCCGGTCCGGCGTCGGGTCGACCACGTCGAACACCATCCGCTCGCCGACGACCTCGCCGCCGACGTGGATCCGCATCGGCACCGGCGCGGCCCCCTGCGCCAGCACCGCGTCCAGCACGCCGAGGTCTTCGAATACCTCCAGGGTCCGCGGCTGGAGCCCGTCGCCGCGCGAGCCGGCGAAGAACGTCTCGGCCTTGTCGATGATCCGGACGGCGACGTCCCGCCGCGCCAGCTCGATGGCCAGCGTCAGCCCGGTCGGTCCGGCCCCCGCGATCAGCACCCGTGTGTCCATGTCACCCTCCCAGTGAATTGTGATTCAGTGAATCTGGATTCAGAATGACACTGCTAGCGTCCCGCGTCAAGGAGGTGCCGGTGAACCGCAAGGAGAAGGCCGCGGAGACCGAGGCCGCGCTGAAGGCGGCCGCCCGGCGCGTGTTCGCGCGCAAGGGCTACCTGAACACCAAGATCACGGACATCACCGCCGAGGCGGGCCGGGCCGCGGGGTCGTTCTACAACCACTTCGCGGGCAAGGAGGAGCTGCTCGAGGCGCTCCTGGCCGACATCGCGGCGTCCGGCGACGAGAGCGCGACCTCCGAAGACCACCTCTCGGACTTCAGCGACCCGGCGGCCGTGCGCTGGCACGTGGCCCAGTACTGGGACTTCTACAAGGAACACGCGGCGACGATGCAGGCGCTGCGCCAGGCGGCGATGGTGAACGAGGCGTTCGCCCGCACGCTGGCGAGCTTCGGCGCGAACCAGGGCGCGGACCTGGACGGCCACCTCGCGCACGTGACGGCCGCCGGGCTGCGGCTGCCGGCGAGCACGGAACTCTCGATCGCGATGATGTACCAGCTGGTCGACAGCTTCGCGCAGATGTGGCTGCTCGACCCGCCGCCGGCCGGGTGGACCCCGCCGACCGACGAAGAGGCGGTCGAGGCGCTCACCCGGTTCGTCTACCGGGGCTTCACGGGCCGGGACTACTGACCGCGTTCGGGGCACGACGGAGGATGACCGATCCCGCGCGGCCGGGACAATGGGAGGACGTCCCATTCCGGAAATCGAGGGGAAACCGTCGTATGAGCGCGTTCAGCGAAAACCCGGAAATCGTCAAGTTCGTCTACTGGGACAACCTGACCTACAGCCCGCCGGGATCACGCGCGCCCGAAGAATGGGACCCCGCGCTCGGTGTCCGGCTGTATGAAAACTACCTCTCGCACTGCGAAGAAGCGGAACGGCTGGGCTACGCCGCCGTCAGCCTGCCGGAGCACTTCGGGCCGTCTTCGCCGTGCCCGCACCCGAACATCCTGATGGCCGCGATCGCCGCCCGGACCAGCCGCGCGCGGATCCTCTCCGGCGTCAACCTCCCGCTGCTGCACCACCCGGTCCAGCTCGCCGAGCAGTTCGCCATGATCGACGTCATCTCCGGCGGACGGCTCGAAGTGGGCCTCGGCCGGCACGGCGACCGCGCCGCCCACGAGCACGCGGTCGACCTCATCGACGGCGTGCTCAACGGCTACGACCACCCCGTCGCCCGGGCCGACCTCACCCCGGCCACCGCCGCGTTCACCCCCGGCGTCGAGACCGCGAAGGTCACCGCCTGGCCGCGGCCGGCGCAGCCCCGCGTGCCGCTCTGGGTGGCGGCGACCAGCGACGGCTCCCTGGCCGCCGCGGCCCGGCGCGGCTGGGGCGTGTTCACCGGCTTGAACATCACGCCCACGGCCGGCGGCATGGCGCCGATGAGCATCGCGAAAATGCTGCCGCGGTTGCACCGCTACCTGGAAATCGGCGGCGAAAACGGCCACGACCTGACGATGGCGAACATCGCGGTGAGCTGCTTCACGGTGATCGCCGAGACCGACCGGAAAGCGGCCGGAATGGTCCGCGACGGCTTTGTCCGGCACATCGAAGCCTCGGCCGGACACCTTTCCCGCGTAGCCGGCGGCGCACCCGGGGAAACGTCGCTGGAAGCACTGGCCGACCGGGAGGAAACGGGGCTGCGCGCGGTCCTCGAAGCCCCGGCCGGGGCCTACCTCGAGAACCCGTTCGCCCTCGTGGGGTCGGTCGAGACGGTCCGGGACAAGCTGACCGCCCTGCGCGCGGCCGGGCTTTCGCGGTTCATGCTCTTCTGCGGCGGCGTCGGCACGGCGCACGAGCTGGCCTGGGAGTCCGCGGCCGCGATGGCCCAGGACGTCGCGCCCGGCCTCTTCGCCGCGACGAAGAAGCCGCTCCGGCTGGCCGGCTGACCGCTCAGGCGGACAGGCGCTCCACAGCCGCGTCGACGCGCTCGTCGGTCGCGGTCAAGGCGACCCGGACGTGCTTGCCGCCCTTCGGGCCGTAGAACGTCCCCGGCGCCACCAGGATCCCGCGGTCGGCCAGCCATTCGACCGTCGCCGAGGCGTCCTCGTCGCGCGTCGCCCACAGGTACAGGCCCGCCTCGGAGTGGTCGATGCGGAAGCCGTTGTCCTGCAACGCTTTCCGCAGCGACAGCCGGCGCCGGGCGTACCGCTCGCGCTGGGCGGCCAACGCCTCATCGTCGGTCAGGGCGGCGACCATCGCCTCCTGGACCGGGCGCGGCACGATCATGCCCGCGTGCTTGCGGACGTCGAGCAGCTGCTTGACCAGCCGCGGGTCACCGGTCAGGAAACCGGCCCGGTAGCTGGCCAGGTTCGCCGACTTCGAGAGCGAGTGCACCGAGATCAGGCCGTCGGTGCGGCCGTCGCAGACGTCCGGGTGCAGGATCGACAGCGGTTCGGTCTCCCAGCCGAGCGCCAGGTAGCACTCGTCGGACACCACCACGACGTCCCGCTCGCGCGCCCACTCGACCACCTTGCGCAGGTGCTCCACCGGGAGCACGCGACCGGTCGGGTTGGACGGCGAGTTCAGCCAGATCATGGCCGGCTTCTGCGGGCCGAGGGCGACCGTGCTGTCGGCGCGCAGGATCGACGCGCCCGCCAGGAGCGCCCCGACCTCGTACGTCGGGTAGGCCAGCTCCGGGATGACCACCAGGTCGCCGGGACCGAAGCCGAGCAGGCGCGGCAGCCAGGCCACGGCCTCCTTCGACCCGATCGTCGGCAGCACGGCGTCCGGCTCGATGCCGGTGACGCCGTGCCGGCGGCCGAGGGCGGCGATGGCCGCCGCGCGCAGAGCCGGGATGCCGTGCGTGGTCGGGTAGCCCGGGATCTCCGAGACCGACGCGAGCGCGTCGCGGATGCCGGCCGGGACCGGGTCGACCGGCGTGCCGATGGAGAGGTCGACCACCCCGCCGGGGTGCGCGCTCGCCGTGGCCTTGACCTCGGCGAGCGAATCCCAGGGGAAGTCGGGCAGCGCGACCGGGCTCATTCGCCCTGCGGGGGCAGCGCCTTGATGAACGCCGGGTCGTGCGCGGTCTTGCCCACCTTGGACGCGCCGCCGGGCGAGCCCAGCTCGTCGAAGAAGTCGACGTTGGCCTTGGTGTAGTCCGACCAGTTGTCCGGGACGTCGTCCTCGTAGTAGATCGCCTCGACCGGGCAGACCGGCTCGCAGGCGCCGCAGTCGACGCACTCGTCCGGGTGGATGTACAGCATCCGCTCGCCCTCGTAGATGCAGTCCACGGGGCACTCGTCGATACACGCCTTGTCGAGCACGTCGACGCAGGGCTCGGCGATCACGTAGGTCACTGCGCACTCCTGCTTTTCTCTGCAAACAGCCAGTCGTGGCCGACACTACGCGGTTCGGCCACCCGTTCGGTTGGTGAGGCAAGCCTTAGCCATACCCGGGGTATGGCGCTCACCTCTGCCGACGGCGCGGGGGCGGGGTGGCCCGGGCGTCGCCGGTGATGACGAAGCGGGGTTTCGGAGCCTCGTCCTCCGTCTCCTTCTCCCCCACGGCCCGGTTGAACCCCTCGGAGATCTCGTCGACGAGCTTCTCGTTGTGCCGCTCGTCCTTGCGCTGGATGCCCACGGCCACCTCCTCCTCGGGGAAATCCGCTCCGCGCCGGTCACTGCCTCGGTCACAATCTAGTCGTGAACGCACCCGAGGCGCTGGAAATCGTCTGCAGCAGAGCATGGCCGCCGCTGGTCGAGGAACCCCTCAAGGACTGGCGATTGCGCTGGGCAGGGGGCTTCACGGGCCGCGCGAACAGCGCGCTCGCGGTCGGCGACCCCGGCCGGCCGGTCCCGGACGCCCTGCGCGCGGTGTGTGACTTCGCCCACGATCGGGCGATCCAGCCGATGGTGCAGGTGATCCGCGACAGCCCGAACGAGCGCGCGGTCGTCGCCGAGGGCTGGTTCCAGGCGACGCGCCACCACCGCGGCCACGAGGTCGTCGTGCTCACGACCCCGCTGACCGGCACGTCCCCGGCCCACGGCGTCGAGGTGCACGACGAGCCGACGCCGGAGTGGTGGGCGCTGACGCTCGGGCCCGGCGAGGACAACCCGGCCGCCCGGAGCGTCCTGACCGGCGGGAAGGTCGGCTACGGCGTCGCGACGCTCGACGGCGCCACGGCCGGCGTCGTGCGCGGCGCCCTGGTCGACGGCTGGCTGCACGTCGGCCGCCTCGAGGTCGACCCGGCTTTCCGCCGCCGCGGGCTCGCGAAAGCGCTGATGGGCGCCCTGCACACGTGGGGTGCGGAACACGGGGCGGACCAGGCGGTGTTGCAGGTGGCGGAGGGGAACGCGGGTGCGCTCGCGCTCTACGCGGGGCTCGGCTACGCCCCGCACCACAGATACCGGTACTGGGTGCCCGCACCCGGCTCGTGCGAGGATTCGACGTCGTGAAGATCGTGGTAGTGGTCGGCGGAGTGGGCGGGGCCCGCTTCCTGCTGGGTGTCAAGGCAGCGCTGGGCATGGCACCGGAAGGTGCTTCGGAGTCCGAGCACGAGGTGACGGCGCTGGTCAACACCGGCGACGACGTCTGGATGCACGGGTTGCGGATCTGCCCCGACCTGGACACCTGCATGTACACCCTGGGCGGCGGGATCGACTCCGAGCGCGGCTGGGGGCACTCGGGCGAGACCTGGGTCGTCAAGGAGGAGCTGGCGGCCTACGGCGCCGAGCCGACGTGGTTCGGCCTCGGCGACAAGGACATCGCCACCCACCTCATCCGGTCGCGGATGCTGCGCGCGGGCTACCCGCTCTCGGCGGTGACCGAGGCCCTGTGCGACCGCTGGCAGCCCGGCGTCCGGCTGCTGCCGATGTCCGACGACCGCGTCGAGACGCACGTCGTGATCGACGACCCGGAGCAGGACGGCCAGCAGAAGGCCGTGCACTTCCAGGAGTGGTGGGTGCGCTACCGCGCCGAGCCGAAGGCCCACTCGATCGTCGCGGTCGGGGCCGAGGAGGCCAAGCCGGCGCCGGGCGTGCTCGACGCCATCTCCGGGGCCGACGCCGTGCTGTTCGCGCCGTCGAACCCGGTGGTCTCGGTCGGGACCGTACTGGGCGTGCCGGGGGTCCGGGACGCGCTGCGCAAGACGTCCGCCGGAGTCGTCGGGGTGTCGCCGATCATCGGCGGGAAGGCGCTGCGCGGCATGGCCGACGCGTGCCTGACCGCGATCGGCGTCGAGACGTCGGCGGAGGCGGTTGGCCGGCACTACGGCTCGCGCAAGGACGGTGGCGTGCTCGACGGCTGGCTGATCGCCGAAGGCGAGACGGCGGACGTGCCGGGCGTGACCGTCCGCGACGTCCCGCTGCTGATGTCCGATGTGGACGCGACCGCGGCGATGGCCCGGGCCGCCCTGGAACTGGCGGGAGCCCCCGTTGACTGACCACGCTTCCGCCAAGCTGGAGATCCTGCCCGTCACCGGGCTGCCGGAGTTCCGCCCCGGCGACGACCTGACCGGCGCGATCGTCAAGGCCGCGCCGTGGCTGCGGTCGGGGGACGTCCTGGTCGTGACCAGCAAGATCGTCTCGAAGGCCGAGGGCAGGCTCGTCAAGGTGCCCGCCGACCCCGAGGTCCGCGACGCCGAGCGCCGGAAGCTCGTCGAGCGCGAAGCCATCCGGGTGGTCGCGCGGATCGCGCGCACGGTGATCACCCAGAACCACCTGGGGATCGTGCAGGCGGCGTCGGGCATCGACGCGTCGAACGTCGAAGGCGACGAGGTCGCGCTGCTGCCGGCCGACCCGGACGCGTCGGCGCTGGCACTGCGCAACGGGCTGCGCGAGCGGCTGGGCGTCGAGGTCGCGGTGGTCGTCACGGACACGATGGGCCGCGCGTGGCGGGTCGGGCAGACCGACGCCGCGATCGGCTCGTCCGGGCTGCGCGTGCTGCACGCCTACCGCGGCGAGGTCGACGGGCAGGGCAACGAGCTGGCCGTCACCGAGGTCGCGATCGCCGACGAGCTGGCCGCGGCCGCCGACCTGGTCAAGGGCAAGCTCGGCGGGACGCCGGTCGCCGTCGTCCGCGGGCTCTTCCTGGAGGACGACGGCTCGACCGCCCGCGACCTGGTCCGCCCGCTGGAGGAGGACCTCTTCCGGCTGGGCACGAACGAGGCCCTCGAACAGGGGCGGCGGGCGGCCGTCCCGTCGCGGCGGTCGGTGCGGCAGTTCGCGGACGAGCCGGTCGACCCGGCCGCGATGCGCCGGGCGGTGGCGTCCGCGCTGACCGCGCCCGCGCCGCACCACACGCACCCGGTGCGGTTCGTCTGGCTGCGCGATCCCGGCCTGCGGCACAAGCTGCTCGACGCGATGCGCGAGTCGTGGCGGGCCGACCTGGAACGCGACGAGTTCACGCCGGAGCAGATCGCGAAGCGGCTCAGCCGCGGCGACATCCTTTACCGGGCCCCGGAAGTCGTCATCCCATTCCTGGTCCCGGACGGCGCGCACACCTACCGCGACGGGCGCCGCAACGACTGCGAGAAGACGATGTTCACCGTCGCCGGCGGCGCCGCGGTGCAGGGCCTGCTGGTGTCGCTGGCGGCCGAAGGGCTCGGCTCGTGCTGGATCGGGTCGACGATCTTCGCCGCCGACATCGTCCGGGACGTCCTGGGCCTCGACGAGCGCTGGCAGCCGCTGGGTTCGGTCGCGATCGGCGTCCCGGCGTCGGATCCCGGCCCGCGCGGGCCGATCACGCCCGGAGAGGGGCTGCTGGAGCTGTGAGCCTGCACGCGGAAGCCGTCGCGACGCTGGGTTCGTGGCGGCCTGCTCTCGCCTCCCAGGAGTCCCTGCGCCAGGCGTTCCTGGGGTTCCTGGCGGCGCGCGAGGACTCTTGCCGGCGGTCGTGCGCGGCCGGGCACCTCACGGCGTCGGCCGTGGTCCTGGACCACACGGGGACGCAGGTGCTGCTGACGCTGCACCCCCGGGTCGGCCGGTGGCTACAGCTCGGCGGGCACTGCGAGCCCGCGGACGCTTCGCTGGCCGATGCGGCGCTGCGTGAAGCCACCGAGGAGTCCGGCATCGAGGGGCTGCGGATCGCGCCGGAGCCGGTGCACCTGGACGTCCACCCGATCACGTGCTCGCTGGGCGTGCCGACGCGGCACTTCGACGTCCGGTTCGCGGTGCACGCCCCGGCGGGGGCTTCGCCGGTGCGAAGCGACGAGTCCGACGACCTGCGGTGGTGGCCGGTGGACGCGCTGCCGGCGGGGTCGGAGGATCTCGCCGATCTGGTGAAAGCGGCCGTTCCTGTCGGTGCCGGGCACTAGCCTGGGGTGTGGACAGGGAGGGACCACATGGCTACGCAGTTTCCGCAGCGCGTGCACTTCCACTCGGGCGGGGGTGGCGGCAGCGGGGTGTTCGGTTACATCGTCGTCGGCCTGCTGATCCTGGCGATCATCGTGTTCGTGATCGTCGTGGTGGTGCGGGTGTCGAAGATGCGCCGCGAAGAGGCGATGAAGCAGGGCGGGCAGTTCCCGTCGCAGCAGAACTTCCCGCCGCAGCAGGGGTTCGCCCCGCCGCCGGGTGGGTTCGCGCCGCCGCCGCAGGGGACCGCCGGGTTCCCGCCGCAGCCGGGGTCGGCTGGGTTCCCCGCGCCGCAGGCCGGGTTCGCGCCGCAGCAGCCGGGCTTCCCGCCGTCGCAGCCGGTTCCGCAGGGGCAGTACGGGCAGCGCCCGCCGGGTCCGGGAGCGGGTCCGCAGAGCTGGTGATCATCCCCTTCGACAGCGCTTCGCCGGTCCCGCCGTTCGAACAGGTGCGGTCCGGGCTCGCGACGCGGATCAACGACCGGAGCCTGCCGGTCGGCACGAAGCTGCCCACGGTCCGCGCCCTGGCGGCCGAGCTGGGCATCGCGCCGAACACGGTGGCCCGCGCGTACCGCGAGCTGGAGGAGGCGGGCCTGATCGAGACGCGCGGCCGCGCGGGCAGCTTCGTCGCGGCGGCGGGCGACCAGAGCCGCCGCCGAGCCCAGCAGGCGGCGGCCGGCTACGCGGACCTCACCCGCAAGCTCGGCCTGGACGACGCCGAGGCGCTGGCGATCATCCGCGCGGCGCTCGACGAAGGAAGGGGCTGAACGAAGCAGCCGCCGCAGCAGTACCCGGGTTACCCGCCGCGGCAGGGTTATCCGGGGCAGCAGCTCCCGCCGGGGTATCCGCCGCAGCAGGGCTACCCGGGCCAGCAGCCGGATTACCCGCCCCAGTAAGGCTTCCCGCCCCAGCAGGGCGGCTGTCCCCCGCAGCAGTAAACCTTCCGCGCGCGGCAAGCCTCCCGCCCCAGCAGAGCGGCTATCCCCCGCAGCAGCAAAACCTCCCGCCCGCGGCAAGCCTCCCGCCCCAGCAGAGCGGCTATTCCCCGCAGCAGTAAGCCTCCCGCCCGCGCAAGAGTAACTTCGGCTTCACATCGCGCGGTAGTCGCGCAGCTCGATCCTCGGCCCGAACCGTGGCCGCCGATGACCCGCCGCCTCCAGGTACCGCACCGCTCGCTGCCGCTGCGGCGCATACGGTGCCAGCACCTCCGCCATCCCCGGGTCGTCGAGTTTCGCGCCCAGCACCGCGTTGCCCACCATCGACGGGATGTTGTAGTCGCCGAAGCTGACCGCGTCCGGGTCGCCCCACGCGCGCTGCGCCACCTCCGCCGCCGTCCACACCCCGATGCCCGGGACGTTCCGAAGCAGGTGCCGGCCCGCCAGCCCGCGCAGCTCGACCGCGCGCTCCAAGTGGTGTGCCACCCGCGCCGCGTTCAGCAACGCCGTGCGGCGCTTGATGTCGACGCCCGCGCGGTGCCAGTGCCAGTCCGGCAACGACCGCAGCGCCACCGGCGTCGGCGGCACGCGCAGCCGCTCCGGGCCCGGCCCGGGCGCCGGCGTGCCGAACCGGCGGCACAGCTCGGCCCACGACCGGATCGCCTCCTTGCCGGTCACCTTCTGCTCCAGCACCGCCAGCACCAGCCAGTCCCACACCACGCCCGTCGCGCCCAGCCGCAGCCCCGGGTTCTCCCGCCGGGCGCGCGCGACGACGTCGTGGTGCGCGACGAACTCCGAATCGTCGTCGTCCGCGCCCAGCAGCGCCGGGACGCCGGTGAGCAGCCGGTCCGCGCCGTCGCCCCAGGCCGCCGCCTCGATCCGGCCGTCGGAGAGGCGGCGCAGCGCCAGCGTGCCCGGGCCGTCCGGCGTGTTCGACGCCAGCCACGTGATCCCGCGCTCGTCGGTCAGGATGTTGAGCGACCCGCGCCCGCGCTTCAGCGGACTCAGGACGCTGCCCAAGTCGACCTCGAACGCGGGACGCCAGAACATCGCTACGCGTCGCTGGAGAAGCGGACGGAACCGTCGGGCAGCACGGTGTCCGGCCAGACCCGGGCCCCGTCGAGGAGCTCGCAACCGGCGCCGACGGACACGCCGTCGCCCAGCACGACCCCGCGCAGCACCGCGCCGGCGCCGACGCGCGCGCCGTGCCCGAGCACGGAACGCTCGACGATCGCGCCCTCGGAGACGGCCGCGCCGTCGAACAGCACCGAGCCGTCGATCTTCGCGCCGGAGCCGACGACCGCGCCGCCGCCGATGGTCGAACCACCGCACAGGTGGGCGTCTTCGGCGACGGAAGCGCCGTCGAGCACCAGGAAGTCGCCGGGCCGGCCGGGCAGCGCCGACGTCGGCGCCACGCCCCGCACCAGGTCGGCCGACCCGCGCACGAACGCTTCCGGCGTGCCGACGTCCAGCCAGTAGGACGCGTCGACGAAGCCGTGGATGTGCGCGCCCTGCTCCAGCAGCTGCGGGAACGTCTCGCGCTCGACCGAAACCCGGCGCCCGGTGGGGATCGCCTCGATCACCGGGCGGCGGAAGACGTAGCAGCCGGCGTTGATCTGGTCGGTCGGCGGGTTCGGCGTCTTCTCGAGGAACGCCTGGACGCGGCCGGTTTCGTCGGTCGGCACCGAACCGAACCGGCTCGGGTCGGGCACGCGCTGCAGGTGCAGCGTGACGTCGGCCTCGGACTCGCGGTGCACGCGCAGCTGCTCGCCGAGGTCGGAGCCGGAGATGATGTCGCCGTTGAAGACGATCACGTGCTCGGCGCGCAGCTTGTCGTAGACGTTCCGGATCGCGCCCGCCGTGTCGAGCGGCTCCTCCTCGACGACGTACTCGAGGTTCAGACCGATCGACTTGCCGTCGCCGAAGTACTCCTCGAACACCTCCGCACGGTAGCTCGTGCCCAGCACGACGTGCCGGATCCCGGCCTCGCGGATGCGGGAGAACAGGTGGCTCAGGTACGGCGTCCCGGCCGTCGGGAGCATCGGCTTCGGTGCCGAAAGGGTCAGTGGCCGCAGGCGCGTGCCCTTGCCCCCGACCAGCACGACGGCGTCGATCTCGACCTCGGACGTCACGGAAATCTCCTCCTGTATCACGCACCGCTGAGCGACAAGCCGCGGGAAACCCTGACGGAGGTCGCCCGGAGGGCCTACCCTAGACAGGAAACAGGCGGGCCTTTCCCCAGAGGGCCCCGGGTCAGTCGGGAGGCCGAGGGGATGGACCCCCGCGATCGGGCGGACGCCCTGCTCGCACGAGCCCAAGCGCGCGGTGTGTTCGTCGTGACACCCGACAGCGCGACGTCACCGATGGACTCGTCGAACACCCAGCAGATACCCCGGGCGCAGATCGACGGGCTCGACCGCAGCCAGGACCCCGACACGACCACGCAGCTGCCGGCGTCGCTGATCGAGGAGAACGACCACCCGCTGGCCGGGGCGTCCCCGACCCGGCGGCTGGAGGCCCGCGGTGGCCGCCGCCCGCAGGCGACGACGCCGTTGAGCACGCCGTCGCGGACGACCCCGCTGCCCACGCCGCCGATCACCACGCCGCTCGCGCGCCGGCCCCAGGCCGAGCCGATCACGAGCCCGCTGAAGGAGCCGGACCCGGAAGACACCGGCCTGGTGCCGACGGTGACGCAGACGAACGGCAAGTCCGACCTTTCGCGCCGGCTCGACGGGATCTAGCGGGTTTCGAGCTTCAGCCGCACGGCGAGGCCCAGCTTCGCCAGCGCGAGCACCGGCTTCCAGGCGAGGCCTTGGTGGCGGTCGGCGAGGTAGCGGTAGGCGCTGTCGTGGTGGGCCTTGAGCATCTTCTCCGACGCCTGCGACGTCGAGTGGCCGCCTTCGTGCGTGACGCGCGCGGAGGGCGCGTAGACGTTCAGCCAGCCGGCCTGGGCGAGGCGGTCGCCGAGGTCGACGTCCTCGAAGTACATGAAGTAGCGCGTGTCGAAGCCGCCGACGGAGTCGAACGCCTCGCGGCGGATCAGCTGGCAGGAACCGGAGAGCCAGCCCGACGTGCGCTCGACCGGGGTGCCGGTCTCCTGGCGGTACTGCTTGGTCCAGGGGTTGCCGGGCCAGATCTTCGCGAAGACGGCGTGCCCGATGCCGCGCCCGAAGGAGGGCAGCAGCCGGGCGGAGGGGTAGACGGTGCCGTCGAGGTCGTGGATGAGCGGCCCGAAGGCGCCACCCCGCGGCCACCGGCTCGCGACGTCGAGCAGGGCGTCGAGCGACCCGGGCTCCCATTCGAGGTCCGGGTTGACGACGACGACCCAGCCGTAGCGGTCGTCGAGCTCGGCGACCCCGCGGTTGGCGGCGGTGCCGTAGCCGACGTTCTCGCCGATGCTGAGCAGCTGCACGTTCTTCCGGTTGGCGGTGGCCTTCTCGAGGGCCCCCTCGACGGACGCGTTGTCCGCGACGACCACCTTGACCTCGCGCTCGGTGGCCTTCTCGAGCGTGTCGAGGAACCGCTCGATGGTGTCCTCGGAGAAGTAGGTCACGGTCACGACGCCGACATCGTCGCCATAGCGGGAGTGCTCAGTCACCCGGCCATTGTCCACTCATCACCCAGCGCGACCCCGCCACCCCACAGGGCGTACTCAGCGGGTGCGGAGGTGCCGGAACCAGGCCTTGGCGTAAGCCTCCCGGTGCCGCTCCGCGGTCGTGGCCCAGGAGAACTCCTTGGCCCGCTGCTGAGCCGCCGTGGCCAGCTCCGCCCGCCGCCCCGGGTCCGCCAGCAGTTCCGACAGCCCCGCCGCGACGTCACCCGCGCCGACCCCGCAGTACGCCACCGCGTCGCCGCCCACCTCGGGCAACGACAGCCGGCGCGTCGTCAGAACGCAAGCCCCGCACGCCATCGCTTCCAGCACCGGCAACCCGAACCCCTCGCCCAGCGACGGGTAGGCCACCAGCTCGGAACCGCCGAGGAACCCCGCCAATGTCCCGAACGGCAGATATCCTGCCCGGATAACGCGAAGCCGGTGCGGGACGGCGTCCAACGCCCGCTCCACCTGGGTGTCCCACCCCGGCTGCCCCGCCAGCACCAACGCCGGCGCGTCACGCTGTCCCGCCACCGCCCGCGCGAACCCGCGGATCAGCGCCGGCACGTTCTTGCGCGGCTCCAACGCCCCCAGGAACGCCACGTACGGCGTCCGCCCGAGCCCGACCGCCGAACGGGCGGCCGCGACCTCCGACGGTGACGGTGGGTGAAAGCGCTCGCTGTCGACGCCGTGGTGAATGACTTCCAGGGAAGCGTGCCGGACCGGGCCCACGCGCGCCAGCTCCGCGGCCGTCGCCGCCGAGGGGACCACGCACAACGTCGCGCGCCGCAGCGCCGTCGCCGTCCACGCGCGGAAGAACCGCGCCTTCACCGACGAGTGCAGCACCGCGTCGGTGAAGAACGTCGCGTCGTGCAGTGTGACGACCGATGCCGCCGACGTGGCCAGCGGCATCGTGTAGTGCGGCGAGTGGACGACGTCCGCGCCGAGGCGGCGGACCAATCGGGGCAGGGTCGCCTGCTCCCAGGTCAGCCGCGCGGTGCGGGTGGTCGTCGTCGGGGACGCCGGGACCACGCGCGAGCGCGGCGCCAGCCGATCGTAAAGCTGCAGGTCCCGGGGCTGGCAGACGACGGTGAGCCGCGCCCCGTCCGCATCGAGCGCGGCGACGAGCGAGTCGACGTACCGGCCGACCCCGCCGCGGTCCGCGGGAACCGCGGTCGCGTCGATCAGCACCCGGGGGTCATCGCTCACCCCTGCAGGGTACGACGGTGACCCGGTGTCATGGTGGGGAACTGGCAAACCGGTCAGCCATGCGCCCGCGTGTGGATCGCCCAAACGGCTTCCGCCGCGCGACGCCAAGTGAACGTCCGCGCGCGCTCTCTACCCGATCGTGTGAGGCCAGCCGCCACGGAGGGTGAACCCAGCACCTCGCGCAACGCCGCCGCCAGCGCCGCAGCGTCGCCGCGCGGGACCACCACGCCCGCGCCGCCCGCCACCTCCTCCAGCGCCGGGACGTCCGTGTGCACCACCGGGACCCCGGCCGCCATCGCCTCGAGCAGCCCCATCCCGAACCCCTCGGCCAGGCTCGGCACGGCCAGCACGCTCGCGTGGCGCAACGCCGTCGCCAGCTCGGCGTCCGGCACCTTCCCCAGCATCCGCAGGCGGTCGGCGGGAAGCCCGCGGTCCCGCGCCAGCGCGGCCGGGTCGACGGCACCCCAGCCCGGCTGCCCGGCGAGCACCAGCACCACGTCGTCGAGCGCCGCGACCGCGTCGACCAGCACGTCGATCCCCTTGCGCGGCTCGATCGTCCCGACGGCCAGCACGTACCGCGGCGGCAGGTCGAGCGGCGCCGACCCGGCCGGGACCCGCACGCCGTGCGGCACCACGCGCACCGGGACGTCGACGTCGATCAGCACCGCCAGCTCGTCGGCGACCGCCCGCGTCGGCACCACCAGCCCGGACGCCCGCCGCGCGGCCCGCGCGATCATCGACCGGTGCCAGCTGACCCCGCGCGCGGTGAGCGTCTCGGGGTGGGTCCAGGGGACGGTGTCGTGCACGGTGACGCTCAACGTCTTTCCGGCCGGCGCGCGCGGCGGCGCGAACGGCGTCGGCGCGTGCACCGCGTCGCCGCCTGGCCACCAGCGGATCCCCAGCTGCCAGGCGCCGACCAGCGCCCGCGGCGGGAGCCGCAGCACGCGCGGGCCCTCGACGCCGTCCAGCCGGGCCGGGCCGACGTCGGCGTGCCGCGCGACGACGCTGGAGACCGTCCAGCCCCGCGGCGCGGTCTGCGCGAGCGCGGGCAGCAGCTCGGCCGTGTAGCGCCCGGTGCCACCGGGCACGGGCGCGAGGAGCTGCTCGGCGAGCACGACCAGTTCGGGCACGCGGCTATTGTGCGGGACGTGACCGCGAATCCCGCCACCACGGTGGTCGTCGTGACCTGGCGGGGTGCCGGGCACGTCACCGCCTGCCTCGACGCGCTCGCCGCGCAGACGCGTCCACATCGGACGCTCGTGGTGGACAACGCCTCCGACGACGGCACCGCCGCCCTGCTCGCGGCCCATCCTTCGCGTCCGCAAGTAATTCGCCTGCCGCGCAACACGGGGTACGCGGGCGCGCTCGCCGTCGCCGCGAAGCGCGTCGAGACCCCGCTGATGGCGTGGCTGAACGACGACGCCGAGCCCGAGCCGGACTGGCTCGCGACGCTCGAGGACACCCTGGAAAAAGCGCCCTTGGCCGGCGCGGCGACGTCGTTGCTCGTGCGGGCCGACGGCACCACGCAGTCCGCCGGCGTCCGGCTGACCGGCGACGGCCACGGCGCCGACCTCACCGAGCCCACCGCCGAGGTGTTCGGCTTCTGCGGCGGCGCGGCCCTGCTGCGCACGGACGTGCTGAAGAGCGTGCACGGCGTCCCGGCGGGGTTCTTCTGCTACTACGAGGACACCGACACGGCGTGGCGGCTGCGGCTGGCCGGCTGGGACGTCGTCGCGGTGCCCGAAGCCCGCGTCCGGCACGCCCACGGCGTCAGCACCGAGCTGGGTTCGCCGCTGTTCCACCGCTGGAACGAGCGCAACCGGCTGCTCATGCTGCTGCGGTGCGCGCCGCGCGGAGTCGCGGTGAACCAGCTGCTCAGGTTCGCCGTGTTGACAGCGGTGCTGCCGCTGCGGCCGGGACGCCCGGCCGCGGCGAACTTCCGCTTCGGCGTGCGCTGCCGGGTGCTGGCCGAGGTCGCCACGCGGCTACCAGCGACGTTGCTGGCCCGCCGCAGGATCGGCCGGGACGCCGCACTGGGCCGAGGCGCGGTCTGGGAGGCTTGGGCGGGCCTTTAAGCTGACGCCCACCCGACGAAGGAGCTGGCTTTGGCGCAGGGGGAACCGCAACCGCTCGTCTCGGTGATCGTGGTGAACTACCGCGGTGCCGACGACACGATCGCCTGCCTGCGCGCGCTCGCCGAGCACGACTACCCCGAGCTCGAGCTGATCTGCGTCGACAACTCGGACGAAGCCGCGCGCATCCGCGAAGCCGTTCCGCACGCCAACGTCGTCGAGACCGGCCGCAACACCGGGTTCGCCGGCGGCTGCAACCTCGGCGCGAAGCACGCGAAGGGCACTGTCCTCGGCTTCCTCAACAACGACGCCCGCCCGGCTCTCGGCTGGGTCGCCGCCGCGGTCGCCGAGCTGCGCGCGCAGCCCCGCGTCGCCGCCGTGGCCAGCAAGGTCCTCGACTGGGACGGCACCGGCACCGACTTCGTCGACGGCGGCCTGACCTGGTTCGGCATGGGCTACAAGCGCCACGCGGGCTCGCCCCTGGCCGACGTCCCGGCCGCCGAGCACGAGGTCGCGAAGGACGTCCTGTTCGGCACCGGCTCGGCGATGTTCGTGCGCTCTTCGGTGTTCGCCGAGCTCGGCGGCTTCGACGAGCGGTTCTTCATGTTCTACGAGGACGTCGACCTCGGCTGGCGGCTCAACCTGCGCGGCTGGCGCGTCCGGTACGTCCCCGAGTCGCTGACGTACCACCGCCACCACGGCACGATGGCCGCGGTCGACGCGCCGGAAACCGGCCGCGAGACCTTCCTCCTGGAGCGCAACGCCCTCGCCGCGCTCTACAAGAACCTCTCCGACGAGACGCTCGCCCGCGCGCTGCCCGCGGCGCTCGCCCTCGCCGTGCGCCGGGCCACCGCCCGCGGCGAGCTGGACGCCACGCAGCTGGACCTCGAAAGGGGCGGTGCTCCTTCCGGCCCGATCGAGTCCGGCGACGTCGCCATCCCGCGCACCACCCTCGCCGGGCTCCTCGCGATCGACCAGTTCGTCGAGCAGCTGCCGGCGCTGGCCGAGTCCCGGGCGGTCGAGCAGGCCGCCCGCGTCCGTACCGACGCCGACCTGCTTCCGTTGCTGCGCAAGGCTTTGGAGCCCGCGTACCCGCTGCCGCGCTACCTCGCCGCGCACGACATCCTCGTCGAGGCGTTCGGCATCGAAAAGGCTTTCGGGCAGCGTCGCAAGATCCTCGTGATCACCGGTGACGCGCTCACCGAGCGGATGGCCGGCCCGGCGATCCGCGCCTGGAACATCGCGCTGGCGCTGGCCGCCGAGCACGACGTCCACCTCGTCACCACCAACCCGCTCGCCACGCCGCCGCCCGCGCCGTTCCGCGTCAGCGCGGGCAAGCACCGCGAGCTGGAAGCGCCGATCGCCTGGGCCGACGTCGTCGTCCTGCAGGGTCACGTGCTCGAGCTCGCGCCGTCGCTGAAGAAGGAGCACAGCGGCAAGATCGTCGTCGCCGACCTCTACGACCCGATGCACCTGGAGCTGCTGGAGCAGGGCAAGGGCATCGCCGACGACCAGCGCGCGGCCGACCTCGCCGGCGTCACCCGCGTGCTCGACGCCCAGATCGAGCGCGGCGACTTCTTCCTCTGCGCGTCCGAACGGCAGCGGCACCTCTGGCTCGGCCACCTGGCCGCGCTCGGCCGGCTGTCCCCGCGGCTCTACGACGCCGACCCGACGACGCAGTCGCTGCTCGCGGTCGTCCCCTTCGGACTGTCGCCGCAGGCCCCGGTGCGCACCGGGCCCGGGCTGCGCTCGACGCTGGGCATCGGCGGCACCGACCACGTCGTCCTCTGGGCCGGCGGGGTCTACAGCTGGTTCGACCCGCTGACGCTGATTCGCGCGATGGACGAGCTGCGCCGCCGCCGCGCCGACGTCCGGCTGGTGTTCCTCGGCATGAAGCACCCGAACCCCGAGGTCGCCGAGATGGACATCGGGACGCGCACGATCCGGCTCGCGGATTCGCTGGGGCTGACGGGGAAGCACGTCTACTTCAACGAGCAGTGGGTGCCCTACCACGAGCGCCAGAACTGGCTGCTGGACGCGAACTGCGGCGTCACGACGCACTACGAGCACGTCGAGACGACGTTCGCGTTCCGCACCCGCGTGCTCGACTACCTGTGGGCCGGGCTGCCGATCGTCACCACCGACGGCGACTCGTTCGCCGACCTCGTGCGGGCGGAACGGCTGGGTGTCGTCGTCCCGGCCGAGGACGCTTCCGCGCTGGCGGACGCGCTGGAAAAGGTGCTGTACGACGAGGAGTTCGCCGCGGGCTGCGTCGAACGGATCGCCGTCGTCGCGCAGCGGTACACCTGGCCCGAGGCGCTGAAGCCGCTGGTGGAGTTCTGCCGCGACCCGCGTCCGGCGGCCGACCGGCTGCCCGGTTCGGCGGATCTGACGACGACGGCGCCGGTCCGCGGCCGGGCGATGCTGCGCCGGGACGCCGACCTGATCCGCGAGTACCTCGCCGCGGGCGGCCCGTCGGAGCTGGCGCGGCGCGCGAGCGGGCGCGCTTTGAAGCTCGTGAAGCAGCGGCTCCGCCGTGGCTAGGTCCCTGAGCGTCCTCCTCGACGGCACCCCGCTGCTCGGCGCGCGCACCGGCATCGGCCGGTACACCTCGGCGCTGATCGAAGAGCTGGTGTCGATCCCCGAGGTGGACACGCGCGCGGTGGCGTTCACGCTGCGCGGCTGGCGGCGGCTGCGGCACGTGCTCCCGTACGGCGCGCGGGCCCGCGGGATGCCGGTGGCGGCGCGGCTGCTGCGGGCGGCGTGGGAGCGTTCGGACTTCCCGCCGGTGGAGCTGTTCGCCGGCCCGACGGACGTCGTGCACGGCACGAACTTCGTGCTGCCGGGCCGCTTGCGCGCGGCGGGCGTGGTGACGATCCACGATCTGGCCTTTTTGGACAACCCCGCCGAGCTGGCCCCGAGCGACCGCGGCCTGCCGGAGCTGGTCCGCCGCGGCGCGCGGCGCGCCAACGTGATCTGCACCCCGACGGCGGCGGTGGCCGACTCGGTGGCGGAGCGCCTGGACGTCTCCCGCGACAAGATCGTGGTGACACCGCTGGGCGTGAACCCGGCGTGGTTCACGGCGCGCCCGCCCGACGACGAGCGTCGTGCACGCCTCGGGCTGCCGGCACGGTACTTGTTGTTCGCGGGCGCGGCGGGGCCGCGCAAGGGCCTGGACTGGCTGACGCGCGCGCACGAAGCTGCCCCGGACCTGCCGGACCTGGTGTTCGCCGGCCCGGGCCCGTTCCCGCGCTCGTCCCGGACCGCGCAGACCGGCTATCTGTCCGATGTGGACTTGCGCACGGTGGTGGCGGGAGCATCGGCCCTGGTGCTGCCCTCGCGCGACGAGGGGTTCGGGCTGCCGGTCCTGGAGGCGATGGCCTCGGACGTCCCGGTGGTGTGCACGGACATCCCGGCGTTGCGCGAGGTGGCGGGCGACTGCGCGAGCCTGGTCCCGTACGGCGACGTCGACGGGCTGGCAGAGGCGCTGCGAACGGCGGTGACGGACCCGCACGCGGTGGCAACATCGGCATCGAGGCGAGCGCACGCGGCGAACTTCACGTGGCGCACGTGCGCCGAGTTGACGGTCGGCGCGTACCGGATGGCCTCAGGCCGTCACTGAGCCGGACGGGCCGTAACGATTCCCGCAGGTCGGCGACCTAGGAGCGCTCGCGCTACTGAGCGCTGGAGCCGCCTACATAACCGCGACACTCGCTTTTACGGACAAGTTCGGGTCCGCGGTCAGCTGGGTCGTGGTGGCCATTCTCCCGAGCCCGCTGTGGCTGGTGGCCGCGTTCCACTCATTCTTGGTATGCCGCACAAGGTGATGGAGGCGATCATCGACGGCGGCGCCGGCGCACTCGTCATCGGGTAGTGGGTCTACGGCTTCAGGCACGCGGCGGAGGCCAGGGAAGTGCTCGAGCCGAAAACACAACCGGCCTCAGGCCGTCACTGAGCCCGGAAGTACGCCTCGAGCGCCTCTTCCCACGGCCGCATCGGGGTCAGCCATGCCTCTTTCCACGACGTCGGCGACAGCACCGAGTAAGCCGGCCGCGTCGCTGCCTGCGGGTACTCCGCCGACGTGCACGGCCGAACCCGCGAAGGATCCGCCCCCAAATGCCGGAAAATCGCCCGCGCGAACCCGCACCAGCTCACCGACCCGGCGTTCGTGCAGTGCAGGATCCGCCGCTCCGGCCCGTCGCCGGAAGCCACGCGCCCAGCCAGCTCGAGAAGCCCCGATGCCAGATCGGAAGTCCAAGTAGGACCACCGATCTGATCGTCCACAACAGACAGTTCTGGGCGGGAAGACTCCAGCCGTGCCATGGTCTTCACGAAGTTCGAGCCCGAATTGCCGTACAGCCACCCGGTCCGCACGACCCACGAGGAAGCCCCCGACCCCAGCACGGCGTCCTCGCCCGCCGCCTTGGTCCGGCCGTACGCCGACCGCGGACCCAGCTCGTCCGACGGCTCGTACGGCGACGAAGCATCTCCGGCGAACACGTAATCCGTCGACACGTGGATCAGCGGCACCCGGCGGGAAGCGCACGCCGCCGCCAGCACCCGGGGCCCGTCCGCGTTCACCGCGAACGCGCGCTCCTCGTCCGTCTCGGCCTTGTCGACCGCCGTGTACGCCGCCGCGTTGATGACCACCGGCGACGACCCGTTCTCGCGGGCCCGGTCGGCCAATGCGCCGACCGCGGCGAGCACCTGGCCCGTCGACGTCACGTCCAGCTCGGACGAACCCGGCGCCACCACATCCACCGAAGGGGACGCCAGCGCGGCCAGGTCCCGGCCGAGCTGCCCGGAACCCCCGGGCACAAGCACCGTCAGCGGCACGAAAACCCCTACTTCTTCAGCGCGGCCCGCTCCGCCAGGGGCTCCCACCACGCGCGATTGTCCGTGTACCAGGCCACTGTCGCGGCCAGACCGTCCTCGAAGGACACGCGCGGAGCGTACCCCAGCTCCGAACCGATCTTCGTGATGTCCACCGAGTACCGGCGGTCGTGGCCCTTGCGGTCTTCGACCGGCTCGACGCTGTCCCAGCCCGCCCCGACCGCCTCCAGGAGCTTCTCGGTGAGAGAACGGTTGGTCAGCTCGGTACCGCCGCCGATGTTGTAGATCTCGCCCGGGCGCCCGCCGTCGGCGACCAGCTGGATGCCGTGGCAGTGGTCGTCCACGTGCAGCCAGTCACGGACGTTGAGCCCGTCGCCGTACAGCGGCACCTTCCGGCCGTCGAGGAGGTTCGTCACGAACAGCGGGATGACCTTCTCGGGGAACTGGTACGGACCGTAGTTGTTGGAACACCGCGTGATGCACACCGGCAGCCCGTGGGTGCGGAAGAACGACCGCGCCACCAGATCGGAGGACGCCTTCGACGCCGAATAGGGCGAGTTCGGCTCCAGTACGTGGTCTTCGGTCCAGGAGCCGGTCTCGATCGAGCCGTACACCTCGTCCGTGGACACGTGGACGAACTTCGAGACGCCCGCTTCCAGGGCCGCCTGCAGCAGGTTCTGCGTGCCCAGCACGTTCGTCAGGACGAAGTCGGCGGAACCGAGGATCGAGCGGTCCACATGCGACTCCGCGGCGAAGTGGACGACCAGGTCCACCCCGCGCATGACATCGGCGACCTGCCGGGCGTCGCAGATGTCGCCGCGGACGAACCGCAGCCGCGGGTCGGCGGCGACCGGAGCCAGGTTGGCCTCGTTGCCGGCGTAGGTGAGCTTGTCCAGCACCACCACCTCGGCGTCGCGCAGCGCCGGGTAAGCGCCGCTCAGCGCCTGCCGTACGTAGTGCGACCCGATGAAGCCGGCACCCCCGGTGACCAGGACCCGCATCTTCCCGCCTTTCCTTCGGCCCCCGACCGGGGCAGTCGGCCCCCAGCCTACGGAGGTCTGACAACACCCTCAGTAGAGTCATGGTCGGAGGCACATCGGTGCCCTGGGGGAAGCACGGGGTTTCACAGGGGAGGAAGCGCGTGACCGAATGGCCTGCGCCGCCCGTCCCGGCGCGCCGCCACACCGGCGCCGCGGTCTTCGCACGCCGCGGCGGCAAGGTCGTCGTGTCCCTGCTGTCCGTCGCGATCCTGGCCCTGACCTGGTACGGCTGGCACTTCATCGGTGACCCGAACAGCGGCCTGACCACCACGAACGTCTTCGCCGACACCGCGGCCCACGCGAAGCCGCTCGACGGCGCGATCGACATCCTCCTGGTCGGCCAGGACAGCCGCACCGACGCGCAGGGCAACCCGCTGCCCCGCGAGGTGCTGGACATGCTGCACGCCGGCGTCTCCGACGGCGAGCTCAACACCGACACGATGATCCTCGTGCACATCCCCCAGAACGGGAAGCGCGCGATCGCGATCTCCTTCCCCCGCGACTCCTGGGTGGAGCTGGCGGGCGGCTACGGCAAGCACAAGCTCAACAGCGCCTTTGTCTACGCGTACACGGACACTTACAAAACGTTGCAGCGCCAGGGCATGACCGACCTCAAGGAGGCCGACGCCCAGGCGAAGGTCGCCGGCCGGAAGAACCTGATCGCCACGATCGAGAAGTTCATCGGCAAGCCGGGCATGATCGACCGCTACGCCGAGGTCAACCTGGCGAGCTTCTACGAGATCACCAAGTCGATCGGCGGCGTCGAGGTCTGCCTCAACGGACCGGTCAAAGAGGTGAAGTCCGGCGTGGACCTGCCGGGCGGGCGCCAGACGATCGAAGGCGTGCAGGCGCTCGCGTTCGTCCGCCAGCGCTACGGCCTGCCGAACTACGACCTCGACCGGATCGCGCGCCAGCAGGCGTTCCTCTCCGGACTGGCCCGCAAGGTGATCTCGAGCGACGTCCTGACGAGCCCGGCGAAGATCGCCGATCTCGTGTCGGCCATCAAGAAGTCCGTCGTGGTCTCGCAGGGCTGGGACCTGACCGAGTTCGCCGAGCAGATGCGCGGCCTGACCGGCGGCAACATCGAGTTCCACACGATCCCGACGCTGGGCAACGCCGTGATCGGCGGCGCCGACGTGCTGCGCGTCGACCAGGCCGCGGTCCAGGCCGAGGTGACGCGGATGACCTCGGACGGCGACACCCCGGCCCAGCCGACGACGACGCAGCTGCCGGGCGCGAAGGCCGTCACGATCGAGCTGTTCGACGGCTCCGGTTCGCCGTCGCTGGCCGGCCAGACGCACACGCTGCTCCAGGGCAAGGGCTTCACGCTCGCCGCCGACCAGAAGCTGAGCACCCGCAACACCACCGTCGTCCGCTACAACCCGGCCGACTCCGCCGCGCTGGAGCTGGTCAAGCAGGCGCTGGGCACGACGGTCCAGGCCGAGCCCGACCGCGACGTCACCGCCGGGCACGTGCGCGTCCTGCTGGGCAAGGACTTCCGCAGCTCGGCCGCCGGCGCGGGTGGCGCGCCGACGTCGTCGGCCCCGAAGGCCCCGCCGTCCACCGCGGCTTCCGCCGCCCCCACCGCACCGGCGATCACCGCGGGCGACGTTCCCTGCGTCAACTAGACTGAGCACGCAGGGTGGTCGGGGGAGGTAAGCAGGGGATGGAAGACGAGCAGGAACAGCCGAAACCGGCCGAGACGCCGGTGACGGAGCGCGACGATCCGGAGTGGAAGCCATCGCCGTTCCCGCGGACGGCTCCGGTGGCTGAGGCCCCCTCGCGGGCGCGCCGCGCCGGTCGGGTGACGCGGCGGATCGCGGTCGGGCTCGTCTCGGTGCTCGCGCTCGGCGCCAGCGGCTACGCCTACGTCACCAAGGACCAGCTGCAGCAGAAGGTCCCGACGACCGACGCGCTCACCCCGCGGGCCGGCGAGCCCGCGCCGCCGCCCGCCGACGACGGCGCCGACGACATCCTGCTCGTCGGCAGCGACGCGCGGACGGACGCGCAGGGCAACCCGCTCCCGCTGCGCGTGCTGAAGGAGCTGCGGACCGAGGCCAACAACGGCGCGGTGAACACCGACACGGTGATCCTGCTGCGGGTGCCCAAGGACGGCTCGAAGCCGTCGGCGGTGTCCGTGCCGCGCGACACGTGGACCGAGGTCCCCGGCCGCGGTAAGGCGAAGATCAACTCGGCGTACGGCATCGCGAAAGCGCACTTCGCGCAGCAACTGCGCGCGCAGGGCGAGCACGACCAGGCGAAGATCGAGCGCGACTCCGACACCGAGGGCCGCCGGGTCCTGGTGCAGACGGTGCAGGACCTCACGCAGGTGCGCGTCGACCACTACGCCGAGATCAACCTGCTGGGCTTCTACCTGCTCACCGAGGCCCTCGGCGGGGTCAAGGTGTGCCTGAACCACGCGACCGAGGACAAGGACTCGGGCGCGAACTTCCGCCGTGGCGAGCAGACCGTTTCGGGCGGTGAAGCACTTTCGTTCGTCCGGCAGCGCAAGAACCTGCCGCGCGGCGACCTCGACCGGATCGTGCGGCAGCAGGCGTTCCTGTCCTCGGCGCTGCACCAGGTGCTCTCGGCGGGCACACTGACCAGCCCGGGCACACTCAACAACCTGATGGACGCGGTGCACCGGTCGCTGATCCTCGACCCCGGCCTCGACCTGCTGCAGTTCGCGCAGCAGGCGAAGGGGCTCGCGTCGGGCGACCTGTCGTTCGCGACGATCCCGGTGATCACCGCGAACGGGCGCAGCGAAGACGGCCAGAGCATCGTCGAGGTCGACCCGAACGCGGTCCGCGCGTTCGTGGCGGGCTTGGCCGGCCGCCCGGCCCCGGGTGGCTCCCCGGCAGCCGGCGGCGCGGGTGGCGGCTCGGGCAGCGGCGCCGCCCCGGCACCGGTGCTCCAAGCCTCCGGCGGAGTCCCCTGCGTCAACTGAAGTCGGCGCGGTGGTCTTCCGCCCACTGCCGGAACGTCCGCGGCGCGTGCCCGGTCACCTCGCGCACCACGTCCGTCACCACCGACGGCTCCCGCGTCGTCCGCTCCCACGCGCGCAGGATCTCCGGCGGCGCCTCGGGCGGCCAGCCCAGCGCGATCATCCGCTCGGCGGCCTGCTCCGGCGTCAGCTCCTCGACCGGCAGCGGCTTGCCCAGGACGTCGGCGAGCACCGCCGCCTGCTCCCGGTAGCTGATCGGCTCCGGTCCGCTCAACCGCAGCGCCTCCCCGACGTGCGAGCCGTCGACGAGGACCTTCGCCGCGACGTCGGCGATGTCCCGCTCGTGGATGGCGCCGATCCGCGAGTCCGGGTACGCCGTGCGGACGACGCCCTCGGCGATGTCCGCACGCCAGCCCAGGACGTTCGTCGCGAACGCGCCCGGGTTGAGCCGGGTCTCCCCGAACGGCGCCGCGATCAGCGCCCGCTCCACCGCGTGGTGGAGCAGCGCGATGCGGCTCTGCGCGGACTCCGGTTCGAGCGTCGCGCCCGACGACAGCAGCACGACGTGCCGCACGCCGGCCGCCTCGGCCGCCTTCACGAAGCCCTCGATCCCCGACGGCCGCGTGTACAGGAACACCGACTCGACGCCGTCGAGCGCGGCGTCCAGTGTGGACGGATCTTCGAGGTCGGCGCTCACCTTCGCCGTGGGCACGTCGAGCGTGGTGGCGTCGCGGCTCGCCGCGCGGACGTCCTGACCTGCGGCGACGAGCGCGTCGAGGACCGCGCGGCCGACGTGCCCGCGCGCTCCGGTGACGAGGATGGTCATGGCTGTCCCCCAGCTCTCCAGTTACCTTTGCTTGCAAAGCAAACGTACTGAGCTGCGCGCGGTGGTGTCAACCGGCGAAGGGCGTGGTCCGCGCTTTAGCCTGTCCGCATGAGCCTGACCGACGAGCTGCTGCGCCCGCTGCTGGCCTCGCCCGCGAAACCGTTGATCACCCACTACGACGACCAGCTGGGCAGCCGCGTCGAGCTGTCCGTGGTGACGACCGCCAACTGGGCGGCCAAGACGGCCAACTGGCTGACCGAGGAGTTCGACGTCGAGCCGGGCGACGCCGTGGCCGTGCAGCTCCCGGCGCACTGGCAGACCGTCGGCGTGCTGCTCGGCGCGTGGTGGTGCGGGGCGCGCGTCGTGACCGAGGGCGCGGGCGCGCGGGTGGCGTTCGTCGGGCCGGACGACCCGGAACCGACCGGCGCCGCGGCGACGGCCGTCGTCACGCTCGACCCGATGGGCCGCGGGCTGGCCGAGCCGCCCGGCGGCGGCGCGTTCGACTACCTGACGGAGTCCCGCGCGGCGGGCGACCAGTACAGCCCGCTCTTCCCGATCCCGGGTGACACGCCCGCGCTGTTCGAGTCCACTGTGGACGAACTGCTGGCGGAAGCCCGCGCCCGCGCGGCGAAACTCGGCCTCACCGCCGACGACCGGGTGCTGTCCACCCGGGACTGGAGCGGGCCTGAGGGCATCCTCGACGGCCTGCTCGTCCCCCTCGCCGCGGGCGCCCACCTGGTCCACGTGAGCAACGCGGACCAGGCGAAGCTGGCGGCCCGCCGTGATGCCGAGCGCACCACGGCGGACCTCCCGGCCTAGGCGTTCTGCAGCTCGCCGACCTCGGCTTCGCGGCGCGCCCGCTTGCGGCCCCACAGCAGGTGGTCCAGCGACAGGCGGCCGCCGTTGAAGCCGAGGGCGAGCCCGGTCAGCGCGAGCACCAGGACCAGCTCGTAGCCGCCCTGGCCGGTCAAGCCGTTGTCGATGTGCACCGAAAGCAGCGCGCCCACCGAAATCACGACGTACCCGATGCCCACCAGCGGCATCAGGAACCCGACGATGAAGGCGACCGAGCCGAGGATCTCGACGGTCATCGCGAAGACCGCGGCCGCCGTGGGCAGCGGGATGCCCGACATCTCGAAGAACTTCGCCGTGCCGTCGACGCCGTTGTTCCACTTCTGGAGCCCGTGCGCGAGGAAGACGACCGCGACGCCGATCCTCCCCAGCAGCAGCGCCACGTCCTTGACTCGTCCGAACATCGGTTTCAGCTCCCCGGTGGGTGAATTTTCAACTGACCCGCCCCAAGTTAGGGCCCCGGAACGCCCGATCGAAGCATCGGAGGGTGATCGACAGGGAACCGACAGGGACCGGCTGTGCCGTGAAAAAGCGGTTGGCGACCACCGGAACGAGCGCTATCTTCGCCCTGACCTGCGTCGACGACCGTGAGGAGACCCCGATGCGCCGACAGACCGACTTGCCCGGCCTGTCACCCGCATCACAAAGGACCTCCCACGACCGTGAAAACCCTGAACATCGGCATCCTGGCGCACGTCGACGCCGGTAAGACCAGCCTGACCGAGCGCCTGCTCTTCGAAGCGGGCGCCATCGACCACCTCGGCAGCGTCGACGGCGGCGACACCCGGACCGACTCCCTGGAGCTGGAACGCCGTCGCGGCATCACCATCCGCTCCGCGGTGGTCTCGTTCCTGGCCGGCGACACCCGGATCACGCTGATCGACACCCCGGGCCACTCGGACTTCATCGCCGAGGTCGAACGCGCGCTGCGCGTGCTCGACGGCGCCGTCCTGGTGGTGTCCGCCGTCGAGGGCGTGCAGGCCCAGACCCGCGTGCTGATGCGGACGCTGCGCCGGCTCGGCATCCCGACGCTCGTCTTCGTCAACAAGGTCGACCGGATGGGCGCCCGCGACCAGCTCGGCGACATCCGCGCGAAGCTGGCACCGCGGGCAATCGCGCTGACCGCGTCACCCGAGGAGCTGGCCGAGCTGCTGGCCGACGGCGACGACGCTTTCCTGGAGTCCTATGTGGACGAGCGTGTCGACGAAGCCGGCTGCCGCGCCGAGCTGGCCCGCCAGGTCGCGCGGGGTCTGGTGCACCCCGTCCTGACCGGCTCGGCGATCACCGGCACCGGCGTCGCGGACCTCGTCGCGGCGATGACCGAGCTGCTCCCGGCGACCGAACGCACCGGCGCCGGCCGGCTGGCCGCGACGGTCTTCAAGATCGACCGCGGCCGCGCCGGCGAAAAGATCGCCTACGCGCGCCTGCACTCCGGTTCACTGGCGCCACGGCAGCGGATTCCCTTCTACCGCGCCGAAACCGAGCTGACCGGCCGGGTCTCGGCGCTCGAGGTCGCCGGCGACGACGTGGCGCTCGCCGGCGACGTCGCCCGGGTGCGCGGGCTGCGGGAGGTCCGGATCGGCGACCGCCTCGGCTCCCCCGGCACCGCCCGCGACGGCGTGTTCGCGCCGCCGAGCCTGGAGACCGTCGTGCGGCCGGTCCGGCCCGAGCAGGCCGCGGCGCTGTTCACGGCGTTGACTCGGCTGTCCGAAGAGGACCCGCTGAGCGACGTCCGCCGCCGCGGCCACGACGTGTCGGTCCGGCTCTACGGCGAAGTGCAGAAGGAGGTGCTGCGCTCCATGCTGACCGAGGGCGCCGGCATCGACGTCACGTTCGAAGAGACGCGCACGCTGTACGTCGAGAAGCCGGTCGGCGCCGGGGAAGCGGTCGAGGGGCTGGATCCGGCGCAGCGGCTGTACTTCTTCGCGACGGTCGGGCTGCGCGTCGAACCCGGTCCCGGGGTCGCGTTCGGGCTGTCGGTCGAGCTGGGTTCGCTGCCGCTGGCGTTCCACAAGGCGATCGAGGAGACCGTCCACAGCACGCTCGAGCAGGGGCTGTACGGCTGGGAGGTGCTCGACGTCGCCGTCACGTTGACGCATACGGCGTTCTTCGGCCCGCTCAGCGCGGCGGGCGACTTCCGCAAGATGACGCCGCTGGTGCTCATGGCGGCGCTGCGGAAGGCCGGGACGCGGGTGCACGAGCCGGTGCACCGCTTCGAACTGGAGGTGCCGGCGAACGCCGTCAGCGCGGTGCTGATCAAGCTCGCGAACCCGCGCGCGGTGCCCGGCGAACCGGTGGTGGGGCCGTCGTCGTGCACGCTGCACGGGACGATCCCCGCCGAGCACGTCCACGCGTTCGAGCGGGCGCTGCCGGCCCTGAGCCAGGGCGAGGGCGTCTTCCTCAGCGAGTTCGCCGGCTACCGGCCGTACCCCGGTCCGCCGCCGACGCGGCCGCGGACCGGCGAGAACCCGTTGGACCGCAAGGAGTACCTCGCACGGCTGGCCCGGCGCTAGCGCTTGTGGGCCCAGGCCGCGCCGAAGCAGTACGCGCCGAACGCGGCGAGGCCGAGCGCCACGACGGTCAGCAGCACGGTGCCGAAGGGCTGAGCGGCGAGCGTCTTGAGGGCGGAGTCGAGCCCGCCGGCCTTGTTCGGGTCGGCCTGGAACCCGGCGATGGCGAGGAGGATCGCGACCACGGCCAGCACGACGCCCTTGGCGAGGTAGCCGACCTGGCCCACGCCGCCGATCCAGCGCTGGGCCTTGCCCGGCAGCTCGCTCGTGTTCAGGTCTTCGAGGAACTTCTTCTTGAAGCCCTTCACCCCGGCGGCGATGGCGACGCCGAGGACGCACGCGGCGGCGATGACCACCAGGGCCCGGCCGGCCGGCAGCTTCAGCAGCTTGGCGGTGAACTCCTGCTGGTTCTGGCTGCTCGACCCGCCGCCCCCGCTGCCGGTGGCGATCCGGAACGCGGTGAAGCCCAGCACGATGACGATGACCCCGCGGGCGGCGGCGCCGATCCGCTTGCGCGTCCGCTTCCCGCCGCTGACCCACTCGTAGCCGGTGGCGGCCATCAGGAACTGCCAGAGGCCGAACAGGACGAGGCCGATGGCCACGATCCACAGCAGGATCTGGCCGAACGCCGTCGAGCCGATCTGCTGCAGGGCGCCCTTCTGGTCGGCCTGTTCCCGGTCGCCGAAGGCGACCTGGACGGCGAGGTAGGCGATGACGAGGTGCACGACGCCGTAGCACGCCATGCCGATCCGGCCGAGCAGCTGGGCGGTGTCGCTCTTCTCGCCCCGCTGGGCGTCGGCCTCGGTCCGGTGCACTCCTCTTTCGGCCTTCGCCTCGGCCCGGTTCGTGCGGTCTGATGTCCGGTTCATGCCTGGTCGGGTACCCACTCCGGGTCGGGATCGGCTGGGCCAAGCGGCGTAATCACTTGCTGTGCCTGTGGAACGATCGCGGGGTGAACGCGCGATTGGTCGGCTACTGGTCGGAGTCGGAGCTGTACCCCGGCTCGCCCGAGTACACCGAGCTCGGCTTCCGCGCCGACGGGACGGGCTGGCAGTACTGGTCGAGCTGGAGCACGGAGTTCGCCGTCCACCGCTTCGACTGGGCGGAGCCGCAACCGGGCCGGCTCACCCTGAGGCTGCGGATGGAGCTCGACGGCACGTGGTCGCTGGACGGCGCCAAGGTCGCCCACCGCGTCGAGCGCCGGCAGCACGTGGACGAGCTCATCGAGCTGGCCTGGGCCCTCGAGCCGGGCCCGGAGCTGACGCTCGGGCGCCCGCTCGACGAGTTCCTGGGCGGCACGCGCTTCCGGCCCGTCGAGGGCGGCGGCACGGACCCGACGCTGGCTTAGGCGGGCCGGCGCCGGACTTCGTCGAGGCGCGCCCAGCCGCCGTTGGCCGCGAGCAGCGTCAGCACCTGCTCGGCCTGCTCGGCGAAGCGCGCGAGGTCGTCGTGCAGCAGGGCGGCGCGTTCGCCGTCGAGCTGGTCGAAGTCGTCGAACCAGAGCGAGATGGCCGAGCCCGCCGTGACGGCGAGGCCCTGCGTGAGGCTCAGGAACCCGGGCGACGGCTCCGCGGCGGCCGCGCGATAGGCCGTCTCGATCTCGTCGCAGGCGGCGAGCAGGTCACGCAGCTGGCGGACGGCACCGGCGGGCGTGCCGTCCCAGGCGGCCGTCGGCCAGGCGCGGTCGGACAGCTCGAGCCACAGCCGCCAGCCGGCGACCAGCTCGGCTTCGTCGTGGGGCGTCCAGGACGCCGGAACCGGCCAGTACATGCTTCGAGAGTGACACCGCCGGAGCGGAAATCCGCCCCGGCGGTGGGTTATGTCTCATGTGGCGAAACTCAGCTGATCACCGGCGGCACGGGCACGCAGGGCGGCGTCTTGGCGTGGGCCGGGTCGAGCGCGTTGAGCACGAGCCCCTCGGCGACGGGGTCGTAGGTGATGCCGAGGTGGTCGGTGAAGTCGAGCACGCAGACGTTCTGCAGCAGGATGTTCTTGACGTTGGTTTTCTGCGGCAGGAACGCGCTCGTGTACGGCGTGACGACGTCGTCGTACCGGGTCTGGATGACGGTGTACTGGATGCCGTCGACGGTTTCGCCACCGGCGTTGAGATCGGTGAGGAAGGCCGAGCCGACGGCCTGTTCGTTGCAGGCCTGGCAGACGGTCCCGAGCCCGGCGGGCACCCCGGGGATCATTTCGAGGGTGCTGAGCAGGCCGAAGAGGTCGGTCCCGTGGTTGGAGGGCGAGAGCCCGACGAGCCGGCTGATCTTGCTCGCGCCCCCGAGGTACTTGATCCAGTACCGGACGTTCATCCCACCCTGCGAGTGCCCGACGACATCGAGCTTGGCGGCCCCGGTGGTGGCGAGGATCTTGTCCCCGAAGGCGGCAAGCGCTTTCGTGGTGTCGGCGATGGGCCCGACGGTCTGCAGGAAGGAGCCGGGCGCCCCGCCGAAGTTGCCGGCGAAGACGCAGTAACCCGCGTTGGCGAGTTTCTGGGATAGGTTGGCCCAGTTTTCGTAGGCGTTGGCGGTGGTCCCGTTGGAGAGAAGAACGGGATTGGGATGCGCGGCGGTGGGTTTGCAGTTCCAGTCGTTCGCCCCGGGAGGAGCGATGGTCGGATCGCCGAGCGAGTAGGCGGCGGCGGTGAGGATGTTGGGCTGAACGGGCCCGGTGGGTTCCCGCCCGGCGGCCTGCCCGGCCCCGGCCCCTAGAGTGAGTGTCACCGCGGTAGCGACGGCCACCGTGAGCCACCTGCGCGTCGTTGCACCCATCCGGTTCACCTCTCTGTGAAGGATGGTGATCCACGTCACCAGAGAGTTAACGCGCAAGTAACTTGTCCGGACACTCCCCCTGGTGAGTGATTTTCGTGCCCGGTTCCACCTGCTAGAAGCCTTGCGACCCACTTAGCCGAGGCACGCCGGGGGCCGAGGTCCGGCCAGGGGCTGACCAAGCCAGAAACCCGAGACCCAGACCTCCCCGCAACCCCGATCCGAAGCCAGAACACGGCCGGCGGTGCCGGGTCAAGGCACGCTTTCCCGCCTTGACGCGGTACCGCCGGCCGTAGTCACAATCGGGCATCGGGGTGGCGAAGACCAACTCGGGCTTCCGAGGGGCGGCGAGTCCGGCCCACACACAAAACGGCCCCCAGCGCGATAACCGCGCCGGGGGCCGTTCCCAGATCCCGAAGTTCAGCCCTTGAGCAAAGCCCGAGCCATGACAACCTTCTGAATCTGGTTCGTACCCTCGTAAATCTGCGTGATCTTCGCGTCCCGCATCATCCGCTCAACCGGGAAGTCCCGCGTGTACCCAGCCCCACCGAAGAGCTGAACGGCATCCGTGGTCACCTCCATGGCGATGTCCGACGCGTAAGCCTTCGCAGCCGAAGCCATGAACCCGGCCCGCTTGTCCCCACGCTCCGAAGCCGCCGCCGAGGCGTAAACCAAGTGCCGAGCAGCCTCGATCTTCGTCCCCATGTCGGCCAGCATGAACTGGACGCCCTGGAACTCGGCGATCGACTTGCCGAACTGCTTGCGGTCCTTCACGTACGCCACCGCCGCGTCGAGCGCACCCTGGGCGATACCCAGCGCCTGCGCGCCGATCGTCGGGCGCGTGTGGTCCAACGTCCGCAGCGCCGTCTTCAAGCCCGTGCCCGGCTCGCCGATGATCCGGTCCTCCGGGATCGTGCAGTTCTCGAAGTAGATCTCACGCGTCGGCGAGCCCTTGATGCCGAGCTTCTTCTCCTTCGGGCCCACCGAGAAGCCCGGGTCGTCCTTGTGCACGACGAACGCCGAGATGCCGTTGGCCTTCTTTTCCGCGTCCGGGTCGGTCACCGCCATCACCGTGTACCAGGACGACTCGCCCGCGTTGGTGATCCAGCACTTCGTGCCGTTGAGCACCCAGTGGTCGCCGTCGAGCCGGGCGCGCGTGCGCATCGACGCCGTGTCCGAACCGGCCTCGCGCTCCGACAGCGCGTACGACGCCGAAGCCTCGCCCGACGCGATCGAGGGCAGCACCAGCTTCTTCACGCTCTCCGAACCGGACAGGATGATCGGCTGCGTGCCGAGCTTGTTGACCGCCGGGATCAGCGACGCCGACGCGTCGACCCGCGCGACCTCTTCGATCACGATGCAGGCACCGACGGCGTCCGCGCCCTGGCCGTCGTACTCCTCGCCGATGTGGACGGCGTTGAACCCGGACTTGACCAGCGCGTTGTACGCCTCGATCGGGTAGCGCTCGTTCTCGTCGACCTCGGCCGCGTACGGCGCGATCTCCTTCTCGGCCAGGGCCCGGACCGCAGCCCGCAGCTCCTCGTGCTCCTCGGCAAGCTGGTACAGGCCGTCGGTCACTTCGGGTCACCTTCTCTACGACGTCGGGAGAGTCCTGCTCGATGTTAGCGCTCGTTCACCGACCGGCTGCGTCCTTGTGTCGCGGACCGCAGAATTCGTAAGGTCGAGTGATGCCGCTCACCGCGCCGACGACGCCGCCCGGGTTGCCCACCTCCCTCGACTACCCCGAAGTCCCGGTCGGTTCGATCCTCGCCGCGGGCGCCGCGCGCTGGGGCGACCGGACCGCCTTCGCCCACGACGGCCGCAGCCTCACCTTCACCGAGACCTACCGCGCGGCCTGCCGCTTCGCCCACGCGCTGCGGGCGCAGGGCGTCGGCCGCGGCGACGTCGTCGCGCTCCACCTGCCGAACTGCCTCGCCTTCCCGGTCGCCTACTACGGCACGATGCTGGCCGGGGCCACCTTCAGCCCGGCCAACCCGCTGCTCCCGCCGGACGACCTCGCCTTCCAGCTCACCGACTGCGAGGCCGCCGCCGTCGTGACGTTCGGCCCGGTCGCGGGCGCGCTGGCGAGCGTCGCCGACCGGATCCCGGCGCGGCTGACCGTCGTCGTCGGGCCGACCGGCGACCTGCCCGAAGGCGGTTTCGAGTTCGAGGCGTTCCAGGCCGGCCACCCCGAGACGCGTCCGCCGGTGGACACCGACGTCCACGCAGACCTCGCCCACCTCGCCTACACCGGCGGCACCACCGGCCGGTCGAAGGGCGTGCGGCTCACACACCGCAACGTCGTGGTCAACACCCTGCAGCACTCGTGCTGGGGCAGCGGCTCGGTCCCGGCGCTCGACGCGCACGGCGACATCACGCTCGACCAGATCGGCAGCGAGGACGAGTGGCCGACGCGGCTGGGCACCGGCGTCGCGATCAACCTGACGCCCTGGTTCCACGCGATGGGCATCATCGGCGGCCTGAACGCGGCGGTGATGGCCGGGACGACGATCGTCCTGCACTCGCGCTTCGACCCGCCGGCGTACGTCGCCGACGCCGAACGGCTGCGCATCACCGGCATCGGCGGTGCGCCCGCGCTGTTCGCCGCGCTGCTCGCGACGCCGTCGTTCCACACGGCGGACCTGTCT
The DNA here is from genome assembly GCF_055633805.1 of Amycolatopsis sp. NPDC114478. Lineage (NCBI taxonomy): Bacteria > Bacillati > Actinomycetota > Actinomycetes > Pseudonocardiales > Pseudonocardiaceae > Amycolatopsis > Amycolatopsis sp. NPDC114478. The sequence goes on along the minus strand of NZ_JBVKDO010000021.1, from coordinate 32,377 downwards.
TCGGTGCGCGCGATCGGCTCGGGAGCCGCGCCGATGAACCACGCGATGATCAACGCGCTGCGCGAGCGGTTCCCGGGCGTGGTGGTGAGCGAGGGCTACGGCCTCACCGAGGCGACGATGGGCGCGGTGATCTCGCCGACGTACGCCTCCGGCACGCGCAAGGTCGGCTCGGTGGGCGTCCCGATCTTCGACACCGAGGTCAAGATCGTCCCCGCCGAGGGCGGCGAAGACCCGCTCCCGGGGGGCGAGAAGGGCGAGGTCTGCCTGCGCGGCCCGCAGATCATGCAGGGCTACCGCAACCGCCCCGAGGAGACGGCGGCGGCCCTGGTCGACGGCTGGCTCCACACGGGCGACATCGGCATCCTCGACGCGGACGGCTACCTGTCGATCGTGGACCGCAAGAAGGACATGCTGCTGTACAAGGGCTACAACGTCTTCCCGCGCGAGCTGGAGGAGCTGCTGATCACGATGCCGGGCGTCGCGGCGGCCGCGGTGGTGGGCCGCCCGGACACCGAGGTCGGCGAGCTGCCGGTGGCGTTCGTCGTCCCGCGCGGCGAGCTGGACGCCGACGAGCTGATGGCCGCGGTGAACGAGAAGGTGCTGCCGTACAAGCGGTTGCGGGAGGTGCACGTGGTCGAGCAGATCCCGGTGTCGGCCGCGGGGAAGGTGCTCAAGCGCGAACTGCGGCAGCAGCTGATCGGCAAGCTCGACGGCTGAACCGGAGGACGTCCCGGGGCGTGGGCGGCACGGAACCGTCCGCTCCCCGAGAGGAACCTCCAGATGCGGAAACTCACCCGGGCCGTCGTCGCCGCGATCGCCTCCCTCTGCGCTGTCGTCGCCGTGGCCGGCGAGGCGAGCGCCGACTAACCGACGACGCCGTTCGGGCGCTACGAGATCACCGGCGGGGCCACCGCCGGCGTTCTGACCTGGTACAACTGGTCAGTCGGCGTGCAGGGCTACGTGTCGACAGCGCGAACGTGGCCCGCGACAGCACGGTTTACTTCGACTTCTACGGAGCCAGCGACTTCTGCGTCGGCCAGACCCGCACGGCGGCCGACGAGACGCGGAGCTTCAACTTCACCGTGCAAGGTCCCGTTGGCGGCATCACGAGAGTGCGGATCCAGCTCTGCAACGTCAACGGCTGCACGGGCTTCCACGATTTCCTCCGCTGACGCACGTTCTCCGGGCCGGAAGCCGGCGCCGGTCGACCGTGCTAGCGGCCGGCCTTGGCGCGCAACGCCGCGTCCTTGTCCAGGACCAGCTTCTCCAGATCCTGCTGGAACTTCGCCATCTTCGTACGCAGGCTCTCGTCGGACGCTGCCAGGATGCGGACCGCCAGCAGGCCCGCGTTGCGCGCGCCGCCCACTGAGACCGTGGCCACCGGGATGCCCGCCGGCATCTGGACGATCGACAGCAGCGAGTCCATTCCGTCCAGGTACTTCAGCGGGACCGGGACGCCGATCACCGGGAGGACCGTCGCCGAGGCGACCATGCCCGGGAGGTGGGCCGCGCCGCCCGCGCCCGCGATGATCACGCGGATGCCGCGGGCCACCGCCGACGTCGCGTAGTCCAGCATGCGCTGCGGGGTGCGGTGCGCCGAATACACGCCGACCTCGTACTCGACGCCGAACTCGTCCAGCGCAGCGCCGGCCGCCTCCAGCACCGGCCAGTCCGAGTCGCTGCCCATGATCACGCCCACCTGCGGCGCCATACCCGATACTCCCGTCAGTGGATCTCGTAGCCGTCGAGCCAGACGGCGTGGGACAGCCAGTGCGCCGACAGCAGCGCGCGGTTGCGCAGGTCCTCCATGCGCTCACCGGTGAAGTTGACGTGCCCGAGCTTGCGCCCGGGCCGCTCCTGCTTGCCGTACAGGTGCACCCGGACCTCCGGGTACCGCGCGAACAGGTGGTGCAGCCGCTCGTCCGGACCCATCTTCGGCGGCTCCGGCGCGCCCAGCACGTTCGCCATCACGCACGCCGGCGCGATCAGGTCCGTCCGGCCCAGCGGGTAGTCGAGCACCGCGCGCAGGTGCTGCTCGAACTGGGACGTGCGCGAGCCGTCCATCGTCCAGTGCCCGGAGTTGTGCGGGCGCATCGCCAGCTCGTTCACCAGCAGCCCGGTGTCGGTCTCGAACAGCTCGACCGCGAGCAGCCCGGTGACGTCCAGCGTCGACGCCACCCGCAGCGCGAGGTCCTGCGCCTCGTGGACGCGCTCGGGCGCGAGGCCCGGCGCCGGGGCGAGGACCACGGTGTTGATGCCGCCCTCCTGCACCGTCTCGACCACCGGGTACGCCGCGCCCTGGCCGAAGGGCGAGCGCGCGACGAGCGCGGCCAGCTCCCGCCGCATCGCCACCTTCTCCTCGACGAGCAGCGCCGTGCCCGCTTCGAGCAGTTCCGGCACGGTCTCGCGGGCGTGCTGCGCGGTGTCCAGCATCCAGACGCCGCGACCGTCGTAGCCGCCGGTCGACGCCTTGAGCACCACCGGCCAGCCGTGCTCGCCGCCGAACCGCACCACGTCGTCCACAGTGGACACCTCGGCGAAGGCGGGACCCGGCACGCCGAGCCCGGCCATCATCTCGCGCATGACCAGCTTGTTCTGCGCGAAGCCCAGCGCGCTCGGCGCCGGCCGGATCGCATAACCCTCCATCGCCAGCGTCAGCAGGTGCTCGCCCGGCACGTGCTCGTGGTCGAACGTGAGCACGTCGACCGAGGCCGCGAACTTCCGCAGCGCGTCGAGGTCGGTGTGGTGCCCCAGGGTGACGTCGCCCGCGACGAGCCCCGCCGCTTCGTTCTCGCTCGCGGCGAGCACGCGCAGGGACTGGCCGAGGGAGATCGCCGCCTGGTGGGTCATCCGGGCCAGCTGGCCGCCGCCCACCATGCCCACGACGGGCAGACCGGTGTGTTTGTCCATAGCGCCGATCAGCCTAAACGGTCACCAGGCCGGTCGACCGCCGGACCAGGCGTAGCTCACGCGCCGCCAGCCCGAGGATCCCGGCCGCCGCCGCGAGCACGTAGACGTTGCCGAGGACCGACCAGCCCAGGCCCCAGCCGAACTCGCGGTCGCCGCCGTTGGGCACCAGCATCACGATCTGTGAGGCGAACAGCAGCGCGACCGCCGCCGCGGCCCACCACCGCACCTTCACCACCAGCAGCGTGAGCAACGGCACGCACCAGACCCAGTGGTGCGACCACGACACGGGCGACAGCAGCAGCCCGTAGAACGCCGTCACCAGCAACGCGGCCGCGTCCTCGCCCCGCCGGTGCAGCCGCACGACCAGCCACACCGCGGGCCAGGCCAGCACCGCCGCCACCCCGACCGCCACCGCCAGCGACCAGGGAGCCAGCTCCGAAGCCCGGTTGACCAGCCCGTTGAGCGACTGGTTGAAGATCCAGTGCACCGACCCGACCCGGCTCGGGTCGGTCGCCGAATCCCGCCAGAACCGCGCCGCGTCGACCGGGATGACCGCGAACATCACCGCTTCGAGCGCCACGAACGTGCCCAGGGCCCGCAGCCCGTCCTTCCACCGGCCCGTGAAGAACAGGTGCGGCACGAAGATCAGCGGGGTCAGCTTGATCGCCGCCGCCACGCCGATCAGCACGCCCGCCCAGCGCGACCCACGCACCGAGAGCACCAGGACATCCAGCACCACGAACGCCATCAGTATCAAGTTGATCTGGCCCAGGAACAGCGTCTTCCACACCGGCTCCAGGACCAGAGCGATGGCCGTTCCCGCCGGCAACGCCCACCAGCTTTTCACCCAAAGCTGAGGGGAACGCCCCGGCGACGACGAAACCACCGTGATGACGACGATAAGGGCGACCACCGACAAAAACGCGATCACGCCCCACACCAGGCCGGACGGCACCAGCGCGAGCGGCAGGAACAGCGGCGCGGCGGCCGGCGTGTAGGTGAAGGGCAGCCGCACCCAGTCCGGCAGCGCGGTCAGCACGTCCCGCGTGTACAGCGGATCGCCGTGCACCAGCGTCAACGCTCCGGCGCGGTAGACGGCGCTGTCCGCGCCCAGGTGCCACCCGGCCAGCCAGACGACCACCCCGAACGCCAGCACCAGCAGCGCGATCCCGCCGGCGGCGAAGCGACCGGCGCGCGCCTCAGACGCCGGTCGTGACGTCGACATGCTCGTCCGAAGCCGCCTTCTCCCGCGCGCGCCGCTGCAGGCCCCAGCGCAGGATCAACGCCGCCGCAAGCACGACCGGCATCAGGATGTAGGCGTCCCCCAGTACGTTCTGCCACACCTTCCAGTGCAGTTCGACGTTGCGGCCGTTCGGCAGGATCAGCAGCACGCAGCTGACGAACACGAACGCCACCAGGCCGGTCCCGACCCAGCGCTTCCACGCCGTCTTCGGCGTGGTCTTCGGCAGCCGCGAGACCAGCAGCACGATCAGCGGGATCACCCACACCCAGTGGTGCGTCCACGAGATCGGCGAGATCAGCAGCGTCCAGAACGCGGTGACGAGCAGCGCCGCCAGGGCCTGCCCCTTGCGGTGGAAGCGGATCAGCAGCCACAGCGCCGGGATCGCGAGCAGGAAGCCGATGCCCATGGCCGCCTTCGACGCCCACGGCGCGAGGTCGGTGGCCCGGTTCATCAGCGCGTTCAGCGACTGGTTGCCCGCCCAGTGCACCGGCCCGATCCGGCCGGTGTCCGGCAGCGTCACGGTCCAGTACTTCGCGGCGTCGTGGGCGTTGATCAGGAACATCAGGCCCTGCAGCACGAGGAACGTCGCGAAGCCGCGGATCGCGTCCATCCGGCGGCCGGTGACGAACAGGTGCCCGAGGAACACCAGCGGCGTGAGCTTGATCGCCGCCGCGACGCCGACCAGCACGCCGCCCCAGCGGCTCCCCCGCGCGCCGATGACCAGCATGTCCAGCAGGATCATGGCCATCAGGATCAGGTTGATCTGGCCGAGGAAGATCGTCCGCCACACCGGCTCGAGGCCGAGGAAGACCAGGAAGAACACGATGGTCGAGCGGGCGGGCGAGGCCCACCAGCGCGGCCCGTCCGCGGCCGGGCGGGGCAGGGCGCCGATCGCGATCCGGATCGACAGCGCCATCGCGGCCAGCGAGACGGCGGTGATCAGGCCCCAGGAGATCTGCGTCGGGAAGGCGGCGAGCGGCACGAAGATCAGCGCGGCCGTCGGGGGGTAGGTGAACGGCAGCAGGGCCCACCACGGCTCGGGGGCCAGCGTGTTGGCGTCGTAGAGCGAGTCGCCGTGCAGCAGCGTCAGCGCGCCCGCCCGGTAGACCGCGCTGTCGACGCCGAGCACCCAGTCGTGCTGCCAGCCCCAGATGCCGTACCCGACCGCGACCAGCGGGATCACCGCGAGGATCAGGATCGACCGCGGGCGGACGGACAGGCGCGCGAGTGACTTCCGCAGGGCCAGGCGGTGCTGGGGTCCGGCCGCGATCGCGCCGTCGACGTCGGTGGGTACGGTCCGGGTCACCTCACCAGGAAATCATGACCCGCGCGATCCCGGTCGGAAGGGTCCGGGCGGAACCGGACTTTTCGCACGTTCTACACCCGCGCGAGCCGCGCCAGCAGTTCGCAGGCCATTTCGTGGGTGGCCGGCAGGCGCACAGCCGACACCCGCGGCCGGCCGACGTCGGCCAGCTGCGAATCGACCGACAGCCGCTCGTGCAACGCCCTTCGCAGCGCGACGCCGTGTGAAGCGACTCCCTCGTCCTTCGGGACCAGCGCGGCGACGACCGACGGACCCAGCGAGGCGACGCTCTGCCCGCTGTCGAACACCGCCCGCAGCGCGTCCGCGACCAGGATCATCCCGGTCAGCCGCGGGAACCCGGCGATCGTGCTGAGGTCGAGCGAGACGAGCAGGAGGACGTGGTCCTCGGCCGCGGGCCGCTCGCGCGCGGCGGCGGCCTGGTAGACCTCGGCGAGCCGCGTGCGCAGGTAGGCAGCCGAGGGCAGGCCGGTCAGCGGATCGGTGACCTCGGTGTGCGCGAGCTGGTCGGTGGCGACGTCGGCCCAGGCCAGCGCGGTGGTCCGGAGCAGCCGCGCCGGGGTGGCGTCGACGTCCGGTGCGACGAACCCGTCGTCGCCGTGGCCGAGCACCGCGTGCAGCGCGGCCAGGTCGGCGAGGGTTTCCGCGAGGCCGGCACCGGCCGCCGCGCGCGCCCTGGCCAGACCGGCCAGCGCGGTTTCGGCGGCTTCGACGCGGCCCTTGGCCATCACCGCCGCGCAGACGGCGTCGACCTCGGGCAGCGCCCAGTCGCTGGGGAAGCGCCAGCCCGCGGCCAGGCTGGCCGTGCGCCAGCGGGCCCGCAGCGCGAGCAGGGCGCGGTCGGCGGGCGGAGCGTCACCGGGACCGGAACGCGCAGCCGGAACGTCCACTGGCCCCCTGTCCCTTTCATCCGGTCCGTGTCGATCTTGCTCGGTGCTTCACGGTGAGGACGTGCCCCGCTGGATCCCGTGACGCGTACTCGCGAGTTTTGTTAAGAAGCTTTTCCACGGCGCTACCCGGGGATGGGTGATTTTGCTCCGCCGTCGGAGTCAACACCCCGACCACCGCGTGACGGCCCGGGGTGGGTCAGTCACACTTGTCTCGCGCCCCGGACCGGCCTGTAATGGCAGGTCCTGGCCCTAACCGACCGAGGAGTGCCGTGTCCACCGTTCCCGCCGATCTCAGCGGAAAGAGTGACGCCGAGCTGATCGCCGAGGTCCGCGCCGGGAAGATCGAGTCGTACGGGCCGCTCTACGAACGCCACACCGGCGCGGCGCACAACCTCGCTCGTCAGCTGGCCCGGTCGAGCTCGGAAGCCGACGACCTGGTGTCCGAGGCGTTCTCGAAAGTGCTGGACACGCTCCGTGGCGGCAAGGGTCCGGATACCGCCTTCCGGGCGTACCTGCTGACTGCGCTGCGTCACACCGCGTACGACCGCACGCGCAAGGAACGCCGGGTCGACCTCAACGAGGACATGACCGACGTCTCGGCCGAGGCGCTCACCGTGCCGTTCTCGGACACCGCCGTCGCCGGGCTGGAGCGGACGATGGCCGCCAAGGCGTTCGCGCGGCTGCCCGAACGCTGGCAGGCCGTGCTCTGGCACACCGAGATCGAGCAGCAGAGCCCGGCCGAGGTCGCGCCGCTGCTGGGCCTGACCGCGAACGGCGTCTCGGCGCTCGCCTACCGCGCCCGCGAGGGCCTGCGCCAGGCGTACCTGCAGGTCCACCTGCAGGAAAACGCCGAGGAACGCTGCCGCGCGTGCGCCGAGCGGCTCGGCGCGTGGACCCGCGACGGACTGTCCAAACGCGAACGCAACCAGGTCGAGAACCACCTCGACGAGTGCGAGAACTGCCGCGCGCTGGCCGCGGAGCTCGCCGACGTCAACGGTGGGCTGCGCGCGATCATCGCCCCGATCGTCCTGGGCGGCGCGGCGCTCGGCTACCTCGCGACCATCGGCGCGGCGAAGGCCAGTGCGGTCACGGCCGCGACCGCGGGTGCGGCGGCCGCCGGTGCCGCCGCGGCCGGGGGCAAGGCCGGCGCGGCTGCGGGCGCCGCCGCCGGCCCCCGCCAGTTCGCCGGGGTCGCGGCCTCGGGCACGGCGATCGTCGCGGCCGTCATCATCGCGCTCACCGCCGGTGGGGGGACGCAGGAGATCCCGGTCGCGGCCCAGCAACCGCCGCCCGCGGCCCAGCCCGCGCAGCCGCCCCAGCCGGCCCAGCCCCCGGCACCGCCGAAGCCCGCTCCGCCCGCGCCGCCGCAGCCGCCGCCTGTGGCGCCGCCGGTCGCGCCCCCGCCGCCCGCGGTCCAGCCGCCCGCGCCGGCCCCGCCACCCCCGGCCCCGCCCGCGCCGGCCCCGCCGTCGATGTCCGCGACGTCCCCGCCGGGCGGCGTCGAGCTCAGCCCCGGCTCCGCCACGAACCTGCCGATCACCGTCCGCAACGACGGCGGGAGCGTGTCCGAGCCGGTGGCCGTCGCGCTGAAGCTGCCCCCGGGCGTGCACGCGGTCAACGCCGGTGGCGGCGGCGCGCCGATGGCGTTCGCCCAGGAAAGCGCCCCGATCTCGGTGAACTGCCCCGGCGGCGACGGCACGGTGACGTGCAAGACCGGCGCCGGCCTGCAGCCCGGCCAGAGCGCGACGCTGAACTTCCGGCTCCAGGCCGACCAGGACGCCGAAGGCGGCACGGTGACCGGGTCGGTCACCGCCGGCGTGCAGATCAACGTCTCGGTCAGCGTCAAGATCACCGTGAAGCAGCCGCCGGACGCCGTGGTCCTCGAAGCGCAGGGCGACGGGCTTTCGGCGTTCCCGTGGACCCGCAACCCGCTGGTCTACGTGCGGGTCCGCAACACCGGCGAGACGACCCGGCCGGTCACGGTCACCTTCGACCACCCGCTGTGGCAGTGGTGGAGCCTGCGCGGCTTCCCCTGCACGACGACGGCCGGCAGTGCGACCTGCACGACGAACAGCGCCGTCGCCCCCGGCCAGCACGTCAACCTGTGGGTGCGGCTGAAGGGCCGTCCCGACGACGGGCGCGTCACGATCGACGCGCAGCTGGGCAAGGCTTCGGCGGCGCCGGTGACGATCGACTTCGGTTGCTACCACCACTGGTGCGGCAAGGACCCGCTGCCGACGACGTCGTCGACGCCGTCCTCGACGACGCCGTCCAAGCCGAAGCCGACGTCGCCGAAACCGTCCTCCACCCCGCCGACCACGACCTCGGAGACCGAGCCGACGCTCGAGCCGCCGGCGTCGTCGACCACGACCAGCGCGCCGCCGCGGCCGGGCACCAAACCGGGCAACCAGCCGCCGACCGCCACCCCCGAGAAGGGATTCGGCTGGCTGACGGGGTAGCGTCCGCGCGGTGCGCGAGCTGCTGAAGAAGCATCGCGAGCTCCTCCGCTTCGCCGTCGTCGGCGGGATCAGCTTCGTGATCACGATGTCCGTCAACTACGGCTTGAAGTTCACCGTGCTGCGGACCCACCCGGTGACGGCGCTGATCGTCGGCGTCCTCGTCGCGACGATCTTTTCGTACGTCGCCAACCGCGAGTGGTCGTTCCGCACCCGCGGCGGCCGCGAACGCCACCACGAGGCGGCGCTGTTCTTCCTGTTCAGCGGCATCGCGCTGGGCTTGAACGCGCTGCCGCAGTGGTTCTCGCGGTACGTGCTCGACCTGCAGGCGCCGCGGCTGTCGCCGTTCGGCGTCGAGGTGGCCGACTTCGTCAGCGGGATCATCATCGGCACGTTGCTGGGCACGGTGTTCCGCTGGTGGGCGTTCAAGAAGTGGGTGTTCCCGGCCGACGGGGCGCGGGTTCTCGAGGTCGTGGAGGATCCGGACATTCAGGACCGCAAGGCCGCCTGAACCACAGGTCAACGCGGTGTGCTCCTAGACTGCATGGTGTGACCGTTGTGGAGACCGTGCTCAAACGCACGCCGGAGCCACTGCGTTCGGTGCTGATCAAGCACCGGGAGCTGCTGAAGTTCGCGATCGTGGGCGGCACGACGTTCTTCGTCGACAACGGCGTCTGGTACTTCCTCAAGCTGTCCGTGCTCGAGTCGAAGCCGACCACCGCCAAGGCGATCGCGATCATCGTCGCGACCATCGTGTCCTACATCCTCAACCGCGAGTGGTCGTTCCGCACCCGCGGCGGCCGCGAACGGGCGCACGAAGCCACGTTGTTCTTCGTGATCAGCGGCGTCGCCGTCGTGGTGAACCTGATCCCGCTGTACGTGTCGCGGTACGTGCTGCACCTGGAGGTCCCGCACGTGACGCGGCTGGTGCAGGAGGTCGCGGACTTCGCGAGCGGGTCGATCATCGGCATGCTGCTGGCGATGTTCTTCCGCTTCTGGGGCTTCAAGAAGTGGGTGTTCCCGGACGAACTGGGCGAGCGCCGGCGCGACAACGGTGACGTGACCCGACTGCGCTGACCGCGGCTTGCCCGAGCTGATCTCCCCCGACGCCCGGTGGCACGCCGCCTGGCTGGAGGCGCACGCCGAGTGGGGACCGGGCCCCCAAGAGGACGGTTTCGGCCTGCGGTCCTCCGACGAAGTCGGCACGCGCGAGGGCTTCGCGACCTGGCTGGCCCGGCTGGCCGGCGACGCCTGTACGTACCGCTGGATCGTCGAAGGCGACCGGGTGCTCGGCGGAATCGCGCTGCGGCACGGCTTCGGCGAGTTCGTCCGGCAGTTCGGCCACATCGGCTACGGCGTCCGGCCGTCCGCGCGGGGACGCGGGGTCGCGAGCTGGGCGCTGGGACGCGTGCTCGGCGAAGCCTGGACCCTCGGCATGTCCCGCGTCCTGGTGGTCTGCGCCGCGGACAACCTCGCTTCGATGAGGACCATCGAGCGCCACGGCGGCGTGCCCGAGGCGTCACCCGACGAGCGGGTCCGGCGGTATTGGATCGAAAACTACTTGTCCCCTGACATGTAGTTGTCTACAGTCATCCTCGTCAGTGTTCCTTCGTGAGGACGCCGTCCGGGTTCGGCCGGGCGAGCGGGACGATTCGAGGTGGTTTCCGAGCGCGAAGAGGTCGCACCCGTCCGCGGGTGACGATGGAGCCTTTTCCCGACTCGACGGGACGCGTTTCCCACGCGTCCGCATCTCTCGTCCCTTCTGACGAAACAAGGACTTTTCTTGAGCACGACCGCGCTGAAACGCGCCCAAAATACTGCCCTCACCGGCCTTTTCCTGTCCGTCTTCCTCGCGATGCTCGACGCCCAGGTAGTCGCCACCGCACTCCCCCGGATCGCCGCCGACTTCGGCACCACCGGGGCCTACGCCTGGGTCACCACCTCCTACCTGCTCGCCGGGAGCCGTCACCGCTCCCCTCTACGGCAAGCTCGGCGACGTCTTCGGCCGCAAGCGCGTGCTCCTCGGCGCGCTCGCCCTGTTCCTGCTCGGCTCGCTCGCCTGCGGGCTCGCGCCGTCGGCCGCGGCGCTCGTCGCCGGGCGCGTTCTGCAGGGCGCCGGCTCCGGGGGCCTCTTCGTCTCCATCGGCGCTTCGCTCGGCGAGATGTTCACGCCCCGCGAAGGCGCGAAGTACTTCGGGTGGTTCTCGATCTGCTTCGCCGTCGCGTCGCTCGCCGGGCCCGTGGCCGGTGGGCTGCTCACCGCTGTCGCCGGGTGGCGGTCGATCTTCCTCGTCAACCTGCCGCTCGGCTTGGTCGCCGTCGCGCTCCTGCCGAAACTCGACCTGCCGAGACGACGGCGGCAGGCGCCGTTCGACTTCGGCGGTGTCGTCCTGCTCGGCTGCGCCATCACCGGGTTCACCCTGCTCACGCCGTGGTCGATCACGCTCGGGGCCGTCGCCGCCGTCGCGTTCGTGTTCGTCGAACGCAAAGCCGAAGCCCCCGTGCTGCCGCCAAGACTCTTCAGTGACCGGACGTTCACCGTGCCCGTCCTGCTCAGCGTGCTCGCCGGGTTCGCGTTCCTCGGCTCGGTCAACTACCTCGCCGTCTTCCTCCAACAGGACGCGGGACCGGCCGAAGGCGGACTCCTGCTCGCGCCGATGACGCTCGCCGTCGCCGCTTCCTCCGTCGTCGCGAGCAAGGTCATCGCCCGCACCGGGCACTACCGCTGGGCGCCGCGGCTCAGCATGGCACTCGGCCTGCTCGCCGTCCTCGGCCTGCTCACCGTCGACGCGCTCCCGCAGGTCGTCGCCTGCCTGATCGCCTTCGGCCTCGCGGCCGGGCTGAACCTGCAGGTCCTCGCCCTCGCCACGCAGAACACCGCGCCACCGGAGGACCGTGGCGCGGTCGCCGCCGGCGTCAACCTCGCCCGCGCGCTCGGCTCGAGCCTCGGCCCGGTCGCGCTCGGCTTCGCCTACGCCGCCGGCACTCACGGCGTCTTCCTCGCCTTGCTGCCGGTCCTCGCGCTCGCCCTCGTCACGGCGTTCGCGCTCCCCAACGTCCCGCTTCGCGGAAAAGGAGAATCCCGATGATCTTCGTCTTCGGCGCCACCGGCAAGGTGGGCCGCGCCCTCGTCCCCGCCCTGCTCGACGCCGGCGCCGCCGTCCGCGCGCTCACCCGCGACCCGGCCAAGGCCCGCATCGACCCGCGCGCCGAAGTCGTGCGGGCCGACCTCGACACCGCGGACCTGCCCGCACTGCTCGACGGCGCCGACCGCGTTTTCGTGCTGACCCAAGCCCACAGCGCCGACCGCGAAGCCGCCGTCGCCCAAGCCGCCGCACGCGCCGGCGTCACCCACCTCGTCAAGCTGTCCACCACTGGTGTCTACTTCGGACAGACGGACCCGATCACCCGCGCCCACGCCGAAGCCGAGCAGGCGGTCCGCGAAGCCGGGCCGGCCTGGACGATCCTGCGGCCCGGCACCTTCATGGACAACCGGTTCTCCTGGCTCGGCTCGATCCGCGACGAGAACGCCGTGTACGTGCCCGAAGGCGACCCCACGTCGGCACTCGTCCACGTCCGGGACATCGCCGCGGTCGCGACGCTCGCCCTCACGACGTCCAGGCACGAAGGCAAGACCTACGAGCTGACCGGCGGCGAAGCCCTCACCACGGCCCAGCAGGTCGCCGTCCTCGCCGAGGCGATCGGCCGACCGATTGAATTCGTCGAGGAACCGGAAACCGCCGCGCGGAAACGCATGGTGCGCCGATTCGGCTGGCCCGCGGAAGCCGTCGACGGATTCTTCGCTTTGAAGCGGGAATCCGCCGGGCACGAACACGTCGTGTTCGGCACCGTCGAGCGCCTGCTCGGCCGGCCTCCGCTGACCTTCGCGAAATGGGCAGGTGAGAACGCGGCCGCATTCACCTACCATTACGGGGGGTGACAGCGGGGAGGTGACCGGATGGGTCTGCGCGTGCTCGTCGTGGACGACCACCCGTTGTTCCGGTTCGGCGTGTGCACGCTGCTGGACGCCGAGCCCGAGATCGAGATCGTGGGCGAGGCGGCCAGCGGCGCCGCCGCGGTCGAGGCCGCGGCCGCGCTGCTCCCGGACGTCGTGGTCATGGACCTGCACCTGCCCGACCTGTCCGGGATCCAGGCGACCCGGCACATCGCGGACGTCAGCCCGGACACCGGCGTGCTGATGCTGACGATGGCCGACGAAAGCGAGTCGGTCTTCGCGGCGATGCGCGCCGGTGCCCGCGGCTACCTGCTCAAGGATGCCGAGCCGGACGAGATCATCCGTGCCGTGCAGGCCGTCGCGCGGCGCGAGGCCATCTTCGGCCCCGACATCGCGAACCGCGTGCTCGGCTTCTTCAACCAGCCGCCGCCCACGAGCGAGCCGGTGTTCCCGGAGCTGACCGGGCGCGAGCGCGAAGTCCTGTCCCTGATCGCGGCCGGGCACAGCAACGGCGCCATCGCGAACACGCTCTGCCTGAGCCCCAAAACCGTGCGCAACCACATTTCGAACGTCTTCGCCAAGCTGCACGTCGCCGACCGCGCCGAAGCGATCGTCCGGGCCCGTGACGCGGGACTCGGCCGGTCCTGACGGGCAGCATTCCGGGCAATCCGGGACGCCGGTCCCATGCGCTCGGGACACCCGAGCGGGCACTGTGGGCAGGGTGAGGGGTGGAAACCCTCGCACCGTTCGAGGGGAATGGGTGACGATGTTCGAATCCGACAGGACGCCGGTGGTGGTCCGCGCCACCGATCCGATCCTGCACAACGGCGTCTGCGTGGCGCTGCGTTCGCGCGACGAGGTCCGGGTGGTCGACGGGGAGGCGGCCGACTCGGCCATGGTCGCGCTGCTGGTCGCCGACCGGCTCGACGAGACGATGACCCAGCTGCTGTCCGCGCTGCACCACCAGGGCTTCACCCGCATCGTGCTGGTCGCGGGCGAAGTCGACGACAACGAGATCCTCAACGCCGTCGAGCACGGCGTCTGCGCGGTCGCCCGCCGCGCCGACGCCGGGCCGGAGGTGCTCGTCCGGCTGGTCAAGGCGGCCGCGGCCGGGGAGGGCGCGCTGCCGCCCGACCTGCTCGGCCGGCTGCTGAGCCGGGTGTCCCGCCTGCAGCGCCACGTGCTCCAGCCGCGCGGCCTGCACCTGGGCGGGATGAGCAACCGGGAGACGGAGGTGCTGCGGCTGGTCGCGGCGGGGTATTCGACGCAGGAGATCGCCGACCAGCTGTGCTATTCGCAGCGGACGGTGAAGAGCATCCTGCACGACGTGACCAACCGGTTCCAGCTGCGCAACCGGTCGCACGCGGTCGCGTACGCGCTGCGTGAAGGGTTGATCTGACCCATGATCGCCCAGGTCGACGAGGCCTTGTGCCGGCTGCTGCGCCCCCGCTTGCCGGCGGGGACGCAGATCCGGCTCGACCCGCCGAAACCGGCCTGGCAGACGGAGTAGCGGGTGCGGAGCGTGGAGCTGTTCCTCTTCGCGCTGCGCGACGCCGTCGGGGAGGGAAACGAGGGGGAAGGAAAGCGCGCGGCCCGCCGCTGCGCGCTTTCCTACCTCGTCACGGCGCGGGCCGGGGCGGTCCAGGACGAGCACGCCCTGCTCGACGCGGCGCTCCACGCGATCCTCGATGCCGGGCAGCTGTCCGCGGAAAGCGCTTCTCTGGTGCGGATGTCTTTGGCCGCAACGGATCCGACGGGCCTGTGGACGAGTCTGGGCGTGCCCGCGCGAGCCCGGGTTCGTCCTGCTGGTCACGGCCGACGCACGTGCGGAAACCAGATCGAGACAAATCACGACAGACCGATGAAACCGGCTGTCGCGATTCCCGCATCCCCTTTAGATCAGGCCAAGAAACAGACCGCCCACCTGGTGAGCACTCCTTGACAGTTTTCCACCGGCTCGACGAGCGGACCCTTTCGGCGCGGATCTTCCCCGGCGGCGTTCAATGACAGCCACCATGTCGGCATCACCGAAGTGACCGCCGCGTGCGCATTGTGCGTGATCTCTCGCCTAACGCGGGACGCGCTCCGCGGGCCACCGGACCTCGGGCACGTCGCTCGGGCGCGGCACCTTGAGGAAGAGGCTGAACACCGCCGGGCGCCGGTTCGACAGCTCCAGCCGGCCGCCGTCCGCCTCCACGAGCGCTCGCGCCAGGGCCAGCCCGACCCCCGTCGACCCGCCGCCCGAAAAGCCGCGCTCGAAGATGTGCGGGGCCAGCTCGTCGGGCACGCCCGAACCCGTGTCGCTGACCTCGATCACCACCGTGCCCTCGGCGTCGCCGCGGCGGGCGGCCATCGTGACCGTGCCCGAACCGTGGCGCAGGGCGTTGTCCAGCAATACTCCGACGACCTCGCGCAGGCGCCCCGGGGTCGCGCGGGCCATCAGGCCGTCGGCCACCCGCATCCGGAGGTTGCGGCCTTCCGAGCGGAGCAGCTCGCGCCACTCCTGCGCCATCTCGGGCAGCTGCGTCGGCAGGTCCACCGGTTCCGCGCCGACCTCGCGCGCCGCGCGGGCCGCCGCGAGCAGCTCGTCCAGCGCTTCGGCGAGCCGGTCGGCCTGCTCCTGGGCGGCCTTCGACTCGTCGGCCACCTCTTCGTCCGGGTGCACGGTGAGCGGTTCCAGCCGCAGCTGCAACGCCGTCAGCCGGCTGCGCAGCTGGTGCGAGACGTCGCCGACGAGCTGACGCTCCCGCTGCACGAGCTGGGCGAGCGCGGTGCCGGACGCGTCGAGGGCCTCGGCGACCATGTCCAGCTCGCCGACGCCGTAGCGGCTCGGGTCGGGCCGGAAGTCGCCGCCACCGAGGCGGGACGCGCGTTCGGCGACGTGCCGCAGCGGTTTCGCGAGCCGCCGGGCCGTCGCGATCGCCACCACCGCGCCGGTGCCGACCGACAGCAGCACCAGCAGGACGACGACGAGCGTCACCGTCGTCTGCCGCTCGTGCATCGGGCCGGCCGGGACGGCGATCGCGACCTTGCCGTCGCGGGCCAGGTCGGCCGTCTCGGTGACGGTGTCGGGCCCGGGGTCGTTGCCGTAGCGCTTCTCCTGCTGGTCGGGGACCTCCACGGACAGGATGCCGTTCGCCGGGACGGCCGCGCGCACCTGGTCGAGGTCGATCTCCTGGCCGTTGGCGATCTCGGTGTCGAGGATCGCCGCCGCCGCGCGGGCGTTCTCGGCGAGCGTCTCGCGGTAGCTCGACTCGATCTGCCAGCTCGCCACGATGCCCAGCGGGATGCCCAGGACCGCCGCGGTGACGGCGACGGCCAGCAGGATGGCCAGGAGGATGCGGCGGCGCACGGCTTATTCGGCGTTGAACCGGAAGCCGACGCCGCGGACGGTCGCGATCCGCCGCTCGCCGTCGTGGGCCTTGCTGGTGCGCCCGGCGGCCTCGTCGGCGGCGATGGCGAGCTTCCGCCGCAGCCACGACATGTGCATGTCGAGCGTCTTGGACGTCTTCGACTCGAGGTCGTTCCAAACCTCGGCGAGGATCTCGTCGCGGCTGACGACCTGCCCGGCCCGGCTCATCAGGACGCGCAGCAGCTCGAACTCCTTGTTCGCGAGCTGGACCTCGTGCAGGTCGACGGTCACGAGCCGCGCGCCGAGGTCCATCCGCACGCCGCCGGCCTCGAGCACCTCGGGCACCCGGCGGCGCAGCAGCGCGCGGATCCGCGCGAGCAGCTCGGCGAGGCGGAACGGCTTGGCGACGTAGTCGTCGGCGCCCGCGTCCAGGCCGACGACGAAGTCGACCTCGTCGGTGCGGGCGGTGAGCATCAGGACGGGCAGCTCGGTGCCGTTGGCGCGCAGGCGCCGGCAGACCTCGAGGCCGTCCATGCCGGGCAGCCCGAGGTCGAGCACGAGCAGGTCGACTCTCTGGGCGGCGGTGGCGTCGAGGACCGAAGGACCGTCGGTGACGACGTGGATCTCGTAGCCCTCGCGTTCGAGGGCGCGGGAGAGCGGTTCGGCGATGGCCGGATCGTCTTCGGCAAGTAGGACCATGCTCACCTGGCCAACTCTACGGCGCGGGGGCGTGAAACCATCGTGACCGTGCCTGGCTACGAAGATGATCTGGCCCTCGCCACCCGGCTGGCCGACGCCGCCGACGCGATCACGACGGCGCGGTTCCGCGCCCTGGACCTGGCGGTGGAGCGCAAACCCGACCGCACTCCGGTGACCGACGCGGACACCGCGGTGGAGGACGGGATCCGTTCGCTGCTCGCCGAAGAGCGGCCGGACGACGCGGTGCTGGGCGAAGAGCGCGGCGGCTCGGCGGCGACCGGCCGGGCGTGGGTGCTCGACCCGATCGACGGCACCAAGAACTTCCTCCGAGGTGTACCCGTCTGGGCGACCCTCATCGCCCTGGTGGAGGACGGCGACCCGGTCGTCGGCATGATCAGCGCGCCGTTGCTGGGCCGCCGCTGGTGGGCGGCGACCGGAGCCGGCGCGTTCTCGAGCGACTCCGCCGGGACGCGGCAGCTGTCAGTTTCGAAGGTTTCGTCCCTTTCGGACGCTTATCTGTCCACTACGGACTTGAACTCGTGGACGGAGTACCACTCGCGCGAGAAGTACCTCGGCCTGGTGGACGCGTGCTGGGAGACCCGCGCGTTCGGCGACTTCTGGCACCACGTGCTGGTGGCCGAGGGCGCCCTCGACGTCGCTGCGGAGTGCATCGTGAACCCGTGGGACGTCGCGGCGGCGCAGGTGATCGTCACCGAGGCCGGCGGGCGGTTCAGCGACCTCGACGGCGTCGCGCGGTACGACAACGGGAGCGCGCTGTCGACGAACGGCCGCCTCCACGACGACGCGCTCGCGATCCTCAAGAGGTAACCGGGTAGGCCGCTCGGCGGGAACTTCTTGACCGGCCTCGATCGCCGGTGGTTCACTCCCAGTGCTCGCCGGGTCACCCGGTCCGTTGACAACGTTGTCAGCCCGGGCGGCCCGCTCACCCCGGGAGGAAGAGCATGCGCAGAGTCGTCACCGCGGCTTTGGTCATTCCCCTGGTCACGGCCGTGGCCAGCCCCGCACTCGCCGAACCCGACCACGCGCGGGATCTCGCGTCCTACGTCAACCCGTTCGTCGGCGCGAAGGCCGGCGACACCCCCGAGACCAACACCTACGCCGGCGACACGTTCCCCGGCGCCGACGTCCCCTTCGGCATGGTGCAGTGGAGCCCCGACACGCCGCTGCAGCCCAAGCCGCCCGCCGGGCAGGGCCGGTACTACGCCCGCGACCGCGACGGCGGCTACGCCTGGGAGGAAAACCAGCTCCGCGGCTTCAGCCTCACCCACTTCAACGGCGCCGGCTGCGGTGGCGCGGCCGGCGACGTCCCGTTCCTGCCGTTCGCCGGGAACATCACCACGTCACCCGCCGTCGACGCGACGAAGTACTTCCCCACCTTCAGCCACGCACGCGAATCCGCGTCGCCCGGCTACTACAAGGTGACGACGGACTCCGGCATCACCACCGAGCTGACCGCGACCCAGCGCTCCGGCTTGGGCCGCTTCACCTTCCCGAAGAACTCCCCCGCCACGTTGCTCATCGACGTCGCGCAGTCGGCGATGGGCAGTGACGACGCCTCGGTGACGGTCGACCCGGTCAAGCGGACCGTCGAAGGCTGGGTCTCCAGTGGCCACTTCTGCCGCGGCCCCAACACGTACAAGATCTACTTCACGGCGTCGTTCGACCAGCCGTTCACGACGTCCGGGACCTGGCAGAACGCCGCCGTGACGCCCGGCGGCACCAGCGCCCGCGGCGGCGACCTCAGCAAGACGACGTGGGACAAGCAGGTCGTCACCGCCGACGGCGGCTCCGGCGCCTACCTGACGTTCGACCCGGCCAAGCCGGTCCAGGTGCGCGTCGGCGTGTCCTATGTGGACATGGCGGGCGCGCGGCTGAACACCGTGCTGGAACAGCGGCACGACTCCTTCGACGCGGTCGAGGCGCGGGCGCGCCAAGCCTGGAACGACCGGCTGCGGCAGATCACCGTCGAAGGCGGCACGGACGCGGCGACCCGGACGTTCTACACCGCGCTCTACCACACGCTCATGCAGCCGAACGTCTTTTCCGATGTGGACGGTCGCTACGCGGGCTTCGACAAAGCGATCCACCAGACGAAACCAGGGCACGCGCAGTACGCCAACTTCTCCGGCTGGGACACCTACCGCGACGAGGTCCAGCTGCTGTCGATGCTCGCGCCGCACGAAGCCGCCGATATGGCGCAGTCGATGCTCAACCAGGCGGACCAGGCGGGCGGGGTCTGGGACCGCTGGTCGCAGAACAACGACTTCATGGGCGTGATGGGCGGCGACCCGTACCACTCGATCATCGCGAGCACGTACGCCTTCGGCGCCACGGACTTCGACGCGTCCCACGCGCTGAAGTCGATGGTCGGCGGCGCCACCCGCGTCCAGCAGGCCGGCGAACGCGCTCTCGAACGGCCGGGGCTGTCGGACTACCTGACGCTGGGGTACCACCCCAACAACGTCTCGGACATGCTCGAAGAGACGACGGCGGACTTCGGCATCGCCCAGCTGGCCCAGCGACTCGGCCAGAAGAGCACCTACCAGCAGTTCATGTCGCGGGCCCAGTACTGGGAGAACGTCTACAACCCCGCGACGGGCTACCTGCAGACCCGGATGCGCGACGGCCAGTTCCTATCGCCGTTCGACCCCGCGCAGTACCAGGAAATGCGCTACCAGGAAGGCAACGCGGCGCAGTACACGTGGATGGTGCCCTACGACGTCCGCGGGCTCTTCGACGCGATGGGCGGCGACGACGCCGTGAAGAAGCGCCTCGACTTCTTCTTCACGAAGCTGAACAGCGACGCCAGCTCGCCGTACGCGTTCATGTCGAACGAGCCGTCGTTCGAGGTGCCGTGGGAGTACGCCTACGCGGGCGCGCCGTCGAAGACGCAGGACATGGTGCGCCGCTCGGCGGAGCTGCTGTTCAAGCCGACCGAGGACGGCCTGCCCGGCAACGACGACCTCGGCGCGACGTCGGCGTGGTACGTCTTCGCCGCGCTCGGCATGTACCCCGAGGCGCCCGGCCGCGCCGAAATGGTGCTGGCCAGCCCGATGTTCCCGAAGATCACGCTGACCCGGGCGACCGGGCAGCGGATCACGATCACCGCGCCCGGCGCGTCCAGCTCGGTGAAGTACGTGAAGGCGTTGAAGGTCAACGGACAGTCGAGCACCAAGCCGTGGCTGCCGGAGTCCTTCGCGGTCAACGGTGGCCGGCTCGACTTCACGCTCGGCGCGTCGCCGACGTCGTGGGGTTCGGGCGCTTCCGACGTCCCGCCGTCCTTCCGCGACGGTGAAGTCCCGGTACGCGGGCGCGTCGGGCCGGGTCGCGTGGTCGTCGCGCCCGGCGCCGCGACGACGGCCACGGTCATCGCGGAAGGCATCACCGGTGCTGGAACGGTGACGTGGCAGGCGAAGCCGCCGGCGGGGATCACCGTGACGCCGTCGAGCGGGACGCTCACCGTGGGCGCGCACGGGTCCGCTTCGCAGCAGGTGAAGGTCACCGCCGCGGCGGGTACGCCGGACGCGTACACGAGCGTGCCCGTGACGTTCAGCGGGCAACCGGTGCCCGCGCAGCTGCCGGTGACCGTCGGGACGCTGGGGTCGCTGCACGCGGCGAACACGAACGTCGGCGTCACGGACGACAAGTTCGTCCAGTACGGCGACTTCGGCGAGACCGACCTCTACCCGGGCGGGTTCGCGTTCTCCTACTCGGCGCAGGGGTTCGCCGCGAACGGCATCACACCGGGCGGGGTCGTGACGGCGAACGGGCAGCAGTTCCGCTGGCCGTCGAGCCCGACCGGCTCGCCCGACAACGTGATCGCGGCGGGGCAAACGCTTGCGGTGGACGCTCCGAAGGGCGCGACGAAGCTGTCGTTCCTCGGCGCGGCGACCGGCGCGGACGCGCAAGGGACCGTGACCGTCACCTACACCGACGGCTCGACGCAGGCGGCTCCCCTGGGCCTGTCCGAGTGGTTGCTGAAGGGCGGTGACGAGACTCCGCAGTTCGGGAACACCGTCATCGCGAAGGTGCCGTACGTGAACTCGGCGTTCCCGAGGTACATGTTCCGGCTCCAGCGGCCGTACACGTCGTACCTGTTCGCGACGGCGCCGGTCGCTCTGGATCCGGCGAAGCAGGTTCGCAGCATCACGCTGCCGACGTCGACCGGTTCAGGCGCGGCGCACGTCTTCACCTACGCGGTGAGCTGACCGGCCTGCCCGGGTCGTGCGCGTCACGACCCGGGCAGCAGGCCGACGGCCCCGCGGGCGACCTGCGCCCAGGCCAGCCGGCCGAAGAGGTAGTGACAAGCCACCTGCTCGCTGGTGAACCGCGCCCAGTCGTAGCGGTTGCCCTGCTCCCGCCAGAAGACCTCCCACGCCTCGTCCTCGCCCTGCATCAGGCACCAGGCGTTGTCGACCTCGGCGCCGAGCGAGACGACCTCCGGCGGCACGCCCAGCACGCCGAGCCAGCGCTGGATCGACTGCGTGTTCATCAGTCCTCATCCCCCTTGGCCTCGGCGAGGTAGCCGAGGGTCACCAGTTCGTCGGCCGCCAGCAGCGCACGGTACCGGGTGCCGCCGCCGACCTGGCCGAACCAGTTCGCGGTCTCCGACCGCCACATCGGCACCGCGCGCACGACGACGTACCGGCGGTACTCGGCGTCCAGCATCCCGGGCGGCAGCGAGCGTTCCGCGAAGGGCGTCCCGTCGGCGAAGAACACGCGGCCGTACGCCGGGCCGAAGCGGTCGAGCACGGTGTTGGCCGGGACCATCACCGGCTCGGCGTGGTCGACGCTGCCCTCCGGGTAGTAGTCACCGGGCGGCCACGCGTATTCGGGCCCGAGGTCGCTGTGCCCGACGACGAACCGGCGGATCCACACCGCCTGCGTCGCGTGGGCGTACGGCACGTACCCGTCGGTCAGGTACCGCGGCACCGGCCGCGACGGCGCGGTCGGCGACCGGCGGAACCCGGCGGTGACGTTCGTGAGCGCCTGGTCGTCGAAGATCAGCCGGGCGTCCGGGTGGTCGTTCGGGCCGAACCCGTCGGGATCCTCGGGCAGCGGGAGCTGCAGCGCCGGCTTGTCCATGGCCACCGGCAGGTGCCCGATGGGGAACATGTGCACGAGGAACAGCGCGACAACGCTTTCCCGTTCCTTGCGCGGCGACCCGAGCGGCGGCAGCGGTGCCGGCGAACCGGGGCTGAGCGGCGGCCCCGCGACCGGCGGTGGCGGCGCGGCCGGCGCCGGGGCAGGCGGGGCAGGGGGCAGCGGGAACGGCGGCAGCAGCGGCGACACGGCGTGGGGCCACGCCGCGGGGTTGCCCGAGGGCGGGGTCGGCGCCTCTTCGAAGGCGCCGGATTCCGTCAGCCCGTATTCGGGCACCCGGATCGGCCCCGTGTCGAGGTCGGCCTCGACCGGTTCGGAGCCCGCCTCGGAAGGCTCGGTCACACCCATCCTCCGGCTCGGTCGGTGCCCGCGGGCACATGGCGTTCGACGCGGCCGCGGTGCTGCCGGTCCCCCTTGATACCGCACCCCCTCGGCGCGGGCGCGGGCGCGGTCAGCTCAGCGCGGCGACCACGCGGGACGGGCTCGGGCGGCCGAGCTGTCCCGCCATCCACGTGCTGGCCGCCACCAGCGCGTCCAGATCGGCTCCGTGAGCGATACCCAGCCCGTCCAGCATCCACACCAGGTCTTCGGTGGCCAGGTTGCCGGTCGCCGACTCGGCGTACGGGCAGCCGCCCAGCCCGCCCGCCGAAGAGTCCACAGTCGACACTCCACATCGGAGCGCCGCCAGGGTGTTGGCCAGAGCCTGACCGTAGGTGTCGTGGAAGTGCACGGCCAAAGTACCGACATCGCCGAACAGGCCGATCAGGTTCTCCACCTGGCCCGCGGTCGCGACGCCGATGGTGTCGCCCAGCGAAAGCTGCGAGCACCCCATGTCCAGCAGGCGGCGGCCGGCGGCGGCGACCTGCTTGGCCGGCACGGCGCCCTCCCACGGGTCGCCGAAGCACATCGAGAGGTAGCCGCGCACTTCGACGCCCGCTTCCCGGGCCCGCGTCACGACCGGCTCGAACATCCCGAACTGCTCGTCCAGCGAGGAGTTGAGGTTCTTCTGCGCGAAGGTCTCGGTCGCGCTGGCGAAGATCGCGATGTGTTCGACACCGGCGTCGAGGGCCCGGTTGAGACCCTTCTCGTTCGGCACCAGCACGGGGTAGCGGACGCCCGCGCGACGGTCCAGCCCGGCGAGCAACTGCTCGGCGTCGGCCAGCTGCGGCACCCACTTCGGGTGCACGAAGCTCGTCGCCTCCAGCGTCGTCAGGCCCGCGCCCGCGAGCCGGTCGAGGAACTCCAGCTTGACCTCGACCGGGACGATCGTCTTCTCGTTCTGCAGGCCGTCCCGCGGGCCGACCTCCCAGATCGTGACCCGCTCCGGTAGCTCCCCCGCGGAGGGGACCCGTTCCGGCAGGCCCAGTTCGCGCGTACCCATCAGCGGCGACGATCGCCGCGCTGCGGACGACCGCCCTGGGGCGGCAGCGGCTCGGTCCGCTGGGGCCCCGGAGCGGCCTGGGTGCCCGGCCGGTAGTCGTCGTACGGGTTGTCGTTGACCTCGCGGTAGATGACCGTGTGCACCTTCTCGACGTGCGGGATGTCCTCGAACCGCAGCGGCTCGTCCGACGCCGACTCGATGATCAGGGTGCCGCAGCCGAAGACCCGGTCGAGCAGGCCGTGCTCGAACTGGACGCTGTTGATGCGGCCCATCGGGATGTCGATGCCGGTGCGCTTCAGCACGCCCTCGCGGGCGATGAGGCGGTCGGTGGTCACGATGAAGTGGGTCGTCCGCCAGCGGACGAGCGGCGCCAGGAACAGCCACACGATCAGCACGAGGGCGACGACCCCGATGGCGATCAGCCCCACCGTGTTCCACGGCGAGCCGGCGTCCTTGGCGAGGATCGCCAGCCAGCTGCCCGCGCCCAGGGTGACCAGGAACGCGAGCGTCGGGAAGATCAGCATCTTGAAGTGGGGGTGACTGTGCACCACGACGTGCTCTTGCTCGCTGAGCAAATCGTCCGGATAAGCCACGGCGGACGCTCCCAAGGTCGGTGCGGCGGTGTCGCCTCACCGTACCGGCGAGACGCCCGGCCGGTGAGTGCAACGCCCCGAAGAATCAGGCCGGGCGGACGTGCACCACGTCACCCGCGAACACGGTGTGCCGCTGGCCGCCCACCATGTCGACCTGGAGCTGGCCGGCGGCGTCGATGTCGGCGGCCCGCCCGGTGAGCGACGTGCCGTCCGGCAGCTGCACCTCGACGTCCTGGCCGAGGGTCGCGCAGTGGGCGCGGTAGTCGCCGAGCAGGCCCGCCTCGGTGAGGTCGCCGCCCGCGAGCCGCCAGCGCCGCTCGAGGTCGCCGAACTCGGTGAGCAGCGCGATCGCGACGTCGGTGCGGTCGGTGTTCGTGGCGCCGAGCTCGGCGAGCGACGTCGCGGGCAGGCCGCCCGGGCCCGGCTGGACCTCGCCGAGCGGCAGGACGTTGAGGCCGATGCCGAGCACGATCGACGGCGGGTTCCCGGCGACGGCCTCGGCGAGGATCCCGGCGCACTTGGCCCCGCCGGCGAGGACGTCGTTGGGCCATTTGAGCGAGGCGTCGACCCCGACGGAGGCCGCGACCGCCCGCACGGCGAGCCCGGCGACGACGGAGAGTGAGCCCAGCGCCGTGAACGGGACCTCCGGCCGCAGCGCCACGCTGAGGTACAGCCCGGCGCCCTTCGGCGAACTCCACTGACGCGCCCGCCTGCCCACGCCCGCCGTCTGCTCCTCGGCGAGCAGAACGGTCCGGTCCGCGGCGCCGTCTTCGAGGGCTTTCCGCAGGTCGGCGTTGGTGGAGCCGGTGCGCTCGACGACGTCGATCTTCGCGTACCGATCCTTGAGCGCCGCACTCAGGCGGGCAGCGTCGATCTCAGTCATGTGTCCACCATATGAGAGTCCCCCTAACGTGCAAGCTACTCAGTCGTTCACTAAGAGGTGCGCTCTTCTAAGTTGGACCCCGTGACGACCAAGCCGACCTCCTGGGCTCGTGGCGCGGCCCTGCGCGGCCTCGTCGCGCTGCCGCTCGTCGCGGGTCTGGTCACCGCGGGCTGGCTGCTGGCCGACCGGTCACCCGAGCCCGCGCCCGCACCGGCGGCCGCGCTGCCGGTGGCGCGCGACGCCGCGTCCGGCCCGTCGGTCCTCGAAGTCAGCGCACCGGTGAAGGCCCAGGAACCGGGCCAGGGCGCGTCCGGCCAGGGCGGCAAGAGCCCGTTGCAGCAGTGGGCCGAGCAGCTGGCGGGGCCGTTGGACATCCCCGCCGAAGCACTGATCGGCTACGCGAACGGCGAGCTGGCGCTGCGGAGCGAAGACCCGTCCTGCCACCTCTCGTGGGTCACCCTGGCGGGCGTCGGCTCGGCGGCGTCGGACCACGGCCGCGCCGGCGGGAACGCGCTGGGCCTGACGGCGGCGCAGGCCAAGAAGTACGGCGGCGAGGCCCCGATCGCGGCCGGCCGGGCGCTGTGCGCGGGCGGCACGGACCTCGGCGCCGGCCCGGGCTGGTGGAAGGCGATCGCGGCCTACCACCCGGGCAGCGACACGGAGCTGTTCCGCCAGCGCGTCCTCGGCATGGCCCAGCTGTACGCGACGCTCTCCCTGGACCCGGCGTCGGCCTCGTCGCCCCGGGTCCGCGCGACCCGCTTCGCCCTGGGCCAGCTCGGCCTCCCGTACGTCTGGGGCGGCAACGGCCCGGACGCGGGCGCGGCGGGCTTCGACTGCTCGGGCCTGACGAAGGCGTCGTACGACAGCGCGGGGGTGGCGTTGCCGCGGACGGCGGACAGCCAGTTCCGCGCGCTGCCGCCGGTCCCGCCCACGCAGGAGCCCCGCCTGGGCGACCTGGTGTTCTACGGCAGCCCGGCGACCCGCATCCACCACGTGGGCCTGTACCTGGGCAACGGCCTGATGATCAACGCGCCGACCGAGGGCCAGGCGATCCAGATCCACACGTACCACTCGAAGGGCGACGACTACGCGGGCGCGGGCCGCCCGGCCTGATCGGACTGTTCGTGAGCCGTCAAATCCTTCGGCGTCAATGAACAATCGGCGCACGGCCTCCCGCATACGAAGGGGAGATCGTATGTCCAGTCGCGCGAAGAGGTATTCGACTCGAATCATTCTCGCGGTCGCAGTGCTCGTCCCGGCGGGGTTGCTGGTCCGGTCCCCGGCAATTGCGGCCCCGCGGACCGTGTCCTACGTGGACGCCGTTCCCGGCTTCGCGCCGCCCGGCGAGCCGGGCATCGGCGGGTCCGGAAAGGACTCGCGCACCCACGAGCATCCCCTCTCCGCGCCGGGATCTTCGCTGGTCACATGGTTCCAGGTGGGCGTCGATCGGGTGCCCGCCGACCTGGCCGCCCGGGAGGGCGCGGGGGTGCCGCTGCTGCTCACCGTGAGCCGATCGACGGATTCGCCGCCGAGCTGAGGCCGGACTCGTAGGCGAACACCACCAGTTGCGCCCGATCCCGCGCCCGCAGCTTCGCCATCGCCCGGTTGACGTGCGTCTTCGCGGTCAACGGGCTGATCACCATCCGCGCCGCGATCTCGTCGTTGGACAGCCCCCGCGCGACCAGCGCGACCGCCTCCCGCTCCCGGTTGGTCAGCTCCGCCAGCCGCGCCCCGGGCACCGGCGGCTGCGTCACGTACCGGTCGATCAGCTTGCGGGTGATCGACGGCGCGAGCAGCGCGTCGCCCCGGGCCGCGACGCGCACGGCGTGCAGGAAGTCCTCCGGGCGGATGTCCTTCACCAGGAACCCCGCCGCGCCGGCGCGCAGGGCTTCGAAGACGTACTCGTCGAAGCCGTAGTTGGTCAGGATGACGACGTGCACCGCGGCCAGCGCCGGGTCCGCGGCGATGCGGCGGGTTGCCTCGAGGCCGTCGACACCCGGCATCCGGACGTCGAGGAGCACGACGTCCGGCAGGTGCTCCAGCGCGAGTGTCACGGCTTCGCCGCCGTCGGCCGCTTCGGCCACCACCTCGACGTCGGCCTCCGCGTCGAGCAGCGCGCGGAACCCGCTGCGGATGAGCGGCTGGTCGTCGGCCAGCAGGACGCGGATCACGCCGGGCCGTCCACGGGGAGCTCGGCCCGGACGCTGAACCCGCCTTCGCGGCGCGGCCCGGCGTGGAGCCGGCCGCCGAGCGCCGTGACGCGCTCGCGCATCCCGGTCAGGCCGACGCCCGGCGCACTGTCCACAGTGGTCTGACCGTCGTCGTCGACGCGGACGACGAGCGTGCCGGGCCGGTGGTCGATCCGGACCGACGCGCCGGCCGCGGCGGCGTGCCGGGCGACGTTGGTCAGCGACTCCTGGACGATCCGGTAGGCGGTCCGGCCGACCGCCGCCGGCACGTCTTCGCAGCGGCCTTCGATCGTCAGCCGCGCGTCGAGACCGCCGGAACGGGCCCGCTCCACCAGGTCCGGGACGTCGTCGAGGCCGTGCGGCGGGCTCGTGCCGTCGTCGCGCAACGCCGCCAGCGTCGCCCGCAGTTCCCGCGCCGCGTCACGGCCGGCGTCGCGGATCGCGAGGAGGGCGTCCGGCACGTCTTCGCCGCGCTTGGCGGCCAGGTGGACGGCCACTTCGGCCTGCAGCTTGATGACGGAGATCTGGTGCGTGAGCGAGTCGTGCAGCTCCCGCGCGATGTGCAGCCGCTCCTCGTCGGCCCGTCGGCGCGCGGTCTCCTCGCGGGTCCGTTCGGCCTCGTCGGCGCGGCGCTCGGCTTGGCGCAGGGCCTCCCCCGCGGCGCCGGCGGCGATCAGCCAGGCGATCTGGAGGACGTCGCGGGACTGCGTGAACGCCTCGCCGGTCGTGTGCAGGCCCGTGGCCAGGATCGCGAACGGGACCGCGCCGAGCATGAGCACCGACGCGACCAGCGCGGCGACGCGGTGTCCGGCCCGGACGGCGGCGTACACCGCGAACAGGTAGGCGACGACGGGCACTTCGAACCCGGCGGCCTGGTAGCCCAGCGCGCACGCCGCGGTCACCGCGAGCACGGCGACCGGAGCCCCGCGGCGCGCGGCCAGAGCCAGCCCGCCGGCCACCAGGAGCGCGTACCCCAGCGGGTCGAGGTCCGTGGGGACGTGCCGCGCCGAGAGCCCGGCGACCAGCAACGCCGCCGCGACCCCGACGGCGATCACCCCGTCCACGACCCGCATCCCCGCACCCTAACCGGATGTTCCGGACGGCGAATCCGGCGTGAAGAGCATTCGCGGACTACCGCGGCCGCGGTACATCCCGGGTTCCTGCGGCGGCCGCGGCAGCGGGAAGTGCCCGCATCCGCACGACGACGGGCGACGGATCCGGCGGACATGCTGCCCGGACACCGAAGATGGGAGTACGCCATGACCCTTGCCGCTGTCAGTACTTACGCCATGACGCCGGGGCGCGTGTGGTCCGTGATCGCCACGGTGGTGGGAGTGGCCGGCGTCGTCGCCGGCGTGCTGGCCCTGACCCGCGGCCGGGGAGCCGTCGTCGCGCTGGGTTCGGGGGTCGCCGGCGCGGCCGGCGGCGGTGTCGTCGTCGCCATGGCCAAGGGCGGTCCCGGCACCGGGTACGGGATCGTCGGGGGCTGGGTGGCGCTGGTGATCGGGCTGGCCGCCGTCGCGCTGGGCGGGCTGGCGCTGGCTCGCTCGCGCGGTTTTGTCGGTGGTCGCCGCTAGCGTCGGGGCATGTTCGAAGTCGACTTCGTCGAGTTCCCGTCCACGTCGGCCACCGCGTCCGGCGAGTTCTTCGCGCGCGCTTTCGGCTGGCAGGTGACGCCGTACGGCCCGGACTACACCGACGTCCGGGCCGCGGGCCTCACCTTCGGCTTCCAGGCGGACGCGGCCGAGCAAGCCCGCGCGCCGCTGGTCACGGTCCGCACGGACGACCTGGCCGCGGCGCGCACCGCGATCGAGGCGGCAGGCGGAGAGGTGACGAAGGAACCGTTCACCTTCCCCGGCGGCCGGCGCTTCCACTTCCGCGAGCCCGGCGGGAGCGAGCTCGCGGTGTGGTGCCCGGAGTAGCGCGACGACCGGTCCCCGCCAGTGGGCCGCCCGCCGGTCCACCACGGCGAAAGCCTTACGCCGACGGCGATCCCGGCCGTGCGCACGGCGTCGACGACTCCAAGACCCGCCGTCCGGGACACGCGCCCAGGCCGGCAGGGGGTCAGCAAGCTCATCGGTCACCTCTGGTCGCCGGGATCCGTCGGAAGTGCGACGGTGGGTGCGGGCGAAAAGGTGACCGATGGATGAGCTGGCCGCGGCGTTCGAGGCCGAACGCGGCAGGCTGCGCGGGCTGGCGTTCCGGATGCTCGGTTCGCTGGCCGAGGCGGACGACGCCGTCCAAGAGGCCTGGCTGCGCCTGAACCGCGTGGACTCGGTCGACAACCTGGCGGCCTGGCTGACGACCGTCGTTTCCCGCGTCTGCCTCGACGTCCTGCGTTCGCGGAAGGCCCGTCGCGAAGACCCGTTCGAGGTCTTGCCGGAGCCGGCCGCCGACGCGGACCCGGCGGGCGAGGTCGAGCTGGCTGACTCGGTGGGCCGCGCGCTGCTCGTCGTGCTCGACGCGCTGGGCCCGGCCGAGCGGATCGCGTTCGTGCTGCACGACCTGTTCGCGGTGCCGTTCGAGCGGATCGCGCCGGTGCTCGACCGCACGCCGGTCGCGGCGAAGAAGCTCGCGAGCCGCGCGCGGCAGCGGGTCCGGGGCACGTCCCCGCTGCCGCCGGCCGACCTGGCGCGGCACCGCCGCGTGGTCGACGCTTTCCTCGCCGCGGCCCGCGGTGGTGACCTCGACGAGCTCCTGGACGTGCTCGCCCCCGACGTCGTCCGCCGCGCCGACGCGGCCGCGTTGCCGGCCGGAGCGGCCCTCGAAGCCCGTGGGGCGCGAGCGGTGGCCGAGGAGACCCAGGTGTTCGGGAAACGGGCTCACTTCGCCGAAGCGGCCCTGGTCGACGGCGCGGTCGGCGTCGTCATGGCCGCGCGCGGCCGGCTGCTGCTCGCGCTGGCCGTGGCGGTCGAAGGCGAGCGGGTGGCGGCGTACGAAGTGATCGCCGAACCCGCCCGCCTGGCCGCGCTGCACGTCACGCTCCTCGCGTGACCCGGTAGGACAGGTGCGTCACGCCGGTGCCCTCGACGACCTCGGGGCCGGTCAGCGCGACGGTCGCGTCGAGGTGGTCGAAGAACCGGACGCCGTCGCCCAGCAACACCGGGATGAGGTCGACCTGGATGCCGTCGAGCAGGCCGAGGTTGAGGCACTGCTGCGCGATCGTGGTGCTGGCGACGGCGACGTTCTTGTCCCCGGCGACCTTCTTGGCCTGCTCGACGGCGCTTTCGAGCCCGTCGGTGACGAAGGTGAACGGCGCGTCGGGGTGCGGCCAGTCCGCGGGCTCCTCGTGGGTGACGACGAAGACCGGCACGCCCATCGGGTGCGCGCCGCCCCAGCCCTGGGTGAGGTTGAACAGGCGGCGGCCGGTGATCAGCGCGCCGACGTTGGCCATGGCGTCGCGGAGCATCTTCGCGCTCGCTTCGGAGGTCTTGAAGGTCGCCCACTCGACGGCGGTGGGGACCTCGACGTCGCCGCTGCCGAACCACCCGAACAGGTGGTCGATGCGGTCCTGCGGGTCGGCGACGAAACCGTCGAGGGACATGGACATGTTGGCGATCACGTCGGCCATTTCTAGCTCCTCTGTGCTGGTCAGGGGCGGTTTCCCTGATGACGAGAAGTCTTCCGCGATCGCCTGACCGGAAGATCTGCCACCTGGCCGACATCCGGCTCCGGGTGGCCGATGCCTTGACAGCCGTGGCGGATCTCGGGACTATGAACGAGTGTTCATGAACGCGTGTTCACAACGAAGGAGATGGGGATGACGGGGATCGTCAACACCGCGCAGGCCGAGGCGTGGAACGGGTACGAGGGGGAACATTGGGCGTCGCACGCGGACCGCTACGACGCCGTGAACAGCGGGTTCAACGGCTTCCTGCTCGACCAGGTCAGCGCGGGCGACCGGGTGCTGGACATCGGCTGCGGCAACGGCCAGCTGACGCGGCTGGCGGCGGCCCGGGCCGGGTCCGCGACCGGGGTCGACCTGTCCGGGCCGATGCTGGCGACCGCGCGGGCGCGGGCGGCGGAGGTGCCGAACGTGGCGTTCGAGCAGGGTGACGTCCAGGTGCACGCGTTCGCCGAAGGCTCGTTCGACCTGGCGGTCAGCCGGTTCGGGGTGATGTTCTTCGCCGACCCGGTGGCGGCGTTCGCCAACGTCCGGCGGGCCTTGAGCACTGACGGTCGGCTGGCGTTCCTGTGCATGACGGCGCTGGCGGGCACCGACCTCGGCCGGGTTTTCGGCGCGCTGGCCGAGTACCTTCCCCAGCCCACCGGCCCCGACGGCAGCGGGCCGACGTCGTTCGCGGACCCGGACCGCACGACGGCAGTCCTGACCGAAGCCGGCTTCACCGACGTGGTGTGCACCCGCGTCGAGGCCGACCAGGTCTGGGGCCACGACGTCCCCGACGCGGCCCGGTTCATCAGCGACTGGGGTCCGGTCCGCCACCACCTGGGCATGGTCGACGGCGAGACGGCGGCCAAAGCGACGGAGGCTCTGACGGCGGCACTGGCGCCGTACGCGGGCCCGGACGCGGTCCGCCTGCGCGGAACGGCGTGGCTGGTCACGGGAAGGAGGTCGTGAGGCCCTTACGATGGCGGTGATGTCACCGAGGAAAGCCGCGGCGCAGCGGGACGGCCAGTCGCTGCACGACCTGCTGGTCGAGACCGCCCAGAAGATGATCGCCACGCACGGGACGGCCGGGATGACCGTGCGCGAGATCGCGCGCATGGCGGGCGTCGCCGACGGCGTGCTCTACAACCACTTCTCCGACAAGGAGGAGCTGGTGGCCCGGGCCTTGCTGGAGCACGTGCGCACGACGGAAGCGGAACTGGGCGACCTGCCGGTGGCGGGCGAAGGCACCGTGGCGGGCAACCTCCACCGCCACCTGGAGTTCGGGCTGGCGCTGCACAAGGTGATCGTGCCGGCGTTCAGCGGGCTGATCGGCCAGCCGCGGGTGCTGGAGCGGTTCGCGGAGATCAGCGAGCGATCGGGTTACTGGCGCGACCGCCTGCTGGCGTACCTGAAGGAGGAGCGAGCCCTCGGCAGGCTGCGCGAGAAGTCCGAAGTGGACGCGGCCGCGGCGATGCTGGTCGGCTACTGCCACGCCTCGGTACTGGCGGCGGTCTTCCCGCACACGGGCCCCCTCGACCCACCAACGCCGGACGCGGTGGTGCGTGCAATGCTCGAGGGCATCGCGCCGTAGCTCTCCCAGGCGCACCCGACATGTCACCGGCCCGCGCCCTCGCCGACCACCCCCGCTGCCCGCTCCACGACACCGGTCACGGTCCGTCCTACCTTCTTTGTTGGGTCTGAACTGGTCATTCGTAGGATCGGTGGGCCCTGGGGCTCCGGGTATGGCTCTCACGGAATCGCCGTTGGCAAG